>CAYONZ010000032.1:0-31578 GCA_964405465.1 uncultured Bdellovibrionales bacterium | reverse complement strand
TCTTCGTTATAGATAAGCTGTACTCTAAACCTTTGCGACATATAGGACTGCCGAACCAGAAAAATGCTGAAGATCAGTTCACTCAAAAATAAAGCCGGCCCTAAATTTTGATCCAAATGAAAAGCCCCATACAAAATCAATGGCCCCAGGCTGGCTGACGCAAACAAAATGAACACCCGCGGATCGATACTAAATGAAACGGATCCACCCGCGACGATTGCCGAAACAATTGAAATCAAAATCATTGAACTAGGGTCTGCAATTCCCCACTGACTAATGTAAGCTATGGCAAGCCCACCCCAGCTAGCCCCCAAGGCAAAGACTGAGAAATGAAGAGTCGGTAAAACCCATTTTGGCATTTTCATCACATCCCCAGCATAAAGAGCCAGGCTTAAACGCAATGCCATAACTAGAACGATCATACCGCAAAAGTAGTAAGATACGGATAGAAAGTGCGGGCTGGATTTCATGGAAAGCAAATAGATCGTGACCAAAAATACATGAACGAGCGCTGAGTCACGGGCAGTCGACAACAAGACCTGACGACGCTGCTCTTCAATTCGATTGTTAAGCTCTTGCTCGAGCTGTTGTGGTGTGACTCTAGCTGCAGATTCCATCACAGCTTTATCGGTGATATAGACGATTTCGTTAAGATCAGACTTACGTCCAGCAGAGGGCTGCCGATGCCCCACAAAAAGGCCCACAAAAAATAGACATTCCACGAAAAGAGTGTCTATTGGCAAAATTCAAAACTAGCTCTTCATCGTCGATGTTAATTCGCGAGTACCCGAAGCTGCTAAATTTTCAGCTACGAAATTCCAATCGACATAGTTCAAAAATGTCTCAAGATATTTTTTTCGAAGATTACGATAATCAACATAATATGCATGCTCCCAAACATCTGCCACCAAAAGTGGAATCTGCCCGTTCGTAAATGGAACTGCGGCATTAGATGTTGAAACCAACGACAACTTTCCAGAGGCATCTTTGCAGAGCCAAATCCAACCCGAACCAAACGTGCCCATGCCACCTTCAACAAATTTTGTTTTAAAGTCTTCAAATGAGCCAAAGTCCTTTTCGATTGCTTTTTTCAAAGCATCAGGAACGACCTTCTTTTCAGGGGTCATACAAAACCAATAAAACGTATGGTTCCAAATCTGTGCAGCGTTATTGAAAACGCCCCCAGAAGATGTCTTCACGATCTCCTCAAGAGTTTTTGCTTTTAAACTCGGATCTTTCTCCATGAACCCATTCAAATTGTCGATATAGGCCTTGTGGTGTTTGTCGTAATGAAACGACATCTGTTCTTCTGTCAAAAAATCTTTTAATGCATTTTTTTCGAATTTAAGCTTAGGCAAGTTGTACATAAAATTCTCCTATCAAAATTGAGATGCGCAGCCCTAAAAGAGCATGCACTTGCTCAAATTATTTCATTCCAAAACCAATATAGAATCTGAGACCTCACTGTAGCAATATGCACTCCTCTGGTCTAACACATACTGAATCACTGAAATGCAGCGCCATTTCTTCTCTGTCATTAGCCCGATCGCTGCTTGCTTTCCTCTAACCACCTTTGTGCTTGATGCCACGTTTTTCAAGATGAGTCCTAATGGCATCGCGCTTATCACCTTGAATCTCGATCAGGCCCTCTTTTCCGGCCAAAGAATATGTGCCGCCAGTTCCGCATTTCTTTTTTAATTCTGTGGTCAACTCCTTTAAAAACAATTCCTGTTTAGGCAATTGATCAATGACGGTAACGGTCTTGCCACCTCTCCCAGACTTTTCAATTCGCAAAACTGCGACAAACTTATATGTTTTGACATCAACTTCAGGTGCACACACGCATGAAGAGATTAATTCTTTACATTTCGGACATTTTTGGTTTTCTTTGGGATCACTTGAGTAAACCAGCCTTCGATCATTATTCACACCCATCTCCTCTTTTCACAACGTCTTTAGATCGATTACGAATCGATAGCGAACATCACCCTTTATCATTCTCTCATATGCTTCATTGATCTGGGCCATTTCGATGACTTCGACATCCGAACTAATTCCATGGTCGGCACAAAAATCAAGCATTTCTTGTGTCTCACGAATGCCGCCAATCAAGGAGCCTGCAATTCTTCGGCGTGCTCCAATCAAGGGAAACGAAGGCAACATCTCTGGTCGATCTGGTATTCCAAGGAGCACCATCGTTGCATCCCGTTTGAGTGTGTTTAGATACAATGCCAAATTAATAGGAGCCGAAACCGTATTCAGAAGAAGATCAAAACTTGACGTCAAACTTCGAAATACCTCTTTATCGCTGGTGTTCACAAAATTCTTAGCACCCATACGAAGAGCATCGGCGCGCTTTCGGTCGGAAGAGCTCAGCACCGTGACTTCGGCCCCCATCGCAGCCGCCAACTTCACCGCCATATGTCCCAAGCCACCAAGACCAAGAACCGCCACTTTTTGTCCTTTACCCACATTCCAGTGCCGAAGTGGCGAATAGGTCGTTATGCCGGCACAAAGTAATGGCGCCGCATGGGCAAGATCTAGACTCTTCGGAATTCGCAATACATAGTTTTCATCAACAACGATCTTCTGTGAATACCCACCGAATGTTGGCGTTTTTAAATCTCGCTCGGTACCATTATAAGTCATAACAGAATGCCCTTCGCAATATTGCTCAAGCCCTTCGTGACAAGACCTGCAAGCCCGACAAGAATCGACAAAACATCCAACGCCAACATTTTCGCCCACCTTGAACTTGGTCACTGCCGGGCCAATGTGAGCGATCTTTCCAACGATCTCATGTCCTGGAACCATTGGAAAAACAGACCCTCCCCATTCGTCTCGAGCCTGATGAATATCGGAGTGGCAAACTCCGCAAAAAAGAATATCAATCAATACATCGTGGGCCCCAACCTGCCGGCGCTCAAAAGAAAAGCCAGTCAATGGAGATTTAGAATTCATTGCCGCGTATCCCAAAATTTTCACAAATACTCCTTTGCTGAAATCGCAAGCCAAAGTCAGAATTTTAGAAATTCTCAACCCAATTTACAAGCGAACCCGAAAAAGTTTCGAAGGTTGCGTCGAATCATCGGCGTCGGTCACAAAGTAAAAATCAAGTTTACCATTTTTTCTTTCACAACAGAGCCCTTCGGGCTTGAATTCGACATCGAGCTCACTCCAGCTTTCAACTGCGGTGAGATCTTGATTAAGCGTACCCAAGATTGCAGATGAAAACTCTCCATCATCGTAGGTGGAATCAGTTTTTTCTGCCGCGGCCAAAAAATAAGCCCGATCGCCTGCCATACAAGCATCAGTGAACGTCAAGAGTTCGCCATTTATTATCGGCAACTGAATCTTAGTGGTCTTTCGCAAGGATCTGCTCGAAATCTTTCGAAACTTAAGAAGCTCATCTACAACAACCTCCCGGTCCAACTCAATAATGGCATTGACCCTTGAAAGCGAATTCCCCCGCTGCATTAGCAATACTTTGTTCGCCGAAACAACAGCTCCCTCGATGTTGAGATCTGCGAACTCCTCACGCAGAACTTGATACAAAGGACTGACATCAATTTCACAAGCAGATATCAATCGACCTGGCTGGGATTGGTCAACACCCTGAAGTTGAGTGTTTTCTGAAAGTTCAACTAACGCACCCTTAACACGATTCTGTTTCGATCCCGAGGGAAGTGCCAAGAGACTGATCGCCGAGGAGTCTCCCTTTGCATCACCAAGTTCAATTTGAAACAGGGATTCCAAGTCTGGTTTAAGTTTTTTTCTGGCTGCATGGTCCTCAGGTAACTGATCTTTCCAGATGGAATGGGCCCGCCCGTTAAGCAACCTTGACTCATCATCAAAAAGGAATTCAAAAAACGCATTTTCATCGTCGGCGACAACAAAAAAACGACGGTCCAAACAAACCAAACCACTTGCCGCCGAAACAAAACCGCACTCCAACACAAGTTCAGCAAGTTGCTCGCACTTGAGTTTCGAATTATTTTTAAATCTCATTCCACAACTATAGACAACGATGTTCGGCTTGGCCAATAGTATCGATATGCTCTTGAACAACACCCGCTACACATTGGTTAGCTGGATCAAAGGTGTCGCATTTTGATTTCACTTCTTCGTAAACATCAATCCAAGAATGTAGATACTCCAACTTATTCTCACAAGACGGTAGTTTAGGAAGTTCACCTGTACAACGCCCCTCACGTACACCATATTTTTGAATATGACTAAAATAGAAGGCATAAGAACAAGACTCAGGCGAATTGTCGGTGCTCGTGAGCCCAGCACCACACTCAGCAAATGCAGTTGCAGCTATATCAAACCAAAGCGCAGAATAAGCTCGCATATCTGTGCAAAGAGGAAGTGGCGGCAAATCACCCTCACAACGCTGCTCCTGTTTTCCAAACTTGAAGATGTGATAAATCGCGTGATCTCTGGCGCAGCCAAAAACATTTCCAGAACTATTCACAATTGGGCTGCCACAACTACCAATTGCCTCTTGCTGAACATCTGACCAGCGACTGACATAACCTTCGACATCAGTACACTTGACCTTAGAGCCCAGGGTTCCTGTCGACGTAGACATCTGCGACATCGAAATCTTGTTTGCAGATAGCGACCGTCCACAGTTTTGGAAGGAAAAAATCAAAACGGCAATCGAAGCAAAAAAAGCTAGGCTGAAAAGACGAGTCTTTGTCACTGATCCCCCGGCAGACAAAATCTGTCTATTTAGAATAACAAAATCAATTTCGATTGAAAGAATAAATGGAAAAGCTGTACAAAAAGACTGTAAAAAAATTGGGCACCAACTCCAATAATTACCAACCCCACCTGAGCAAATAGGCCAAACTCTGCAAATATTCAGGTGTCTAACAAATAGACACCGCCATAGTGATGCTTTCTCATGTTGAGATGGCCAAAAGATCCCATCCGAATTTTTCAAGCTTTGTCTCGCCGATACCTGGAATTTTACGAAGCTCATCTAAACTTCTAGGATTTTTAAGCGCCAATTGTTTTAGGGTTTTGTCGGTAAAAATAACGAAGGCGGCACAATCCAGTTCTTGTGACTTTTGCCTTCGCCATTGCCGCAACGATTGAAATCGTAGTTCCTGCTCCTCATTTAGATCGAGTTCCACGACAACGCCACGATTTGAACTTGCCTTTCGAGTTTTGAATTTTGGCGCTTTGCTCTCCGTGGACTTTTTGGATTCGACCACAACCACTCTCCGTTGAGACACAGGCAAGCAAGAATCACAATGTCCGCATCGATTGATTCTTTGAGCATCTTTATAATAGGTCAAAATCTCGGCATGACGGCATTCCCCGCCTTCGGCATAATTCACCAACATATCTAAATTGCGCCAGCGTGCAGACTTGATCGCCTCTGGAGCTTCGGAACTCTCGATAAAAAACGATTGCAAACCTTTATCGCGTTTCGAGTAGAGCATTAAGCAGGTGCTGTCCTTGCCATCTCGGCCAGCCCGACCCATTTCTTGATAAAGAGAATCGATATTTCCCGGCATTTGATAGTGTATCACCAGGCGGACATCTGGCTGATCAATACCCATTCCAAATGCATTGGTCGCAACCAAAACTCGCAGGTCACCTCGGGCATAAGCCTCCTGAGTTTTGGTACGTTCATCTCCGGGAAGTCCGGCATGGTAAAAACCCACTTTATCAGAACTCTGAGCCAAAACCCGCGCGAGCTCCTCTGTCACTTTTCGAGTGCCACAATAGATAATCACTCGGCCGTCGGGAGTTTGTTGTAGAGCTTGTCTCACAAACGCGAGCTTTGCATCATCGTCTACACAGGCCTCTACTTGGTAGTAGAGATTAGGACGATAAAATCCATGAACCATTTTTTTCGGCGATTTAAGTCCGAGTTGTTTAGCTACATCTTGCAGCACCGTCGGAGTTGCTGATGCTGTCAAAGCCAACATTGGAACTTCGGGACGCATTTTTTTTAGCACATCAAGCTGAGCATACTCCTCGCGAAAATCATGACCCCACTGCGAAACACAGTGTGCCTCATCAATGGCAAACATCGCCAGATCACGCCCTTGAATCCATTTATGAAAACCCTCTTTGCTGGCTCTCTCTGGAGAAATATACAAGACAAATGCTTCACCTTTGTTCATCTCCTGAAATATCGCACGCTTCTCATCTTCAGACTGATTTGAATGCAAAGCTCCAGCTGGAATTCCCAATTTCTTTAAGGAGGCCACTTGATCACGCATCAATGCGATCAGCGGAGAAATAACTAAAACTAGTTTATTTGAAACAATTGCTGGCAGTTGATAACAAAGCGATTTTCCGCCACCGGTCGGTAAAACGGCGAGGACATCTTTTTTCTGTAAAATCTCCGAAATAATCTCAAACTGTCCCTGTCGAAAACGGGACAAGCTAAAACGATCACTCAATACTTTTTCAAGTTCAAACTTCTGCAATTTCATCTCCTTTACCTTTGTCTTAATGGCTGCAGTCATGCAATTTCTTTCCAAGCTGACCGGACGTTCCATCAGACTTTCACCCAATAACATTCCGAGATTCGCCCGTACAAACCAAGGCAAAGATCCCAAGGGCGTAGTCCGCCTTAAAAAAGACCAGCACCTCTATTTAGGTCCGCATTCCCATTTTTGGATCACATTGTTCCATCTGGATTTGCTTCCAAGAAAAGCTTTGCCGATAATAAATTATCAACTAAATTTATTTAGGAGCACGCCATGTCGACACTTACCCAAAAAAACCTCGCGACCACCAAAACACAGTCCGAATTTTCATTTGGTCTTTGTGTATGGCTGGGGGGCGTTTTTCTTTTGCTTGCTCTCGCAAGCTGCACCGCAAAGGTCGTAGACAAAAATGCCGACAATCGACAAAAGGCCACTTCGTTCGGCTTAACCCGTGTTTTTCAGAGGGTCATTCGCTTTGACTGTCAAAACAAAGTGCTCTCCGATCAAGTCGAAACGGTGGGAGCCCCAACGCAATTGATCAGTGTCGAACCCAATACTCGAGTGAATTTTGAAGATTCTTATTTCGAGAACAAAACTCTCGGAACCAAACCCAGTTGCGTTGTCGACAAAACTCAATTTCAAATCGACTATTCACTCGGGTTTTGCAATATGCAGGTTCAAACTGGAGTGAATGAAATTCAATACCGATTTTATTATTGCCCTGAATACAAAACCAAGCCTGATTCACATGGTAATCCCACCAAATACTGTGCTGCTCCTTTAGAGGTCCGCGAAGAGGGCTCCTTCT
Source organism: uncultured Bdellovibrionales bacterium (assembly GCA_964405465.1). Classification (GTDB taxonomy): domain Bacteria; phylum Bdellovibrionota; class Bdellovibrionia; order Bdellovibrionales; family JAMPXM01; genus CAYONZ01. The sequence goes on along the minus strand of CAYONZ010000032.1, from coordinate 24,312 downwards.
TTATCGACGTGAATTACAGCGAGGTCCATCGCGATGGAACCATGGAGGTCCACAAGACTCCAGAACAATGCCAACCACCTAAAAACTGAGTTTCATGAATTCGATTTTTGGGGTAGTCTACGTCAATGAAAACTACCCCAACGAATTCTTCAGCCTCTCTTGTCGCGCCGATTAAGACTGATCGGATAACTGTTCAGTCCTACCTCCAAAAGAGGGCCGAGCTTTCCCAAGTTGAGCAATTTCGTGTGATGTGTCTCCGCTGCCGCCAACCTGAATTCACTTGTTTTTGTGAGCACGTTCAGTCTTTCGACCCCAACATTACTTTTCTTATTCTGATGCACCCGATTGAATTTAAAAGACGCGTGGCGACTGGTCGCATGTCACATTTGGTATTGCAAAACTCGATACTTTCGATTGGCGAAGACTTTACTCAAGACGCCTCGGTCAATGCCATCCTATCTAACGACGATTTTCAATCCTACATTTTATATCCCGGCCCGCGCTCAACCAATTTGTCACAAATTTCTTCGATCGATAAACAGAATCAATTTCATCGACCCCAAAAAAAACTCGCGATCGTGGTTATTGATGGTACCTGGAACACTTCAAATAAAATGTTACGCCTAAGCAAAAACTTACATCATTTGCAACAGATATGCTTTACGCCTTCTCATCCATCGCGGTTTCGCGTACGCAAACAGCCGGCACCAGAATGCTATTCTACAATTGAAGCCATTCACGAAACCATTGAGCTCATTGGCGATTCACAAGGCTTTGCCACGCAAACTCGTGAACATGATAAACTCTTGTATGTTTTCGACAAGATGGTCGAGCAGCAACTCGAATTCGTTGAAAAATCACATTCAAAAAATCGTTTCTCGCGACACATTCAGGCCCAGCTAAAAAGACTACAACTCAAGAGCGACGAAATCGAGGAACACTCGTGAGTGTCCGTTTTTTGAATCGGACAGTGAAACATCCTTTTGGCTTCTTAGTTTTGTGTTTTGTGGCCATTGCGCTCGCATTTTTTGCCTTTTGGCACCTTTTGCCTGAATACGATCCCCCTGCTTTTTTTGCTTTTGCCGATCATAGTGTCTTTGTCGGCGTTCCCCATGCGGGGGATGTGCTTTCGAATTTGGCTTTCTTGTTTGCCGGATTTTTTGGACTCTGGATCCTCGCCAAAAAACCATCCGATATACCCTCCGCTAAACTCACCGAAAAATCCACCGACAAACTCATCTACAAACCGCCACTTGCCCCACAGATCAAACATCTAGGTAAACTACTGGCATGGGCCAGCATTCTCACCTGCTTTGGTTCTGCCTATTTTCACTGGGACCCCACTCCTGAACGTCTATTTTGGGATCGCCTACCTATGACTCTAGGGTTCAGTTCGATTGCGGCCTTGCTTGTGAGTGACAGAATTGAACTCAATTTGGGAAAACAGCTCGCCATGCTCCTTATGCCAGCGGGATTCTTAACGGTCATTGGATTGAAATTTGGCTGGATTAATCTTCGGCCCTATTTGGTTCTACAATTTGGAACTCTCGCATTGATTGCAATAATTGCCATATTTAAAAAACCTGGTGTCCTCTCAAACCCGTCCACGTTAGGTGCCCTTGCCCTGTACCTGTTGGCTCGCAAGTTTGAATCGCTCGATATATTGGTTTTCAATAGACTTGGCGTGGTCAGCGGCCACACCCTCAAACATATTGCTGCTGCACTTTCTATCGCCACTATTTTCTCTGGCATCGCATCTGGATATCGCAGGGGTCTCACCAACCAAACTTCGAAAAATTAATCGCTTCGCCAAACTCACCGACTTGACTCCCACGCCTGTGCTGAATAGAACTGCCCAACCCAACCAGGAGATTCGAATATGTCAGACTTAGGTGAGAACTCATCAGAGGGACTAAATCCCGAGCTGAACCTTTCGCAGGCAGACCTTAAACTTTGCATCGAGCTCCTCAAAAATGCCTCGCAGAACTCAGATTTTTTTGCCGCTATTCCTCACGAAGAACGCGTAGCTTTGCTTCAGTATGCCGGCAAATTTTCACGCCCGAGTCGTGATGAGGTGCGATTGCGAAATAAGTCGATGGCCGCATTTCGACGCAAAGAGGTTCGCGAAAAAGACAAACAAGCCCGCGCCACCACCGGAATTCGTGAAGCCCGCGTGTCTCCTGTTTTTCAAGCGCCTCTGCAATTGACTTCCAATGAAGAAGCCGAGCAAAAACATCAAACAAGAATTCTTTCTTCGCCTCGAAATTGTTATGTCTGTAAAACTGAATACACCAAGCTTCATTTTTTTTACGATCAAATGTGCACCGAATGTGGAGACTTCAATTACAAAAAGCGTTTTCAACTCGCGTCGCTTAAGGGCCAAGTGGCAATCATCACTGGTGCACGACTCAAAATTGGCTACCACTGTGCACTGATGATGCTAAGAGCTGGAGCCAAGGTGATTGCAACAACACGATTTCCTGTTGATGCCGCACTTCGGTTTTCACGCGAAGCTGATTTCAAAGAGTGGGGCGACCGCATTCAAGTCTATGGCCTTGATTTGCGCCACACTCCAAGCGTTGAGATCTTTACTCGGTATATTGAACAAACTGTCGATCGCCTAGACATACTCATCAATAATGCCGCCCAAACTGTACGTCGCCCTCCTGGGTTTTACGCTCACCTTATGCAAAATGAAATGACTCCGTTTCATGAACTTCCCCGAGATGTTCAGGCGATTTTACAACCTCTCGAAAAATGCAAAGCACAATTGAATTCACTTTGTCAGGCCTTGCCATCAGCTCAAGACGCGGCTCCGCTTGTGGCTTGGCATGGGCAAGGCCCAGGAATTGGCCTCAGAGCTTCAGCACAACTCTCACAGATACCCTACTCATACGACAACTCTCTAAAAGTCGAAGAGGTATTTCCTGAAGGCAAACTGGATGCCGACCTTCAGCAGGTCGATCTACGAACGACGAATAGCTGGAGATATAAACTTGCCGATGTACCAGCGCCCGAGATGCTCGAAGTTCAGCTGGTCAATGCCGTGGCTCCATTTGTGCTTTGTAGTCAACTGGCCCCGCTGATGAGGCGCGATTTTACTGGGATGAAACACATCGTAAATGTCTCGGCAATGGAAGGTAAGTTCTATCGCTTTACCAAAGAAGATCGACACCCGCACACCAATATGGCCAAGGCCGCACTCAATATGCTCACTCATACCTCAGCTTCTGATCTTGCCAAAGATGGAATTTTTATGAATGCCGTAGACACAGGTTGGGTGACTGACGAAGATCCTGTCACTCTAGCAACCCACAAACAAGAGGTTCATGATTTTCAGCCACCACTTGATATCGTAGATGGTGCGGCACGAGTCTGTGATCCATTTTTTGATGGAATTTTAACTGGACAGCATTGGTGCGGAAAATTTTTAAAAGACTATAAGCCAATCGATTGGTAGAATGGCGATCAGTTTTTTATATTCAGGAGGTTATCGGTGAAAAAGGTTTTTGAAAATCGTGTGGTTCTCGGCCTTTTCTGTTTCTTCCTCGGGGCATTTGCCATGTGGGGGACCCAAAGAACTTTGCAGTCACTGGGACTCCCAGTTTTTAAACATAAAACAAATGGGCCACGCGACACTTTTGGAAGTTTTGCTCCTCCTATGGAGGATCTGCAGAATGAGATGGATGGCCGGACCAAAGAAATGCTCGAGGAACTCAAACGCCGCCAAGGGATCGTTGAAGATGACCAGGACAATCTCGATGATGGATCAAACCAAGATGATGATACAAACAGCGGTGGCTTGTTTAGTTTCGGAAAACGCATTTTTAACATGGGCAGTTTAGGAGAACTCAAATCTAGAGAAGATAGCCAGAATGTCTATTTTGACTTACCACTCGAAGGCATCGACGAAAAAACTCTTGAGGTCAATGTGTCTGGTGGTCAGATCAATGTCGCAGGTGAAAATGTCCAGGAGTCTAATAGTTCGCACTCATCTATGTCGTTTCGTTCACATTTTCGCCGATCGTTTCCTGTTCCGCCCAATGTTGACATCAAAAAAGTTCAAATAAAAAAAGAAGACAATAAAATCGTCATAAAATTTCCCAAATTGGCGGTATAGAATTTAAATCTTTCAGGGATTCATTTTTCGAAAAACGAATCGACCACAGCGTCGATTCGTACCCGCCAAAACTCGCGCATCTGCTCTTTTATTTTTGCCGAATCTAGACCATCATGTTGAATCACCAGCATACACCTTTGCGGACCCCTGGGCAGAACTGAAACCTGAAGGGTTGTCTTTGCGGACCAATCAAGACAGTTCCACGCCAACCGAAATCTTTGTTTGGGCTTTACTGTTCGGACCTCACCATACATTTCACCCTCCACCTCAAATGTTTCGCCCGCTTTAATTTCGAAAGACGTTAAAGGTTGTAACCAAATTTGCATTCCTTCAGGAGAACAAATCCAGGACCAAAATAAAGTTGCAGAGACGGGCAATGTTTTGGTTGCGGTCATCGAGTATTTTCCTTTTTGATTTTGTCCTTCAACTCGACGACCAATAAAGATTTCGTATTTGGTGGTTACAATCTGTTGCCACCACAAGTTCAATTTATATTTTCGACGAAGAATCGCCACGATTTCTTGATGAGTCATAATACGGGCGCCACTCCTATCTAGCAGACTCACCCATTCATCCCAACCTTTTTGGGTGGCTTTAAATACCGACTCGGTCGAAACATTGCCAATCGAACCAATCGATGGGCTCATTGTTTCTGGCACCGGTTTTGGAACTCTCTTGGTCCTGACTTTGGTTTCTGCCGATGGCGTTGTCTTGCTCTTTGCAGCCAGTGTCTTTTGACTTTTTTCACTTTGCAGTCGTTTAAGTCCTTTTGATGTCGATTTCTTCATTCTTCCTGAATACTCACAAGATCTCAAACGAGCAACTTCGAAAATCGACAGCCTCTAAAACAGATATTTAGTGAACGCTTTCAGCCAAATTGCGAGCGCAATCATAAACATGGCGGCAGCAGAATAAACCAAACTCGGTGGCAAAGACGAAAATGCCAAGGTTCGCAAAATCACCGAGGCAGAAAAGCTCGCCAAAACCCAGCGAATGGCTGGGTTTCGAAGTTCGAGATCCAAGCTTGCCCCTCCATGTGCAAGGGTAACTCGGGTTGCAACCATCAACGTCACCAAAGAAAATCCGCCAATAAACACAATATGCTGAGCTGCCAGACGAATTTCTGGCAAGAAACCTGCCACTGTATAGCCAAGAAGAGTTAGAAAAAGTGACACACGAAGTGCCACACCGACGTCACTGTATTTCGCTCCGACTTTTACCATATGAAAATGCCGATAGAAATAGACACCAAGAACCAAGGCACGCCCTAGATTTGCGAAAGCGATGTGACCCATGGACTCGAGCACAAAGCTAATATTGAGTAGAATTGCAAAACACAAAAACTCATATAGCTTGCGATTGGGGCTTGCATCTAGTGGCGATTCACTTAGATCAATTCGCATAATAAAGGGAACCAAACGACTCCCAATTCCACATACTAAATTAAATACCAATGCTTGCGCCGCAATAACAACATGAGCATCAGAAAATGCACTCGGAAACATATAATTTCCAAACGGCACCACTATTCCCCACAAGAACGCAAACGGCATAAAGACAAATCCTTCAAACGGCAAACGGCGACTAACTAAAAATCGTCTCACCACAAATGCAACTAAAGCCACGACCTGAACACCAAAGAGAACACCTGAGGCATGGGCCATATTGCGAACACAAAGTACCCACTGCAAAAATACCAGCAAAGCCGCGACAAAAATTTCTGCACTGTTGGCAATCATCGTCCTGGTCATTTTCGGTACCGCGGTCATCAAAAAACCGACAATGAACGACCACAAAAAACCATAAAACATCAAACCGGCGTGAACAGCCCTTGGAAAAAAACTAATCACTCCGGCTTCGAATCCAACCCACATAAGAATACCTGCAGTTGCGGACAAAAATCCGAGTGGAAAAAAAATTTTGTAAGGATCTAGATTTTCGTTTTCCATTAATTCTCCTTCAGAGCCTTAAGAAAATCTGTTGTGTCACTTTCAAATCCATCAAGCTTAGATTTTACAACTCCATTTTGATCGAGCAAGCTGATGATGTTGGAATGTGAGAAGTCCCCGTCAGCAATTTTTTTGTAACTCACTCCCAAAACGACGGCGAGCTCTCGCACTTCAGAATCTTTTTTTGCAGTTAAAAAGGTCCAATGAGCGACATCTAAATGTCTCCTGAGCATGTACTTCTTAAGATGTGCAGGCGTGTCTTTAAGAGGATCAAACGAAGCTAAAACAATTTGATATTCACTGGCAGAAGTATTGGACTTACGCTCAAGCTCTTCGATCTTGGAGATTGTCATCGGGCATGTATGCGCACAACTGGTATAAACCATCGCAAGAATAGTTTTCTTACCTCGAAATGAATCGAACGAAATTTTTTTTCCATCTTGATTCGACCACGAGGTTTTGATCTGAAAAATAGAGTCTTTCGGCAAAACGGTTTCTTTTGCCTCAATCTTTGTTTCATTTTGTGTTTCTGTGGATTCTGTAGCCAAACCTAGGCCACTCCAAACAAGACAAGATGAAACGACCATGAGGCTCCAAGAAATTGAACAGATTTTCTTTGAAAGATTTTGTCGATATTGCATAAGGCACTCAATTCTACATATAGTTTTCTTTAACATTTCCACTCCACTCTCTTGACTCAAATTTCTATTTTACACATCGAAATCCAAGGTTCCAAACTGAGGATCGCCCCTTTAGACTCGAGCGAAAAGCAAAGCGCATAAACGCCGCATAGTCTTCTTTATTTGCTCCGTTCATTCCACCTGCCCCACAAAACAGATTTTTATTGAACGAAGAGTCTTCACGACTTTCTCCAGTTACAAAACTTGAATTGAAATCATCGACCCATTCCCAAATGAGTCCATGCATGTCCCAAAGCCCATAGAGATTTCGATAGATACTGCCAACAGGTTTCAATTGGGTCTGTGTTTCACTATACCAGTCCAAAATTCTTTGAAGAAAAACCGGATCTTTTGAAGCATTCTTTTTTTTATCAGAAGCCGCAGCTAGGTATTCCCATTCGTTGGTGGTTGGCAATCTCATTCCTGACTTTTCACAATAGGCCTTTGCAGCAAACCAAGAAACACTCGTCATGGGTTGCTCAGGAATAACAGTCTTCACTTCTAGATTCTTCAGATAGGCCTCATCAGCAAAAATGGATGGCACATTCTCTTTTGTCCACTCCGGATTCTCTTCAAGAAATTTTTTAAATTGCGCAACAGTCACTGCCTTCTGCATGACTTCCATTGCACCGATATTTATCAATTTGGATTTTTTCTTTTTATTTTTTGGCACCATCCAAAATGGCTCCAGTTTGCCAGCAGCAACATGGACAGTGTCAAGATTTGCGGAGAGCTCATCGTTTGAATTGTGTTTCTTCACAATTCTATTTGGCGTCACGACTGCGTGACTATTCGAGGAGGCACCGACGGTCTCGGCACCTCCCTGGCTAGCAAATAATGTGAATGCTAGGCCAATGACCAACATCTTATTCTTTTCCACCTGCCGCTGGCTTAGTAAGCGCGGCTTTTACGTCAGAAGGGTTCACAACTTTCTTAGAATTTCCCCAAGTGCTGTAAACATAGGTCAAGACATTGGCAATGTCTTCATCACTCAAGCCAAGTGATGGCATCACTCCATTGAACTTCTCACCATTTACAGTAATTGGCCCACTGAAACCATTTTTAACCACACCAACTGCACGCTTCATGTCTTTGTTCAAAAAATCAGAAGCAGCAAGCGGAGGAAATGCTCCTGGAACACCTTTACCATCAGCTTGGTGACAAGCAGCACAGGACTGACTGAAAACAACTTTGCCTAGCTTAATTTGCTCTTCTTTGTTTTTAGCTTTGGTAACTTCAACTTGCTCGTTCAAGTGTTGCGCTTCTCCACCCTCTGGTAGATAGACGTTATCAGCGACTTTACCTGAATAAATCTCTTTGTTCTCAGGCCCTTCTACTTTCATTATCCCGAGAGACCCTTTATTGAAGGTTCTAAAAATAGAGTGGTCTACGATAATAAAATTTCCTGGGACGTCGACTTTGTATTCAACAATCGTCGAACCTCCTGCTGGCACAATTGTGGTCTGCACATTGGTGTTGAACTTTCCCCCACCCTCATTGAAAACTTTGTCAAAAATTTCTCCAATGACGTGAAATGAAGAAACCAAATTCGGCCCACCATTGCCCACATACAGGCGAACTGTCTCACCAACTTTTGCCTTCAGCGCGTTGTCACCAGTTAAAGAACCAACGCTGCCATTGAAAACAACATATGTTGGCTTTTCATCGATGGCTTTTTCCATGTCGAAAGGTTGATAGCCTTGTTGGCCATATTTGCCCTTCGTATAGAAATCACCTTGCATCACGTAATACTCGCGATCAACTTTTGGCAAACCCTCTTTGGGTTCAACTAGAATCAAACCATACATTCCGTTACCAATGTGCATTCCAACTGGAGCCGTAGCACAGTGATACACATACAGCCCTGGATTTATGGCTTTAAATGAAAATACACTTTCATGACCTGGAGAAGTGAATGACGACGCAGCACCACCGCCCTGGCCAGTCACCGCATGCAAATCGATATTGTGGGGCATTTTGCTGGAAGGGTGATTCTGCAAATGAAATTCGACCAGATCACCTTCTTTAACACGAATGAAGCTTCCAGGTACTGAGCCTCCATATGTCCAAAAGGTATACTCCACACCATCTGAAATCTTCATTTTCTTTTCAATCACTTCAAGCTTCACGATCATTTTTGTATTGTGAGAACGTGTGATTGGCGGAGGAACCATGGGTGGTGCAGTTAATACTGCGTTTTCTTCGCCCTTAATTTCGGCCTTTGCAATCACTGCCCCTACAAGCGAAGCGGCGACAATCAGTCCCTTTAAACAATTCATTTTTAACTCCCTATTTGCTGTTTGCTTCAGATACGTCACTGTATCTCGATTTAGCAAGATACCATATGACTTGTATCATCCAGCAACTCAATACTGGGCTATCTCAAGAAAATATGATCAATTGATTTTATTTATAAGAGTTAAAAAAGCCTTAGCTGTACTTCAGCTTTTATCACGAAGCTCTTCGATAATCCGATCAGGCTTGATCACCCGAATCAATTGGTCATTGGTCTCGATAATTCCCTGCTTCGACCATTCACTCATCACTCTGATCACAGACTCAACCGAGGCGCCCAAATTTTCAGCAATTTCTTTTCGAGTTAATGGCAACGGCAAAACCATTTCGTCAGGCCCCTGATTTCGTTCCAAAAGACTTAACAACAAAGCCGCAACTTTTTGTGACAATGGGGCTTTTGACATAACTTTCTGATCTTGCAGAATATTCATCCGAGTCGATAAGAGATTCTGAATGCGAAAAACCAACTCAGGAATTTTGACCCAAGACTCAAGATAGTTTTCTTTAGGAATTTTCAAAAATCGAGATGGCCCCATAGCCGTTGCTGAAATTGGAAAAATCGGGGCCTTTTGCGCCATAATAAACGCACCAACTACATCTCCTGGAGTGGAGAAATGAACGATCACATCCTCGCCATTAAGTGATGGCTTGGATAATTTAAAGGCGCCACTTAATACAATTCCGAAATGAAGTGCTGGTCGCCCAGCACTGAATAAAATATCTCGATGATCACAGGTCGCAATTGTAGAATTCGCGCAGAGAGCCGCGATTTTTTCTTTCGCAAGGCCATCGAAAACGGCAAATCCAGAAATTTCACTGATTGCTGCTTGAAGAGCGTTCACTTATTTCCTTCCGAGAGCTTTAGCCAAAATTGAAAACAGCTCTTCCGACATTTCTTTTGGGTCTTGTAACAACCTATAATAATTCAACATCTTTGCAAAGTGTCGTTTCTCTCGACCATCGATAATTAGTCCGTGTGTAGTTATGCCCTGGGCCTCTCCTTCAAGACAAGCTTTTTTAACATCCTGTACGCCATGAACTCCTTCATAGCCATCTAAGTCAGTAGGCTTGCCATCTGTTATCAAAATCAAAACCTTTTTCTTTGCACCATGTTCAGAAAGTTTGGAATGAGCGTGACGAATTGCTGGTCCCAATCTTGTATAGCCACGTGGTTCAACTTGGCCTATTCGGGAGTATAGTGACGCCCAAGTCTCTTGTTTCTTTTTGTACTCCTGAAAAAAACAATTGTGCCGAGTTGAACTCCAGGTTCCCGACACACCTACATCATCCAATGAACCTTCAAACACCAAACCCGCAGTGGTAATGGCATCAAGAATCACATCTAGCACCCGAACCCCTTTTACCCAGGAGTCGCTCGACATCGATTGATCGAATAAAATGTGCACTCCAATTTGGCGATGGTGTTTTTGTTTTTGCGAATACCAGCGATGGTCGACATTCTTGTGACTCCTTAAACTCGCGAAATCTGCGACGACTTGGTCGAGATCGACTTCATCGCCCTCTTTCAATCGCCTCATCCATAGAGGTTCATTCACGAGACTCTGAATGCGCGATCGCCAATAGGAAATCTGAGCCTTGTTTTTAATCAATGCCTCACGATAAGTCTCTGACACTTTGGAGGTCAATGTCAGTGGATTTTCAAATATGCGACAGTAGTTTTTGAGGTATTGATTTTTTCTTGCGCTCCACTCTGGATAAAAAAAACACCGAGCTGCTTGTTCGAGTTCATCTCTATTTTCCGAATCTAGAATTGAAACTGCATCTGCACGGAATATAGACTGAACCGACTCGCCTCCTCGGGTCACTTTTTTGAAATTTACTTCCTCAAGTGCCTGGGAGTGCTTGTTGAGTTCATCATCTCCGGAATCCATTTTGTAACCGCCTTGATAGTCATCGGCAGTCTCGAGTTTTTCAAAAGAATGAGTGATCGGATTTTGCGCTTCCTTGTTTAGATCAATTTGTTCGGGATTAAATGATCGATCCATTTCTTTTTCGGTCGTAATTTCGTTCGATTCTCTTTCGGCAGAGGCCCTAGACCCGATCGACATTAAGCTTAGGCCCCGCTTTTCTGAAAGACACGGAACCAGAAAAAAAAGCTCCCGCTCTAATTTAGCGTTGCGCTTTTGCAGACGAAGCTCATCGAGGTACTCTGACCTCTGGGCACGAACGTCTCGAGCCAAAAGATGAGTCACGATTTTCTTAAGTGCTCTTTGACTATCAAAAGTTCGGTATCCTTCTGCGAGAAGCCCGCCAGAAGTGCCTTCGAAAAAGAAAAGCTGATTTTGAAACTCGCGAAAACCTGGCAGTTCGCCATCGAGCCAATGGTTTATTTGCGAACAGTTTTCAAGAAAGAGCGCTCGCTGCTGTAGAGGAGAGCCGTCAGGATCTTGATTGAAAATCTCGAGGTTGATTGCAGCCAAGGCCTGCAATGTCACATGAACATACACGCCGCGATTCAGATGGGCCTGAGAAAACAAGTCGATTGCTTTTGGCAAATAGAGTTGGTTTCCAGAAAATCCAACAAATTCTCCTGCGGGAACCAGAGAAATTCGGGAAGAGTCTCTAAGATTTGCACTCAACAAAACTTCGATTGATTTCGAAATCTTCTCGAGCTCCACCGCATAGTGAGGCGCTGTTTTCTCTTTTGCCTTGACCCAGACCTTCTGAAAGATCTTCTCGAGAAAGTCCATTACATGCTCAAATTAATCAGATCACGGAGACCCTGAACAGTTTCAAAATCATCAGACAACACTTCGGCGATTGCGACATGGCAGGCTCGCCTTGCAGTCATACCGTCTTTGATCAAAATGGCTGCATTTACCAAAAGCCTGGTCGAAACAGTTTCTTTCAAATGAAAGTCTGAGACTTGCCTGATTTTATTGGCGAGTTTCACCAGTTGACCACCCACTTCATTGGTCACGTTTGCTTGATTGACCAACACCTTTGCTTCATTGGCGGGATCAAGGTAAGTCATCACTAAATTCACAAATCTTTGCCGAGTCGAAGGCTTGAGTTCTTTAAAACTTTGTTGATATCCAGGGTTAAAACTAGCAACGCACATAAAAGACGCTGGAGCTGCTACGACTTCATTTATTCGGTCGAGATATATTTCTCTCCGATGATCAGTCAGCGGATGCAGTGCCACGATTACATCTTCACGTGCCTCGGCAATTTCATCTAGGTAGAGAATAGCACCTTGACGAACGGCCCTCGTAACGGGGCCGTCCTGCCAAATTGTTTCACTTCCTTTAATTAGAAACCGCCCAAGAAGGTCAGCACTGCTTGTATCTTCATTGCAGGCAACCTTGATGAGCGGGATTTTTAATTTTTCTGACATGAATTGGACCAACTGAGATTTTCCACATCCAGTTGGCCCCTTAATGAGTAAAGGCAATCGATTGCGCTGACATCTCTCGAAGGTTTCAACCTCATTGTTTACGTCTACAAAAAATGTCTCCACAAAATCCCCTTATTCAGTTACGAGCGAACTTCGCCAGCAGGTTTTCCAAACCGGATGAAGTTCCACACAAAAGCAATAATACCTACTGTGAAAAGTGAAGCGGCCAGTATCAAACCTAGAAAATGAACTTCGACCTCTTTTTGAACCAACATGAAATCGAGACCCATCTTTCTTTCGAGATAGACCTGTGCAACACCTGCAATACCGAAAGCAATCGTCATTGCGGTCATTCCAATATTCGAAGTCCAAAATGCAAAGGTGTTCATTGCTGTATCTTGAAGTTTACGACCAGTCAAATGTGGGAGTGCATAAGTGATAATCCCAAGAACCAAACAAGCATATGCTCCCCAAAATGCCATGTGACCATGCATCGCCGTCACTAATGTTCCGTGAGTGTACATGTTGACCGAAGGAAGCGTATGGGCAAAGCCCAAGAATCCCGCACCGACAAACGACAACACCGCACAACCCAAAGTCCAGAGAAGCGCCGTTTTATTTTCAGGCATTCTTCCGCCTTTTTTTGCCATCGCAAGAGCATAGATGGCCATTCCAAGAAAGGCTATTGGTTCAAGCGCACCGAAGACACCGCCAACAATCAGCCAATACTTTGGAGTCCCAATATAGTAGTAGTGGTGACCTGTTCCCAAAATTCCAGAAAGAAAAGTAAAGCCAACAATGATGTACAACCACTTTTCGATAACCTCGCGATCAACGCCTGTAAGCTTGATCAACAAGAACGAAAGAATCGCTCCCATTATCAACTCCCACACGCCTTCAACCCAAAGGTGAACAACCCACCATCTCCAATAAGAGTCGTGAGTCTGGTGATCGGTATCAATCATACCAGGCAGATAGAGAAGCGCTGCTGTCAATAAGCCGAAGAACAAAACAAGACTTGTTGTCGTGTAGCGTTTGCCCTTCCAAATTGTGCCGCCGATCAAACCGATGAACAGCAAGACATCCACAACCACAAGGTAATCAAGTGGTCTTGGAATTTCGAGAAACTTTCGACCCTCCCACCAATTGAAGTGAAAACCAATGATCGCGGTTACTCCGACAACCACCAAGGCAATCAATTGAATATACGCCCATTTCACCGAAATGATCTCGCGTTCAACTTCTTCCGGAATCATATAGTAGGCAGCCCCCATAAATCCAGCAAGCAGCCACATCACCAAAAGATTGGTGTGCGAAGCCCGAGCCGCATTGAATGGAATCACCGAATGCAGACCATCGAATCCCATGTGAGCGAAACCCATTATAAACCCAAAAACCAACTGCAAGCTCAACAGCAACATACAGACGGCGAAGAACCAATAAGCAACTTTTTGTGATTGATATTTCATTTTACTTTCCTCCTTTTTGTTGCGCGAGGAACGCAGTGAGTTCATTGATTTGCTCTTCACTCAGTGGGAGTTTGGGCATTTTCGAGTCAGCTTTCATTGCAACTGGATCATGCAACCACTTGTTGATGTAATCAGCATCACGTCGGCTTCCAACGTCATCCAATGCTGGTCCAACCTGACCACCTTGCCCACCGAGTGCATGACAAGCCGTGCACATTTGTGTAAAAACCACTGGTTTTGCCATAGCATTTACCTGAGCAGCAGACACTGGAGTGCCAGCCATGAGATCAGGCTTTGGTGGAAATCCGTTGAGATCAATAGTTCCGATCCACTTCAAAAATGCCGTGAGATCATCGATTTCTTGATCTGAAAAATGATAGTTGGTCATTTTTCTTTGGCCCTTGAACATAGCTTCAGGATCTTTCAACATCGTCTTGATAAAACCTTCGCCTCGGCGTTCATAAACTTTGGTCAACTCTGGAGCATAGTAGGCTCCTTCACCCAAAATTGTATGGCAGCCCATGCAATTGTTTTTATCAAACAAATGTTTTCCGCGTATCGCTTCAGCAGTGAGCTGTGCTTCATTTGTTTGTGCCGGCATCTTTTGAAAGGTGTCGACAGTTAGCCCAATGAATACGGCCGAACAAACGGCAGTACCCAAAAGGAAGAAGGCTTTCGCCTGTGACTTAGATAGCATTATTAACTCCCTTCTCCACCACACATACCGCAGCATCCTCCTGAGGCGTGTGGATCTGTTTTTGAAATTTTCATCTCCCACGTACCCGAATCAATTTTGTCGGCCTTCATTTTAACATTTTTCACTTTTACTTCTGAAAATTGGCGAGTGAGCTCGTTCGGATCTACATCTGAGATCAGCTTGAAAGCTTTGCCCTGCATAAGCCCCTCAAAAAGTGAAAAAATCAATGCGGTTCGAAACCTTGGTTCAATTGAACGCAAGTCAAGAATGGTTTCCATACCTAGGTCCTCCATTTTTAATGTGTTTAGTCTATACACATTACGCCAAAATTCCAAAGCTTCTATATGACATAGATCAGCGCCATGGGATTATTCTTTTGCTAACTTGTTTGCATGACGAATCAAATAAAGAATATTGATCTTCCGACAAGCAATCTCAATCGCTTCACAGTGTTTCCAGAACTCACGCGTTCCGAAATCGCGACACTTTTAGCCGCCGGAGAAATTAAAAATTTTAAGCGTGGCCAACCACTCTTTCTCGCAGCGGAAACTGCGGATGACTTTTTTCTGGTATTAGGGGGCGGCTTCAAATTGGTCAAAGAGCCAAACGTGCAGAACGATGGTCAACCCACGCTGATGGAAATCGTAGGTCCTGGAGAAACAATCGGACTCATTCTGATGCAAACTCCAACCCAGAATCGTTATCCCGTGACCGCAACAGCAATGATAGACAGCGAAGTTCTTCAATTGCCCAAGACATTTTATGAAAGTGTTTGGATCAATAATAGCGTTCTCCAGAAATTGGGTGCGCAACAAATGGCCCGCAGAGTACAACGCATTCAACAAGATCGCAGTATCCAAAGATTTTCACTTCCGCAGAAAGTTGCATATTTTCTGTGCGAAAAAATTCGACCCGTGCCAGGAATCAAAGTCACGCGCCAAGAAATCGCCGATGGTGTCGGCGCAAGTACCGAGTCAGTTATTCGAGTTCTCAGCGAATGGTCAAAAGAGGGGCTCATCGCCACACAAAATCACGAAATCACGATCTATGATTTTGACAAGATTCGGGGTCTCGCAAACGCATGAGCTGATGTCTCAAAAATAGAACTCTCAGTTCTCATTCTGCACTCTCCGATAAGACCATATGAAGCGGCTCTTGATCGTCGAAGATTCAGAACACTATAGAATGATATATAGAGCGGTCTTGGGGTCTGTATATATCGTCGAGTTTGCCGAGACCGGCAGCAAAGCTATTGAATTGATCTCGCAAAAGAGATTTGACCTGATCATTGTCGATGTCGTGCTTCCCGATGTGACTGGCCTTGAGATATGCAATTTCGTCAAGACACAGAAGTCCTTGCAACAGACTCCAATTCTGATGGTGACAGCCAAGGACTCGATTGACGACAAATCTCGCGGATTCGACAACGGTGCTGACGACTATTTGACGAAGCCATTTCATCACAAAGAGCTGTTAATGCGAGTGCGAGCCAGACTACGGCCTTTGCCATCACACAGCCAGCAAGAGTCCGAACAACATATTGACAGCCATGATCTTCATGTTCCAGGAATCAGTATAGATTTAATCAAACAAAAAGTCGCAGACACCGAGTCGGGCAAGCTTTTAGAGCTCACCCGACTTGAGTACAAACTTCTGATCGTATTTGCTCGACGTCTCGATCACGTTTTGTCTCGGCACCAGCTACTTGAACTCGTTTGGACCGACAACCTCAATGTGTCCGAGAGAACAGTAGACTCACACATCAGCAATCTTCGAAAAAAGATCCAGAACTTGCCCGTTGAGCTGACAGCTGTTCCGGGCATGGGCTATCGTCTTTCAATTAAAAAGCTAGCTGCCTAAAGGTATTTCTAAACTTTCGACAATTTTCGCAAGCAGCTCGGACCTAGATATCAGAATTTCTTTGTCGCGAAACTGCAATTTAAATTGCCCCTGTTCGATCTCTTTACTACCTATCACCACTTTCAAAAATGGCCGCTGCCTATGACTCATAAAAATCCGTTTACTCAAACTTTCAGAACTGTCGTTGACATGTACACGAACCTCTTTACACCGAAGCTCACCGGCTAAGCGCTCGCATTCCTCATTCGACTTATCGTCGACAGGCAAGAGCAAGACTTGTACAGGGGCAAGCCACCCTGGAAGTTTGCCTTGATAGTATTCCAAAAGCAGAGCAACAAACCTCTCGTGGCTTCCAAGAGGCGCACGATGAATCACCCATGGTCTCTTTTTTTCACCGCTAGAAGAAACAAAATTTAAATCAAATTTTTCTGCGGCATTGAAATCAATTTGCACACTGGCAATCGACTCTTCTTTTTGGTTGGCATAGGCCATTTGTACATCGATCTTTGGTCCATAGAATGCCGCCTCTCCAATGGCTTCGAAATACTCGAGTTTTTTTTCGATGAGGCACTCGCGCAATACAGACTCCGCAATCTGCCAATCAGCTGGGCCCCCATCATAGTTGTGCTTGTTGTTTGCATCCCCCAATGACAACCGATACCGATAGCCCTGCAGCCCCAACAATTTGTAGCATCTCTCATGAAGATCCAAAACTTTGAGTAATTCGTTTTTTATCTGAGCTGGATCTACATAGATGTGGGCATCGTTTTGGCAAAGACCTCGCACTCGACTTAAACCCTTAAGAGCTCCACTGTCTTCGTATCGATAGACTTGCCCATACTCTGCAATTCTTAATGGCAAACATCGATAGCTCCTCGGAAGAGCAGCAAAGGCCTTGTGATGATGTGGGCAATTCATCGGTTTAAGAAAATATTTTTCATGCTCACTTAAATGCAGCGGCGGATACATATTTTCTGCAAATGCTCGCAGATGACCCGACCTCTCATAAAGATCAGATTTAGCCAGATGTGGACTCACCACTCGTTGATAGCCGTCCTGAGATTCAAGATAACGCATGAATTTTTCGAGCGAGTCGCGAATGGCTACCCCATTTGGCAGCCAATTCACAAGACCAGATCCAATTTGTTCATCAAAGAAATACAATTCCATTTCATCGCCAAGTTGGCGATGATCGTATAGACGTGACATAAAACACTCCATTAAAATTAAATTTAAGGAGGCCTTCCAAATAAGGATACCCCTGAATTGTTAAACGGTATAAATAAGTTTTATTTGCCCCAAATTAAGGGGCATAGACATTTAGGTACCCTTACGGGTGGTCAAGGTAGCAAAGAATGAGAGTTGGTAAACAGGTGCCTTCATACTGCTTTCAGCTTATCGGCACATTTCCAAAAAACCAAATCAAAGTTTTTTATGCCAACCGCTACTCCAGCTTATGAGTTGAAACCCAACCCCATCCGAGGTACTTTGCTGAAACCAATGCCTACATTGATTTTTAAGGAGACCGGTATGCAGTTTTTTTATCGTTCGATTCAGTCACCTGTTGGTAAGCTTCATGCCGTTTGCAGTGAGACTGCACTTCACGAGTTGGTCTTTGATCAACTTTTTGACAAGAGTCGAATTGAGTTTTTAAGTCGAAAGGCTTCACCACTTCTTGATCTTGTTGAGACTCAACTCAACGAATACTTCGCTGGAAAGCGAACCGAATTTCAGCTTCCACTTGATCCAGCAGGAACAGATTTTCAAAAACAAGCCTGGAAGGCCCTCACGAAAATTCCATTTGGTCAGACGTATAGCTATGCGGATCAAGCCACCAAACTCAAAAAGCCAAATGCCGTTCGGGCAGTCGGAGGGGCCAACGGTGCCAACCCGATTTGCATTATAGTTCCGTGCCACCGCGTGATTCGTAAAGATGGCCAAATCGGAGGGTACGCTGGGGGCATCTCAACTAAACAGTTTTTATTGAAGCTAGAGCAGATCTAGAAATTGCCCTAGACAAATGCTAAACAACTGGCTCTAAGCATCTTCGATGGAAGAGCCCTCGCGATTAATACTCCGGCCCGCTACTGAATCTACGTGGAATTCTGTGAGTGTGCCTCTACACTGGCTTCAGTTTTGCTTTTGAATCACGTCTAGCGAGTGAATCTCACGAGAGGGCGAATCTGGCGTGTTTTATCTATTGCGAACTGACCAAACTCTAAACAGACCTCGAAAATATTTCTTGGTTTTAATTTCTGCCCTGGTGTTTGGGCAAACTTCGCTCTCCTCTGCAAATCAACAATCGGGCAATCGAATGAAGGCCGAAGTGACAACCGCGATAGCCAGTCCTCTACGTTGTGCAGATCTAATGACTTCGGAATCCGCTGCAACTCAGCCCACACCCCTTGGTTTGGTTTCGATTTATACCGAATTGAATTCAACTGCCCAAAAACTTGTGAATATCACCAAGCCCATGCTGCAGCCCCAGTGGATACTTGACGTGAGATTTGACAACTCACCTGGAACCACATGGGGCATACATAGAAATAATATAGAATTTAACGCTGAAAATTTAGACATTTTAGGACACTGGGATGGAGAAATCATAAGCATTCAATTTAAAAACACCAGCAGCCAAAACCGATTTGGCTGGGCCCAAAGGCCTGATTATGTTTTTGCCCACGAATACGGACACGCTGTTTTTCAAGCAAACGCCAAACGTTTGGCCACCTCGCTTGCAAAAATGTCTCGTGAAGAAATTGAGTTCATTGTCGACCTCGATGATAGCTACGACGAGCTTTTCGCAGATACATTGGCAGTGCTCTATAGCGGTGATCCTGAGGCCATGGCAAATGAGTCGGAAAATCGCCTTCACCGAAGCTTTTCAAAAAAGATTGTTCTCACTCAGTTTTCAAACGACATAATAGATCCTCACGAAAGACTCGACCCTGTGAGGAGCTATCTATGGGATAACTTTATGAGTGGACCAAGAAAACTCAATCCGTCACAATTACTAAAGATGCTGCTTGCGGCAAGAGATGCCGAAATGGACTATATTCTCAAAAACAAAGAAAACATCGAGCTCAACAATCAGATTCTAAATCGCCGCTTTATTGATGCTCTTGAAAAAATTTGGGCCGAGATGGCAAACCAAATTTAAGTTCAATCTATTTCAACCAATTCAAACTCACCCATCGATGTAAAAGATAGCTAACAAACAAAAGTACGATTCCCATAAAATAACAATTCCAAAATGACCATTTGAATCTTTCAGCGAATAGAAACGGTACAAAAAATACCAGACTCAATGGCACGGCAACGAACACACTCTTTGCGAGCTCGAAAGTATTACCAACATCCTGATTTTGAATCTTTGAAAATGCCAACGTAATTAAAGTTGCCACAGGCAAAGAAAGTATAAAGCCACCCAAGCGAGGGTTTGCTTTTGAGATAAATAAAACAACTGAGATCACAGCTGCTGAAAGAAATACGTTAAAAAATAATGCCATTATTTCCTCACTTCTATTTTAACTACTTACCGAACTCAAATTTTGCCGACTTTGATGAACCCGATCTTGAATTTTTTGAAAGACCACTCGTACCACAAATGCCACCGCCGACAGGACAAAGGCCTCAACCAACTGCAACCAATTTAGAGAATCAAAATGTAAAATGCCAATGACCCAAGAGTTTGTTGTCAGAAAAACTGTGGAGGCAACTAAAATCAATGATGTGACAATTATACGAATATTCAATATTGGAAAAGTCTCAGCCCAAACGAAAAATAGATTTCCAAATAGTACGACAGCCATTGCAAAACTTCTGGCAAGTGCCACGCTATCTTTTTGAAAGTAGAAAAATGTCGACATCGCAAGTATCGCCAAAACGAATCCCGAAATGGCTGAACTCAAAACCTGAGCCCGAGAGAGCAAGCTTCTTTGTGTGTTTTTTGCAAGCTTGCCTTGTGATAGGTTTTCGAACGTAAATGCCGAAACCGGATGTACGATCAACTCCAACAAAATAATATGAACGGGAAGCAAAAGTGCAGGCCACTTAAGAAATGGTGGCAAAAGTGATAAAAATACAATCGGAATATGAAAGGCAATCAAGTAAGAAAAACTTCGTCGCAGATTTGAGAAAATCTGCCGTCCTTCAAAAACTGCGTGGACGATTCCAGCAAAATCATTTTTCATTAAAATCATTTTTGCGGTGGAGCGGGCCACATCTGTTGCAGAACTCCCCATACTGATTCCGATATCTGCCAGCTTTAAAGCTGGCGCATCATTGACTCCATCTCCAGTCATCGCCACCACGTGCCCCCGATTTCTTAGGCATTGAACCATTTCATGTTTCTGCTCAGGCAGAACTCGGGCAAAGACCGCCCCCTTTATAAAGGCTTCTTGTCTTTCTGTTTCAGACATTTTAGTGAGTTGCTCACCTGAGTACAGAGCTTGATCGTCATGGCGCAACCCAATTTGGTTCGCCACCGCATGCGCCGTGAAGAGATGATCTCCTGTTAACATTTTTATTTCAATTCCGGTCTGCTGGCATTCTTCTATTGCGGCTTTGACCGTTACACGAATTGGATCTGCAAATACCATAATGCCTACAAAGATCAGATTTCTTTCATCGACCATTCTGTCCCCGGAAAATTCTCCGGTTCGGTATGCCAATCCCAACAGACGCTTTCCCTGATTTGCATAGTGGTCAATTTGATTTTTGATTTTTGAATGTTCGCCTGGACTCAACTGACAGCGATCAAGAACTCCTTCGACGGCACCTTTCATCGCCATTTGCATTTCTTGCGATTCTTGATGCCGCCAAACGTGCGACATGAATTTCTCTTTTTTCTCAAACGGATTGTCAAAAACAAGTTCCCACGAACTCAATATATCTTGTTTAAAAGGGGAGCTTTGCAGAATGGCATGGTCCATCGAGTCTACCACATGCTTTTCAATGGACATCAGTGCGATCTGCCAAATGTCTTTTGGTGGAGAGCGATCGACTTCTGCCCCTTTGAACTCCACAATTTCTTCGAGTTGAAAAACGCCCAAGGTGAGCGTACCTGTCTTATCGACACAAATCACATCGACGCCTCCCAATGCTTCAACGCTTGGCAGAGACTTGATGAGCACCCCTTTTCGCGAAAGTCGAAATGCACCCATGCTGAGGTATAAAGTAAACACCAAGGGGAATTCTTCTGGAACCGCGGCCATGCCTAAAGTAAGCGCCAAAATTAAGCTTCCAATCAAATCCCGCGTCATCAGCCAGTGAGTTACAAATAGGCAAAGGGCAAATGCAATCGCAACATAGACCATTCTATGCACAAGCTTATCCACAGTTTTGCGAAGCGGACTGATGCTTTGTTCGGACTCACGAAGCATGCTTGCAATAGCACCATACCTAGACAGTCGACCGGTGTTAGTCAGCTGACCAAGACCCCTTCCCCCAATGACTGTTGTTCCAGAAAAAAAACTGTCGCCTCCATGTTTTTCAACAGGGAGAGACTCTCCCGTCAGCGAGGATTCGTTGACGGATAAAGACTCGGCCTCCAACAAAATTCCATCTGCAGGCAATGTTTGGCCCTCTTCAAAAACAAGAACGTCGTCAGGCACAAGATCACGTGTCATAACCTCTTGAACTGTACTGTCTCGAATCACCTTCGCTTTTATGGCAAGACTTTTTCTCAACGACTTCAATGCTCGAGACGAACGCAACTCTAGCAATACATCTACGCCAGTTACTGGAAGATAGGCGACCAATAAAATAATAGAATCTGTTTTATCACCAAGAAGAAAGTAGAGCAGAGAAAGGGTAAGAAGCATCAGACCCATTGGATCAAGCAAAATGTTTTTTAACTCCGTCAGCGTATTCTTTAACTCGTCTGAATCAATTTCGTTGGGTCCGAATTCCCTCAAGCGATTCATCACTTCGATTTTTGATAGACCACTCATTTTCTCACTCAAAAATCCCTCCACTTCTCTGGCACTGCTTCTCTGGCGCTGCTCAATTCACATCTCAGCCGCTACTCACCAGTCAAGAGACTCGAAGAATCTAGACCGGCATCAGGATTTATGCATCTTCAATATGGCCTTTGAAGTGCAACGCAAGGCATGTATGCCGGCCTCTGCTCCCTCCATCTGAGCGCGAACTGTTGCCCCATCAATGACTGTCACCAGTTGCTCTGCCAATAATGGCGCGTGGTGATACCCGGCTTCACTTGCCAGTTGTTCGAGTAGTTCTGTAAGTCTTCTTTTATGGGCGACGCAGAGGTTTTTTTCTTGCATGTCCCCTGACCCCACTTCTGCTGTGGTATTAATAAATGCGCATCCTCGAAAATCTTTGCTTTTAAACCAAATCTCAACGACATCGATCGCTGCCGCCAATCTCTTCTTCTTGTCGGCTGTCAGTTGGTTAAGAGTATCAACAAACCAACCGATATATCGCTCGTCACGCACCTTTAAAAATTCTAAAATAAGTTCTCGTTTGGTCGGAAAGTGTTTAAAAAAAGTCATTTTGGCGATCTGAGATTCAGCGATGATTCGATCGATACCCACCGAATGTATGCCGTGCTGATAAAACAGTCGAAGGGCTGTTTCAAGAATTCGAACCTTCGCGGAAGGCCCCAATTCTGAATCTGCCTTGGATGGACGCCCGGGCCTTCTTGGTTTTTCAGCATCTAATTTTTTCATATGTTCAACTTGTAACAAAACAGATGGGCACTGTCCAGGTAGGTTCAACACACACGAAGTCACCCTCTGAACAGTGCCCAAATTTAACTGGCGCTGCCTCCACTTCTAAATCTTTTCGACTGAAGGAAAGTCCACCACAGTTTGATTAATGTGATTAAAATAGTTGGTATAGATGTTGATCACTATGGCCAACATCACCTCAGGGACGTGAGCATCAGTGTAACCCGCGGCTCGAAAACCCTCAATCGTTGCGTCGGATACGTGACCTTTTTCTGCAACAACCTCACCGACAAATCTAATCAAAGCCTGCCGTTTGTCATTTTCGCTTTGGCCTCTTCGAATTCTAAGAGTTTCTTCTTTTGAGAGTCCATTCATAGTTCCCAGAAGGGTGTGAGCTGCAAGACAATAGTTGCAGTTGTTCCTTTGCGCTACCGTCAAAGCAATGGCCTCTTGTTCACTTCCAGAAAGAAGTTTGAGACTCGGTCCGAGACCCAAAAAAGTCTGCAGCACATCTGCATTTGTTCCCATCGCCTGAAACAGATTGGGCACAGAACCAAGCGATTTTTTGATGGCTCCGTAGACCTCAGCCGTATGGCCAACTGCTTTGTCTGGGGAAATTGTATTTAATCTTGGCATATAATTCTCCTTTTTATTTTTCGGCCAACCACGATGGAATGGCCGCTCTGACATTTAATATACAGCTCAGTATATTAAATGTCAATTGCTAATTATACAGATTGGTATATTATTGAAATAACAACAGAATACTGGAGGAACAATGGGCAATCGATTCTTTTCACTCACTTTCTCAGAAGCCGTGAAGGCGCAACAGGAAAATTTCAAAAGTCGAAGTGGATACCTAAGGGCAGAGAAGGGCCCGGACTCACATCATGAACTGACAGAAGACGAAGCTCATTTTATCTCACTTCGAGACAGTTTCTATATGGCTTCAATTGGACACGAAGGATGGCCATACATTCAACATCGAGGAGGACCGATTGGTTTTTTAAAAGTGCTTTCTCCTAAGCAAATCGCCTTCGCTGATTTCTCAGGTAATCGCCAATATATTTCGGTTGGAAATCTCACCGAGCACAGCAAGGTGGCATTAATATTAATGGACTATCCTCACCAAAGTCGCCTCAAAATATTGGGTCAGGCACGCACCATCGCTCCAGAAACGAACCTCGAACTT
>CAYONZ010000031.1:0-39453 GCA_964405465.1 uncultured Bdellovibrionales bacterium | reverse complement strand
CAGGTAAAGAGTACCGAGTTGTCTCAGATCATATCGGCTCACCAAGACTAGTTGTTGATGTCAGCACAGGCAAGGTTGAACAAGAAATAGAGTTCGATGAGTTCCTGGATTTACTTGGATCCCCCCATCAAGAGCGTGTTTGTGCTTATCGCAATTTTCTACATAAGGTTGAAATTAAAACTTATCAACGTCCCACCACCAATAGCAACGGATCGGTGAGATGATCGAAGCATCTATTGTTGTGATTGTTGAAGGTTATGCTGCGCGATTTTCAGCCTCCCAAATATCAAGCTGAACCTGTAAGTTCATCCACATTTTAGGGCTGCTCTTAAGTGCCTTACTAATAAGAACAGCAAAATCTGCACTCATGGCTCTTTTGCCACCAATAACCTCATTGAGTTTCGTTTGCAGCGTCGATTTTTTTTGTAACCCGCCCGATGCTTTAACCAGGAGCTCTGCAAAATAAGATTGACTGTATCCGAGTTCATCGAGCCATAGACTTTTTAAAATTTCTCCAGGATGAGAGGGCTTTCTTGTGGGTCTTTTTTTGGGATATTTCACCATTAATTTCTCCTAATGATAATCTTCAACTTTAACCTCAAGAAATTCACTTTTTTCAAACCTAAAAGTGATTCTCCATCCCGAGGTCTTATGAATATCGATTGCCCATTGCCCCTTTCGTTTGCCGGCAAGGGGATGAAGTCGAATACTCGGAGGAAAACCCTTAATCTTTAGTTCCTCAAAATTCTCAACAGCTTCCATAACTTCAAGTAAATGAATGGTACGCAGCCAATACTGTCTGGGTAACCCTTTGCAGCTTCCGTTGTGGTAAAGGTCCGAAGCGATCTTGTTGCCAAAGTTCCTAATCATGTCACCGTCCCATAGGCCTGGTTAAATATTACTGTATTACGGTATTATAGTAAAGAACTATATCAGTGGTTTTTACGATTCTATATATCCCTGCTCAAGGATGAATTCGATCAAAGCACAGCTGCTTGAATTGTTATAACGGTGTCTCCGTTTGGGTCTTCGCTTTGGCTTGCGAATTCAGATAGAAGTTTTTGGAGCTGCAGGTTCAGCTTGGGGAGGCTGTATCCGCAAAAATAGTTCCCTTGTCAGTAGTGTTCAAAAAAAGGGCCTCTGAGAAGGGATTCTGAAAACAAACTACAAACTGATTCTATAAATAGAACGCTCCGCTTGATTGCTGCTGAGCCAGTGGGGGCCGATTCGCTCAAAGCTTGCATTGGCAAACCCTTCGGCCGTTCCTGGTCACGCAACGGCCTTGCCATGAAGCTCATATGATTTTTGGTCAAAGGGATATCCCTCGATGGCTTTCCATCCCAAAGACCTTCCATAGTCTTTTAGACTTTGGAGAATCTGGGTTTGAAGTTTCTGGCTTCGGAGTTCTGGAGTAATTGTGATGCAGGTGATGGCTGCCACTAGATTTGCTTCTTCACCGATTTGTGCGACACGCTTCCAAGTCCAATACGATTCGGGAAGCGAGCCAACAGAAACCCAGGCTATAAGTTGAGCGTCTCGGTAGGCCAAGACGCCGACATGATAACCCGTACGGGTTTTGTTTAGGACGGTCTGTCGATTCAGTTGTGGGTTTTCCTGTTTTCTTTGATCCCATTCTTGCATTGATGAGATTTTTTGATGCCAAAAGGCACAATAGCACCCACCGCCGCTCTCACAACTGGTTAGCTTCTCGTAATCAGAAAAGTTTTTTTCTGAAAGCCGATCAAGACGAATGCTCATCATTTGCTCGAGCATTCAATCGTGCGTAGGGTTTCCCATGTGTAAGCAGTCATTTGTCTCGTCTCATAATCGATACAGTTGCCGGTCTCGTAATCCTTAAAAAAGTCCATCACTTTTAGGGAGGTGAGTTTTCCAGATGAATCTTTCGTGAGTTCTAATTTTTCTTTGATGTCGAATTTTTTGCACTGGTCACCGAGATCTTTAGGGTCCATGAAGATCTCGCCCCAATTGTCTGGAGTTTCATAAATGAGCTGCGTTGGTTGGACCGATATAATATTCGGCTTCCAAACAGTTGAGAGCGACCAACCCGATTGCCCGAGAAGATCGACGAATATTTCATCGCCCTCTATTTTGAAACTTTGGCAGAGAGGATGGTTGCCTTGAAATTCGTAGGTCCCAGCGATTGGGGCCATCCATGAAACGATTGCGATATGACGAGAATCTTCTTTGGCCTCGGTATTTGTGTCTGCCGAAGCCATCGTTTGCGACAAAGTGATAATGGATGCTGTCGCGAACGCGGCAATCTTAAATTTTGAAATCCAGTGATTTTGCTTAGCTCTTTTCACAGATCTTTTCATAGATCCTCCCATAAATGTTTGCATAATTCGGTTCCTTTCGTGTCTTTAAAAAAAATATTGAACTCGCGATAAAGTTCGTTCGTCCTGGCAGTTGCATCTTTATACTTCGTATCTGTACATTCGTTTGGACTCAAAAGACCTTCCTATTTTTTTGACTGATGTGGTTTGTTGTGATCTGAACTATACAATTTGTTGCAAAACAGAAAATGTTTAGTTCGGATATCGTGCTTAACAAATTATTTTTGTCGAAGATTTATGCACAAATAAACAAAAAACATTTTATTTACTCCAATCGAGGTTAATTTTCTTTTCAGCCGGTATTCCAAAGTGCGTGCAATCCGCGCGCCGGAAGAATGACTAGACATGATTCTTGGCTTCGCGTGGAATTTGCAGTCTTCTATTCAAACGTTACCTGTAATGAATAAGAGAACAGACTTATGAAAATGGTATTTTTTACGGCAATGCTCATCGTTTCGACAGTCACACCTGAAGTGAAAAAATAGTTGATAGCTCAAAGTGGTCTATTCAGGCCACCAGATTATATTTTAAAAAAATCCATGGTCATCGGCAAAGTGTGTTCGGTTCTATCGGCCAGGATTCTTATTCAGGAAAGAGTTCCTGGAGGACAAATGGAGCATCCTGAAGGGATGCTAACATTTCGCTCGAGGTGTTTTTTAGGGAGTAGGCGATTGCGAGTTTGATTTTGTCTTTCATTGTTGAAAACAATAGATGTTTAGCTGGACGATCCAAAAAGGTGAATCGCATAGCCGGGTTGTTGGAGGTCTCGGAGGTTTTGATGACCTTCAGCAGTTTAATGAGATTAGCTGAGCCAATTGCGGTCCCGGAGGCATCGTTGAAATAGCCAAACTCATCGATTGGATAAGACTGATAGGCCGAAGGTATCTTCCCATTTTCACTGATCATAAAATACAGCCACGTCGAGGCACCTTTTAAAATACTTTGTATTTCATTGCATGTCCCCTTTGACCCGAATTTGATCAAATCGCATTGCTGCCTTTGTTTTAGAAGCTTGAGAAGATCCATGAGTCCGACTGTAATGATGGTGTGATATGAGGTCTTTTGAAGATAGTATGATCGTATGGCAGATGCTATATTTGATTTATCTGTTTGATTGAAGTAGCTGCATGTGGGGGAGATTCCAAACAGGTTTGCTGTATTTTCTAAAGTATTGTGGTTCCAGCCTCCATAGAGTAGTTCTGCTCCACAAGAAATTTCGGTTGAATAGTTGACGAACGACGATCGAATCCATGTGTAATCTGATTTGAGCCGATGACCTAAATTACGAATGACATACTCGTTTTTTTTGTTCACGTCGTTGAGAGCAAAGAGTGTCGAAAGATTTGTGGCCATAAAGTTTGCGCTGTACTGGAGTGGAGGTTGGTCTAACGGTGTCATCCATTTATCTGTCTCGACCAATTGGGATTTACTCAGGGTTTCTATAGATGTATTTAGCCTCGCGAAATCTTTGTCGGTACTCGGTAAGAGGTTCTTTAGTGCCAATAATCCTTGAACAGCAAAGGCCGTAGTTAGGTGCGAGTAAACTCTTGGGAGCCCTTTGAAACACCGGCCGTAGTCGTCTGCGACCAACTGATTTTTCCAATCAATTTGTCGATAGAGCCAATAGTAAATCTTTTTTAAGACGACGATGGATTTGGCTCTATAGGTGGTATCGAGGTGTGGGTGTAGAGCTGCGAGATTGACCATCAGCTGGCTCAATGTGTGAATTTTTGGGGTGATATAAGCGTGTCCACGGTAGGAGGTGTCCGTAGATCCGGCAACAGAAGTGGTTTTGCAAACATGGCCGGTTGAATAGAGGGAAATGTCTCGATCGTACCAAGTGTCTATGGTTCCTCGAATCTTTTCGGCATAGTCATTTTGAAGATCTGCAATGGATGCAATTTGCTCTTTTTCAAACTCTACCTCCGTGGTCCCTGAAGAATTCGCCAGGGAAATGCCACCCAAGAAGAGAGTGGCAGTGGCAGTCGCGATAAGCGATGATTTCCTCAATGAAGTGTTGAACGGAAATGTCATAAGATCTTCCTGTTGATACGGTGGTGAATGACAGACCTTCAAGTCTCATGCCATTGGCTCCAAATCCTTCTTCAAAGAAATATCGTGAAAATATAAGATGTTATACGATGAAGTGTTTTGAAACATTGATGAACTATCTGACGCTAATAAATAGTGATTTGGTTAAGCTGGTGAATTTACACATTTAGCTCGCCTGAAGAAAAATTTGACAGGTGGAAGCTACAAATCATTTTTGCCTGTCCTATTTTGAGACGCATTAGTCCAGTTCATTTCCTTGGTGTATGCTCATAGTTTGAATTGGACAGCAGATGACCTTTTAAATATATCTTATTTAGGATTCATCCACTGATTCACATCAATCCCCAGCAGCACAAGGAGATTCACGTAGAGCCCCTAAGACTGTGGAAGAATCTCGTGGCTCACTTTGAGCAATTGGGCTAGAAACGCTTCATGTAGTTTCGAGTAAAATGGTCTTTGGTAAAAATAAATTGAAATTGGAACCTTGAGAACTATTTCTGGATTCAGAATTTCGAGGTCGCGGTGAGTGGTGATTAGATGTTTCGGTAATACCGCAAGCCCCAATGAGTCGTGGACACCATCAAGAAGTCCATAAACGTCCCCGAGGAACTGTCGTTGCAGTTTTTTATTTTTTCTTTCTGCGACTTTGAAATAGTCTTCAGTCGTACTGTCGTTTGAATCATGATCGAGATAGATTTCTGGGCCCTTATACTTTCTCTTTTGGACCAAGACATTGTGTTCATACCCTAGGCTCACTCGTTCGAGTTCTTCACGATCGAGTCGATTGTCGAGAATCATATAATCAATTTCGCCTCTTTTGAGTAAATCAGGCAATTCATACATTTCTTTGGTCATGAGCTGAAGTCGCAATTTCTGGTTTTCTTGAACCATTGAGGAAAGCGAGGGTTGAATAATCGATCGCATGACAGATGAAAATCCACCGATACGCAAAACACCTGCAAGCTCTTGTGCATTTTGACTTATTAAGCCCTCAAGAAATTCGGCTTCGAGAGAGTTTTTGGTTTGGCAATATCTGACCAGAGCATAGGCGTGGTCCGTTAACTTGAGGCCAGCGCGATCGCGAATAAACAAAGTGATTTTGAGCTCTTCTTCAAGATTCATTATCCTTTGTGACAAGGCCGATTGGGTGATGTGAAGCTTGGCTGCCGCTTTGGTAAAATTCAGCAGCTCTGCAACCGCCATAAAGGCATCTAATTGATTGGATGCTATCGACATATCTATAAGATTAATCGATTGATCTATTAAAACAATCAATTTCACAAATTTCGCGAAATAGCCTACTCGTGACATCCAAGCAGCGCTTTTGCTGTTTCAGAAATTAATTCGAAAGAGATATGGAAAAGGAAAAATCGGTTATGAAAGAGTTAGTGATTCTAATTGGGGTTTTAATGGCCTTGCCTTCGCATGCCTTGGCTTTAGTATGTGAGGTGTCTGGTTCAAGTGAAAAGTTGAAGATCCGTGAGGACGTTCCTGGGGCAGGGCTCGCAACCCTTACATCTAGAGGCAAGTCGACAATTGTCAGGTTCCAGCAGATTGAAACCACTAAGGGTTGTTTTCGTTGGACGCAAAAAAATTATCAAAGTGCCAATTACAAGATTGAGCTGCATCAAGAATCAGGACTTGCATACACAAGATGTGCCAGAGGAAATGGATTTCAGTTTGATGGCTTTATCCGTTTTGAAGATCAAGCACCACGCGGGATTTCTTGCAAGCTTGCTGGTCTGTAGCCTGCGTGTGAGTTCAATTAAATGTGGAATCAACCAAAACCTGCTGGAGCTTCAAGATGTTTGTTCAAGCTCCTGCAGGTTTTGCTTTGATTCAATTCAGCGACAAAAGCAGATCGATTCGCCGTGGGCATTGTGGCAGTAGAGATTTAGGGGCTCTGGGCATGCAGCGGTATGTGGGACCGGAGGCAAATCACATTCAATCTTCGTCCCACAGCGATAGACTCCCTCTACTGGGCAACAGTACTTGCCCAACCTTTCGTGGCCTGTGCCTTTAGGAATTTCGTAGTCATAGTTTGCGGCGAGACCTTTTTCACTCATGGTGGCCACAATTGCAATTCCGAGAGTTGCAATGGAGAGAGCGGTGATTCGTCGCATTTTTGCCAAAGAGTTCTGTGTCGTGGGTAGGGTTGGGATTGTTAGGTTCATGTTTGCTCCTTACTTTTTGTAGAATATTTCTCACATGCTTTGCCCTGCCCAATTTCTTGGATTTTACATAGGCACAGGTACGTGCCAATTCCCAGATGGAGCAGGGACAATGCATGTACCGCGCACCTTTAGCTGAAATGCGTGCCGACTCATAATTCATTATTTGCATGCATTGATAAATTTAAATGAGTCAATGGGCCAGAGCAACGCCGTCGTTATCCTTTCTGAATGATGTGTTTGGAAAATTTCACATTGAGAAAACTTGTTGGAATGTACGTGTTCATGTTTCGAAAAAGGAAACATATATTTCTGTAATGTTTCTTTTTATATGCGAAGAGTAATGGCAGTTTAGCAACATCTCACAATCAGGTGGGACCAACAAAGGAGTAGAGAAATGATCGATAAGACCGGAGCACGTATTGTATTGGGAGCATTAAGTGTGGCCGTATCGGCAGGATCTGGCGATACAGGCAAGCCCGCTCACGAAATTGGCCGAAACCTATTAAACGAAAGCATACAGAAACTGAATTTAGTTTCACTGCAATCCATTGAAAGAACTTGGATTCAAGTGCCTGCAAGTTGCAAAGCACGCAACTTCAATGCTTCGCCGGTTTCTTTGGCGTCGTCTGAATTGAGCCAAAATGCACAACACTTTTACGACGAGAGTCTTTATGCCCACAACAGCTCAGTTTCAAGTGAAGTCTAGGTTCAACGAGCCGAATATCCAAGAGCCAAAAGTAATTTCCCTTTCTTCGGAGAAGATTCTTCTTCTTCGAAGAAAGCTTGAAGCCATGAATGAGGTCACGCCATTTGAACACGACGTTGAGCTCTTTTCACAGATTGCGAGCTACGGGATTTTTAGAGAGATCGGTACGGTCAACGATGAGCTGGCCCGTTTTATTTTCGATGTGACAACCGGGCAACCGATTCGCGTGGCTTCACTTCGAGCTCAGATGATTGAGTGGAATGGTCTTTTTGGCCTGCGGGTGTTCTCGATCGACAGTCAACGGCTTGAGCTCAGAACATCGGGATTTTACGATGTCGTGCATCCGTACTTGTCTGGCAACAAAGATGGTTCGCTCCACTCGTTGGTGATTTTTCCTGAGATCGTGCGCAAGATCGCGAAGGCCGAGGGTGTGGAGTTGGTGGTTGTTAAATCGTGGGCGAAGAATTCGGTCTTTGGTGGTTTTGATCCTAAAAATGGCTATTACCAAACTAATTTCTGGGAACTTGAAAATAATGACACTCTGAAATTTGCTGACCTTTTGAGAAATGGAAGGATTCCGCTTTTGGGCACGCATGATTTAGTGGCTCACGTCCCAGGAATCAATCGCCATCATTGGACACAGCTTCGCCAAAATGCGGAGAGGGTCTATCAGAGCGTTGCAGACTATTTGCAACTCGAAGGGCATGGTACTGTGGTAAAAATGGGTACACAGCCTAATCACGAAAGTGAATCGGGGCCTGCGCAGCCAAGCCTTGCAGCGTTGATTTTACCCTATACGATCGGTGTGGTTCTCGATGATTTGGCGCAACCACCGAGTTATGCTTCAAAAAGTCATCTCGCCGTATTGGAGGTGCTTCTTCGTCGACTCGCAAAAAAAGAGATTTCAGCGAATGGCAAGCAAGTTTTACTGCGTTTTCCAGAGAGCTTTCAGCAGATCATTGAATTGTCGCGCACTTCAAATATCGAGAATTCGCCAGAAGAGATCGAACGAGTCGTCGGTGAAATGATGGCGGAGATTTTGCGAGCTTCGCTAAGTAAATGACCGCGACTTGAACTTCAGCAAATCAAAATATTCTCGAGGCGATACTGCAATGGATTCATGCTCTCGACGGGGTCTCAATTCGTGAAGCAAGGGGCTTCGACTCCGCACCATTCTGAGATTTGATTTAATTCGGTTTGAGAAGTGTTTTTTGAATAAACGGTATATCCAATTTGTGTGTAAACTCGCGAGGCGCCTTTCATTGCTGTTTCAATTTCGACGAGCAGGTCTTCTTGACCGTCCTCATTAAAATCCCCTTTGACAATGACCGTGTATGAATTCTTGCTCCATCCATCTTCATTTTTCTTTTGAGGAGTCTCTTGAAAAAAACCAAATCGACCTTCCGTCATTTCTAGAGGATTGAAATTTGGGTAATGATTTTTTTCGTTGAGGGCGCGCCAAAGATTTCTTAGAAGCAAGTGGTTGTCATCGGCTGAGCTTTTAGGTTTTTTTCCGTGGCGCAAAACGCGCAGAAGTTCACATTGGCGATAGTTTCGTGTAAAATCACTCTGCACTTGATTTTGGATTTCAGGCTCAAAGCCTTTTTCACGAAAATCGATGAATTCCCGGCAAGTGCGGGTCAATTTTTTCTCACCTTGTTTAAGCATCACGAGAAGATCATCATCTGTCGCCGGAGAAGCTGAGGCTGGCACCTGTTTGTCGAGTTCTTGGTCTTGATTTTCATAAAGATCACGCGCTGCCTGATCAAAGAAGACAAACTTGCCATCTTTCGAGGTCCAGCGGTCCTTTGGTTCAAGGTCGGCAATTGTTTTGGCAAATTCGTCGATGCGAATTTTTCGTTGAGTTTCGGCGCGCGCATTCAAAGATAAGGTCTGCTTTTTGATTGAATCACGCAGGCAGTTGATGTTGGAAGTCAGGTTGGTTGACTTGTCTGCAAGGCATTTGTCTCTTTCCTTAAGCCATTGTCTCTGGCTATCGAGCAGAGAATTCTTCTCTGCTCTGGCTTTTGAGGTACTGTCGCTTGCGGTGCTGTTGTCAGTACTGTTGCTTGTAGTGGCGCTGACAACAGCGCCACCGTCAGAACTTTTGTTTGGGGTATTTTTGGTATTCTTATATTTGGTTTTGTTTGAAAATTTCTTAGCATCAATGAAGCGAAGTGCTTCCTCGTAGGCTTCAGAGAGTTCGGTGTCGGCTTTGGCAAGGTCTTTGTTTCCGCAGATCAGTTTTTCGACTGGCAGTCGGGCCACGGCACAATCAAAGCTCGGACGTGCAAGGTCCACGGTTCCGGTCAGGCCACAGTCTTTGATCACAGCGAAATTGATTGCGGGTGATTCTTGAATGTCAGCAAAGCGCGCAGGAGTTCGACAAATTCGTGACCACTTGGGTTCGCCGTTCGAGTACTCTGCGACTTGTTGAATTGATCCATCGGCATTGACCCAGATTGCGATGCCGTCAGGATTTCCCTCATGGTAACTCAGGTATTGTTCAAAGGTTCCATCTTCACGGCGCAAAAGATAGGGGCCTTCTTTTTTTCCATCAACCCAATTGATGACCCCATAGAGCTGACCATTTGGATGGTAGTATCCAGCAAGGCCATGGTTTTTTCCATTCACTTTAGGTTCAAGTGTTTCTCTTTGGCCAGTGGCTTGAATCTTGAGTGGAAAACTGTGAGTGGCTTGAATTTCTTGAAGTGTCGGAAGGGGATTTTGCTCTGGCACTGTCGATGCTGGCAGGGATCGGACACAAGCGATGGATAGTTCCAGCTGTCGATCCTTGGGCTTGAATTTCTTATCCACAAAGGCAACCGAATCGCCGCGCGGGTCTCGGGTCGAGGTCCAAAAGCCGGGTGATTTGGTCGCTTCAATTACCGTGGTTTTAGTTTTCGATTTATTTTTCTGAAAATCGTCTTGGGACGGGAGTCTCCATGCAAATCCGATTTCACCGCATCTTCGAAAAGCCGATCCCCAAGAAAATCTTTCTCCCTCCAAAATCTTCCATTCCAAAATGGATTCTTCGGCGTAAGAGGTGATGCTGAGAAGAAATATGAAGAGAGATGAAATTAGTTTGCTCATGGAAATAGTTTAAGGTGCCCCATGATCTAGTCAATGTTTGAAATCGATTTTTCAGGAGGTCTCGCGGAAAGACCGAGGGATTGGGGGCTCGATAATTCTCGTCAGATGCAGAGGAAGCCCTTGGTTGGGCTCACAGGCCTAAGCAAACCATAGGGTTGTCTGTATTTTGAGCAGTGTCGAACTTTTAAGCAGCCCTGGTGTTTTCACAATCGTTTTTTTTCAACTTGCCGATCATGATTGAATGAATCGTGTTTATCGCATGATTTTGTTTAGATCTGTTCACCGACTAAACTAAAACCTGAGACAATTTTTAACTTCGATGGGCCCATTTTTCTCAATGGCTATCGGTATTGATCCATTTGAACTTTGCTTTGTTCGCCTGAAGTCGATCGTTATTTAAATGTTATTGAAATATTGGGTTGTTAAAACTCAATATGGTACAAATGTTTTTACAAAAGAAGTCAATGAACCAAACAGGAGATGCTCTCTTGTTTTTCTATTTAGGAAGTGGACTATGCTCGAGAAAGTAGATTTTTTTGCCGACAACCGTATATTAATTAAAAAACCTGTAGTGCCAGTGCCGACGCTCCCTCAGAATGTGAGTGTTGAGGAGCAAGAGAAACGAAAATTTGAAATTTCGATGGCAAAGCGAAATTACAACTATATGCACACTTATGTCGAGGGTGTACCTGTTTCGGCAGATTTGCCTAAGGGCGAAGAGTACGATGAAGCCTACCGTGTGCGCGTGGTGGAGATTGCTCAAGAGATTGCTGATAATTTCAAGAGCGTTGTTGGCTCGCTAGCGAAGCAGCAGTTGGGCGATAATTTTCCGGACCTAAAACTCATTGGTGAGGTGAAGCAGTCTTATGATGAGCTTCGTTCAGACTTCAATCTTTTTAACTTCAAAAAAGAAATGAACAATCTCGATAAATTTACTGAGAGTTTGGGCGGTCTTTTTAAATCGTTTGAAAAGATGGGTAATTTCCCTAAAGACCTCGAAAAGATGATGTCGGGAATGAGTCAGCTTTTAGCCGGCTTTAATCAGGAAGGAACGACTGCGTTTTTGAAAAACTCGATGCAGGAGTTGTTAAGCACTGAAGAGGGGCGCAACTATCGTCATGCCAAGAGTGTTGATGATTATGAAAAACAATTTCAAACTTTGCGTAAGCCTTTGCTCTTAACAATGGAGAAGAAACCTTGGATGCTGGATGGTGAAAAGCCATGTATGCAGGATTGGTTTTTTGGTTACCTGCAAACGGCCGGATTTAACACAACCAATTTGCGTGGTGTGACGGCTGAATTGGCAGATGCCAAGTATGCCGTAGTGCTTAGCGATTTGCAGAAAAAGTTTCCGATCACTGATCAGATTCTTCAGTCTGTGGTTGGCGATAAGTCATTAACATTGAGACAGGCTGCACTTGAGAATCGTCTCTATGTTGTGGACTATGCAAAACACAGTGGTGCAAAGGTTGATAAAGTTTTTGGTGAACAACGTTACTTGGGTGCTCCAATTGCTTTGTTCTACTGGAATTCAAACACTATTGCCGGTTACCCTCCTGTGGAAGGTGAGCGCAAGGGTGTCTTGCAACCAATCGCGATTCAGCTGGAGCAAAAGTATGATCCTGAATTGACGCCGATCTTTACGCCAAACGATTGCGCCAATGCTGGTGATAGCAATGGTTTCAAATGGAAGCTTGCTAAGTTTTTTGTGAATGTCGCATGTGCCGTTGATCACGAATCGGTGGCACACCTTGGAGACTGTCATATATTGATTGAGGCCATGGGCTTGGCGGCCAATCGCCAATTACCTGAAGCGCATCCTTTGCATCGTCTTTTGAAGCCACATTTCCGCTTTATGATCAACATCAACACCGATGCTCGACATAGCTTGATTGTACCCGGCGGTGTGGTTGCGACCAACGTGGGGCCAGCAATTGAAGTCACCCTCGACCTTTTGGCGCAGTCGCGACTAGCTTGGCGTTGGGATGAAAATAGTCCCGATCGAATTTTTAAAGAGCGTGGTTTAGATAAGCTTCCTGAATTTGAATTTCGCGATGATACGACTTTGCTCTGGAAAGCCATTCAGAAGTTTGTCGGTGGCTATTTGAAGCTCTACTACAGAGACTATTCTGATTTGGTGAATGATCATGAGTTGCAGGCTTGGATCAATGAGATGGTTTCTCCAAAGCATGCAGCTTTCGAAGGTCTGATGGGGCTTAAGAAAACTGATAATCCAAAGCAACCCTACATGATTGATGACATTGAGTATTTGACTCAGATTGTGTCGCAGATCATTTACATGGCCGGTCCTCAGCATGCATCTGTTGGATACGCACAGTATCCGTTGATGTCTTATATGCCGTGTGTGGCAGGTACAATTTATCAGCCGGCTCCGCAAAAGAGCACAGTCATTGAAAACGAAAATGACCTTCTGAAGTGGTATCCGCCTTTAGATGTGGCTTTGTATACTTTCTCGTTCGAATACCTCTTGAGTGAAATTCAATCTGATAAATTGGGTCAGTATCGTACCAACCCAAGAGAGTCTTACTTTCGCGATGCGCGGGCTGATGAGCTTGAGTATGAGTTGCAAGATCAATTGGCATTGATTGAAGTTGAAATTCGCCGTCGCAATAGAAATCGTGCGGTGCCGTATCTATTTCAGTTGCCGTCGATGGTACCAAATAGTGTGTGTATTTGATTTCTGCAGATTGAACACACTTTTTTGTTGATGCTGTTTTGGGTCAGCGATTTTGAAAGGGATGAGTATCAACTCATCCCTTTTTTTTGAGCTTTAGCGGGAAAGCTTTTGAGAAGTTGAAGAGTACATGTCTTGTATCTGCTCGAATATCTGTCGCAATTTTCAAAAAAAATCGCTGACGGAGCTCACGTCTATTTGCTGGCGATTGGACTACAGCGAAGATTTTTGAACTGGGCAGAAAGGCCGGGTACAATCTCATTGTCACTTCGCTTGAAATTTCGTGCGACCTGTTTGCTTGGTCGGTTGAGTATGATTTCATATCGAGCGTTGGTGTACACTTGGCTCCTGTCTGGAGTTTCATGAGAGATTGAAAGATACATGAATTCAGGGTCGGCACTGTCGAGAGTGAGGGTCTCTTGCTGATTGGTTAAAGTAAAGACGATGGAGTTGTTTCTCCCGTTTGTGGCTCGGCATCGAACATCGATAGAATTTGTATTTGGCGATTTGGGTTGAGCAGAGCTTGTTTGCGGCGCAAGTGCGCTGCCGACCACAAGTGCGAAAGATAGAATTTTTGTTAGGCTTTTCATGCGTGACATAGAATCTCCCTTAGATTTTTAGCTAGTGAAAATTAAAAGTGGTTCAAAACTGAATCAAAGATCGCTTGTTTGCAAACTCCCTGGTCAACCAGTTTTTG
The DNA here is from genome assembly GCA_964405465.1 of uncultured Bdellovibrionales bacterium. Classification (GTDB taxonomy): domain Bacteria; phylum Bdellovibrionota; class Bdellovibrionia; order Bdellovibrionales; family JAMPXM01; genus CAYONZ01. The sequence goes on along the minus strand of CAYONZ010000031.1, from coordinate 25,682 downwards.
AACTTCAGTGCGAGCTTGAGATTTATCTTTAGAGGCAATCTGGGCAATAGTTTGCATAGAAGAGATTTCAGCATCTGGTCTAAGATTAAAAAATGAGGTGCGAGAGGCGATGAGATTTACCGTGCGCCCAGAGCTGTGTGGGAGTGAAACAAAACAATCTGCTGGGCTGCATTTCACTCGAACACTAAATGTTCCGTCGCCTTTGCTGCTGACTTTAGTTTCAGCAACGGCGACCTCTCCAGTCTTGCAGTAGTGTTTAATCGAATATTCTTTGGTGTCTGAACTCGCCGCGAAAGAAGCAGATCCGACTAAGGCAAACATAGCGATAAATAATTGCACTGATTTCACAGGGCCTCCAAGTGTTTAAGTGGGAAAATTAGTGCAAGTGCCCATCTTCAACAAGTGTCAAAAATTTGGACACTAGAACTTACCAAAATGACCTCGACAGTTCGAATTCGAGGGAAAGCGATGTCCCTGAGATAAATGTTTCATGTTTAGAATCTTGACATCTAGACACGGGCGCTGAGTGAGTTCAGTATGGCTGCTCATTTGCACCTACAACCCTTTTGGCCGAGCTGGATATTGAGAACGGCTCTGCTCAAAAATTTCTTAGGAGATCTCTATGTTGAGGAAGATGTTTTTTTTAGGACTATTTGTTCTTTCTGCCGCGGCTTCTGCCCAAGCGACTTGTAAGGTCGAGCTTCTGCTTTCGATTGATGCTTACAATCAGGAGCAGATAGATCGTGCCAAAAATTCAATGATTGAAGGTGTGAAAGCCAAAGGATATGAGATTGTCGAAATGGGTTCGAAGTCCGATCTAGTCTTATATTACGGGACGGAGGCAGCAGGTGTTGCTTCTGCCTATTGGGGTCGAATTGAACTTTTTGCTGTGGCTGGCCATGTTGCGGGTGCTGGCAATTATGGGCGCAGTCCCCGCTTGGTGCAGCAAAGTACCCTTGAGGAGAGCTCATGGGAGGCTTTTGTTCCAGTTATTCAAGATCGCTTGGTTGCTTCAGCTCTGATTGCATTGCCAGCGGCTTCTGCTGTCGCTGGATATTGCAAAGCGGATCCTACCGTAGTGGACGCGCAGTAGTTTCGTTTAGCATGAGCTTAGTGCAATGAGCTCCAAGAACCACCTTTGGGAAAAAGAAAAGCGCGCAATCTTCTGCCCGCTTTTTACTTGCTCTCAGGTGCGTGTGCAGGAAGCTCAAGAACAAAGCTGGTATTTGCGGCCGAAGCATCATAATAGAGGCGACCTTTATGATCTTCGGCTATACTTTTTGAAATGCTTAATCCTAGGCCCGTACCCTTGCCAATTTCTTTTGTGGTGAAAAATGGCTGCATCATTTTTTCTGCGATATCTGGCTTAATTCCAAGACCACTGTCGGTGATTCTCACAGACACTATTCCCGCAGGTGCTATTTCGACAGACGCTAAAGTTGGTTTTACTCCTGTGCCATTCTGTGCTGTCAGATTTTCTTGAGCGCTCTGAACTTCATTCGGGGATGAATTCTTCGCCTGAGTTTTTTTAATGGTGATTTCAATCCAGCGTTGATTTTTTTGTTGATTGCTTGGCAGCGAATCGTGATTTGTATCTAGTGTGGGTTGATCTTTTATCGCGTCGATTGAGTTACTGAGCAGATTGAGGATCACCTGGGCGAGTTGTGCGGGACGCGCCTGTACCACTGATTCCGCTTCAGAACAAAAATGTGTGATCAGTGAGATTGAGCGATGCTTGAACTGTTCTTGGCAAAGTGTGAGAGCTTCTTGGGTGACTTGGGTTAAGGGCACGGGCTGCAATGGATCGCGCTCCGTGTTTCGAGAGATGGCCAAAAGCCCTTTGATAATTTTGGAAATCCGACTGACTGTTGATTCAAGTAGGGTTACATCTTCGAGCATTTTTCGGGTATCGGGTTGGTTCGCATTCAATCTAACTTTGAGCAGTGAAGCCACACCCACAATAGTGCTTAGCGGATTATTGATTTCATGTGCGATGCCTCCAGCCATTTCTCCAAGGGCTGAGAGTTTTGATGCAGCAATTAGCTTTTCACGGTGAGCGAGTTCGTTGGATTCGGCAATTTTTTTGTCGGTCTGGTCCTCAACGACGCTTACGAAACTCGTTGGGTTTTCACCTGCGCTCCACATGGCGGAAACTGACAAATAGGCCCAGACGATACTCTGATCGGGGCGAATAAATCTTTTTTCACCGCTAAATTGGCGGACCTTTCCGGCGAGAAAATCTTGTTGCAATCTAAGGCAACGTTCACGATCGTCAGGATAGGTGATTTCAGCGAAGTTCATTTTTTTCAGCATATGGATGGGGTAGCCCACGATTTCTGAAAACCGTTGGTTGACGTCTAGAAAACGCCCCGAAAAGGCCTCGACTTTTGCCACTCCCACAGCTGCTTGTTCGAAGAGGGTGCGAAAGTGCGCTTCTGATTCGTGCAGAGCTTTTTCGGAACGATAGAGTTTTTCGTAGGGAGATTTAATTCCATCGATAAAGATACTTTGAAAGAGGAATCCATAGGCAATGAGCTTATAGGCATGCCCCATCAAGTTATAAAAATCATCGACAGTAAAATAGAGAGTGAAATAGAACTCACTCATAGCCATCACCGTCACTGCGGCAAAAAGACCGATGACATCATAGTTTTTTGCTCTTGGGATTTGAGTTAAGAAGCGCAGAGCCGCGGCAACGCAAATCAGGCAGAGACCATACTCATAGAATATCTTGGTGGCAGTAAGGCTGCCATTAGAATAGGTCGTGGGCACGATATCCAAATGAAACAATCCAACCCATATGCAAAGCAGAACCACTGCGACCACGACACAAAGAGTTTGCCACTGAGCGAAGCGAGATTTTGTGATGTCCCAGTCTTTGAAGGAAACAATCAGAAGACCGACCGCAGCCATTGTTCGTGCTGCAAGCCAAAAGAAAATCGCCTTTTCAGGCCCGGATGGTGAAATCAAATCTGGCATGCCACTGAATGAAAGGGCATGAACGAGGTCGAGCGTTGCGACGCCTAAAAAAACAGCCCCAAGAAAAGAGAAGTTGGCCGAACGTTCTTTGGCGTGCACATTCCAACTCACAAAAAAGATGAGCATCCCTACGGTGATGGCAATGGTTTCAAATAGTGTGTGAATGGCTGTGTAGTTGGTGATTTTAACGTGGGTGAATAAGGGTGAAAACGAACGACTTGAAAATTGTAAAATGAATAGCGCGAGCAAAAAAAACGGTAGGATGTATTTTCGACGAAATACCATTTTGCTTGTTTTGGTTTGTTGACTCATTATTTCGGGTGCCGTGAAAGAGGGAGTATTCATCATTTACCTTTAATCTAAGCTGTTTTCATTGCTTCAATCGTAAGTACTGGTTTTAGAGAACTTGCATTTCTCCTTGCAGGTTTTCCGGGAGTTTCTCAACTAGGGCGTGTTGTTTTGTGCACTTTTTCATTTGTTTTTAAGGTCCCTTTTGGTCTTCTCCATTTTGCACGTTGTCGCTGATCTAGCTGGCAGCCGTTACCTTAAATAAATTTAAGTTAGTTAACAAGTTGCCGCTATTTAGATTTCAAAATAGACATGGTGCGAGATGGAGAATTTGACAGTATTTTCTTCTGAGAAGGATTGCCAATCCAAGAATTTCGTGACCACACACGAAATAATGACAGCAGTAGCCGTGATGGCCAATCCAAATTTTTTCAATAGTCGCAAATGAGTCTTGAAGGTTTCGTCAACCGTCTTCGTGTATTGTTGAGTTGAATATCAGGGATGTCTCTCAAACTGAGACATCTTAAGGACATTTTTTGTTAAGAGTTCTCCAGAGATCTAGCGAAACCTCATGCGAAATCCGAGAGGAACGGTGATGAAGGCGGCACCAATTCCAGACAATGAAAAAGATCGGTTGAGGGCACTTTTGCGATACCGCATTTTAGACACGCTTGATGAGCAAATCTTTGATGATATCACTCAACTAGCGGCTGCCATATGTAAAACCCCAATTGCTCTAGTGAGCTTGATTGACAGTGAACGGCAATGGTTTAAATCGAGAGTGGGTCTAGGCGCAAAAGAAACTCCGCGGGATGTTTCATTTTGTGGTCATGCGATTCATCAAACCGAGGTATTTGAAATTGGCGATGCTTTTGAAGATGAAAGATTTGCTGACAATCCTTTGGTAACAGGAGCTCCGGTGGTGCGATTTTATGCCGGTGCCCCTTTGGTAACTCCCTCGGGTCAAGCTATTGGCACGCTTTGCGTGATCGATCATGTTCCGCACGTATTAACTCAAGAGCAACGGAGCGCCTTGCAAGCACTTGCAAGGCATGTGATTTCTCTACTTGAACTACGTATAGAGAAGGACGAAGCCAGTGAAAGTCATGCGCAGTTGAATCACCTGCTATCAAGTATGACTGAAGGCGTGGTCGTTCAATCGAGAGATGGGCACATTATTAGTCATAACGATGCTGCAGCAAAGATTTTGGGATTGAGCTCGGATGAGCTGCAAGGACGCCTATCTGTAGATCCACGCTGGAAAACGGTTCATGAGAATGGTTTGCCGTTTCCAGGTGAGGAACACCCGGCGATGGTCTGTTTGAGAACTGGACAGCGTGTCGCCAATGTGGTGATGGGGGTTCACAAAAAAGATGGTCAGTTTTCTTGGATCTTGATCAATGCGGTACCACTGTTTCGAGGTCAAGAGCCTATTCCGCATCAAGTGTTGACGACCTTTTCGGATATTTCAGCGCGCATAAAGTCGGAGCGAGATCTTGCGGCCACGGCACAGCGGCTATCTGAAGAAAAAAAGAAGTTTGAGATCTTTGTAAGGGGGCTTGATGAGGCGGCGATTGTGGCGACGACTGATCTCTCTGGCAGAATCACAGAGGTGAACGAAAAATTTTGCCAAGTCTCAGGTTATTCGCGCGACGAGTTGCTCGGACAAACACACGCAATTGTGAATTCAGGGACTCACTCTCCAGAGTTTTTTGCGGATCTTTGGCAGAAGATTCTTTCTGGAGAAACATGGCATGGAGAAATTTGCAATCGGCGAAAAGATGGCGCCCTGTATTGGGTAGACACCACGATCGTGCCGATTCGAAATAGCAAAGGGCATGTCGAGCAGTTTTTAGCAATCCGCTTTGATATCACCTGGCAGAAAATGTCCGAGCTCTCATTGCAGAATCTGGCTGGTATTCGGCGTCTAATGCTTGATAGTGCAAACTATAGTGTGATTAGCACAGATATCAATGGCGTGATCACCTCGTTCAATGCCGCGGCCGAGCGACTATTGGGTTACAAAGAAGAAGATGTGGTCGGTCGTATGACTCCGGCAGCGATTCATGATGTGCAGGAGGTTGTTGAGCGAACGCAGGTATTGAACCGAGAGTTTGGGTTGCAGCTCGAGCCGGGATTTGAAACCTTTGTGGCGAAAGCTAAAATCGTTGGGCATGATGAAAACGAATGGACATACATAGCGAGAGATGGGCGACGGTTTCCGGTGGCACTGTCGGTGACAGTTCTTCGCGATAGTCAGGGTGGCATCTCAGGCTATATGGGGTTTGCGCAAGATTTGACAGAAAAAAAACAACTCGAGGAGAAACTGGAGTCTCAGCGTACATCGTTGATCCAGTCCTCGAAAATGGCGTCACTTGGTGAAATGGCCGGCGGAGTCGCGCATGAAATAAATAATCCTCTGGCAATTATTACGGGAAAAGTTGATTTGCTCATGCATCGAATTCAAGAGGGGCAATCCTCACCAGAAATCTTGCTGCCCCAGTTGGAGAAAATTAAAATGACCACTGAGCGTATTGCCAAGATTGTAAAGGGCTTGCGCACCTTCTCGCGATCGGCAGACAATGACCCATTTGAATTGGTTCAGCTTCAAGAGTTAATCAATGAGACGTTTGCGTTTTGCGCCGAGCGTTTTAAAAACCACGAAGTAATTCTAGAGGTGGGTGTCTTGCCGGATATTTTAGTTGAGTGTCGCGCGACCCAGATTTCTCAGGTTCTATTGAATCTTCTCAACAATTCTTTTGATGCTGTGGCAGTGCACTCTGAAAAACGGGTGCGAGTTGAAGCGCGCGTGATGGCTGGAGAGAGATTGTTTCTGTCGGTTACGGATAGTGGCCCCGGAATACCGAGCAGCATTGCTGATAAATTGATGCAGCCCTTTTTCACAACCAAGGAAGTTGGTAAGGGGACCGGTTTGGGACTAAGTGTTGGACGAGGGATCGCGGAAACCCATGGTGGGAATTTAACTCTCGATCGAATGTCTGAGCAGACTCGTTTTGTGTTGGATCTTCCATTGCGGCAGGGCTCGATGTCTAAGAAAGTGGCATAACTGTTTTTCATTTATTCGTAAGAGACGTCGTTGGAGTCTGGTGTTTATTGTCGTGTGCCCAAAAATCAATCAAAACATCCACGACTTCCACTCGCGATATGTCAGAGGATTTAATTTTTGCATCATTTGCCTTTTTGCATAAAGATGAATGGTCAATGAAGTTTCGACGTCCATATTTTTTTAGGTAAAACCTCAATTTGCATAAATAAAATCCATTTAACGATAAAATTATCTTTGCTTAGTTATAAGTGACGGCCGTCATTTGTTGTTCCAAAAATCGCGCTGCAATGCAGTTTATTTTTTATTTCTGTCAAATTCTGCTAGACGCTTCCGAAAACACAAGCCAGACTTTTGGCTGGACGTATTGATTTTTCGTTTTGCAACGAGGGGGAAACAAATGGAGCTATTCTCAAAAATTCAACTGGCCTTTCAACACGGTGGAATCTGGATGTATCCAATTATGATGTTCCAGATGGTTTCAATCGCCATCACGGTTGAACGCGTTCATGCGCTTTACATCAAGAGAAAAGCGACACAGGTGGGGTTCGTTGCTCAATTCGAAGACTCAATCAAACGTGGGGAAATTGAGTCTGTTATTGCGAAAGCCCAAGGTTTGGTTTCGATAGCACCCGTTTCTGCTGCGATCATTGCTGGGGCTCAGGCAGCAGTGAACTTTGGTGGCAAAGAAGAGATTCAAGGAAAAATGGATGAAGTCTTAATTGCAGAAAACTCAGTGCTCGATAAGCGCGTTGGATTTTTGGCGATGCTTGGTAACGTGGCGACATTGACAGGGTTGCTTGGAACCATCACGGGAATGATTAAGTCGTTTGCGGCCGTAGGTCAGGCGCAGGCGTCAGAAAAAGCAACGATTCTTGCTGCAGGTATTTCGGAGGCGATGAACGCTACGGCTTATGGTTTGATCGCAGCGATCCCGGCTCTTTTAATGTATGCGATTTTGCAAAACCGCGCCAATCATTTGGCTGATGATTTGAATCAAGCCGCACTAAAAGTTTTCAACTGGCTTAGTTATTCTTATGAGCCGATCATCGCTCGGCCCGTGAAAAATCGTCGTGCACAACGCGATGCTGAGCTGAACGCCTAGTTATACATCTGAGAAAACGAGGGGACCATGGGGCGAAAACACAATAAGCATCTTGATTTCGAAGTGAATCTGATTCCGTTTATCGATTTGTTGTCGGTCTGTATTTGTTTTCTATTATTAACTGCTGTGTGGGTGCAAATTGGTGCGATGAATGTCAAGCAGGCGGTCGGTGGGCAACCAGCGGCCGAGACACAAAAAAAACCGGTGATGTGGGTGCATATGAATGACAAAGGAGATTTGTCTTTAGATGTGCAGGAGTCCGCACATGTGGCCGCAGCATTTCGGAAGACACAAATCAATGCGCGCGAGGGGCACCCTGATTTTGAGCGCCTTGCTGAAATCGTAGGAAAAATCAAAGAAACTGAGCCTGCTCTTGTGACCGCACTGATTCAGCCACAAGCGGCAAGTATCTATGAAGACATCGTTCGCGTGATGGATCAGGTGAAAAAGGCGGGATTGATCGATCTAGGTGTGGCTCCGCTTTAAAAAATGAATCAAAGCCACTGGTGCTGAATCTTGTTTGGTTGTACGCAGCTTCGAGTGATGTGAGGAGGGGTGGATGTTAAAGCATACTGTAATAGGTGAGACTAGTTTTGAGAGTGCGCTCGGGTCGGCGTCGATTTTGGCTCCATCGGCCGAGAAACATAAACGTGGAATCGTTGCGGACTTGCTCTTAACGGCTCTCATCGATGCTTTTTCAATCTTGGTGATTTTTCTATTGATGAGTTTTTCCAATTCGGGGGAACTATTGACTCTTGGAAAAGATATGCAGCTTCCTGAGGCGGCCCGTGGCGAACCACTCGAGCCCAATCCAGTTGTTAAGGTTGAAGATGGTCAGTTGTTTCTTGAGGAAAAACTGATTTCAGGAGATCAGCTTGTCGAGCGTCTTCTGCAGCTTCGCAAGGATTATCAGGAGCGTCATCCAGGACAGGAGTTTCCAGGAACCCTAACCATTCAGGCCGACCGCCGTTTGAAATATGAATTGATGAGCAGTGTAGTTCAAGCGAGTAGTCATGCCGGATACAGTGATTTGAAATTTGCAGTACTGATGAAATAGCAGGTCAGTTTTGTAGACTTAAGAAGGAGTCGAGATGGCACGAAGAAAATCAACATCATGTGAGTCGTCTTATGCGGGCCTTTGGTTACCGTCGCTAATGAGCTTGTCTCTTCTTTTTTCTGGCAGTCTTGTATTTCATCTTCAAGCCCGCGCTTTAGATACTGTGGACGAGAGTACGCAAGACTTGTTGTTAGAAAAATTGACTCGAGTTTATCTTTCGCTGCCACCTGCTGATGCGTCACGCGTGGGAGTTGCGATGCGCTTAGCTGACTTGCATGCAGAAAAAGCAAGACGTCTTGCGATGCGAGAGCTCAACGAGGGTTGTGTTAAATGTCTAGCGGGCGCCAGTGATCGTAAAAAAGCTCTTCAATATTATCGAGATGTTCAAGCAAAAGCACCAGTTGAATCAGCTGGCAAGATTGCTATTCAGATTGGTCACCTTCATGAGTTGCTCGGGCAAAATCAAGAAGCCAAAGCTGCCTACGCTGGCATTCTGTCTGCGAAAGTCAATCCGGTGTCGATTGCAGAGGCTCAGTTGTCTCTAGCTGAAATGGCGTTTAAGCAAGGTGATTTTGCAGAGGCCCAGAAGTATTACCAGATGGTATTTGATAATTCGGCTTCGTTAATGGGGGCGCGCAGTCTTGCGGCCTACCGTCTTGCATGGTGCTCTTTTAATCGTGGGCACCTTGAGCAGGCCATATTGGGGCTTGAGAATGTGTTGAAGGATAAAGACCTTTTGGTTCGTTCGGCCGTGGATCGTACGAGTAATTCCGGTCAGATTGATTTGCAATTTCATGAAGAAGTCAGCCGCGATTATTCGACTTTTTTGAGCCGCCGAGCGATAAATAAAATAGATTTAGATAATGTGTTTGTCCTAAGTCCCAACTCAACGAAATTGGCGAACTTGACCTATTTGGCGCTTGAAAGTGAACGGCTCGGGCAGAAGCCAGCAGCGATTATGGTTTGGGACTTTGTCTTTCAAAAGCAAACTCAGCCGAAGTTGCGTGTTGAAAGCTTGGTGCATCAGGCGCAAATGCAAATGGATTTGAAAAATAAGGTTGAAGCTGCACGAGCTTTTGATTTGGCTCTCACGACATGGTCGCAAATGGGCGGCTGCGTGGATGCTGAGTGTGTGGAGTTAAAAACTAGAATTCGCAATTTCTTGGTCGATTGGACTAAGCTTAAAAATCCAAGCCCTGAGCTTTTGCAGGCATATCGCAATTATCTAGCTGTCTTTAGCGTTGAAGATGATATGCGGGTTGCAGCTGGGCAAGTGGCTCGTGATTTGAAACTGTATCCAGAGGCGATTGATCTCTATAATCAGGCGGCAACTGGCTTCAAGCAAGCCGTGCAGACGAATAGCGGTGATGAGAAATCGCGTGCTAAATATGTTCAACTTCTTGAGGACACTCTCTTGGGTGCAATTGAAGTGGCTGAGGTCGCCAAGGAGAACGAAGTCTTGGCTAAAGAATTGAATCTTTATATTCAGAACAGTATTTCGCAGAAAAAGAATATTGAAGTTCGTTATCAATTGGCACACATGGTTTATGAAAAAGGTGAGTATCTAAAAGCGGCCGATATGATGCGCGAGATTGCTTTGAGTTCGATTGCAGGTGGTGAGCCTATAAAAATGCAGGCCGCTGATTTGGCTCTAGATAGTTTGGTTTTGGCAAAAGGTGACGCTCAGGCGGAAACGAAAATCGAGAGTTGGGCAATGGAGTTTGCCCGTGTGTTTTCTAGCAAGGCAGCAGACTATCGGCTGGTGGCACGCAAAGCCCTTTTGAATCAAGCGATTGCTCGGGCAGATGACCCAGCTCAGGCATTAGCGATTCTCAGCAAAATAGATATGAACGGAGCGCAAGCTGAAGAATTGAAAACCTATTATAAAAACAAGATGCTCCTTGCTGAAAAAGCAAAAAATCCATCAGTCGTCTTGTCGTCAGCCGATGGGCTTCTTGGCTTGAAACTTGATGGTGGCCTAAGTGAAGAAGATCGTCTTTTAGTTTTGTCGCGCAAAGCATGGGCGTCGGAAATGCTATTGGATTTTCCTGGTGCGCTTGCCGCAACTGAGAAGCTGTCACTAAAAGACGGAGCTTCACAAAAATGGATTAAACTTGCGCTTTATGCTGATCTTGCCAATCAGGATTCTAAGCCCTATTTGCAGAAATTTTTGCAGGAGTCCAAAGATCCTGAAAAAGCTCGAGCGATTGCCGCTCGAATGGTTCGCGAATGCGGCTTTGCATTTGCAGAAATTGAAAAGCAAAAAAGCGTATTGAATTCTGACCCTGAGCTTTTAGCCGGACTCTATCTCGAGAGTTTTGCAAGGACTCCAAAAGTTGAGATTCGCAAATTGGTTCTTAAAAGCCCAGCGTTGGCCAAGACTTCCTCAGGAAAAATCTTTGCGCGCGCCGAGTTTATTGCTGAATTTGAACCGTTGGCGCAGAAATTAAAGAATCATCAAGTGGATGGTGGTCAGCAAAAAAAGCTGGCGAGTAGTTTGAAAGCACGAGTGGCTTTGCTTGAGCAGCTCGAAAAGATGGCCAAGCGTGCAATTGCAATGTCAGATTGGACCAGCGAGCTCTTGTCATTGCAGTTGATGGCCAAAGAATCGGAGCGATTTTATAATGAGATCATGTCATTGCCTGTTCCTCAGGGATTGAAAGGTGAAGACGAACAACAGTACCTTGGAGCTCTTGCCCAACAGGCGTCGCCCTACCAGACCCGCTCAATTGAGACCCAAGCGAAGGTGCAAGAATTTTGGACTAATGGTGCTAGTCTTGAGCAGCTGAAGAAGCAGTATCTTGAAATGAATTCTGAGATGCAGGCTTTGACAAAGCTTGAGTTGCAGAAGGTGGCAGAGATTGCCCCAGAAGACAAAAAATCGTTGTTCAACTTTTTAGGTCAAGTTGGAACTTTAACTGTGGCGCAGGTAAAGGCGGACGGCGAAACTTTACACAAGATCGAAGCGGCGAAAATGAAGGTTCGTCAAGAACCAAACAATAGAGCCTTTTTGCAAGAGCTATTGGATCTAAATAAGCAAGTGGGACGAGAAGTTTGGACGGCTTATTTAGAATCACGAATTCAGGGTTTAAATGATGAGAAAGCACCGGCAAAGGGAGTGCAATAATGAAGAAACAGGGCGGTATGCAAATGAGTAAACAAAGGTTATTTAAGACAGTCGTTTGGTTCTTTGTTTTGCAAGTCGTTTTTCTTGGAGTGTTGCTTGCTAAGGTTGGGTCCGCGCTGGCTGCTGAGTCTGTGCCGAGCAAACCTGCTGAAAAAAGTAAGAAGAAAGTTTCTGAGATGACCTTTGATGAGATCTTGGTGCAAGGGCAATATCATTTTTCTGATGAATCCGTCGTGACTGTTGAGGATGATAAAGTTTTAGACGCCTTACTAGGTGTGCGCACTGAATTTAAAGATCGATTGAAAAAATCTGCAACTAAGTACTAAGGGGCCGAGCTAATGGAAAGTGTATCTGCAACTAAAAATCTTGGTGAGACTGAACGCCTGGTATTGAAAAATAAAAATGGCGAAATTCTTCGGGTGTTTCCTTGGCAGGGGGAGAATGCCATCATGGTCCGTCGCCATGATTCACGACGAGTTGAGCTTCATCCCAATTCTGAAGCTTTACAAATTGACGAAATCGATTTTGAACTTTTAGCAGAACTGAATAAGGCACAGTTGCAAAAAGCGCAGTCGCAAGCGGGCTCGCTTGTTATACCTGGTATTGGTGAGTTGACCTTTGCTTCCAATGGTCTTGCGACTATCCCTAATATTGAGTACGCCAAAGACAATAAAAAGCCTTGGTATCTTTCGCTCGCCGTGCTGAGCGGTTTGAATTTGATTTTTCTAGCTTTTATATTTTTACACACCGTGAATACCGATAAGATCAATGAGGAGTTGAAGCAGCAGGTGGTGCGTATTGTGAAGCAAACTCCACCGAAGATGCAAAAGGTCGTCGCAAAAGCTGAAAATCAAAACCAAGTTGAACAGCCGGTCGAGAAGACCATTACAAAAAAGACCGCAGCGATTCGACGTATGGGGGCACTTGCTGTTTTGGGTAGCCTTTCTTCAGGCAAACAGCGTGGTGGAATTGATCTAGGTGCTGTTCACACGACGGCGGGCCCTGGTCTCGGCGGCACACAAGGCAGTGGCGGCGTGCAGACCTCTTTGTATGGCAAAGGTATTGTTTCAGCTCCACTGGGTGCTGGAGGTAATTTGCAAGGTGGCGGTGGCTATGGAACCAAAGGAAAGGGCGGCGGTCAGGCTGGGTACGGAAAGTTGAGTCTGATCGGATCAGCCGGCACGAGCACTAATATCACTCTAGGTACCGAAGGACTTGTTGAGGGCGGAATTGATCGCGAGTCGGTGATGGATGTGATCAGGCGCAATACGGGGCAAATTCGTTTTTGTTACGAACAGGGTTTGCAACAAGATCCCGCTCTCGCTGGGCGCGTTTTCATTCGCTGGATTATTGATCCGAATGGTTCAGTGAAGGCCGCATCGATTCAAAATACCACCCTCAATTCAAAGCAGGTGGAAGATTGCATTATGATGCGACTTAAAACCTGGAAGTTTCCGCTTCCAAGTGGAGGAGCTGAAGTTCCGGTGGCTTTTCCGTTTGATTTGAAACGACAGGGCCACAGCTGAGCGGTTGGATGGCTGATCAGTTGGCTGACCAGTTGAGCAGCCAAAGTAGAGTTTTTTGAAGTCATTGTTCTGGGCGATGGAAAGAGGAGAATGTAAAATGCGAAAAAGGATTTTTCATAAAGCTGTAACCAAAAAATCAGCAAGCAAAAAAACTGTAAGTAAGCCAATGCTTTGCTTGGCTGTTTTATGCTTGGGTCTTTGGGGTTGTCAAAAAATGAAACAAGATCCTCTCGATGGTCAGCCAGATTGGGTGCGAGAGGGAGTGCCACCTGAGAGAAAAGTCGACCCACGACCTAAAGCTCTACCTGCCGATGTGATGCGTATTGATTCAGCTGACTTTGCAGATTTTCGTGAGGGTGAACCTGGAGAATTGAAAGTTGGAGCGCGGGTCCTTATTGCCAACACCGGGTTTGATTTGCAACTCACCAATATAAGTGATTTTCCGGGAGCCGTTTTCGATGCAGCTGCAGGATCTTTTAAATGGACTCCACCGGTTGGGTACGTGAATGCGGAATACACCCGAGCAGCACATCTTGACTTTACACTGACGGCGCAAACTGTACCTGTAACCTCAACGGTCAAGTCGATCAAAGTTTTTGTCGGTCGCCAGAATGTCGATCCGAGCATTGTCTCAGTTGATGATCTCTCAAGAAATCCCATCATCGAAGGGGACAGGCGTGATTTTCAAGTGGTGGTGAAGGATCCAACGGCATCGAACACTCCCAACAATCGCCCGCGCTTGATGGTTGTGGCTTCAACATCAGATCAATTCAGCGCAGCTCACATGGTCACGAATTCCAATTCTGATCCCACACAGAGTTTGATTGATCCGAGCCTCTGGATATTCAAATTAACTCTTGATACCCGAAACTATGAACTCACTCCAGATCGTTCGATGTTCAGATTTGGGCTGATTGCTCTCAGTCATTTTGGCAATACTTCGGGGCCAAGAACTGTTGATGTTTTAATCGGTAACAAGCTGCGGGAGCCTTCGGTGTCGTGGGTTGATACAGCTGTGCTGACGATGGGGCAAAAAAATTCGTATAATTTTTCGGTGTATGATTCGAGCTTTCGCGATTCAAGTTCACGAAATATTGAAGGACAGATTTCTGTGCAAGTGGTGACTCAGCTTGCAGGTCTTCCTGGATCTCCCACTCTGAATTGTGTCACTCAGTCTCGTTCTGGTGATGCGCTTTGCACTCTGAATTGGGATGTGCCAAGTTCGTTTATCGGTATGAGTGAATACGATATTACCTTCAATGCGATCAACACGGCACTCAGCTCTCCGCAAACGGTGCAGCGTTCTTACACCAGAAGAGTGAGATTGGCGCCAGCCATGCCAGGGCCCCGATTTTCCCTAAATAAGAAGTTGAATCTCTCGCATGCAAATCTATCTTCCGGTTCAAGCACTGTGGCAGGCCAGGCGGCTCAATAAATTGGCGCAACAAATTGGCGCAACAAGAGGAGAAGTGATGAAAAATAGTCTACGAATAAAGGAACTCTTCAAAATCGCATTTGCTCATGATGGGGTATTGACACCGCTCACGGCTGGTCGGTCAGCATTTGTGGCCATGCTTCAGCCCACAGGTCTTGCCGCATTTCTGGCCACGATTCTGGCTACCGGTAGTCTGTGTTGGACTTCGCCAGTAAAAGCGGAAGACCTTATGAAAGACTTTGATTCTCTTGGTGGCAATGATGTTTTGGTTGAGCGAGCGAAAGCACTCAACCCTGACACTAAAGTTTCAGTGGTTCAGGATCGCATCGTAAGTCGCCGCTGGAGACACGAGCTTGCTCCAGAATTTTCTAGTGTTGCGGGTGGCGATGCCTATATGGCGACACAAAACCTAGCGATGAATTATAATCTTCATATCAGTCCGCATTGGTCTTTGGGTTTAAAGTACCAGTGGTCATTTAATAGCTTGCGACCCGAGGGACAGCATCTGATTGATGATGAACTTCAGCCCGGTGGACGTCGCTTGCCTGAGATCGATGCTCCTTATCGTTCGTATCTAGCGCAAATCAATTTCTATCCTATCTATGGAAAAATGAATTTCATGGATTTGGGAGTTGTGCATTTTGATCTCTATGCTCTAGCTGGAAGTGGCAAGGTTCAGTTGCAGTCGGGCATGAGCAATTTGCTGACAGCGGGTGGAGGCGTTGGCCTTTGGTGGTCGCAGCATCTGACGACACGTGCAGAAGTTCGCTATGAGACCTATACGGCGAAACGTTTTGAAGAAAGTACGAAGATGAATCTCACTCTTGGTAGTGTGCAAGTGGGGTATATGTTATGACCACGCGAAAACTTATTGGTGCAAAAATTTTTAAGGTGACTCTGGTGGCAAGTCTGCTCTCGCTGGCAACTTTGAGCGCGAGCGCTGGCGATGATCTTTTGAATCTCTTGGGGCAGGGTGCTTCGAGTGTTCCTGGGCAAGATGGTGTTCGTCCAGAGGCGCGTATTGAAACTCAGTGGTTGCGAGAAATCTTAAAAAAAGAAGGACGCAAAAAAGTTGATCTTTTAGCTGAGCAAAATATTTTGGAAGGTTTTTTTTCGCGTGCAGAATATGAGAAGGCTTTGTTTCAGTGGCCAGTAGCGGTGAAAGGTTCGGAACTTGCCACATCCTCCAACGGCCAAGCCATTTATGGATATTTGCTTTTTAAAAACGGATTGCAGATCGCAGGGCTTGAGCGACTTTTAAGTATTCAAGACCCAAAAAAAATAGATGCTGAGTTGTTGAAGAGTTTTCGCGATGCAGCCTCGATTGATCTTCCGGTGTGGAACCATATCAATGTGAAGTGGAACAATGCTTGGACTGCTGTGTTTGGAATTGCGGCAGAGGTTCATGTTGTCACTCGCCAGAGCTTTGACCCAGAAAATTTGGAACTTTTGAAGGATCTTGCGCAGAAGACAGCTCTTGATACCAAAGAACGAGCAATGGTGGAGTGGCAGCTGGCTTTGGGCTTTGGTTTGAAAGACGATGCTTCAAGTGCGGCAAAAATTTTGACTCATATGTTTTCGATTTCGAAGAATTCAATTAGTCCAGATTTAATGAACATTACGGCCGCTCGGCTTTTGTATCAAAACGGCTTTTTATTGCCAGCGATTTCATATTATCAAAAAGTTTCGAAGGCTTCTGACTACTGGTTGGATGCGCAAGAAGAAATCGGTTGGGCGCATATTCGCCGAGGTGAACCTCAAGATACTTTGGCTGTGACCAAAACTTTGATCGCACCGATTTTTGATGGGCAAATTGGCCCAGAAACCGTTTTCTTGCGTTCTTTGGCTCAGCTCAAGGTTTGTGATTACCCTGGTGCTGTAGAGAGCATCAAACTCTTTCGCGAGCGGTTTCGCGCACGCGCTCAAGCGATGCTCAATCTTAAAGAGGATGCGAACACACCTGTTGTGCAAAAATTTATAGCGAAAACGAAACAACAGCGTCAGAGCCTCAATGCCCTGGGGGCAGATGTGCATCAGTTGCCACGATTTATCACGCGCGATGAATGGTTGAATCAACTGGTGGGTATTGAGTCCGCAACTGAAGCTGAGGCCAAAGTTGCCGCAGATCTTTATGCTCGGTCGCTCACGGGTGGAACAGCACAGGTGGGGTTTCAGGCTTCGATTGATGAATTTCGTAAAGACATGGATTTGCGTGTGGCTCGTGCCCGATCCGCCACACTCAATCGCATAAAAGAGCTGGCGACCGATGAGGTCGATGAAACTTCAAAGATGCTTTCAAAAATGCACATAGTTGAGGCTGAAATTTTGCAGCAGATTTCGGTTTCGCAAAAAGTAATTCAAGCTAGCAGCAAGGTTTTGTCTGAAAAGAAAGGCTCAACCGGCAGTCAGGCTCGAGACAAAATGGTATTTCCATTTGATGGCGAGACCTGGATGGATGAACTTTCGAATTACAAAGTCGACATCAAAAAAGGGTGTCAGGCTGTAAATAAATAGGGAATGTTTATGAAAAAAAATCAAGGTCTGGTTTTGCTTTCAGTTTTTTCGTTACTCAGTGGAATCGCGTTGGGCTTGGTCGGCTGCTCAAAGCAAAGCGATTATCTCGTGCCTCGCCCTGTGTACACTGGCGAAAAAGTGAAAGACAGTAGCACCAATTTGATTTTTGATCCTTCTGTCGATATTTTATTTGTGGTCGATGATTCGGGAAGTATGTCCGATGCGCAGAGAAATTTGGCAGCAAACGTCGACAAGTTTGTTGCCGAGTTTAGTAAGAACCAGCTGATTGGCTACCATATCGGCGTGATCACCTCGTCGGAAGAATTTCTTTCTTATACTGGGCACGGCGGCGGGCGCCTTTCTGGTAACCCGTATTTTGTAGAACGAGCAACACCAAACGGTTTGACTATTCTGAAGTCGAATATCAATGTTGGCACCAGTGGCGACTCAATGGAGAAGTTTTTTACTCCGGTTCGCAAGGCATTAGAGGGTCCAATTGAGCAGACATACAACAAGGGCTTTTTACGACCGGATGCTTTTTTAGCCGTGATTTTTCTCACCGACACCGATGATCAAAGTTATATGTCAGCGCAAGATATGCGAGATTTTTTGGTTAGGCTTAAAGGTTCTCCAGAAAAAGTTTTAACTTATGGGGTGTTTAAGCCTGTGACCAATTCGATCTGTTATGATCGTGGTGGTGAGTTGCCGCCGGTCAAGCTTGAAGATTTTTTGCGGCTTATGAATGGCGGCAAGCTCACCAATGAGCTCGATATCTGTGACTCTGATTTCGGTACCAAGCTTGCTGCGGTAGGGAGCGAGTTGGAGCAAAAAATTGGCAAGATCATGTACTTGAATCAGGCCCCTGACCCAGCCACCATCGAAGTGCGATTTGGTAAACAGATACTACCCAATGATATTGTCAAAGGTTGGACCTATGATCCGTCTCGCAATGCGCTTCTCTTTGGCCCCAAAGTGGCGCTCAAGCCAGAGCCTCCAGGGACTAAGCTTGAAGTGACTTTTCAACCCGCATTTTTCAATTAAACAGAGGTTATTTATGAAAAAAGTTATTTTGACAAGCAAAGCTCCCGCACCGGTGGGACCCTACTCGCAGGCCGTGCAGGTCGGTTCGACTTTATATTGTTCAGGGCAAATCGCCATTGACCCTGCAACCAACCAAGTGATGTTGGGCTCGGTCTCTGAGCAGGCTCAATTGGTGATGAAAAACATCGGAGCGGTATTGGCTGAGGCACAGATGAGTTACGAGCACATCGTGAAGACGACCATTTTTTTGACCAATATGGGTGATTTTGCTGCGGTCAATGAGGTGTATGGCAAATTTTTTACCGCAAACCCGCCCGCTCGCTCAACTATTGCCGTTGCAGGATTGCCTAAGGGCGTGCAGGTTGAAATCGAAGTGTTGGCGATTAAGCCTTGAAGCGAGCATTGATTTTTTTTTCGATCTTTTTCGCACTTGGTTTTGTCGTTCTCTTTGTTGGTGAACTGCGTGAAGTGCTCGCCACTGATGTGAGCTCGTGGAAGCAAGATCAACGTGCGGACTGTGCTGTGGTTCTCACGGGCGGTGCCAATCGCCTGCGTGAGGGACTCGATCTTTTGGCAAGAAAAAATGTGCAGAAATTAATGATCATGGGAGTGCATCCTTCGGCTGAACTTCGAGATATTTTTCCGCTTCTGCCATTTTATGGGAACGTCAATTCAGAGGACATTGTACTCGAAAAGTATTCGCAAACGACATTTGGCAATGCTCAACAGACGGCAGGTTTGGTCGAGGTCTTGCATTGTCGTGATTTGATCTTAGTGACGTCAAGACTGCACATGAGTCGGGCTTACCGAACATTTCGCGCTGATCTTTCGAGTGTGATTTCGATTTATCCACGCGCCACTCCTCTTACAAGTAGCGAGGCTGGTTGGTGGGAAGTTGCAATCGAGACATTTAAATCAATGTTCTATCGTCTTTGGGCCTATTGATTTCCATTTTTTGAATCGCATTCTTGGCCTTGGTCCGAAGTATGCGCTGAATTTACGCTAGACTCTCGACCTTGCCATTGCAATGGTTCCGGTCCCTATTTTTACTCGTGCCCATGTCTGGAGTTTTTCCTGCTAGCCCATTGGCAATACACAATCGACCAAGGAATGGCTTTTATTTTTTTCAAGTGCGGTTTTCTTTTTTAGAAAATGCAATCCAGATCTCTATTCGTGTATACACCTGACCGATAGGGGTGACATGGTGATGGTACGATTTCTTTTCGGACATGTGGATTCTGTGGGGCGCCGTGCGCTGAGTGGCCTTGAGTACACGGCAAGTGTGCTGATGATGGTGTATTTATCGATACGTGCGGCGATTTTCGATCAAGCGCAGGGACTGCGCACGGTATTTAGTGTGGTGTCGGCACAAATTTATTTTACGGGTTGGCAAGCTATGCCGCTGATTTCAGTTTTGGCTTTAGCCTCTGGTGGAATCGTCATTCTACAATCAAGTGCCCAGCTTTCGTTGATCGGCAATGCGGGCATGGTGGGAAATTTGATGATCGTGATTATTCTTCGTGAACTAGGGCCGTTGATCACAGCCCTCGTCGTGATCGCAAGGTCAGGTACTGCGGTGGCGAGCGAAATCGGAAACATGCGAGCCAATCGTGAAATTGAAGCTCTTGAGGCGATGGGAATCAATCCGCTCAGTTATATTGTTTTTCCACGTATCGTTGGTGGAGTGATTAGCGTTTTATGTTTGGCATTTTATTTCAATGTCATTTCGGTTTTAGGTGGCTTCATGGTGACAAGATTTCTGCATGAAATTTCGTTCACCTTTTACACTGATTCTTTGGCTCAGGCTTTGACTCTCGAAGATGTGGGACTGTTTCTTTTAAAAAACGGTTTTAGCGGCATGATTATTTTTGTGGTGTCTTGCTATCAGGGCATGCTCGTGCAAAGTAGCGCACACGAAGTTCCACAGGTGACGACTATGGCCGTAGTGAACAGCATCATTTATGTGACCGTGTTTAATATGATTGTGACGACCTTGTTTTATCTCAATCAATTGATGCAGTTGGGATTGATATGATTGATCAGTTTTCTTTTCAAAACTTAAGTTTTTCGTTTGAAGGTGTTTATCCGATTTTGACAAAAAGTACGTTTGTGTTTCCTGCGAATCAAAATGTTTTACTCGATGGGGCCACGGGTGAGGGTAAGAGTACGATTTTGAAATTGCTTGCAGCTTTGATCTTGCCGCAAGAGGGGCAAGTTAAAATCAATGATCTTGATATCACCGATATGAGTTTCGAAGAATTTTTACCATTGCGAAAACGCATGGGGTACACCTTTGATTATGCAGGACTCATGGCCAATCGCACTCTTTGGGATAATTTGATTTTACCGCTGCTTTATCACAATGAAATCACCATAGATGAGGCTGAAGCGCGAGTGAGTGATTTGATGTCACGTTTTGGAATTCTGAACAAAAAGGATCAAAGGCCTGCCGCTGTGTCAGGAGGCATGCGTAAGGCTTGTGTGGTTTTACGAGCGTTTGTCATGAATCCAGAAGCAGTTTTTTTGGATGATCCCTTTGTTGGACTTAGTCGTGAGAATTGTACGCAGTTGGTTCGTTTGATCAGCGAGCACCGAGAACGACATGGTTTGAAACATGTGTTCCTGACGACATCTGATGAAGCGCCGTTGGCTTCTCTCACTTATGCTCGAGTACGAATTGAAAATCAAAACCTTCTGACTCAAAACATTTCGAGTTTGAACTCAGATCAAAACTTAACTCATTTTGCAAAGGTGGAGAACCTGTGAAGATCAAATTCAATAAATTTGAACGAGTTGCGGGCTTGTTTGTCTTAACAGCAATTGGTGGTGGCCTAGCTGCAACCGTGGGTGTGGCAGTCAAGCGTGGATGGCTTGAACCCAAGATTATGTTAGAGGCCACTTTCTCGTCAGCCGATGGTTTGCATATTGGAACGTCAGTACAGATGGCGGGGCTTCGCGCGGGAAGTGTTGAGAATGTTGAATTGAAATCAAACAACGAAATACGCGTGCAGTTTATGGTGAGTGAAAAGTTTCATAACCGAATTCGGCAAGACAGTTTAGTTCGGGTGATGCGGCCTTTTGTCATTGGAGAAAAAGTTCTCGATATTTCAGTTGGTACAGAGTCGTCACCGACAGTGGCCGAGGGAGCCGTGATTCAAAGTGAGGATACTCCTGATATCATGGATATGCTCAATGGGCGAAAAGTGGGCGGATATTTAGCCGCGTTGTCAAAGATGTCAGACAATCTCAAAGAGGTGGCAAATTCATTTACTGATCCCAAACGCATGCAAGCTTTTGTGAAGATGTTCGATGAATTGCACCCACTCACTCACAATATGAACTCGATGGCAAAAGAGACAACCTCTCTGCTCACAGCGATCAACAAGAAACAACAGGTGACCACTGCGCTCGATAATCTTGTGGCGCTGACCAATGAACTCAATCGGCATTTGCCGACCATCAGTGAACAAGCACCAAGTGTGGCGCGCGACCTAGCCAAGATCGCGCACAATGTGGCTGTTTTAACCGAAGAAACCCAAAAGCTTTTGCCGGCCATGCAGGAGCTTGCTCCTGAATTTCCGAGAGCAAGTCGGCGCGCGATCGAGGCTTTGGATGAGACTGTGGTAACGCTTAAAGCTCTACAAAAATCATTTATCTTACGTGGTAACGTTCAAGATGTTCGCGATGAAGAACTGCAGCAGGCGAAAAAGTCTGAAAAAAATGAACGGCGTCCGGCAAGTGAAAATGAAAAATCTGATGCGACAAAGGCTGAGAGCAAGAGACCATGAATCGAAAAACAAGTTTCGAAAATGAAAGAAAGATTCCGTTGTTTTTCAACTCAGAGGAGATGGGTCGAAGTCTTCGAGAGGTGGGCATTGACGTGATCGAATCTGGTCCATCGCAAATTGTCAGTCGATGGTATCATTCTCCTTATGATGTTGATCTCTTCATTTGGAGTGATGAATCGCAAAATGTGGTTAAGTTTCAGGTGAATTTTATTGGCCAAGTGGTGGAGTGGAATTTGCTTGATGGAACAAAGACAGGTTGCATCGTTGAAGAAGAACTCAAGGCTGCTTCGGGCGACAGCAAAGCCGAAATAGCCGAGCTTGTTCGTTTTGATACAGAAACAGAAAAAAATGCGGTCGCGCGTGCGGTGAGTCTTCTCGGCCATGCTGTGGCTTTACTCACCGAAGAGCGTTCAGCCTTGGCTAATTTTCTTGAAAGCAATACGCGACTCCATCATCTTTCTGATGCTGAAATTATCAAGCGCTATGGGCACACCATTCAGGACATAAGGCGCCCTTCATTTTGGGGCCGTGTGCGTAAATGGTTTTCTGGAGATTGAGGCATTTGCATCACCATCAAAGCGCTGGCCAATTGAAATTGAGCCCGTGGCAGATCTGAATCTCTCCAAATTAAACCACAGCAAACAGCCGTGTTGATCAAATAATTTGATCTGCTGATTTGAGTCTGAAGTTTCCGCTAAAAAACCAGTGACCATGTAGCTGAACGTTGTCATACTACAGCCATTATGATGGCAATGGATTTGGTGCGAAATTATCTTCTCTCAAAACGAAGCGGTGCAGTTATTCGAACCGTGGCATGGATTTGTATTCTTGGCGTCGCGACAGGTGTTATGGCCTTGGTTTTCGTTTTGAGTGTCATGAATGGTTTAAATGATTCCGTTAAGCAACGGCTTTTAGCCGCCGAACCGCATTTGCAAGTGATTTTGCCCGAAGCAAAGACTTCGAACGATGTCGAAGCCTCTTCGTTGTTTTCGTGGCTTAAACAAGACTCTTCGCTGCGTGCAGAAGTTTTTGAAACCCAAGAAGTTATTTTGCGCACAAATGAAGGGCTCTTTGGCGGAGCCATTGCTCGTGGGGTGGAGTCTCATGTTCTGCAAAAGATTTTAATCGATAGCCAGCGGCTGACAGGGCGGAATCAAGGCCTTAGTCATATTGAGGTGGATCAAGAGTTTAAAAAAATGCAACTGAAGCCCGGTGAAATTTTAATGGGCCGTGATTTGGCTTATTCGCTTGGAGTATTTGAAGGTGATAAAATCGTGGGCATGGCCCCCGAGGTTTTGCTTTTGCCGAAAGGTGAGGCTCCTCCTCTTGAGCAACTTTATGTGCGAAGAAAGATTATGACCAACGTGGCTGATGTTGATGCCAAAGTGGTGTTCTACGATCGCAAGGCAGGGCTTCCGCATTTGGGAAATCCGCTGAGCCGTGAGGTGGGTATTGAGATTTGGTTGGCAGATCCCGAAAACTTTAAAGACTTAAAGCTTGCCATTGAAAAACGTGGAGGAGTGGTTTCAAGCTGGATTGATCGCAATTCGTCATTGTTCTATGCTTTGAAACTTGAGAAAATTTCGATGGCTTCATTCTTAAGCTTGACGGCTTTGATTTCGGGTTTGTGTATTGTGACTGTTTTGGTTCTCTTGCTGACACAAAAGCGAAAGGACATAGGCTTACTCATGGCACTAGGCCTGTCACCGCGAAGAACTCGAATACTCTTCGCCCAATTTGGTGCCTTCTTGGCATCGATAGGTGTTGTGACAGGTTTGGTACTCGGCGTGGTGTTGGCCCTTATCGTGAGCCATTATCCTATCCCTTTATTGCCTGCGATCTATTATGACCGAACGATTCCAGCTCGCGTTGATCCGTTGTTTCTTATGATGGTTTTGTTTTTTGCAGGAGTATTGGCATTTCTAAGTGCTTGGGTGCCGGCAAAATACTACACCGACATGAGTCCTTCCGAGGCGCTTCGCGGGAAGTAAATCTCGCGATCAATGAATATCACCAAAGGTGATTAATGAGTGTCTCCAAGGGTAACCATCGAGGGCCACCAAAGGTGGCAAATGAGTGTCAGCAAAGAGTGTCACCGAGGGTGATACCAATCGGGCGACACCAATGAATTTCACCAGAGGTGGGCGATGAGTCTCACGTGAGAGTCCCCAAATTAGATCACTTATTTAGCGTGAGCATTGGCTTTTGATTTGTTTCACTTGATCATCAATGTTTTGTTTTGGATCAGCCAAAAAATATCCGGCCTTGCCAAAATCCACTCGATAGCCTGAGATGGTGAGTTTGCGGTGCCAAACCACATTTTGTTTACCTGCACAAACGCGGCTTTGCCAAACGTAACCTGTCTGACCGTAAGGGTTGACAGCGATGACATATCCTCCGCAATCTCCAGGCAAAACACAGTTATCGACACCGTCTTCATCCCATTCCTTTGCCAGAAACTGTGCTGGGTAGCCATGTATGTCATAGGCTTGGCCAGAGACCTCTTTGGTCAGAAAAAAACTTTTATCGTCTTCAAGTTTGACACTCGAGATTTCGGTTTTAAAGTCGCCAAAATCTGATTTGAGTTTGAGCTGCACTGGTTGCCAAGGCATTGTGGATCCAAGATTGATTTCAACCCTTGCCCCGTTGACTAGTTTGATTTCTCCTTCACTCGATTTAAGATCAATGGTCGTCGCAGAATTTGCTGTGAAGACTTGACCGACCAGTTTGGTTTTCCCACATGAAAACAAAAATAGGCTTGCCAACAAGAGCAGTGGCGCTTTGTCCACTCTGTAAGTGATCAATTGCAGTCCTTGATGAAGCCACTGTAGAGGCAACAGAAAAGGTTTAGAATCAAGCGATGAAAAAGATAAGTTACGTCTTCTTGTAGGCGAAGATTGGGATGGATACGCAGATTGAATTTGTGTCGTCGGATTAAGTGGCGTGCACATTCTTGGCATAAAAACCCCTTTTTGAATTTGGTACCTTATAGCGGGGAAAAGAGTCTTTGCGAAGCCTGGGTTTTATTTCTTAGATCTAAACGAAAAAAATTCACCAGCAAGAGCTCGGCTCCAAGAGAAATCAGATCAGACAAAAATCAAACTGATTCGTCTTCGATCAATCATCTCGGCCAGCGTTTTTGCCAGCTCAGCGCAAGGGTGGTGTTGAGTGGGGTATTGAGTGGGCTGCCAAATAGTGACTGCTCACTCAGGCTCAAAGCCAGCATCGAGTCGTTTTTAAAAAGATAGGCAAAACTCGCTGTCGCCGTTGTGACACGTTTGAGAGATCCGGTTTCGGTTTCAGTTTTAATTGCGTCCTCGTAACTTGTACTCAGAGCCAGGCCGGTGCGCGTGTTGTCTGTGTTCCAGCCGCCAGCGAGACTGGTGGTAAAGCTCAAGCCTGGGTCAATGGTTTGTTGGGTGGTTTGATCTGTTCGTGCGTAGCTTTTGGCCAATGAAAAACTGAAGCTCGCGTCCCATTCGGACCATGACTTCAATGCGATGGCCCCAAGTGCCGTAGACCAAAAACCCCGACCATGAAGCTCTTCCGCTTGGTAAGCTCCGTCGTATATCGATCGTCCGGTCGGTGCGGTGACACTTGCAAAGGTAAAGACATGAGGCTGAAGGGCTGAGAAGGTGTATTCGGGAAGTGCTTCAAAACCCAAAGTTGCTGTGAGGTCGCCATGAGCCATTGGCGCTGTTGTTCCAGACTGAGTGTATTGATTGGCTCCAAACGAAAATCCAGCCTGCCAACGATCT
>CAYONZ010000030.1:31655-41738 GCA_964405465.1 uncultured Bdellovibrionales bacterium | reverse complement strand
TTGCGTTTTGCTCCCACATTTATTCAACAAGGTCATGATCACCTGTCTTTTGAGAAGGCTCATGCTGCTGTTGTCAAAGGTGTACAAATGGCCAAACACCTTCCAATTTCGGTTGGCCTCATTTTGACCTGCCAAAGAATTCTAAGTGTCGATTTCGCAGAACGTGTCGCTCACCTCGGCGCTGACCACAAAGATACGATTTGCGGCCTAGACCTGGCTGACAACGAGCTTGATTACAGTTGTTTGCCATTTGCAAAGGCATTCGAAATCGCTCGCAAAGCGGGTTTAAAAATTACTGTTCATGCAGGTGAAGCGCCCGGAGAACAATCCGAAAAATCAATGCTCGATGCCATTCACCACCTCGGCGCTCAACGCATTGGCCACGGAGTACAGGTGGCAAAATATCCAGAGACGATGAAGCTCATTAAACAAAAAATGATTACCTTGGAACTCTGTCCGACAAGCAATGTGCTCACCAATGCCGTGAAGTCAATTGCCGAGCATCCGTTTAGATACCTGATGGAACAGGGTTTACCCGTGACCCTCAACTCAGATGATCCAAGCGTTTTTAATATTGATCTGGTTCATGAATATCGGGTGATGACGACCATTCAAAAACTCACAACTGATGAGCTCGATCACATCAATGATACCGCTGCTGCTGCGAGCTTTATTTCACTTAAAGAAAAGCAAAAAAATTGGCCACGACCCATTCAACAAGCTCTCGCTCCCTGGAACTAGAGCTTGATTTTGCGGCTTCGCCTAACTGGCCATTCGCATCTGATCGTCGTGCGAGTCCGGATGAGTTTTTTTAAGGTGACCAGGGCTCGACCCGTCTCTCTCTCCTGAGATTAGAGCGCGCAATTCTCCAACGATCTCACGAAGCGTATTCGCTTGATTCGACATTTCTCCTGAGGAGGCCGCAACTTCTTCGGCAGAGGCCGCGTTGCTTTGTGCTGCTCGGTCAAGTTGATTCATAGCTTTACTAATTTGCGAAATTCCAGCGGCCTGTTCGGCGCTCGCGGTGGAGATTTCGCTGTTCAATGTCGAAGCGCGATTGACAGCCGTCACAATATTACCAAGAACCATTCCGCTTCGATCGGCAATTTTACCACCACCCTCGATTTTGCGAACGCTCTCTTGGATCATCGACTTGATGTCTTTTGCAGCGGCCGCACTTCTTTGCGCCAGACTGCGAACAGCTTCGGCCACTACAGCAAAGCCCTTACCCTGATCCCCAGCTCTTGCGGCCTCTACGGCAGCATTTAAAGCTAATAGATTGGTTTGAAACGCAATATCATCAATCACGTTGATGATATCTTCCATTTTTTTAGAGCTATCTGCAATTTCTGACATCGCACCAATGAGATTCTTAATTTCAGACTCACCCTCTTCAGCAGCAGTCTTACTCTTGAAAGACAAATCACATGCTTCTTTAGCATGACTATTGTTGTGACTGACCATTCCTGAAAGAGTCTCAAGCGAGGCCACTGTTTCTTCAAGAGAACTGGCTGAGCTGATGGAGGCCGACGACAAACTCTCACTTGATTCCGACAACTGCGCACTAGCCACTCCCACACGTTCTCCTGCCTCTTGAATGCGATCAACGGCGTCGGTCAAATGGCGCGTGAGTCTTGAAATGATGAAATAGGCAAATATAGCTCCTGCTAAAATCCCAATTAAAGTAAATCCCGCACTCCAATAGAGAGAATCCTTGCCCTGTTTGTTGATATGCATAGCGTCTTGTTCAATCAAATCTCCAAGGACCTCAAGCTTTTTTTCGAGATTGTGAAAGCTAGTTTCGAAACGGGCTGTCATCGCTCGTGCCTGCTGAGGTTTACCCTGAACAGCATAGGTCACCAACTGACTGGTGGTTTCAATGTAGGCATCCAGATCTGGTTTTGCTGCATCTATGGCCCGTTGAGTTTCTGGCTTAAGAGTTAACTTCTCAAGCTCTGCAATGTGCATGCGAAACTGCGCAATCATTTCAACTCTTTCTTTTTCAACCTCTTGCAGGTTGAATGAGCCATCTTTGGTTTCAGCTGCAACGATAGAGTAATAGGCTAATCCCCGAAGACCATCATGCATCATATCCGCCAGTGACATATTGCGAACTGCAGGAAGTTGATTCGAGCTCACATCGTCAAGGTGACCCAAAAGTTGTGAGGCTTTGTAGAAAGATACAGCTCCGAGAAGAGCTAGCATCAAAATTGAACCAACCGAGAAAAGCCCAAGCTGTTTGGAAATCGACATACGCATAGAATAGAACTCCTATAAAAATACAATATTCAATCGGAGTTCTTGTCGGAAATTCCTTAAGGACTCTTAATAGGACTCGAATAGGTTGACGTCATGACAAGAAACCTTCACAAGCCATCACGCCAAAAGTCGAGGTCAACAGCAAGGACAACCGCCGACTTTTTTCGATATTGGCAGCCTCGAAATAAAATCAAGAGTGCGTTCTTCAGCTAAACCTGCACACGCCGAATTGTAGTCTTTGCGATGGTCGCAATTGAAACCATGACCGGCATCGTAAAGAAAGAACTCTCCTTTAGGCTGGGCTAGTTTCACAGCCTCCACCTGCTCCGACAAAATCATCGGATCAAGTCTTCCATAGTGATACAAAACCGGCACCTTAGGAGATTCATTTCGAAAATCAAAAATGTGGCGTCCATAATAACAAATAGCGCCATCAATTTTAGTTAATCTTGCCGCTGCTAAAAATGCCAGTGAACCGCCCCAACAATAGCCCATGACCACCAATCGATCATGACTGTATCTTTGTGCCATCCACTCAACCGCCTGTTGCACTCCTGCAATGGCTTTGTCGAAACCCAATCCCTCGACACACTGACGCCCACGAACAATAGCTCGGTCATCATAACCCAGCTCCACTCGTCTCTCGACGGGATCAAAAAGTGACGGAGCCAAGACATTAAAACCTAAATTCGCGTAGTGCTCGCAAACCTCGCGAATATGAGCATTCACGCCAAATATTTCTTGTAATAAAACAATTGAACCCTTTGCCGAAGGCGTCTTTGCCTCACAAAAATACCCATCAAAGTCATTTGAAATTAAAAGCCATTTTCCCATCGCCAATCTCCGCATCTTTCGATAAACTTGGTATGTGTTTATTTATTTTAAAATTTTCCAAATTTTCTTTAAAGTATTCCAAGTTTTTTTCAATGTTCTTCAAAAACTAACCTTATGAAACCAATCCAATGAACCAAACACGAACAGCATATCTTGCCGCAGATGGATTTCTCAATGAACTTCTCCATGAACTCAAAAATATAGAGGCCACATATGATCGTTTGGTTGTTTGCACAGGACCTCGTCAAGATTCTGTTTGGGCGCAAAATATTTGGGAAGAAGCACAGTACCTACCTATCGAATCCATTTCCCACGGAGCCAAACTTTTACGCAGCCTTGCACCTCTGTGGGTCCTCTACTCAGTTAAATCTCACCGCCGAGCACAGTTGATTCAAGAACAACTTCCGAAGATAAAAAACCATTCGCTGCGTTTTTTACAAGATATTCCAGTCGCGCCTTTGGCCTCGTGGTCGCTCATTTCTGATAAGCAAATTTTATTTAGCACAAAATGCTCAAGCTCTTTACCCAACGGTGAAGCCAATTTTCTCGAAGATAAAGACAACCCTCCTTCAAGAGCCTATCTTAAACTTTGGGAGACGTTCACTGTGCACGGAGTTCGACCCAAAAGACTCGAGCACTGCCTTGACCTCGGCAGCTGCCCAGGAGGATGGACATGGGTTCTGCAAACCCTTGGCTGCCAAGTCACGAGCGTCGACAAAGCCCCGCTCGACGAAAAGATTGCGCGACTTCCCCGCATTGATTTCTTGAAGCGCAATGCCTTCGGCCTGAAACCCAACGAAGTTCAGCAACCTGATTGGATATTTTCAGACATCATTTGTTTTCCCAAAAAACTCTACGAACTAGTGGTACTTTGGAAACAAGCCTATCCTCAAGCCAAATTCGTTTGCACACTCAAATTCCAGGGGCAAACCGACTTTGAAGCTAGCGAAATGTTTCAGAAAATTCCGGACTCACGAGTGCTGCATCTCTACAACAACAAACATGAAGTCACATGGATCAATATCCCCAGTTCATCCGCAAAGTAGACCACAGAAATCTCGCACTTCTATGAACTTGGATTCTCTCGCGGCAGTTTTTTTGACCATAAGAACTTTGTATCCGAGTTTCAATGGTCAAAATTCCATCGACTGAATTCAATTGACTGGGCAACCGATCCCCCGCAAGAATGATTTCTCAACTTGAGGAGGAATCATGATTCGAAATTTATTGATCGCGCTTTGTGTGTCTGCAACAGCAAGCTTTGCCAATGCCAAAGAAGTTAAAACTGTAAAGAAAGAAGTTGTTCAAGTCGCTCGCTACACTTCACATGGTTATCAACATGAGTTTTCAGCGACCTACTCTGACGGTTATTTAGCCACGACTTCGAATTACACTCAAATTAAAGTTGGGGCCGAATACCAATACCTTCTTCAAGAAGGCATTCAGGTTGGAGCCGATGCCGCCTTGGTGATTTCAAGCATTCCAGGTCTCAGCCAAACCAATATTGGTATTTACGCAACTGGTGCCTATAATTTTTTAAACTTCGGGTCTTTTGACGAAGCCTTCTACGTGAAAATGGGAGTGGGACTCGTTAATGCAAGATTGAATATTTCAGGAACTGGAAAAGATGAAATGGCATTTTCATTTTTGATCGCTGGTGGCAAACGGTTTCCGCTCTGGGACCACGTTTCCTACAAGCCTGAACTAGAACTCGGAAAAATAGGCAGCAGCGATTTGGTCATTCTTGCCAAAGCTTTTAACATTGCCATCGAATACTAAGACGATCACTTGAGAATGCCGAAGTCCGCAACAACACTGACATTCAAATCGATAGGATATATCGAGTCATGTTTTAAAGATCGCTTCGGCACGCCAAGACAACCCGGGCTAGTTCCTGATTCTTGGGCAATTCTCCATCTGCATCCGTCGCTCAATTTGGGCGACGGTTTAAGTGGGCTCGAAAAGTTCTCCCACGCCTGGGTGATTTTCGTCTTTCATCAGAACACCAATAAAGGAATCAAAACCAAGGTGCATCCGCCAAGACTGGGCGGAGAAAAAATCGGTGTCTTTGCAACACGCAGCCCGCATCGACCTAATCCGATTGGTCTATCTGTTGTAAAGATTGAAAAAATTGAAGAAAATAAAGTTTATTTATCTGGTGTTGATCTCGTCGACGGCACGCCGGTTCTTGACATCAAACCCTATCTACCAACGGCCGATTGCCTACCACAAGCACTCAATGGATGGACGATAGACAAACCTGAGCGAACGATTTCAGTCACCATAACCAATGAGGCGAGACAAGATCTCAAATTACGCGTTGAAAAACGTTTACACTCCCCAGGGGTGAAAAATCAAACTCCCGCACCAGAAAATGTGGATAAAGCTGTAAATAAACTCTGTTTGATGATCCAACAGGTTCTCGAGCTCGACCCGCGACCGAATTTTTACAAAGGCACAACCGAAAATCCCAATCCCTACACAGATCTCTATGGTTTTCACCTTGAAGACTTCAATGTGGTTTATCAAATGCAAGATGACCAAGCGACTGTTCTGCGCATCGAAGACCAACGCAAATAACCTACTGCCTGGCGCATCTGCCCGAGTCACCGGCAAAGCGATGGGCAAAGCAAATAGCCAGGATATTTTCGGCAACCGATTGTCAGCACTCTCCTAAGCATTCTACCAAATATTGTACCAAGCATTCACCTAAACATTCTCCCAAACATACATTCACCTAAACATTCTCCCAAACATCAAGACACTTGCTCTCCGCCAAAAGAACTGCCTACAATATCAGCTGCAAACAACGGAGGCAAAAATGGAAAAACTCACTTCTTCATCGCCCAAAAATCAATCTCTGGCCACTTCACAAAAACGCAAGGTCCCCCAGTTGAGTCTTGCAGATTACACTTCAGGAACTTTCACCGAGAAACATAGATTTATCGAAGATCTTTTTGTAGGCCTCAAAGACTACGGTTTTATCATTCTCAAAGATCATCCGGTCGAAGTTAGCCTACTCACACAAGCTTACACAGCGCTTGAAAAGTTTTTTGCGCTGCCGACTGAAACCAAGAAGAAATATATGATCCCCCAAGGCGGAGGTCAGCGCGGCTACACACCCTTCGGAAAAGAACACGCCAAGAACAGCCCAGTCATGGATCTCAAAGAATTTTGGCATGTCGGACGCGACCTTCCGGAAGGGCATCGTTACCAGAGCATTTATCCTCCAAATGTTTGGCCCCATGAAGTTATTGAATTTCAAGCTGTGTTTCAAAAAATGTACAAGGCTCTCGACGAAACAGGAAAAATCATGCTTGAAGCGCTCACTTCTCCACTTAAAGTTCCGCATGATTACTTTTCAAAAATGATGAGCGAGGGGAACTCCATTCTCAGACTCCTGCACTATCCACCGATTCCAGATGGCGTCGACCCTCGGTGCGTTCGTGCCGCCGCCCACGAAGACATTAATCTTATCACCATTCTGGTCAGCGCCACGCAGTCAGGGTTACAGCTCAAAGATCGTGATGGATCTTGGCTCGATGTCGAAAGCGATCCGAACACTTTGATTGTCGATGCAGGAGATATGCTTTCACGTATCACCAACGAAGTGATCCCCTCGACAACTCATCGAGTGATCAACCCCGCAACAAGTGACGGCAAACAAGTCAGCCGTTATTCAATGCCGTTCTTTATTCACCCAAACCCAGATGCCATCTTGACTTGCATTGACTCATGCAAAGGTGAAGGCGCAATCTACCCAGACATCACGGCCCAAGATTTCTTAATGCAAAGACTGCGCGAAATCGGACTTATTTAAACACTCAGATCAACAAAAGAGAATCAAGGTCGCTGCAAAAGCAATTTTTTGCGAAGCAAGACTCCTTGAATTTCAATGGGCGAGAGCAATGGCCTCAGAATTTCGCCAATTTCATAGTCGGTGAGGGCTTCGAGATTTTCCCTAAAGGATTCATTGAGCTCAGGGGGCAAACTCTCGCCCCAGTTTCGCCAAGACACACGTAAAATTCCTGGCCAAAATGCATGGCCGTGGTCAAAGACCTGCACCTCCCGCTTGGAAGGTTCAACCCGCATGTTTTTAAATGAGGCATCGCTATTACCAACTAAAAATTCAAAAGCCCAGGCATCTAGAGCCGATTGTTTTGCGATCGACCTGAATTCTTTGGTATCAAAATTCACGTCTTCAAAAGCCGGAGGGTCACCCTTGGCTTCATCGGACAATACTCCCATTCGCCCCTGAAAACTAATGAGCTTGGCGTGCGGCACAGTATGTAAGCCAAGTCTTTGATTCAACGATGATGCGGCAAGGGTAAATCGCGGAGCACGATTCAAAGTGTCTAGTCGCTTTAGACCAAGGCTCCCTGGTCCAGTTTGATTCGGATCAAGCAGTACTGAACCCGTTGGAGGAGGAACAGTTTGGGCTGACTCCACTTGAAGCAAAGTATTTTCAATAATTGGCCATACGAACGGTCTAAAGTAAGCGCGTACGTTCTGTTGCTTCACATCCGTTGTCGCGTTCAACAAGCGCAACTCAAGTACCTCTGAGCCACCCAAATTCTGGCGATCCGCCACAACCACCCACGAGTTTTCAATTGGCTTTTGCATTTTCTGTTCTCGAACAAAATACTCATCCTTGAAAAATCCAGCAATCCAACTTTGGCGTTCACTCTTGCTTACAACTCCTACGGGGGCCAATTGTGCATCAAAGGACCGCAGAACTTGAATCAGCCTGGGTGTTATTGCGGGATCAGTACCAGGAACAAGCTCTTGAAGTTTTTTGGCAACTGCGGAATCAATTTTATCTGATTCTTCCTCGCTAACAATCTGTTGGCAGAGTGGACTAGCTGATGCAGTTGGAGCAAGAGGTTTCATTTCTGAACCATTCAGATCCGAAGGAGATCTTTCGTGAGCATCCGCAATTCTTAGAATCAAAAACGATAGAACAATACAAACCGATTTCAAATTTTTCAAAGTTCGAACAATCACAGATTCCACAACAGGCACCACGATAAAAAAGTAAAGGAATTGTCCCACTCAATGGAAACATCAACTATCTGCTCACTATCAGAGCAAACTCAATGCCATTATCTTTTTTGACATACCGAAACTAGGCGCAGAGCTGAAAGCAGGATAAACAGGACCTGTTCTTATTAAAATCCAATGGCTGTCGATCAACACATTTTGAGCGGGGAAAGAATGCCCACGATTCAAAAAAAAGGGTGTCGACTGTATCGACACCCCAGAAAAACCTACACCGAATGCAAAAAGAAAACCCAGTTTAAAAGATCACCTACGCAAGCCGAGTCAAACTGTCCTGCAAGCGAACAAGCCGATCTTTAAGCTGTACCATCAAAACTTTGTCAGCTTCGACAATGTCTTCAGGTGCATTCTTCAAATAGTTTTCATTTTCTAACTTCTTCGAAATCACACCGACATCTTTTTGAATTTTCTCAATCGCCTTGTGAATACGTTTCACCTCTTCATCAAGGTCAATCACACCTTCAAGCGGTACAATCACATCAACACTGGCTTCAGGTAAACGCACTGGAGAGACCGCACATTTGGCAAGCGATCCGGCCTCACCGATCTCACACTGTTCAAGACGTGCAAGACGCATAATCGCGACCTTGTTCTCACCCAAAATCTTCTGCACTCTTGCATCGCTTGGAGCCAAACGCACCTTCAAAGCTACAGATGGCTTGATTTGATTCTCGCCACGAATGTTTCTCATAGCAGTGATCACCTCTTTCACGATCTCCAATTCAAATGCGGCATCTTTCGAACCCAAGGCCAACCATTCTTTGTCATTGCGAATAGTGGGGTAAGCATCAACGATACAAGCCTCAGATCTAATCGGCAGCTTCTGAAAGATTTCTTCAGAAATGAACGGCGCAAACGGATGAAGCAATCGCATGATACGATTCAGCGTTTGCGCCAGAACCAACTGGGCCGCCGAACGCTCAGAACTTGGGTCACCATAAACCACTGGCTTGACCAACTCGAGATACCAATCACAGAAATCATTCCAAACAAACGAGTACAATGCGTTCGCCGCATCAGAAAAACGATCAGCCTCAAGTGCCTCCTCGACTTCTTTCTCAACCTGCCCCGTGCGATAGATCAACCATTGATCGGCGACAGAAAGATCTGACTTAGACGCCACGGCCTTAGTACCTTCAACGGGAGTTTTGAAATCTTGAAGTGCATTCATTGCAAACCGAGTGGCATTCCAAATTTTATTCATGAAGTTGCGATAGCCCTCTAATCGCTGTTCAGAAAACTTCAAATCACGGCCCGAAGCAATCTGTGCCATCAAGGTAAATCGCAAGGCATCGGCACCATGCTTTTCAATCAACTCAACTGGGTCAAGCGAGTTGCCCAAAGACTTCGACATCTTTCGCCCTTCGCTATCACGAACCAAACCATGAATATACACTTTGCGAAAGGGAACATCTTTTTTAAACTCGAGCCCCATCATAATCATACGTGCGACCCAAAAGAAAATAATATCATGCCCGGTCACCAGCACACTTGTTGGATAAAAGGTCTTTTGCATTTCATTTGTTTCTGGCCAACCCATGGTGCTAAACGGCCAAAGTGCCGAACTAAACCATGTATCGAGCACATCTTCTTCTTGAGTCATTTCACGAGAGTTACACTTTTCACAACTCGAAGGATCTTGCTCAGATACCGTCACGTGGCCACACGACTTACAATTCCAAGCTGGAATGCGATGGCCCCACCAAAGCTGACGAGAAATGCACCAGTCCTCAATAATGTTCATCCAATGAAGATAAACTTTTGTCCAAGACTCTGGTTCGAAAACTATCGATCCATTCTCAGCCACATGCCGAGCCGGAGCTGCAATTTTACTCGTGCGAACAAACCATTGCTCTGACAAAAACGGTTCGACAACCGCACCCGATCGCGAACAATAACCAACTGAATTTTTATGGACCTCCTCTTTAACCA
>CAYONZ010000030.1:0-31555 GCA_964405465.1 uncultured Bdellovibrionales bacterium | reverse complement strand
GCACCCGATCGCGAACAATAACCAACTGAATTTTTATGGACCTCCTCTTTAACCAAGAGCGAAGCCGTCTTCAAATCTTCAACGACACGCTTGCGTGCCTCTTGAATTTTCAACCCTTTGTACTGAGCACCGTTTTCATTAATTGTGCCGTTTTTTTCAAGAATATTAACGAACGGCAACTTATGTTTCACACCGATTTTGTAGTCATTGAAGTCATGCGCAGGAGTGATCTTCACCACACCAGACCCAAACTCACGATCAACATACTCATCGGCAATGATCGGAATCTTTTTTCCGACAAGAGGTAAAACCACCATCTTGCCAACCAATTTTTTGTAACGCTCATCTTCTGGATGAACACAAACAGCGGTATCACCAAGCATTGTCTCTGGACGAGTCGTTGCCACAGTCAACAGTTCACCAGATCCCTCAACCTGGTAATTGATGTAGTACAAAGTACCTTTAGTCTCTTTATGCTCCACTTCAAGATCTGAAATCGCAGTTTCCAGTGGCCACGACCAATTGATGAGCCGCTGCCCTTTGTAGATCAAACCACGCTTATAGAGATCAACAAAAACCTTGCGAACCGATTTGGAGACGCCTTCATCGAGAGTAAAACATTTTCGGTCCCAATCAACAGAGTCACCTAATCGTTTCATTTGATCATAAATGCGATTGCCGTATTGGTTGCGCCATTCCCAAACTTTTGCAACAAAAGCCTCGCGGCCCATCTCTTTACGAGTTTTGTTTTCTTTTTTCAATTCGCGTTCAACAACCATTTGAGTCGCAATACCCGCATGGTCCGTTCCTGGAATCCAGACAGTGTTGAATCCCATCATACGTTTCCAACGAACCAAAACATCTTGAATTGTATGATCAAGTGCGTGCCCAAGATGCAACTGACCAGTCACATTTGGCGGAGGAAGAATCACTGAAAATGGTGGCTTGGTCGACTGATCTTGACCTTTAAAATAGCCATTTTTTTCCCACCACTGATAGGTGCGAGCTTCAACTTCTTCTGGTGAATAACGATCTGATAATGTTTCCGACATGAGTCCCCCAAAGCTTAAGTTTCGAGCCTAGCATTTCTACTCAGCCCCAACAAGCTTCAACAAGACGTGTGCAAACTCCAAATTTACAGTTCAGACGCCCAATCAGGCACCGGCGGGTCAGCAAAAGCGCTGACAGTCAGAGCAAACAAGCAAGTCTTAACGCTGCAACCACTCTGGATGAAAGCGCCCCTGGTTGATCGAGTGGACCTGCGAAACCGATTCGACGTCGAGCTCTGTCGCCTCATTTGCCGCTGTCAAATTCGGATCGTCGTGCGAGATCTGCACGACCTCAACAGGCACTGGCTCTTGCCGAGTGACAGCTAAGCCCAACGCCACAATCAGCAGAACTACGATAGAACCAATGCGAATAGCCCCTTCAAAACGCATAACCCCTCCCAACGTTCCACTTCACCTTACCCCCGAGCTCACACCCTGTATGCTCGAGCGTCCCGACAATAACCCACACACAAAAGCTTCGCCCGTGTGTGCATTCCCCTTCAGAAGGCAATTGCAAAAGGTTACTTTCACCTCGCTTACCTTCTGATCTATCAGCGAAAGATCTCGCCGATATACAGATAAAGAGCAAACCCAGTGCCACAGTGGTTAATGAAAATAGTAAAGTGTTTGCAGCGACTAAATCGTTCCTATTTGCCTTCGCGAATTTCTGCAAAATGGGACCAAGAAAAAAATTCTGTAACTGTCCAGTGATTCGTCACTTCGAAGAATCAAAATCGCCGATCTGTGCCACTTCAATTTGCGAAGCCAATTTGACGAGCGAAAATATCCTGACTCCCTATGAGTTGCTCGATTCAGCCGCAGAGTTGGCCTAAGACTTAAGTCGAGAGAACAATAAGTCCAAAAGCAAAAGTGAGTCATAGCGAGAATGAAAAAACGGCTCTCAGCCCACGTTTTTGTCGGTATTCGGAAACATTGGCCTCAACCCAAAAAATCTATCTCCGATATTAGACATGTAATTAAAACGTAACTTTATTCTATCCGCTCAAGAAGAGGATCGTAAATGAACAAGCTCTCTCTAGCCAAACGCATTTCGCTTTTTGTTCTCATCCCACTTGTATGCTTTTTGTTTTCAGCAGCATTTGAAGTCATTCGAAATAAAAATCTGCATTCTGCTGCTACTTCGATGCGCGCTCACACGGCCTATTTTCACGCACTCTCTCGCGTAATTCACCAGATGCAAAAAGAACGCGGAAAGTCCTCGCTGTTCTTGGGGCAAAAGCTCGCCCTTGAAGATCTCATTTCGCAGAGGCAAGACACAGACAAAGATGCGCTGGTACTTGAAAAAGAAATCGAGCGCAATCTAGTAAGTCTGGAACTCACAAATGCGGGTAAAGAATCTCTCACGCTGCTTAAAGATATCAGAGCATCAGTCGACGCCAAAAAGCCAGCGTCAGAAGTGACGCCACTCTTCACAGCCAATATTCAAAAACTGCTTGAAACCGAAGTTCTCACGTCAAAGGCTTTTTCATTTGAAGGCCGCGAGTCTCTATTGCTTAGCCTAACCATTATCGAACGAGGTAAAGAATCGGCAGGTCGTCTTCGTGCCACCATGATAAACATACTCAACAACAACACTCCGATTTCGATTCAACAAATTTCGGGTCTTGAGGTTCTAAAATCTGTAGTCGTGGTCTCTATTGATTCACCTGCCTTACTTGTCTCACCCCAAACCAAAGAACACCTCAATAGGTTTTCTGAATCAGAAAACTGGCACAATGTATTGGCGACCTACCAAACTGTGCTCGAAAAATCGACCACAGGAAATTTCGGTCGCGATCCCAAAGAATTTTTTAAAAATATCACCGCTGCGATTGATGACCTCCAGCAAGTATTGGCAGAGGAGCTTTCAACCATCAATAACGCCTCTGACCAAAGACAAACTCGGGCAACTCAAGAATTTCTATTTTTGTTAATTGGAATTTCGGTAATTTCCGCTGGAGTTTGCTTTTTCTCGTGGAGATTCACCAAAAATCTCTCAGGAGATTTAGAAAAGATCGCAACCCAAGTGGCGTCATGTGAATCTTCACTTTCAGAAACAACCGAAGACGTGGCTCAAGCTAGCCAACTTCTAAACTCCACTGCCGCAGACCAAGCTTCAAGTTTGCAAGAAACGGCTTCATCCATAGAGCAAATCAAAACTATGGTACAAAGAAATGCCGACAATACCAAAACTTCGCAAGAACTTGCACAGAGTAGCGACCAAGCTATTCATTCAGGCCAGGGTGCAGTGCAAACTCTAATAGATTCAATCGAGGCCCTGAGCGAAAGCAATAAAACAATGTTAGACCAAGTGGAGTCCAGCAACAGAGAAGTCCAACAGATCGTACAAATTATCACCGAGATTGACTCCAAAACTAAAGTCATCAACGATATCGTTTTTCAAACTCGCCTTCTCTCGTTCAACGCCTCCGTCGAAGCCGCACGAGCCGGGGAGCACGGCAAAGGGTTTGCCGTGGTGGCTGAAGAAGTTGGAAATCTTGCCCAAATGAGTGGAAACGCGGCCCGCGAAATTTCTGTACTTCTCAATAATAGCATGTCGACCGTACAAAACATTGTGGGACAAAACCAACAAAAGGTTCAAGAGCTACATCTTTCTGGGCAAAATCGAATCAACCAAACCAAACATGCGGCCGAAGATTGCCAGAGTATCTTTGGTGATATTCTCGAAAAAACTACGAGCCTGACCAACGCCATTGCCGAAATCGCCAGCGCCTCATCAGAACAATCCCACGGAATTGCACAAATCGCCGAAGCCATCGTGGCAAGCGAACGCGCTTCACACAACACTTCAAATTTAAGCGACACCGCACAACGAAATGCAACTGAGCTCAAATCACAAACCGAAACTCTTTCGGCATCAGTTGATCAGCTACTGAAAACCGTAAGAGGTCACGAAACGGCAAACCTTCAGCGCGCCGCCTAGTTTAGCTCAGCTCGGCGCAATACTAGATCAAAACATGAATTTCACCTGGCTGCCGTAACGAAGACTTGAAAGTCCAATCGATGCACCTGATTGGGCTTTTCTTTCGCCATAGCTATCTAAGCGTTCAATTTGACTTTCATCGTACTCTCGTTGTGCAAGAATCTCCCAGCCTATGTTTTTGTAAAAGACTCCGACACCTATTTGGGCTCCGAAACCAAAGTTCAAGGCATTGCCGTCTTTCACACGCCTAAAATCACCTTCTACAAGCAGTCCCACCGGAAGACTCAAGCCGACATAGCTGTAAACAAAACCCAATTCACACCCGAGATTGATAAAGAGATTTGAAAAATTAGCAGTATAGGTGCTTCGATCAAAGGTGAATTGTACAGGTGACTCGAGATGAAAACCAAATTCGAGCATCGGAGATAAAAGCGGCTTCGATGCCTCGATATTCAGGGTGTTCCAGCCTATATCGAAAGCAAAAGTCTGATCTGCAGACTGGTCAGAGTGAAACTTCTCGCTGCCAAAATCGCTGCCGATTCGACCAGGACTCCAGTCGGATATCCTCTGCAACTGGCCCGAATATTCACGCGCCATTTTTGAGGAGTACGAAAAATACAGACCGCCTTCAGCATGAACTCGCACTGAGACAAATGACACGACTAAAAATGAAAACAGCAAAATCACAAATAAATTATTTTTATTTACACGAAAATTCTGTCCCATCGATTTTTCATCCCTTCCCGTTAGACCCAATCCAGCGGCACACCCTCAGTATGACGATATTGAATTGGTTCTCAAGAAAATCGGGGTCGAGATTGGATCAATGTGATCCAGAGACGGAACGATGCCCACCCTCAAGCACAAAAACGTTGATGTAGTTGTGTTTTGCCAAAAGATCGGCAGCAGCTTCGCTCGCTTCACCATCTTCACAAACCAAAAGAATGGCCGCAGAAAAATCTGCGGCCTTCTCCTGTACGAACTCCAACAAACGATCACGCTCTATCTGTACCGCTCTTGTGGTTTCAGATGTAGCATTGCGAGTTTGGGTAAAATCAAAATGCACAGCATTCGAGAACAACGGCTCTGCTGAGCGCTGACCGCTCTTTGATAGATCTACAAAAAGAAAACGAATCTGATTGCGCAAAAGATTTTCAAGCTGGTATCGCCCGACCTTCATAAACTCATTCATTGCGAAGCCTTTGATTCAACCACTTGTAGATCAACATTCTTTCGCCCAGGCAATTTTGCAAACACGGGTAACAATACCAGATACCCAAGGACCACCAATATGGAAGCCGAGAAAAACGGAACACTTTTGCCGAAGTGCTGATAACAAAAACCTCCGAACACCGGGCCAAAAATTCGACCTAGAGCCGCCATCGAATTCGCCACTCCCATCGTCATACCTTGATCTGAAGACGAAAGCTTACTCACCATCGAAAGATTAGGCGGACGAATAAAGCCATTGCCAACAGCCAACACCGTCATGGCAACACCCATCGCCGCAATCGTTGGGCTCATCGGAATCGCAGCCAAGCTCAGGGCAAACAGAATCAAACCTGCTGACAATGTCAACGGGTCGCCAAATTTTGCAGTCATCTTGCGAATCAGCATGCCCTGAGTGATCACCATGATAACCCCAATGTAGGCAAACCCATAACTCGAGGTTCTCATATCCCAACCAAAGGTGTCAGACATATAAGGGATCAACATAGATTCCATCTGTGACATCGCCAGACCCGACAAAAGATAAGAAAGAATCAACGGCCCCATAATCGGTCTTCGCATCACTTGCCAAATATGTTTGAAGCGCGAAGATTCGGCATGCGACTCGCTCGCTTTTGTCTTGTCGAGACTCTCTCCGAGCTTGAAATACGCAAATGTAAAATTCAACAAACAAAACAGTGCCGCGCCTATTGCTGAAAAGCTCACTCCGAACGGCGGCTCAGCACCCAAAGATTGCCCCCAAATACCTAGCAGTCCACCAATCAAAGGACCAAAAATAAATCCTAAACCGAAAGCCGCGCCCAACATGCCCATGCCCTTGCTTCGATCCTTCTCGGTGGTGATATCAGCAATGTAAGCATGCGCGGCAGAGATATTACCGCCAAAAAGACCCGCCAAACCCCGCGCCACAACAAGTGTCCAAAAATTGGTGGCAAAGCCAAACACCAAATACGAACCAGCTCCCCCCAGTAAACTCAATAAAATAATCGGACGTCTTCCAATCTTGTCACTCCACCCTCCCCAAAAAGGCGAAAAAAGAAATTGCATGATCGAGTAGATCGACATCAAAAATCCAATTTGAAAAGGAGAGGCAGAAAAATGCCGAGCCAGGTAAGGAGTGAGTGGAATGATAATTCCGAACCCTAACAAATCGATAAAGACCGTCATAAAAATTATCAACATCGAAGCATTTCTAGAATTTTTCTTCGGCTGTCCCTCGGTCATTTTGATTCTCCTTGTTTTTCACTGAACTCTGATATGCCAAGCTACCAAACTGTCAGGCGGATAAACAATTGATCATGTCTTGCGTTGCGATCATTTGCCACTAACAATCCCACAGAGGCTGCAAAGTGATCACTGAAGTTGAACTTTCCACCCAAGGCATAACCACCTAAAAAATTTCTCCCGCTAACCCACTCTAGTGCCCAGACCCCGCGATGCCAGTACTTCCATACCCCCGCAAGCAATGACGCCGCAGCAACCTCACCATCAGGGTCAACTAACAAAGATGGACTTCCGATCAATAATCCTCCGCCGGCTTCCCAAACACCTTCACGATACTGCACAACCGAGGACACCATATTATAATCACTTCGACCAGCATCAAAACCAAATTGATCGAAGGCCAACACGGACTTCAACCCGTTTTGATTTTCAAGCGCCACCATTTTGTTCTCTTTTTCAGCGTAAGTGACCCGTGCGCTCACTTGAAACAAACCGAGAGTCGATGACAAAGATTTTTCGCCCGATTCGTTGAGGTCGACACCCCATTCAAAGTTCCAGTGTTCAGCGCGAGCGGCTTCACAAGAAAGCCCCACATTGTACTGCGCCCACCGACCAGCCGATTCACTTTTGCTTCTCTCAATTGCAAAACGCTCTTCGGCCTCAGCTCGACATTGACGACTCATTAATTCAGCGGGGCTCCGTCCCTCTACAACTGGCCAATTGATCGTAGCCTGTGGGATCCACAAATGGCGATCGGTTCGTGCCCAAGAAAACTGAGGGACGACAAGAAGAATCACCGCAATCAAGGCGGACATCAGTTGAGAGCGACCTTCCCGTATGTACTGGCCCAACAAGTGATTCAATTCCCCTGGCTGTGTCTGCAATAGATTGTTTTTTAAAAGTGTCGAAATCAAGTTTGCGCTCCTCTTTTAAGGTGTGTCTTCATTGGGCTGGCCGACTACACAAAAGCAATAGAATTGATTTACCCATTGCTCGTCTGCAGAGACAGCGTCGAAATAGGGCGTGTCCTCAATTGGTCGGACGTCGCGAGCGGAAGCAATAGAAATGAGTTGAAGGCACGAGGAGGAGAAATAGTGGTGCTATTTCGACGACGAGCAACGCTCAAATCATTTCTATTGCTTTTGCGTAGTAGGCTAGCCAATTGAGGACACGCCCTAGCACTCCTAATTCTTTTTCATGCGCCCACGTCACGTCTATTTCTTTTTCTTGCGCCGTCCAAACCAACGCGAATACGCCGTGAGTAAATAAAATATCAAACTGCAACTTTCATCAAAAGTCGAACATTACCTGGCTCAGAAGCACTTCGTTGTCTGTTGACCGACTTTGAATTTCAGTCTGTACTCATTACCTATGAATGCAAATGGCCAAATTCAATCCGCATCGCACGCACACGGTCTTAAGGCTGCCAGCAGCAGTCTACGACCTAAAAATTTCAAGCACTCAAAACAGATCGGTGGGCCTTTGCAACTTTCGTTACCTTTTCGACTTGGCGTTCGACTCAAGCTCAGGCATCAACTCAAACTAAACCCCGAAGGCTTCAATTCTCTCGCGAGAGTCAGCTTAACTCTCATGGCCAGCCTGTTGGCTTTGATTCTCGGCCCCAGTGCTCAAGCTTATCTTGAGACACCACCGCTCTATTGGCATGAAGGGTATTTTCGTATTTCCACCTCCGGATCTTTTACGACCACAGATGCAAACTACGATAGCAATCGTGGATCTTTCACAAGTTTACCGAACGGTGCTTCGGTCACTCACTATCAAATACAGCCACGCCTAAGATATTCACTAAATAAAAAATGGAGTTTCTACAGCGGCTTTTCATACAGTAGCGTTCTCGCCAAGAGCAATGCCATCTCTGCAACGGCAGAGCGTAGTAATTCACAAATCGCAGACGCTCATCTCGGTACCTCTGTCATTCTGCCGTTTCGTTGGGCGCGAGCGATTGCTGAGCTTGAAGGAAGTTTCGCTATCGATAGTGTTAATAGCCAAAGAACCGACGCGCTCGTTCACGATGGAGTAAGTTATGGACGCATCTCTTTGTTTGCATTTAAAAGCTTTCCCTGGTTCAAGCTCTACACACATCTAGGATTCAAATATCGCGATGAAGGCTTAGCGGCGCTCGGTCTCTGGGCATTCGGCATCGAAAAGTCTTGGGCACGCTCAGTT
Source organism: uncultured Bdellovibrionales bacterium (assembly GCA_964405465.1). Classification (GTDB taxonomy): domain Bacteria; phylum Bdellovibrionota; class Bdellovibrionia; order Bdellovibrionales; family JAMPXM01; genus CAYONZ01. The sequence continues at coordinate 22,921 of CAYONZ010000030.1, read as the reverse complement.
TTGATTCAGGCCGGGGTTCAAGGCAGTGAGACCCTCATGGGCGATCAACTCGTGAGTTCAGACCGTACTGCCGTCACCGACAGAGTCTTGCAAGGCAGTCACCTGTTTTACGCCTACAATCCAGCCAGTCTCGAGGGACAATTGACCTTAGGTTACTCCCCCACTCCAGCATGGCAAACAAAACTAGGTTATTCGCAGTCATTCAACGGTACAAATGCGGCGCAAACTTCACAGATATTTGCATCAGTGAGTTTTGACTTTGACCCACGCCCGAGTCGGGATGCCTTCGAGGAGTATCGCCGAAGCTACGACTATTATATTAAAAACCGAGATCTGGCACGAAAACGCACAAAAAAAGCAGTCCAAGAATTTACAGTCGACTCAGAAAAAATCAATCCTGATTGGACCGATCCAGACGACAGCTTCGAACCAAATGCCGACGCCGACACAGACAAGGCCAATCAAAATCTTCTGAAAGACTAACGATTTGACCAAAAAGAAAATGGACAAGACAGAATTAGCAACGCTCGAACTCAAGTCAACCCCAGAGGGCACGCGAATCGAAATTTATGTTCAACCGGGTGCCTCAAAAACTCAGTGGAGTGGCCTGCATGGAGGAGTGCTCAAACTTCGCATCAAAGCACCACCTGTAGAAGGCAAAGCCAACGAAGAAGTCACCGATTTTCTGGCCAGTGTTTTCAAGTTAAAAAAACAAAATGTTCACTTGCTTTTGGGCGACAAGAACCGAAATAAAGTCTTTCTGCTTAAAGGTCTTACTGCTGATCAAGTTCTTTCCATCTTAGAGGCGGCACTCACATGAAGCTGATTTTAACGACAGACACGACCAAACATGTTTTGTTTAACGGAGAACTTGTGCCCCTTTCACCAATTGAAAGATGGAAGGCTGCTGTGATTAAACTTGCAAGTTTCATGGCACTCGCGTTCGCAGCGATCTTTATTCCGATCTTACATTTCTTCTTGGTTCCAGCGGCATTGGCCCTCGGTATTTTTTATTTCTTCGACTCGCTCAAGAAGGATCTGCAACCAGTGGTCAACCAACCCTGTCACTGTGTTCAGTGCCAAAAAGTTTTGACCTTTCCAAAGCTCTCAAGCCAAAACTGTCGCATCAAATGCGAAGGATGCTTCGCACAGTACATTCTTGAGTAATAAGACATGCCCTGACTACACCTCCAAAGCCGCGGCGTGTCCCAACAAAAAACAAACAAAACATTTCACGTGTTTTCTTGCAATATCAGAATCGGCTCGCTAAGTGTGGGGTGACCTTGAGATTCAAAACGATTTTGGATCTTTGAAAAAAAAGTACGCACGAAACTATCAACGGGGGAGGGCCCAATGATTAGACCGAATCGCGAAACTTCGTTTCAACCGTCAAACCGTAGCCTTGGCCTTAGCCTTAGACGAATTTTGTGGGCATCGGTAGCAAGCTGTGCTCTAAGCATTTCGTTCACCGAAAATGCTTGGTCGGCACGCTCGCTTTTAGCGCTGAATCTGCCTGGCAATACCAATCCCATACAACAGCCGATTCAAGTTCAAGTTCCACAACCAGTCCAAATGCGTCCGCTCGCATACTACGGCAAAGACTTCTATCTCAATATTGCCCAACAAGGCGCACGTCAGGTCCGTGAAATTCTAAATTATGTCTTACGCACCTACCATAACCCTGTTTCTGGGGACTACGACTCTCTTTCAGATAAATGCACCGGAGCCGGTTGTTACATTCATACACCCGTTCAATATACTGAGGCTCGTCGATTGCTCATGGGCACACTGCACTTAAGCCAAGACGCCAGTGGATATTTTGTTCGCGATGTTTACTGTCAAAAAAATTATGGCCGAGCTGATTTCAAGTCTGTCGCTCCCGGACCTAACGCCTTACCTGATGATGCCATTATCAACACTGAGCACACTTGGCCACAAAGCCGATTCAATCGTGCCTTTCAACCCGACATTCAAAAAACAGACATGCACCATTTGTTTCCAACAGATTCAAAAATGAATGCCATTCGAGGAAATAAAAAATTCGGAGAAGTGCCGCAGTCAACGACTGCACTTCCCTGCCAAACAGCAAAATTTGGACCGATCACCGGACCTGTACCAGATTCAGATGAACACTTCGAGCCACCACAAGTTCACAAAGGCAACGTTGCGCGAGCCCTGTTTTACTTTTCAGTTCGTTATTCAATTAAGATCGACGCAGATGAAGAGTACTACCTTAGAAAATGGCACAAAGAAGACCCGGTCGACGCATTTGAAGTACAAAGAAATGAAGCTATTTTCAGACTTCAGGGCGACCGCAATCCATTCATCGATCACCCTGAACTTGTCGACATGATCGCCGATTTTTAAGCTTTGTCCTCATCAACCTTGAGACAGCGGAGAAATCGGCGCCCGATTTTTAACATTTGGGTTCGTATTAATCGCTATCGAATTGGACGGTTGAATCGGGTTGTGAACAAAAGCCCGATTTGCCGGAACATCACTCTCTGTTCTCATGGTAGACCTTGGTGCAGCCTGAGCTGCCATGTTCTGTTGCACCACTTGATTCTGTTGCGTATAAGCCTGCGCCTGTGACGAAGAGAGTGGAGAATTACTCTGTTGCACCGACTGATGTTGGTGTCCCGAAGCATTCATATTGGCCGCCGAGTGACCCAAATTAGAGTTGGCTTGGCTCAAATACTGAGCTGGAGTTTGTTGCATCGGATTTGCACCCGCAGAGTTAAGAACCGAATTCGCACCAATTTCTGGCAACATGGTTGAACCTTGATCAAGCATTGCCATATGCCCATGCAAAAGAGAACGAAGACTGGCCTCGAACTGAATTCGTGCACGCTTCACTTCTGCAATTTCCTGATAAATACGCTTCAAAGAGTCTTTGGCATCTTTGATCATCATCTCCGCTTTTTGCTGAGCATCTGCGATAATCAATTTACTTTCACGTTCGGCGTCAGTTCGAATTTGTTCTGACATTCGCGTTGCGGTGGTAATCGTCGCCTTTAGAGTCTCATCACGATCGCGATACTCCATGATGGAAAGATCTTTTTCGCGAAGTCCCTCTTTCAGTGAGTTTCGTTCACGAATGATTTCTTCCATTTGGTCTGCTACATCACGAAGAAATTCGATCACTTCATCTTGATCAAATCCGAGCATTTTCTTTGAGAACGATTTATGAGCGATATCAATTGGAGCTATTTTCATTTTCCGGCCCTCCGTGACCTTTGATTGGTCGGTAGGGATTTGTCATCATCCATAACTTCTGCCGAAAAAACCGACAGCCCTACCTTTTATCAGGGTACAAAGAACCAGGCATCGCCACAAGTCCAGATCAAAGCCAGCTCAAGATTTCGCTGTATTGCGCTCGATTTCACGATCACGCAAAACGGCTTTTTCAAAGCTAAATCGAAGAGCACGTTCGAGCTCCAATTCGCGCATGGAGTCCAATCCCGCAGCAGTGACTCCTTTTTTTGAAACTACTCGTTCTTGTAGCTCGATCAAAGTCGTGTCACTTGAGCTCTGTGCCATCAACGAAGTTCCGACAAAAGTCTCGACAACCATTTTTCGGGCGACGGGGGCATCGAAGCCGTGCTCTTCAAGCCACTCTTGCCAGTACTGCATGATCTCGAGAATAAAACCTGGGCCACTACCACAAGAGACTGTCAATGATTCGAATAGATCGCCCTCTTGCACTTGCACCACATAGCCAAGCGGATTCAGAAGATCTTCGACTGTGCCTTCATAAATCTCTGATCCCTGAGCTAAACAATAACCAACAACAGCCTTGCGTATAGTCGCTGGAGTATTCGGCATCGCACGCGCAATCGCTTGCACTTCAGGCAAAAGCTTTTTTAATGACTTCAGTGAAAATCCGGCAGCAATTGAGACAACCAAATGCCCCGAATGGAACGAAGATGAAATTGGCTCAATCGCCGAAGCCAGGTCCTGAGGTTTGACCGAGATCACGATGATATCGGAAGCATCTACCACTTGCTCATTGGTGGGCAAAGTCTGCACGCCATACAACTCTTCAACTTTTTTCAATTTCCCAGGGGTACGATTCGAAGCATAGATCTGTGAGCCAAGAACTGTCCCACTATCCACAAGGGCTTTGATCATCGCTTGTCCCATATTTCCGACACCAATAAAACCGATCTTTTTATTCTTTATCATTCTTACCACCTCGCAAGTCGACAATGGGCGACCACAACTTTTTTTCAGACATCAACTTCGACTGCCAAAAATCTCAGTGCCCACACGAACCATTGTGGCGCCTTCAAGCACTGCCCATTCATAATCATGACTGGTTCCCATCGAAAGTTCCACAAAACTCGAAGCTGCGTGCGGTCGATTTTGTTGCAGCCAGGTCTGCCCCTGCTTGAGAAGACCACGAAGTGTAGCAAAATGTGCACGTGACTCTTGTTCGTTTCCAAGCGGAGGCAAGGCCATTAAGCCGCACACCTCAAGAGAAGGCATATCAACCGCAACTTGCAAAATCTTAAGAACGTCCTCTGGCGAAATTCCACTCTTGCTTTGCTCTCCGCCCAAATTGACCTCGAGTAAAATCTTTTGCCGCAGATTTTTTTTGCTCGCCTCTTTGTGCAAAACTTCAAGCAGACTCAGACGATCAACCGAGTGAATCATCTCGAAAACTCCAACAACTTGTTTCGCTTTGTTAGTTTGCAGGTGACCAATAAAGTGCCAAGAGCATTTTATATTTTTCGCCCCTATAGCCTGAACTTTTTCAATTGCCTCTTGAACGTAGTTTTCACCAAAACAAATTTGCCCAGAAGAACAGGCCAACAGAATATCAGCCATGGGTTTGGTCTTGCTTACCGCAATCAAACGGACTGCCCCAGACGATCGTCCGGCTTCAGCTTCGGCGCTTCTTATTTTTCTATACACACTCGCCAAATTATCGGCGATCGACGATCCATCCATTTTTTTTCAATAGCCTTTCTACAAGATTTATTGGCAAACCCATCACATTATCGAAATTTCCATCTAGACTTTCAACCAGAGCACGTCCTGGACCTTGAATGCCGTAGGCACCCGCCTTGTCCATTCCATCACGACTGACCACGTATTCTTCAATTTCAGCTTCGGTCAAATTTCGAAACGTCACATCAGCCCACTCGGCCGCTGTTTCAAATTTCTGTGCTCCCAAGTCCCACATACAAATCGCTGTCACCACTCTATGCGTTCGTCCAGAGAGTCGACAGATGTGCGATCTTGATTCATCAAGATCCTTGGGCTTACCCATAATTTTTTGCTCTAAGACAACCACAGTGTCTGCAGCCAACACCAATTTCTCTTGGCTTTTCATGAGTTTACCCGAGTCAACTAGGGCCTTCGCTTTTTGCCAGGCCAGGTCTTTGATCTGGTCCTCCAAACTCATGTTTTCATTGGGAATTTCCGATATTTCTATTGAGAGTACTTCGAACCGAAAACCTGCCTTTTCAAGCAGCTCTTTGCGGCGCGGAGACTGTGAAGCTAAAACGAGTTGTTTCATAGAAATATGAAACACAGAAAGGAACGAAATGGGAAGCGAATTACTACCGATGCTTTACATTTTCATGATCGGTATGTCAGTTTACTTTTTCGTTTCGACACTCTTTGCTCGTGGAGAAAATGAAGGCGCACTGTCATGGGCCTCTGCTTCAAAACCGGTTCGATCACGCTCTTCAATGATTGAAACTTCACGCGCCTTAGCACATCAGTTCACCATCAAGTATGCACTTAAGATCAAAAATCAACGATACCGTAAAAATATTGAAACTATCATTCGTACAAGTGGCCTCATTCACGAACTCAATGTCGACGAGTTCATCGGTCTGCAACTTCTTTGGGGAGTTTTTTTTCCGATCGTACTTTTTTTTCTGAACTTGGCTTTGAACCTCGAACTGCCACTTTTTATTTTCATCGCAGCTGTTCCTTTCGGATTCAGAATGCCCAGTATGCATGCCAAAGCAGAAAAGAATCGCCGCATACGAGAGATTCAACGAACCATGCCATTCTATGTCGACCTTCTTGCTCTTTCAACAGAGGCCGGTCTCACTTTTCAGGCCGCCATGCAAATCATAGTCGATCGCTCCGAAGGCAAGAGTGTACTTGCCAACGAATTTGCCACGGTACTTGACGACATTCGACTCGGAAAGCAAGAGCCTGAAGCCATGCGTGCACTAGCTGATCGTCTCGATATGCCTGAAGTCACGAGCTTTGCCAATATGGTGATCGATTCAGGACTTACCGGAATGGGCGTATCGAAAGTTCTCAAAGAGCAATCAGCACAAATGCGGCTAGAACGATTTGTGCGTGCCGAAAAAGCGGGAGCTCAAGCCTCACAGCTCATGCTGATGCCTTTGATTTTCATGATCATGCCCGCTGTTCTCATTGTAATTTTCGGACCTGTAGCCCTCAGCTTTATTTACGGGGGTAAGAAGTGAAATCGACTTTAGTTAACAAATCACGCAATGAAAAACACATCGCAGTGTCTGTCGAGCGCGCGACGAGTTTCTCACAACGTCTGTTGGGCTTGATGGGAAAACCCACGATGCCCAACCAACACGCACTATGGATTTCGAACTGCCCTTCTATACATACCTTCTTTATGCGCTTTCCAATTGATGCAATCTTTGTTGATAAAAATCTTCGGGTGAAGGCCGTCTATCACTCTATACAACCATGGAGAGTCAGTCGCTATGTCCTTGGAGCCGATTCAGTTTTCGAGCTCAAAGGTGGAACTCTCGACGAAACATCGGTGCAAGTGGGGGATCAACTACATGTTTGCACTTAAAATTCTCACTGGCCCCAATGCAGGTCAGATCATTCCTCTCAAACCCGGCCAACACTCGATTGGTCGCGCACCCGAATGTCAAATCCGTTTGAACTCTAATGGGGTATCAAAAGAACACGCACAGATTTTTGTCACCGAAGACAAAATCATCATTCGTGATCTCAACTCCCGCAATGGAGTGGTGGTCAATGGTGTTCGCATTTCTAACCACCTCTTGAAGTCTGGCGACAAAGTGGCCTTTCACGACATTTTAGTTGGTGTATTTCAAATGCCAAATAACGTGAGCGCTTATCCAACCACCTCACCGCAAATAAGGCATGGTAACACCGCCTTGCAAACATGGCCTCAGGGACAACCTTTTCAAACCGGAGGCATTCCTCGTCCGCATCAAACAATGCCGCACCAATTGTATCAGCAAAATCAGGGCGATTATGCGCAGAACATGCAGCCGCAGATGAGCTCTTCCCCTCGCTTTTCGGCTGAAAACATGGGACAGCTCGCCCAAGGATTTTTTTCTAAAGCAGTACATTACTTCGATGAAGTTGCGATGCCTGGAATTTATTCTCTCGCGCAAAACATTGAATACCGCTTTGCCATTTTGTCTTTTGTCATCGGATTTATTGCGATCGTCTCTGTGATGTCGACATTCCCGATGGTTTCACTGGTCAAAACTAGTATTCAAAGTGAAAGTGGTCGGCGGGCCCTCACCATCGCTCGCACCATGGCCGATGCAAATCGCAAAGCCATCGCTGAACACCGAGAACTTTCGATCGGCACGGAGATGGCTGACCGCGAACAGGGGGTAACACTCGCACTGATTGTCTCGGCACAGGATGGCCACATCATGGCGCCAGCTCGGCTTTCAAGTGGCTTTTCACAAGACTCATTTGTGGGAAAAATGAAACGTGCCACACAAGAAGGCTTTGTCGCAATTGACGACAATACTGTTGGAGCATTCGTTCCCATTAATATTTACAATGGTGAAACAGGCGCCCCATCTTTAGTGGCTCAAGCCATTATTAAATACGATTTGAGTGCAATTGCGATGAATGGTTCGCAAACCTTTGCTCTACTCATACAAAACATCGCGATCGCGAGCCTTTTTGGAGTAATTTTATATCTCATACTCATGCGACTCATCGAACACCCAATTCAAGAAATCAATTCACAACTTGACGATGCTCTTCGCGAGTCAACCCAAGAAGTACAAACCTCATACAAACTCGAGGCGTTGACCAAGTTAACTTCAAATATTGTGAGCGCCCTAAGCCGTATGGGAGACTCCGGCGGGCAAGATCAAAATCTGATACCCCAGTCGATCCGTGAACACGAAGGAGTTGGTCTGGTCAGAATGCTGCAAGCCCCAGCGCTGGTGGTGAGTGCGCTAGATCGCAACATCATAAGTTCGAACTCGGCTTTTGATCACCTTTTCTACGGCCATGGGCCGTTTATTTCTTGTGCCCTAGATCGATTACCCGATGCTCCGCTTGTGGCAAACATCCGAGAGCTCATACAAACCTTATCTACCAATCCAGCAGAATCGGCACATCGTGAAATTAAGTGGCAAGACGGCAAAGACATGTCTCTTTCGGGCCAAACAATAATGGGCAGCCATGAACCGATTTACTTCGTCATCTGTCTTCAAAGACCAGAGGGGAGCAATTAGGCATGAACGCAGTTGCAACACTTCCCCTAACGACATTAAGATTTTTAATGACGGTTCAATCAGGACCCGATCAGGGACAAGTGTTTCAATTGCTACCTCCGCAAATCTCAATTGGCCGTGGTGCGGAGAATAGTATTCCACTCAGTGATGGACACTGTAGTCGCCAACATGTGGTCATCGACATCACCGAATCCGGCGTGCTTTTAAGAAATGTAAGCGGCAAACAGCCGGTGTATGTCAACGACCTACTAACGACCGAAGCACTCCTGCAGAATGGCGACATCATTCGCCTTGGACATAGCGAACTCTATTTTGTGATTGAGTCCCTCGAAGATCTTTTCAATCCTCCACAAGCAGGTCTCATGCCCATTCCACAAAATGGAGCTGAGCTCTACCCACATCCATTAGAAAATTCGGGGATGCCACAGAGCCATCCTGTATCACAACCAATGAACATCTATTCCCCGGCTCACCATTCACCACAAGAAAACCCTTTTGCACAACAGCCGCCGCCATTTGCTCCTCCGCCGCCACCACCAGCTCAAACAAAGAAGGAAAATAAAACTGCATTCTATGCTGTAGTTCTGGTGGTCATTGCAGCCATTGCCTATGTGGCCCTGTCAGAAAACAAAAAATCTGCGCGTAACCGCGCTACATTAAACACCGATGAAAAGGTAATGGAAACAGTGGAAGCTCTAGATAAAAAAGTCACGGAACTCGAAAAATCGCAAACCTATGCGAACGAGGGTGAACGCCTTCGAATGGAGGAGTCTAAAAAATACTTTCTCGAGGGATTTCGTGACTTTCAAAAAGGGCAATATCGACGGGCCATTCAGAGTTTTCAGGCCGCAAGAGCACTAGATCCTAAAAATCTTTTAATCTTTAGATACGAAACACTCGCCGCGAAATCCCTAGACGAAACCGCAGAGTTCTATCTTAAGCAGGGAGCCCAATACCGAGACAAAAACATGTATTCACGTTGTTCGGCAGCAATGTCAAAAGTCATGACAATTTTGGACAATGACAAAAACCCAAAATCACAAGAAGCAAAATTGGTAAAAAAAGAGTGTGACCTTCTCAGTTCAGGAGGGCACTAACCGTGGCTCAACTGAAAGTACTTCGTCACGGAGGAGAAATTCAAACACTCGAGCTCATGCAAGACACCGAGTACCTTGCCGGACGCAGCAACTCTAATCAAGTCCCTCTGATGGCGGACGCGGCGATCTCACGTGAACATTTCAAAATATATTTCGAAGATGGAGCTTGGAAAATTAAGACTCTTTCGAAATTTGGAAACGTACGTCTCAACGGCAAAAACATCAACGAGCACACTTTTACCGAGGACTCGACATTTGTCCTGCAGGACTATTCGTTCGAAATCAAATTAACGGAGTCCAATGTCCAACACGATGGACAAAGTCAACATATTGCAACTCAGGGAAGTCAGTTCCTGCCTTCGATAAGTGGCCAACCAGATTTTCAGCAATCATTTCATCAAGATCAACACGGATTCAATGGAGACCACGAACCTACTTTTGTAGGCAAAATTCAAAACACTCCATACCTCAAAATTGTTATTCCCAATAAACCTGACGAAGTACTAAGGCTCGAGGGAGAACAGTGGATTCTCGGCCGAGACGAAAGCTGTTCTATCGTTATCGCCGACAACAAAGTAAGCCGAAGACAAATCGAGATCGTTGAAACTGAAGGACGATTTTTCGTAACTGATCTCGGCAGTTCAAATGGTACCATTTTAAATGGAGAACTATTACCACCAAACCAAGCTCACCCTCTACTAAGCAACGACGTCATTCTCATTCAAGACATTCAGGTCACATTTGAAATACGTGACCCAAATTTTCAACAACGATTGGCCGTGGTTTCAAACGATATGATGCGCACACCTGTGCTACCCTCGATCACTCACGCACAACCACTTTTTTCTCAACAAACGATGCCCGTCCCATTTTCTCCAAACGGTGGAGCTCTTAGGCTAGATCAACAAATGGCAAGAGGCTATCCTTCGCCAGCGGCGGCAAACTCTCCACCTAAGAAAAAAATGGTCATCTATGCTGCGATTGGTATCGTCGTCCTCTTGGGGGCCTATTTTGCAACCGATGACTCAGCAAAAGCGCCCACCACAACAACAACCAAAGAGGACTCAGAGTTTTCAAAACTTTCAAAAGAGAAACAACGATTTATAGAAGAAAAATATAGCATCGGCCGAGGCCAGATGATGCAAAAGGATTGGGCCAATGCATTGATGAATTTCAAGCGAATTCACACCGATCTTCCCAAAGGATACAAAGACTCCATCTATCAGGCAGGATTGTGTGAACAAAACCTTCGTGTGATCGATGACAAACGTGCCCTTTTAGAAACCCAAAGACTTTTGGCAGAAAGAAATAAACAAATCGACGAGCAAGTGAATCTATGCAGAACAGTTGCTGAAAAGACTATGAATGAAACAGAAATTCGTACTTGTTTAGCATTGGTCATCGAGAATGATCCCAATCGACCCGAAATCGATTTATTTATAGGCATGGTGAAAAAACGCGAAGAAGCCTACCACCAAAAGGAATCCAATGAAAAAGCATTTGCAGAGCGAGTTCGTCAATCGCGTGGCCAATATCAAGCCTGTGTCGCACTTGAGAAACAACAGAAATACCATGAAGCAATCGCTGCATACCAAAAGTATTCGGCTACATCACTGCCAGATCCAGATGGTAACAAGGCACGATCGATAGCCAGTATTCAAAGAATCAAATCAGACATGGCAGAACGAACGGGCAAGCATTTTGCTAGTGCTAGAGACCTGCAAAAACAGGGACGACTTAAAGAAGCCTTGGCAAACGTTGACCAAGCAATGCTAATCGACCCAACTAGTGAATCTGGCCGTGAACTTGGGCGCGAGCTCCAACGTGAACTGAATTCACAACTCAGAAGCATCTACGAAGAAAGTGTTGTTCAAGAGGGAATGGGCAATATTGAAGCTGCACAAGAACGCTGGAAGCAAATCATGCAAATGGATCGAATCAACGGCGAATACTACAAACGTGCGAAACTAAAGCTCAAAGGAATAGGAATTCAATAATGTCATTGAACTTGAAGCATCGTTCTTATGGAGGAAAACAGTTTCGCCCACTTCCGCTGGTCGACTACGACACACTTTCAAAACTCTTGGTCATTGCAACCCCCTGGGGAACGAGTGAATCCGCACAGAAGGCCGTTACGCAAATCAAAGACTACCTCGCTCTCGCTCAAGGTGACCGCGAAGTGACATCTCCTTTTCAGAAGATGTCGTGTCTTTCAAGCTCAGCCAATAATTTGCGGATTTCCATGTTTCTTGCAAATGAACAAATCTATCGTGAGGAGAATGCCTCTGAGTATAAAACCGGGCTCGAACTTCTATGCGGGGTCTTCGACAATGAAGAATTTGTTTGGGCCCAGGTCGGTCAGCCGCAAATTTTTCTTTCGCGTAAGGGTCGCGGTATTCTTCCCTTGGCCACTTCCTTAGACCTTGCTATGGACCTCAGTTCACCAGGGGAAATCTTGCCCGCGTTACCCAATCAACTTCTAGGTTTAGATAATTCTGTAAACATGTCCGTCAACAGTGTGCGCTTACAAAGTGACGACCACCTAATTTTCCTCAGTCATTCGGTTCCTCCAGCACTGCTCTTCAGTTTAGAGCACGAGCAAGTTGAACTTGAATATCTTTCGCGCATCATCGCTAGCTCCTATCCGCAACTTGCATTTTGGCTTGGAGTTCTAAACGTTGGTAAACTTGAATCATCACTCGACAACACATTTCCAAGCCAGGCTTAGAGCAACAAACGATCGACAACGCAAAAACCTAGTTCCCTTTTCCTAAAATACAAATGCTGATACACCAAGTATCAGCATTGCCACGGCAGCAGGAAGAGCCTGAATAAATAAAATCTTTTTACCTACTGAATAGGCACCATATAGGCCAGCCAAAAGAATGCAGCTCAAGAAAAATATCTTGATTTGCAACCCCATCAACATCGAGGGGTGAAGCAAACCCCAAATCAGCCCTGCCGCTAAAAACCCATTGTAAAGTCCCTGGTTGGCGGCCAAGACTTTGGTGGCTTCTGCCTGCTGCGAAGTCATCGAAAAGGCTTTGAGCCCCTTGGGTTTTGTCCACAAAAACATTTCCAAAACTAAAAAATAGAAATGCAGTAGACCAATAAGCAATACAAAAACATTAGCTATAGTGAACATTGAAAATCCTTTCGGTAACCAAGTTTACGCCCTCAATCAAATTAATCTCTTCTTCAAAAGCTGCCAATAATATCTATTTTCTGGCAAGGACAGAAAAAGCTCGGCGGTCGTTGGACGCAAAAGATGGCTTTCTTTAGTGTCCCAAATGAAATCCAAGGTGTAGTTATATGCAACAATTCTTCGCTCAATAAGGCGAGCAAAATACCATCGAAAAAATGCGTCAAATCCTTTTTGCCGAACTGATGCCATCTGTGTTTCATCGAGCCAGGAACGCAAATCTAAAAGTTCATTCCCTCCGCACTCACGCGGCACAACACGAGTGTTCTCCACAATAGTCGACTCTTGCAAGAACTGAAAACATTTATCAGTAAGTCGTTCATTGTTTTTTCCCATATTTCTCTGCGCAACGACCTCCCAAGAGCGTTCCCCAGCGAGCCTTCCCACCTCTTTTAATTCAGGCCAATCTTGATTCTTTAGAGCAAACAAGGCTCTCCATGAAAATATCTCCGCATCCTTTTCAAATTTCAAACTCAGACGTTTCAGTTCCTGCATCACCTCGAGATTTTTGGATTTGCGATCAAAGATTAATCGAGCCGATTCAAATTTTGCAAATCCCGGCTTCAAAGACATGTCGAAGACACCAAATCCCAACTGATTAAGATTCATCCGCAACTGACTCCGCAAAGCCCATACTTTAGAGTCTTCGCCCAACTCACTCACTTCAAAGCCATCAGAAAAAGAATCAAATACCTGACCTTTACTATTATGAAGATATAGATACTGCCCCACCCGTACTGCTAAACGATCTTGCCCAAGATTTCTCCACGATGGCCAGGCTGATTCAACAAGGACAGGACGTCGATCCCAGTCAAAACTGTCTTTCTGATTTTTTAAAAGTGGTAAAAGCGAATGTATGGAGAACAGATGCTTTCCTTCGTCGTCATTTGTTTCACCCAGAATATTGAACAACGTCGCACCAACATCAGTTAGTGAAATATTCCCATCCAACTTAGCCAGCGATTTAGTCTCTTTTTGCAAAAGAAATCCTGGTCTTTTAACAAAAAATGAAACATGTGTGGTTTCATTAAAAAGACTGGCTCCTCTTAACTGATGCTCTCTTTCCTCTTCGACAATTCCATTTAATCCGACTAAAAAAACCCAAGAATTGTTCCACACACCTTTGGATTTTAGCTTGGTCACAAGATTGTATAAAGACTCATCAACTTCCTCAAATTGACTTCGGTAAGAGAGTTCTCGCTGCTCACCAGCCTCATTTTCTGTCGCGATATCTCCGAACTGCAAATCAGCATAATGCAAAAACGAAAACGCACGACTTTTTCGTGTTACTTCCGAATCAAACCAGTTCAAAAATAATTGATTCACTTCACTTGCTGGGCGATAAAATCGACGAAGTGAAAGATTGATATTGTCATCGAAAATTTCAAATCCCTGATTCAAACCATTGCGGCGAAGTAAGGGAGCCCCACCTGAAAAGAATGAAGTTCGAAACCCCTTTTCGAGCGCAGTCTCTGCTGCGGTTACGACTCGAGCCGATAGACCATTCGAACCGTTGGTGCGAACCTGATGCTCATATGGATACAAGCCGGTGAGTATCGATGCCAGTGTGGCCTGAGAAAGCGTCGAGGGAGCAAAAGCATGGGTAAATCGAACTCCTTCTTCACAAAACACTTTGAAACCCGATTTTTCAGTTTCAATATCATCACAGATGAGATTCTGCACACCAAGATTTTCGACCAAGATCACAATAACATTTGCCTCTGGACCCGCCTTGAAATTCCAGACATAGGAACACGAACCCAAAATGGCAAAACCCAAAATCCCAGTCGCAATTAGTAAAAAACTCTTCATCGTTCTCCTAAGCATGTGTCCTCATTTGACTGACTTACTACGCAGAGGCAATAGAGGTTATTTGCAATCACTCGTCGTCAAAATAGCACCACCGGTTCTCCGCCTTGCACATTCATTTCACCTCTATTGCTTCTGCTTGCGACATCCGACCATGTGAGGGCACACATTTGTCAGACAATCCTAGTCTCTTTGCCAAATGTTGGCAATTGGAAGGCAAATCGAATTCTAGACTTGCCGAGACCAGCCCTGACACCTCTTGACCACCCCACATTCCTTTAGTGAAATAATGAAATCACGAATTGTCGATTAAAGACCTGCAGTCCACACTCGACTTTTTGCCAAATGTACATGGGCCGACAAAATGGCTTGTTAAGGAGATTTTCATGCTGACAGAAAAGTTATTTGCCATATCTCAAGGTGGAGCAGAAATCATATTGTGGTTTTTGCTTTTCATAAGTATCGCAAGTATTGGATTGATACTTGAGCGTTGGTACACTTTAGGTCAAGTCAGTTCACGCAGCGAGAAAACCAAAGACCGCATCCGCGAAGCACTTGTAGCCAATAATCTCGAAGACCTAGAAGAAATCAGCAAAGATCGTGATTCATTGGAGGGGCGTGCACTGAGCTATGGTCTTCGCTATGTCAAAGACAGCGGAACCCAAGGTCTCGGGGAAATTTTTAATTCATTCGCACTGATTGAAAAACCAAATCTTGAACGTTCATTGAACTTCTTAGCTACAATCGGATCCAATGCCCCATTTCTCGGGCTGCTTGGTACTGTACTTGGGATCATGAAGGCTTTTCGCGACCTATCCCAGAACACCGGATCTGGCAACGAGGCCGTTATGCTGGGAATCGCTGAGGCACTTGTCAGCACTGCAGTTGGTCTCGTTGTCGCCATCCCTGCTGTCGTTGCCTACAATCACTTTCAAAAGAAAGTGAAAACGATTTTTCAGAGTATTGAAACTTGCCGTGAGCTCTGCATGGCCTATGCAAAAAGAAAAGGAAAAATCTAATGGCTGGCCCAATTGGTGGAAATGACGACGAACCGATAGCAGCAATCAATGTGGTTCCATTGGTTGACGTCATTCTCGTTGTCTTAATAATTTTTATGGTCACGGCTCCATTGGTACTGAAACCTTCAATTGATGTGAACTTACCCAAGGCATCTAGTGGTCAAGAAAGCCCGGTCACACCTCTCAATCTGACGGTCACGAAGACGGGGGAGATCATGCTCAACGGAAAAGCCGCCGACCAAAATACAATTTCTTCTTACATCACTGATTTGCTGAAAAAAAATCCAGAAACAGCGGCAATTTTAGCTGCTGACCGCGAGGTCACTCTCGATAAGCTGACTCAGGTGATCGACATCGTCAAAACCGCCGGTGTGAAAAAGGTCGCATTCAGTATTGAAAAGAAATAATCAAACAAAAAAATACCCAGGCAAGCTTGTTCCACCAAATACTCTCAAAAATACAGTGACTCAATCCAAGAACAAGGACCAAATAACTTTTAGTTGTTTGGTCCTAGCGACTTAGTAGACAGTGCCTTTTGCAGTTCACTAAGCAAAAGGTTTTCAAATTTTTCGCGATCGCCCGGTCGGCCCAAAATCTCCTCCACACTTGTCATGGTCTGCGACGTGAACCCACATGGGTTCATTCCTACAAATGCCTCTGGATCATGGTCAAAGTTAAGTGCCAACCCATGATAAGATATCCAACGTTTCACTCCAATACCAATTGAAGCAAGTTTACGTGGTCCTATCCAAACTCCAGTGGACTCTACCGGCGCTTCATCTCCAACCTGAGTCTGCAAAGTTCGCCCACTGGCATTGACACCGATCAGCTTCAGCGCTTCAACCATCGCACTCTCAAGTGCTCGCATATAAAGATGTAAATCACGACTACGAAATTCAAGATTTAAAATGGGATAAATAACGATCTGATTTGGCCCATGATATGTCGCTCGTCCACCTCGGCTCACTTCCACAATTGGTCCGGTCCAACCAAATACATCTCCAGGTCTGGTTCCACGACCCAGCGTAACAACTGGGGGGTGCGAACAAACCACCAATGTTTCAGGCTGCTCACCCTTAAACACCCGATCCACCAATTGCAACTGGCGATCTTGAGACTCGAGGTAGTCAACACATCCCCAACGTTCAATCAGAAATTTTTCAGAATCACTTAAAAGTGCACTCACACATCTACCGAACCGTGACCGAACTCGCGCTTTCTTTGCGTGCCGTAAGTGGCTTTTGAATAACATGAATCGCATGGCCAAGTGCCGCCTCAGCCGCTTCCATCATTGTTTCACCAAGTGTTGGATGCGGATGAATCGTCAACGCTAGGTCCTCGAGCCGAGCCCCCATTTCAATTGCCAATGCAGCTTCGCTAATTAAATTCGAAGCCTCAGCGCCCACGATATGTACACCCAACACAACATGTGTTTTTGCATCTGCAATGACTTTGACAAACCCATCAGTTTCCATAATCGAAACCGCCCTGCCATTGGCAGCAAATGGAAACTTGCCGATTTTCAAATCGGCAAAACCCTTGGCCTTACACTCTTCTTCAGTCCAACCTGCAGATGCAATTTCGGGTTCTACAAAAATCACCGCCGGAACTGTCTTGACGTCATACGCACGGTTCTGCCCTGCAATCACTTCTGCAACCAGGACGCCTTCGTAGCTCGCTTTATGAGCCAACATTGGCTGCCCAGCCAAGTCGCCTATTGCGAAAATATTTGCGATATTCGTGCGTCGTTGTGCATTGACCTTTACAAACCCTCGCTCATCAATCACAAGTCCAATTCCTTTAAGGTTGCATTGATCTGAATTCGGTCGACGTCCGACCGTGACCAAAACTTTATCCGCTTCAATTTTCTTTTCTTGTCCTTTGATATCCACCAAGATCTCAATGCCCGACTTAGTCTTTTGATAGCTCTTGGCCTTTGCCTCCAAAACCACCTCAACGCCATTTTTCTTCAAGCGACGGGCCACAACTTGAACCGCATCAACATCCGCTACTCCCGCAAGCAGAGCCTTACCAGCTTCAAGCACAGTGACCTCGACACCAAGGTTGCGCAACACCGAGCCCAACTCTAAGCCAATATATCCACCACCAATGACAACTACTTTTTTTGGACGTTCACTCAGCGCCAATGCACCTGTCGACGACAACACCGTCTTTTCATCAAAAGCAAAACCAGGAATTTCAACCGGTCGAGAACCCGTAGCAAGTATATAATTTTTAGCGACGATCACTTCGCTGCTGCTCGCGGACTTAACTACCAATTCTGTTGTAGATTTAAAACTTGCTTCGCCTCGCTTGATAACAACGCCATTCCCTTTAAGCAACTGCTCAACACCACCTGCCATTCGATCACAAACGGATTGCTTCCACTTTTGCATCTGGCCCATATCGACAGCGACGTCGCCCGAATACTTCAAACCCATTTCAGCAGCATCATGTTTCATTCGATGCAAGAAATGCCCAGCTGAAATCAAAGCCTTTGAGGGAATACATCCAACGTTTAGGCAAACACCACCGAGAAATTCACGTTCGATAATAACAGTCTTCTGCCCCAACTGTGCAGCTCGAATCGCAGCAACATAGCCCCCGGGCCCCGCACCCACGACACAAACATCATACATCATTGAACCACTACCTACTGTTGAACCAAGAGTTGCACTCACAAACACCTCACACTGATCAAATCATATCCAACATCAAAGCACCTGGATTTTGAATTCTTCCGATGAATGCCTTTAAAAAATTCGCCGCCACTGCACCATCGATCAAACGATGATCTGCGGTAATGGTGAAATTCATTGTTTTCTCAACATCGAGTTGGCCGTTTTTTACTACGGGCTTGTCATAGATTTTGTACATCCCCATGATTGCCACTTCAGGATGATTAATAATCGGAGTCGCAAATAACCCACCTACACTTCCAATATTGGTAATGGTGATGGTCGCACCCTTCATTTCTTCTGATTTCAATTGCCCAGCACGTGCTCGCGAACTCAAATCTGCAATTTCACGACTGATCTGAGCAACTGTCTTGCGATCAGCATCTTTCACCACCGGAACCAAAAGCCCATTTGGAGTGTCGGCGGCAAATCCAATGTTAAAATATTTCTTATAAACAATCTCTTGGGAAGCATCATCAATGCTAGCATTGAACATCGGAAATTCTCGCATCGTTGCGATCAACGCCTTCATCACAAAAGGTAAATAGGTCACCTTGAGCCCTGACTTTTCAGCAACGGCTTTCAATTCTTCTCTCACTTTCACAAGCTGCGTGACATTTGCCTCATCCGCCAATGTAAAGTGCGGGACGATTTGCTTTGCCATCTGAAGGTTTTCAGCAATCTTTTTGCGAATTCCCTTCAAAGGTACTCTCTCCTCTTCTCCCCCACTGGCTAGTGGACGCATCGGTATACCTCGCAATGCCACTCCTGGCATTCCACCAGAAGAAGGCCCAGAAGATCCTTCATTTGCAGCCGTCACATCTTCCCTAGTGACCCGACCAGCAAGACCCGAACCTTGGAGATGATTGATATCCACGCCCATTTCACGCGCCAATCTTCGCGTCGCAGGAGTCGCCAAAACTTTCGTATCCGCAGCTGGCGGAACAACATCAAGGCTCGAGCCACCAGTCGATTTCACCATGCCCGAAGATACGACCTGAGTCGCTGACTTAGCTATCACACTCGCTACCGGCGCATTCGCCTTGCCCGTCGGAGCCACGTCGACAGGTTTATGCGATGGCTTCGGAGATTCCGTCACAGCACCGTCCGCCTCAATTACAATCATGGTCGATCCAACCGAGACGATTTCACCCTCTTTAAACTTAATTTCCTTTACAATCCCTGCCGTTGGGCTTGGAACCTCAACGGTTGCCTTGTCAGTCATCATTTCGGCAATTGCTTGATCCGCTGAAATCTTGTCCCCAACCTTAACCAGCCAGGTGACTAATTCTCCTTCAGCAACACCCTCACCAAGCTCTGGAAGTTGAATATTCTTTAACGCCATACAATTTCTCCCTCTCGATTCTCAATCAAATTCAAGTAAATCTCAGGTCAGCATTCCGGATTGTTTCAATATTACTTGAAACAACTCCAAACCCCAATCGTTCAGCACGACCGCGAAATCTTCACCCCGGCCACGAAAAAAAGTTCCTACTCATCTCATCAGCCAAATTTACTTGTATTCACCTTAAACAAATTTCAGTTAATTAAAATTTACTCACAGATACGGCTACTCTGACAATGACTCTTTCGCATGCTGACGCTGTTTCTCAACAATTCCACGCATAAAGAACTCACCAGCACGATAAGAACTTCGAACCAACGGCCCACTGGCAACATACAAAAAGCCCATGCCCTCGGCGACCGACTGCCACTCCTGAAACTCCTCAGGAGAATAAAAGCGCTCAACCTTAAGATGCTTCGAGGTAGGCTGAAGATATTGACCGAATGTGACCACATCACATCCCACCTCACGCAGGTGCTTCAATGTCTGTAAAACCTCATCTTTTTCTTCACCTAAACCCAGCATGATCGATGTCTTAGTGTATCGAGTCGGATCTATCTCTTTCACCATTTTTAAAACATCCAAAGTCTGGCGATAACCTGCACGAACGTCACGCACCCGACGTGTGAGCCGCTCAACTGTCTCAACATTCTGCGCAAAAACATCTGGCTTCGATTTTACCAAAACCTCAACTAAGTCACGTCGGCCCCGAAAATCAGGAGTCAACACTTCAACAATCAATTCAGGCGCCTGCTGCTTAATGACCTCCACCGTACGGGCAAAGTGCGCAGCCCCCTGATCGGGCAGATCATCTCGATCTACAGATGTCAGCACGACATACTCAAGACCCATTTTAGAAATGGCCAGTCCCACTTTTTCAGGTTCCTCGTTGTCAATTTTTCCTCGAGGATTTCCGGTTTTTACGGCACAAAATTTACAGCCACGAGTACACACTTCACCCATCAACATGAAGGTGGCGGTGCCTCCACCCCAACATTCACCAATATTCGGGCAGCGCGCCTCTTGGCAAACAGTCGCAAGTTTTAAATCTCCCAACATATCCTTGATGCGCACATACTCTTCCCCACCTGGAGCACGCACCTTCAACCATTTCGGCTTTGTGGCCTTGGTCTTCGATATCTCGTCAGCTGCACCTCGAGCCGAAACATGATCGCCACCAATTGGCTCAACTCCAGCCCCAGAAACCGCATCAATTTTTTCTGTAAAGTTTTGATCTGCCATGGCTAACACCAACTTTCTTGTCAACTTTGCATCTAATTTGCATCTACTTTTTATCAACTAAGCTTCGGCTTGCACCAATCTCTCTTGCGCCAATGCGACAATCAAAACTCTGCAAGCATGTCCATCAAGGTTGAACCTCTAGATATTCCGACTCGAAGCTCAGCCAAGATGATTGTCATTTTCGCGAATTTGTCACGACCAGTTACCCAAAACATGAAATCGTGAAGACTCCCATCTTCATCTTGAGATAACCTCTAACCTAGAGCAATACCCAATTCTACGTCCCTCTGTCATATGCGTGAGCCACCAAAAAAGCAAAAAAGAAAAGGGGCCTAGGGCCCCTTTTTTTGAATCCATATTTTACTCAATTCGACTTAGTTGCTACTCAGATGACGGTCGATAATTTTCTTGAACTCATCCGGTGGAAAAGCACCGCGCAATGACACCCCATTAATCAAATACCCAGGCGTGCCACTAAACTGAAACTTCTCTCCTTCCGCTTTGTCCTCTTCAATTCTTTTCTTCACTTCATCAGATGTGATATCTTTTGCTACTTTAGCAGCGTTAGCTCCCACTTTCTTAACTAGTTCCTTTAAGAAAGCCTCACCCTTTTCCCCTAAAGACTCTTGATCGTCGAAAATCATATCATGAAACTTGTTGGCTTTTTCTGTATCTTGAAGAGCAATGGCCTCATAATACTGTGATGCGATTCGAGCATTTGGATGAATACGTTCAATCGGAAAATTCTTGAAAATCACTCTCACTTTTCCATCGTAATCAGCCAAAAGTTTCTTCATAGTTGCGTGGCCACGTGAACAGAACGGACATTGAAAATCAGAGTACTCTACAATGGTAACCTTTGCCGTTTTGCTACCCTTGATTGCGCGCTTCTCATCGACATTCGGCTTCAAAGGATTCTTGAACTCCGCCTCACGCTTAGTTTCTTCCTCTTTACGATAATTCTCTTCTTCAACAGCACGAGCCTTTTGCGCAGCCTCCTGAACTGTCTTCATAAACTTGTCTGGATGTTTTTCGATTGCTGAGAAAACTATCTCAGGGTTTTCTTCAATGACTTTCTTAAGCTGTGATGCCGACGGCGCGCAGCCTGTAACCGCAAATCCAACTGCCAATACCATTAGGCTCGAAAAAAGATTTTTCAAAAGATGCCTCCTATAATGTTGTTCAACCTTCAGCTCATGATTCTGGCAAATAAAATGCAGTGAAGGAACAAAATTCGGCACCGTTTTCGTAAATAAATCCTAGACCAGGATCACCCTTGCCCCGCCATATAATCACCACTAATCTTAGACGGGTGTTAACAAAAGTGCCCTCGAGGGGGCGCTGATTATTTTCGGAGATAAAATGGTCGACAATACTTTGAACTTTCGAATCTCAGCAAACAGATTCCTATTCATATTGATTGCAGCGGCAATATTCACTTTCGTGGGCCAATCCTTGACCTGGGCTAAGGTCGAGTTCGAAACACAGGAACTCACGATGAAGAACTCCGAGCAAATGACAGATCTCATCAATAAACGTCTCGCTCGTGCTCAACGGCTTCAAGCAAATCAACCAATCTCGGACCTTGCACAGGCAAACCCCGAAGCCGTTGCACAACTATATTCGGCATTACTAATTGTATTGGCGCGCCCTGATACTGACGGCATTCGCGGATCTCTTTACACCAAGGTTCGGCGTGAACTTAAAGAGATAAACTCATTCGAGACCTCATTGCAAAAGATCTCGGCCGAAGCAATTGACGCTCTAAAAAACAAGGCCACTTCAGTTGCTCTCCAGAATACATATATTCATATACTCAACAATCTACTTTCAGAAATTGCCCCCGAGATAAACTCCAATCCAAAACTCAAGACCATTGTCCAGTCTGCACATGACGCCAAGCTTGAAATTTCAAAAGAACTGCAAGCGCAACAACTCATGAAATCAATGAGCCGACCCGTTTCTCCATCTGAGACAGCACAAAAGATTTTGCAGAAAAATTAGGGCGTGTCCTCAATTGGTCGGACGTCGCGAGCGGAAGCAATAGAAATGAGC
>CAYONZ010000029.1:31975-43704 GCA_964405465.1 uncultured Bdellovibrionales bacterium | reverse complement strand
TCTTTTGACAAAAAAGCTCGTTGGCTGAAATTGACTATCTATGATGGCCAGGATTATGGCCTGACCATACACGAAGTTGGTGCAGATGGAAGAGAGCTTGAAAATTTCGGCGAGTTTTATGTCAAAGAAAGAAATCCATTAAAAAATGTAGCGAAGCTCGCAGAAAAAGGCGTGATGGATGAACCCAAAACCGCAAAGGGTATCAAAGCTCTCAATGAGTTTTATGGCACGTGTACGATGTTGGTTTTAGAGTGGTTCGCTGATATTTGGAAAAAAAGTGGAGGAGCTAAACAGGATCTTCCTGTCTATATTCAAAACGAAAATGAAGAATTGATTTTGGATATCAAGACGAAGAAAAAAGTAAGTCCAAAGGAACTTTCAAAATTATAGTAAGGATTTTTGTGGTGATGAGGGTGGCAAATAGCAAGGCCCCTCTCACGGGAAGAGCGACTGAGTTCTTTGCTGGATGCGAGTGCTTAAAGTCAAAAAGATAGGCAATGATCTTCAATATGGTCATTGCTCTAGCTTTCTTTCCCCTCCGATCGAGAGAGGGCATTTTGATTCATGTTCTTTTCTCTCCATCCGCTGGGGTCTTTGAGAATTGCGCGGCCAACGGCTGCTAATGCTAAACGATTTGTTTGGAGACTTTCGTCTATGAAAACGCCAGTTTCAATGCCGCCGACACCAATGACGGGATGTTTGACTTGGGCTTGAATCTGTTCTGCATCGGCAACGAGATATCCTTCTCCGCTGCGTGAATCGGGACGCTTCCAGCCGCCAATGCCGGAGGAAACATGAATGATGTCGACGCCAGACTTTTCTAGTGTTTGCGCAATTTGAATGGAGTCGCTCAGCTTAAGGCCGTTGTCCATAAAGTCTTGCCCTGGAATTCTGACCGACAATAGAAGCTGGGGATGACGTCTTCGAGCAGATTCAACAATCTCGACGAGCAGTCGTGTTCGTCCAATTTGATCGTGTCCATACAGATCACAGCGTTGATTGGTGATACCTGAAAGCCACTGATTCAAACCATACCCGTGAGCTGCGTGAAACTCGACAAGGTCAAAGCCGGCAAGTACCGCTCGATCGACAGCAGCCGCGAAGGCTTGTTTCCAAAGATTGATTTCTATTTCTTGCATCGAATTTGGTTGCTCAAGAGAGCGGTTTTTTACGGGTACAATGACTTCGCTCGGGGCCATTAGACTTCCATCGGTTAAACTTCTTTCGGTTTTTCCTCCGGCGTGAGTGATCTGAATTCCGGCTAGGGCTCCGCTCTCTTGGATGGTACGGGCAAGCTGACTGAGACCTTCGATTTGCGAATCACTGTGAATTCCGAGTTGTTGGGCTTCACTCTTG
Source organism: uncultured Bdellovibrionales bacterium (assembly GCA_964405465.1). Classification (GTDB taxonomy): domain Bacteria; phylum Bdellovibrionota; class Bdellovibrionia; order Bdellovibrionales; family JAMPXM01; genus CAYONZ01. The sequence continues at coordinate 42,348 of CAYONZ010000029.1, read as the reverse complement.
CCGCTCAGGTGAACAAAGCTATATTCAACAATGAGCAGGCCGGGCTCGGCACCAGCTAATCGTTCGTAGTGAGCGAGCGTTTGCTCGGTAACTTGACCACTCTGGTCTGCCGTTTGAGAGGCCATAGGTGGAATTACAATTCGATTTCGAAGAATCTTTTGGTTTGGAAGAATCAATTTGGAAAATCTATTTGCTTTCATGGGTCGAAATCTAAACTTAATTTTGTTCTTGAAAAAGAAATAAAAAAGAAACTATTGTGTCGAATATGGAAATATTTGAATTACGTTATTTTTTGGGTGTCGCGAGAGAAGAAAACATTCACCGGGCCTCCGAGAGATTACATGTCTCACCAAGTTCTCTAAGTAAGGCCGTAGCTCGGCTTGAAGATGAGCTTCAAGTCTCACTCTTCTCACGTGAAGGTCGGAATATTAAGCTCACCGATCATGGTAAGATTTTTCAAAAGCGAGCGGCCGATATTGTGCAGTTAGAAGAGGCGGCTAGACTTGAACTGGCTGGCCATGAAGGGCGAATTCAAGTTGTGGTTGCGGGACCGGAGATTCTTCTCTCTGAGATGGGGGTTTCAATCAGTCATGACTTGAGAAAAAAATATCCCCAATGCACCTTTGAGTTTCACGCTGCCGATGATTCCGAGGCGCTTCGCCAGGTTGCCAGCGGCGAGGCCCACCTCGCCCTGGTGACCTCTGATGTGCCGACGCATCTTGGTTTGTCCAGCAAGGTTCTCGCAGAACCTCACTTTCAAACGGTTGTGGGTCAAGGCCATGCTCTATATGCGATGGCTCAAGCAAAAAAGGTTGTGCCGATTGAGCAGGTGCTTGAGTTTTCATTTGTCAGCCCCAATCATCCGCTATTGGGAAGAGTGGGCCTTAAACAGTCACTTGATGGTTGGCGTGACGACAAATTTCCTCGTCGAGTTGATTATTTGACATCAAGTTTGAAGCTATTAGAAACCCTTGTCGTCGAAGGACGTGCCATTGCCTATCTGCCAGATTATTTTGTCAAAAAAATGGATGCAAAAGTCTTGAAGGTGTCGGGATGTCCATACGTTTGTTCACAGAAAGTCAGATTAATTGCCAAAAATCCCAAAGATCGCAGCTGGCTAAACCAGTGGTTCTAAGTCGACTGATCTAGCAAATGCCGATGTGTGAAAACACAGAACCTTGGTGAGGATCCTTGCATTCCTTCGTGAATCTTATACCCTAGAGGGTGTGGAGGAATGATGTCCTTGTTTAAAAAACTTTTTTCGTCTGGGTTAGTGAAGAACAATAAAAGAGAACACACATGGAGACCCAATCGGGTTCAAGTGAGAGATCTTCATAATGTTCGATTCGTTTCAAAAGATTCGGGAGAATTGGCAATTGCTAATGTGAACTCGCGTGGAGTGGGCTTTATTAGGCCTGAAAGTCTTGTATTGCAAGTTGGGCAAAACCTACATGGACGATTCTATGTTGAGGGTTCGGAGTTTGATTCCCAGGCGATCATACGCCATCTTTCGGCGAAGGTGATTGGATGTGAATTTCAAAATTCTTCGCAAGATCTAATTCGGGCGATTGATAACTACTTTCGTGTCGAAATTTTGGCGATGTCTTTGGTGTTGGTTCAAGAAAAGTTTTTGCAACCTGACCCAAGAGGTCGGGTGGTTTGGTTGACCGACAGTCGCCAAAATGAAATTTATTTAGTCGAAGATCAAAATGGAATTGTCGACTTTCACATTTCATTTCTAGGAATGTATCTTGAGGGGCAAAGAGGAATGGCAACAAAAGCGGGTTGGATTGTGGATGATGAAAATCTTGGTGCTGCAAAAGCAAAGGCATCAGCACTGATTCGATATGATGCGGCTTCGAGTGTAGAGATCAAGCAGCTCGGGCGATTGCTAGTTAACAATGCTACAGATCTAGATGCAGAGAAGAAAAAACAATTGCTGCAGCTTTGTTGGTGAAATAGCTATATCGGATTTAGTTTGGTCTTGTTGTGGGCTACTGCAATTGTTTTTGAGTAAAATTTTGTCCTGTTTTTAGGAGAGACAATGTCAGAAGACAGTTCGTCTAGAACATTCTCGTTACCCTACCTCTTGCGTGTGATCACCGCGCGGCCAAGACTTGTTGCTGCGGTTTTGTTGGGAGTATTGATTGGTATTTTTGTTCCGGCAACATTGGTCTCGAGATCAGTGACAAGAGTCGTGATCGGGTGGAACGCTGGAGTTGGATGCTATCTTGTGATGGTGGCAATCATGATTTTTGGCTCGGCACACAAGAAAATTCGTGTGCGTGCACGTCTGGAAGATGAAGGGCAGATCTTGATTCTCGTCTTGATGATTCTATCGGTTTTGTTTTCGATTTTTTCGATCGTCGGTGAGTTAGGGGTTGTTCGAGAGCTGCAGGGCGGAAACCGTTATTTGCACCTTGTGCTCGCCGCCTTGTCGATCGGCACCTCTTGGTTGTTTACCCACGTGATGTTTGCATTGCACTATGCTCATGACTTCTATCGAGATCAACTTCGCGGTGGCAATGGTGGGTTGATGTTTCCAGGAAATGAAGAACCAGACTATTTTGATTTTTTATATTTCTCGTTTATTCTGGGGACTTCGGCGCAAACTGCCGATGTGAGTTTTCTGTCAAAGAGAATGCGCCGTCTTGGGCTCGTGCATTGCGTATTTGCATTTTTCTTTAATACCACTCTCTTGGCCTTAGCTATCAATATGGCCTCAGGGTTGTTGTAAAAAGAAGGCATCTCTTACATCCAAGAAAAGAGATCGAAGCAGATCTGGTAGACCTTTTCGTCGTCAGCGTTTCGTGCGATTTGTTCAACTTCTTTCAAAAACGCTCGAAAGCATGTTTGAATTTTTCGAAATGACTTTTCATCGGCAGAGAATGTGGCCAAAAACGAAGTCTTTTGCTCCTCTGAAGTTTTCAAGAGTTGTGCTTGTATGAGCTGCTTCAAAAGAGTTTGATGCGCCCGCATGAGAGGATGGTCTGTGCTGTAGTGAAGCTGACTTTGCTTGACTCGTTTCACTCGTTCCCGATTTTCTTCGAGCTCAATGAAACCGATTTGTTCGAGATGGATCAGAGTTTCTTTGACTTTTTCCCAGGGTAGATTGAGTGCAGCGCCCAGGGATCTTGGATTTTTTTGAAAAGGCGAAATGTGTAGTGCCACATGTACGATCACTGTGTATGGATTGAAGAGATAATTGATGTCGCTCTGAAGTTGATTTGAGCGAAAGTCCTGAACGTCAGCTGAAATTCGATTTTCTTTTTGCAGCCTTTCTATTTTATTAAACAAAAACTGTTTGCGCTGACTGTCGTGACTGGCGCTCCATGAGCGTAACAAAAACAGATAATCAATTTCGTTTGGTAGAAGCTCAAGCCAACGGCAGGTGCGAAAGAGATGATCCTCATTTAGGTGAGAACTTTCGTCATTCAGACACTTTGATAGGTAGGTGTATTGGATCTCTATTTTTTCTGCGAGTTTGCGTAAACTGAATTTCTTCTTGCTCGTACCCAACAGACGTACTTTTTCTTTGATAAACTCTTTGTAGTCTGTTGAATCGTAAACGTTCATGCGTCTCCTTTGGCAATTTTCAAAAGAAGGTGTGTGTTTTGCCCCTCAGCGAAATCCGTAAAACCTTCAATAACTCTGGCCCTCGATATCTCTACCTCCAAAGTCTCCAATAACTCTGTTGCCTCTGTGACTCTTACTCCAGGTGGACTCGCTAGAAGTCCTGGTGGTGAGAATAAATTATATTTAAAGTATAACTAAAACCAAAATATTCTACAAAACAATTATATTTATAGGCTAATTTTGGTGCGATTCTGGCTTCAGAGCCCGGTGTGGTTGTGGCAATTCTGCTAGAGCTGCTAAGGGCCCAACAAAACATCGTTCGTGTCTGCCTACACTGATGTGCAGCTTGCGATCGATAAAGCGTGAAAGGGTCATCCCATGAAAACAAGATTTAAAACAATCGTAATGCTGGCAATGGCGATCTCATCTGGTGCGCATGCCTCATTTTTTTCTCGGTCTGTGTTTGGTGCTGCGAACAGGAGCGAAGTCACAGCCTTAGCAGAAAAAAAGACTTTGGCAAAGTTGGATATTACGAAATCTGAGGCTCTCGCCTATACGGATTTTTCTGGTTCTTGGAGGGGTACTTGTACCGACACTAAAGGCACTCATGATAGTTCGGTCGAGATCAAGCAAGTGGGAAGTCAGTACTTGAGTTTCGACAAGGATGAATATGAAGTTGGCGCGCTCAAATCGAAAGTCGTGAGTGGCACGATGTCGTCAGCCGATATTTTTTCACTCTCTTGGTCGCCTGATCAAAAAAGTCTGAACTTTAAGATGGTCTATATGCTTGCTGAGCTTCACCATGCGTCCCTGTTGGTATCAGGACAAGGTGAGATTGTTCGAGCAGGTAACCAGCTGACCGTGTCCGCTGAAGCTGCTGGGCAGAAAACAAATTGTATTTATCAAAAGCAGTAGGTACAGGTCTTATATTTTGGTATAGTCAGGGCTCCTGCAGAGAGTGGGAGCTCGGACAATGTCGACCGAGCGGACTGAGCACGAGTGTTCGCTGGCTTGGTTTTTTGTATTAGTTTTTAGTATTAGTTCTTAGGATGAGGGGCACTTATGAAAAGATTTTTTCAGAGTCTTTTGATGAATCGAAATTTAAAACCTTCGTTGTTTGTTGAGGACAAGCGAACGCCGATGCGATTTTTCTATTTCTTTGCGAGTGCTTTTTGTGCTGGAGTTCTTTCTTTTTCCGATGTGACATTTGCCGGTTCCGGTTGGGTTTCTTCTGGTGGAGAAATTCTTCGCGATGCCCACAACCCTTGGTTTTTGAATAACACCAAAACTGTAAATTATTGTATTGCGATCGATTCGGCCTCGATCTCCGCCAGCGAGTCGCAAATTCGTTACGTTGTGAATGATTCGATCAAACAGTGGCAAGAAGAATTTGCTCGTGCCACTTTGGTTTCAATGAATACTTTGCAAGTGGGAGCGCAAAAATTTGTGGAGGTCGCCTGCACCGGGCAAGAGGATCTTCGTTTTCAATTTGGTTGGGGCACGGTGTCCCCCGAGCAAAAAACATATTTTTCTAATTTCAATTTTCGAAATTTTGCGGCGTTCACAGTTCGTACAGATTATGATCCGATTCAAATGCGTGGTCGGGGGTTTATTTATTTTTCCTCTGACAAAGGGCCCTTCCGGTATGATGGTGCGACTGGAGGATTTGGCGACACTGTTGATGAAGCCTGGAGTTACACGGGTTTATTGAGCGCGGTTGTTCAGCATGAGTTGGGACATGTTTTTGGTTTAACTCACTCCTTTGGTGGAATTATGGCTGAGTGGATTGTGGATTGGATCTTAAACAAAGAGCTCTTTAAGAAATCCACCTGGGATATGTCACAAGTGCCTGCGTTGAGCGGAGTGGTTAGCTTTGATACGAGTTATTCGGTTTGTGGATCCCAATTAAATCAGGATCTGCGTCGTTGGCTCGAGCTTGAGCTTAGTGAGGATTGTGTTGAGTTCACTTTGGCAAATGGAACGCGAATGTCACTTAATGCAAAATCAAGATCAGCGCATACGAGTAGATCCGTTGGCTTTTTCTATCGTGCGGAGTTTCGTTATCATCTTGATTCGTTCCAGTTTCTTTATTTGCCACCAGGTCAGGTGGTTCTCCCTCCTGGGAACGAGCTCCCTTTTACCTCCTTGTTTTTTACTGGAACAATGATGGTTATGGGAGACCTCATGTTGAAATCTGGGGTAAATCGAATGATTCAGATTATTTTAAGTCTAAACGATGCTGAAATAAATGGTGTGGCAGATATTCAAGGGGTTTCAGGGCTCTATCAACTTGGCACTCTCCAATCCGATTCTAAGCATAGACTTGATAGTGCTAAGCTAACTCTTTCAAAGCAAAATCTGAAAAAATAAGTTGGACGGATGAGGTCTGCTGAATTCGCCTTTCCGAGTTGAGCTGGCTGAAATGAACTGCCTGATATGAACTACCCGATGGAAAGCCCGATGGTCAGAGAAGTGACAAAGACACAAAGTGCCACCACGACCCATGCGGGGACTTTCCAGGTGTTTAAGAGCAAAAAAGCAATGAGAACAACTGTGAAGTCGCGGGCAGAAAAGACCGCGCTGGTCCAAACGGGGCGGTAAAGTGCAGCCAAAAGAAGTCCAACCACTGCTGAATTCACAGCGCGCATTGATTTCTTCACAGCTGATTTTTTTCGAAGACTCTCCCAAAAAGGCAGGACACCGATAATCAGCAAATATGAAGGTAGAAAGATGGCGACAAGACAGATCAAGCCAGAGAAAAGTGGATTTTCGTTGAGTGGGGAGATCGCGCCTAAATAGGCGGCAAAAGAAAACAGTGGTCCAGGCACAGCCTGGGCTATTCCATAGCCGGCCAAAAACTGATCTTGAGTGACCCATCCGGGGTTTACCACTTCAGACTGCAAAAGTGGCAAAACTACGTGCCCACCTCCAAATACCATCGCGCCGGTGCGGAAGAAATGATCAAACTGAGTCAGCGTGTGGTTGTTGAGTGCTTTGCTGAGGAAAGGCAGAAGCAAAAGAAGCGTCAACAACGTAAATAAACAAATTGCTCCATAAGATTTGTTTAGGACTCGAGAAAAAGGAGAGTGGGCTAAATCGTCTGCTTCATCAAAGACCAGATATCCAGCCAAAGCAGCAAGACCAATAACCAAAAACTGCATCCAGGGTGCTGTATATATCAGCGTTAGTGCTGTCGATAAGATCATTAGGCTCCAGGATTTTTTTTCGGTACAAAGTTTACTTCCCATAGCCCAAACGGCTTGAGCAACAATTGCGACGGTTGCGATCTTCAATCCGTGAAAATAAATATTGTTTGTTGAAGGAGCGAAATGCTGAAGGCCGCCGGCCACTGCAATCATTGCTAGTGCCGATGGAATGGTAAAACCCAACCATGCGGCAAAGGCGCCCATCGATTGGCCCTGTGAGTAGCCGAGGGCCATGCCCACTTGGCTGCTTGCTGGTCCCGGTAAAAATTGACAGAGGCTGATGAGGTCAGCGTAGGCAGATTCAGAGATCCATTTTCGTTTCCTTACAAACTCGTTGTGAAAATATCCAAGATGAGCAATTGGTCCACCGAATGAGGTGAAACCCAAGCGAAGAAATACAATGAACACCTGCGTGAGAATTTTCAAGTTTGATTTTTGCTCTGACATAGATGTCATCTTAATTCAAATTCAAGAATGAGCAAGATTCTCGAAATAAAATCATTGGCATTGTTAAGTTTTTTGATGAAGATAAATAAATGAGAATACTTGCGATCTGTGGGAGCATAAGAAGAGACTCTTCGAACGGCTTTCTTTTGGCTGCAGCAAAAAATGTTTTACAACAGAATTTGGTAAATTTGAATTGGGTCGATTTTGAATTGCGTCGGCTCCCATTTTTCGATCCGGAGCTGCAGTATTCGAGTGCGACACCAGAAGTGGTCACAGAGTTTCGTGACCTTGCGGAACAAGCGGACCTCTTACTGATCTCAACCCCTGAGTATGCGCATGGAGTTCCTGGGATTTTAAAGAACGGTTTGGAGTGGCTTTTTTGTGAACAGACACAGAAGCTGCGGGCGGCTTTACTTGTTGGCTCTGCTCAGGGAGAAGCGGTCGTGGCACAACTTCTCGATATTTTGCCAACCATGGATTTTGATTTTTCAAAAGATCGGATTCTTTTGGTTCGCGGTGCTCGTACAAAGGTAAAAGATCGCGAACGAAATGGCGAGATCATTTTTCTTGATACTAGTCTTGCTGAAGAATTCGAAAGATTTGTATTGGGATTGGTTTGAATAAGCGAAAGTTGGTGGGAGGTGGAGATGACATTTAGTCTATTGCTCATTTGCGTTGTCATATTTTTTATTTCGATGAAAAACCTGCGGGAACGAGTTCAAAATTTGCAGCGGGAATTGGCTGAGGTAAAAAAAGATCTTCTGAGTTTAAAGACAAATCTGAAATCACCGACGTCAATCATGTCTGCCCCTGAGTCTCATCGGAGTGTTGAACAAAAAGAGGTTGCTTCGAGTGAAAGTAGTCGTTCAGCCGCGGCTTCCATTGAGCAGGCCACCACCACCTCATCGGCAGATGCTAATCACTCGAAAATGGAAAGTAACAAGGCGAAAAATCGCCGAGTTTACAACGTCGACTCTTCTTGGAGTTTTCGAGATTTGTTCGGCGGCACTGGTTTTTTCCAAAGCGAATTTGTTAAAAACATGGAACAGCAATTTGCAGGAAACCTGACTGGACTTTTCGGAACTTTAGCTGTCGTTTTGGGAGTCGTATTTTTAGGTGTCTATGCGGGCATTCAACTCGATGCTATTGGGCGATTTGGAGTGGTGTGTGGCTTTTCTTTCGCATTCATTGGGCTCTATGTTTTTCTGGCTCAGAAGACGTTTTGGAAGAATCTATCTTTGTGGTCACGAAGCGCTGCAGGCGTGATTTTTTTGATGGGATGCCTTGGCTCTGTCGGAGTTGAAGCCATGCGGTGGATTTATGATCCTATTTTATCTTTAGGCATGTTGAGTCTTGGATTAACTGTTCACCTGGTGTTTGGATTTCTCAACGGTGGACAAGTCTTTGCTTCGATCCATGTGCTTTTGAGTCTTTTTGCCTTGGCGGTTTTGCCATTTTCGACACCACTTTTTGCTATTGCAACCCTTGTGAGTGTGACGGGCATTTTATTTTCATTTGGCAACCGAAACTGGAATAGACATCTTTTGTTAACTTCGCTTGGCTATTTTGCTCTCCATCTCTATTGGATGGCGAAAGATGGCTTTGAGCACGGTAGATCTTTGGTGTCGCCCATCTGGGGAATTCTGTTCAGTCTTTCAGTGGGCCTCGTTGGATTGGCCAATCACTATTTTCATCTCCACCGGTTAGCCAAAGGACAAACTGCTAAAGGTCTACAAGGCTTGGCCGGCGTCGTCGGGCAAACTGAGGTGAACGAAGAGTCGGCGATTCACTCGAGTCTTCACTGGCCACTGCTCTCCCATCTGGGAGTTTGGTTAACGATGGGTGTAAATTTGTTTCTACATTCAGAGGGATCCTCCTGGAGTTCTTTGTTCCTTGCACTGGCGGCGCTCTTGTCTTTTGGTATGTCGACTGTCACCCGCCAATGGCTCGCAGCCTGCAGGCCAGAAGGAAAAGCCTTGCTTGAACAGACGATTGGGCGATTGCCTATGGGGTGGTTATATATTTGTGATCGGTTGGTGTCGCTGACTTTGATTTTACTCACGATTGTTTCTTTAAAAAAATTCGGCTTTTCTGGCTTTGAACTTCTGCTTTTTGCATCGATCGCGAGTACGTTATTTTTACGTTTAGTGGCACAAAAGATTGAACCTTGGGTATTTGTTGTGTCCAATCTTATTTGTTTGTTGGCACATATGGGTGGAGTAATTTTTGTACTTATCCTCGGAACCCAGGCCCCTAGTTTTGCGGTGTTGAGTCTATTATTTTGTTCGTATCTTATTTTGGTGTTTGTGTTTCCTTTCGTGGACAAACAGGCACAGAGCAATCGCCTTGGCTTGAATCAGATTTCGCTATTGCCCGCCTCCGTCAGCTCATCCCACATTTTACGCCAATGGCCTGACCTTTCGGTGACAGGCCTGGAAGTAATGATGGCTATGTATCCACTTATTGCATTGATTTTAACCGTGGCGAGTGCCTTATTCCATGGGCCAGGCGACATGCAGAGTATATGGTGGCTTTTGGTGCCTGCAGGAATTTTTGCCAACAACCTCTATGTTAAATCCAAGTTTCACAATCTGGTTTTCGACATCGCGGTTCCGCTTTTTTCTTCATTGACGGTACTTTATATCGTAGGATTTTGTTTAGTCGCAGAGTTTTCAGTGCCAACGCTTTTTTCTTTTACACTTTGTCTTGGAACCGCGGGACTGAGTTGTCTTGGTTATCACTTTAGGTTTTTAACGGGTCTCAAGAGGTCGGTGACATGGCCTTCAGTCGCTTGGCTTTGGCTCGTTCTGATGACAATGAGTTTTCAGTTCACGAAGCAGATTTCACCTGTTATCCCAGGTCTCTTGTGGTTGCTTCTCTCGGTGATTGCCTGCGAACTGAAAGACCTTGCTTTCTTCAATCGAAGTCATCCCTTAGAGAAATCAGTGGATTCGACAGGAGTGTTTCTTGGATTCGCAGGTATAGCCAGTCTTTTGAGTTTTGTTTTGCGGTTTTTATTGGTTGATATGGCAAATGAAGTTTTGGTCCTCGAGACCATGCGTTTGCGAGTTTTTTCAGAAGTTCTTTGTTTGGGAGTGGTTGTGCACTGGCTTCTTTTTGGTCGAGACATAAAGAAGAATTATC
>CAYONZ010000029.1:30333-31965 GCA_964405465.1 uncultured Bdellovibrionales bacterium | reverse complement strand
TCGTTGGCGGTGCAGCACCTCCATTGATGAACAGCGACGCCGCGGGTTTGACTGAGACCAACTCGCGGGTTTCAAGGATTTCTGGAAGGTGGTATGGCTATTTGGCTGATCATTTTTTGGAATTGTTCCTGTCACTTATGGTGTTCTTTGTCGCTGTTGAATTTAACAGTGTCTACTATCCTGTAGTTTGGTCACTTGGTTCCCTGGGGTGTTTTTTGTTCGCCAAGAGAACTTCCTTCAGACGTCTTTCCCTTTATGCTTATGCTTTTTATGTCTTGGCGCTTTTTAACATAGCATTTTCGTCAACGACCATAGCCACTCCTTCAAGTTTGCTTATGGATCAAGCGTGGGTTTTTGGTCTGTTTTCAGTTGGGATTTGCACTGCACTTATGGTCATTCAGCGGCGCTACAAAGAATCCACAGAACAAATTGATTTGGGGCTTCCGTATTTGATGAGATGGGTAAATCGGCTTTGGACTTTACGCCAAAAGTTTGAAGTACGTGCCTTACTCTATCCTTTGTTTATTTCGATCGCTTGTTTTTTGTATTGGAGTTTTGACAAGTCGGTACTATCTCTTCTTTGGGTGATTGAGTGCTTTGTCTTGTTTCTGATTAGTCTCGTAATGCGAGAACCCCAATTTAGGGTGGTCTCTATGGTGGGAATTGCTGGAATCTGTGTTCGAATTCTTTTCTATGATCTCACTGGACAAGATTTTTTGGTGAAGGCCTTGGTTTTTATTTCGGTTGGTTTGATATTGATCGCCATGAACACCATCTACAACAGGTACAAACATCGTTTTGAAAATGAGGCAGGTTTGCAATGAGAAATATTTTTGTTGTCAGTTTGTTTGGCATAGGGATCGTTGCAATAGTTGCCGCGATTTCCACTCGCGATCTTGTGCAGAATTCTGAAATGAGTATGGCCCCAGTCTTCGGTGTGATAGGAAAAGCTCCGCAAGCAGTTGATCGGTCCCTTTCGAAGGTACTTCCTATCGACAGCGTTGATGAGGGAGAATTGGGTTTGAGTCTGCTTGCAAAGTATCCGTCCAAAATTACACGAGACTTACCAACTAACTCAACGCAGTTGGAGGAGGCTCGTGTCGAGGTTTATTTGAACATTTTAATGAGCCAGTTGACCAGCCAGTTGCAGAAATCAAGAGCGAAGCCGTTCAAATATAATGTTCGTGTACTCTCTTCGAATTATCCTAATGCGATGGCATTGCCCGGTGGAGTTATTCTGGTGACGATGGGTCTTTATAAAACACTAAAGTCAGAAAGCGAAATTGTTGCGGTGCTGGGGCACGAGCTGGGTCATGTTGAATTGTCACACTGTATGAGCACGGTAAAATTTCAATTGCTCACCAAAAAAATCCTGCACAGTAATTTGGGTGAAATCGCTGATTTCACACAAAGGTTTCTATTTGGGCATTCGTTCTCAAAAACTCAAGAAGATGATGCTGATGCCTATGGATTTCAGCTGTTGGTGAATTCACAATATGATCCCTCAGCATTGGCTCTTTCATTTCGCAGTTTATTGGAACAATCGAAGCAGAAATATGAGGGGGTCAATCTCTTTCGCGACTACTTTATGTCTCATCCTCCGCTTGAAATGAGGATTTCGAAATTTTCAGC
>CAYONZ010000029.1:0-30233 GCA_964405465.1 uncultured Bdellovibrionales bacterium | reverse complement strand
CGAGCATAGATTGGATCGTAATACAGATTCAGCAGGTCGCGAACCCAGCCTTCATGGTGGGCAAATCCTTCACTTCTCTGGTGTTGTTCTATCGCGTACTCCATGTTTTCAATAAGTGTTTTGCTTGCCAATCCGCCGAGTCGTTTGCTGATCGCTTTTAAGCTACGAGTAAAATCATCTTTTAGTCTATCGGCTTGCTCTCGGGATAGTGGGTGAAGACGGTCAATACCGTTCCCTTCGCAAAGATAGTCCTCGAGCAAGTTTTGAATTCGTTCTTCCAGTGGGACATCAACAAAGAAGAGTTCAGCACTTTGCATTTTTGCAAACAATGTCGCAGGGATTTCACGGTGACCAATCATGCGGCTCTCATCTTCAAGCCAAACTTTTTCAAAACAATCAGTCTTCGATTTTTCTTCGGCTTTTAACAAGGAAATCGCGAGAGAATTTTCGAAGTCGATGGGGCTAGGTTGCGCAAATTTAAAATGACCAAATGAGGAGCCGCGATGTTGGGCAAGGTGCTCTAGATCCACAAAATTATTTTTGCAATTTAAAAGCTTGGTTTTTCTTGATCCAGTGAAACCAGTGAGAACTCTAAAATTTTGTGTTTGCGAGATCTCTTCAAGAGTTTGCATCAGATAACCACGCAAGGCTTTGTACCCGCCTTCGATCAGCTTTATCTCGACTCCTTCGGAGGCCAATACTTGTTGCACACTCTGTGATCGCAATCCTCCGCGAAAGCAATATAAAAGGCCACTAGGATTTTCTTGAGCAAACGATTTCCACGATGCTATTCGTTTTGCTCGGATGTCCCCACTCAAATACTGATGGCCGAGAGCAATGGCCGCGTCTTGCCCATGAGTTTTGTAGATGGTTCCAACAGCTGCGCGTTCCTCAGTGTTGAGAAGTGGCAAATTGACAGCTGATGGAAAGGCACCCTTGGCAAATTCAATTTCGGCCCTGACATCGAGAAGAGGTCGATCCTCGAGAAAAATCAGTCTAAAATGTGAGGGATCTACTCTGGGTAACATCATTCAACTACGAGGTGCGCACCCGATTCGTAGGGTACAATTTCGCCGATGATGTTTGCTTTCGAAAAATTTTGTTGCAGCTTTTTACAAATAATCTGGGCTCGATCTTTGGCAACCGCAAGCAGTAAGCCTCCACTTGTTTGTGGATCAAAAAGTATTTGTTCTGGCCACAAAATCCTGTTTTGCTTCGAGTGACGTAGATCGATGGAATCTTGGGTGTATTCGCGATTGGTTCGATGTGCCTTGGTGAGAAATTCATTCTGGAGTGACTCGACGGCGCGATGGAATAAAGGTATTTTTGCAAATTCAAATCGCATCTGCACTTCGCTTGCCTTTGCCATTTGTAGAGCATGACCCATCAAACCAAATCCGGTGATATCGGTTGCGGCATGAATGTGGTTGAGGTCATCGTTGTCTAGAAAATCAATCGCATTATTTAGCTGAGCCATCGACTCAAGTGCATCCGCAATATCATTTTCAGAATAGGCATCACGTTTAAGCCCAGCTGTAAGAGTTCCTGTGCCAAGCGGCTTAGTCAGAATCAGCTGATCGCCAGGTCGGGCGTGATTGTTACTCCAGATATTTTGTGGATCAACAAAGCCCGTGACTGAAAGGCCGAATTTCAGTGTATCATCGTCAATGGAATGTCCTCCGACAAGTGTTGCTTTGGATTCGGTGATGACTTCGCAGGCCCCATTTAATACCTCGGCAATGATCTCATTGCTGAGGCTTGCCATTGGAAAAGCCAAGATGGCCATGCAAGTCTTGGGGTGACCACCCATCGCATAGACATCGCTCAAGGCATTTGCTGCAGCAACTCGCCCGAATAGTCTTGGCGTGTTCACAATCGGGGTAAAGAAGTCCAGAGTTTGCACTAATCCTACCGCGTGATTTGGTGTAAGAAAAATCGCGGCATCGTCAAAGTGTTGTCCATCAACCAGCAACTCTTTGGGTTTTGGTGGAAATTGAACTTGCCCCAAGATTTTACGCAACTCAGTTGCCGCGACTTTAGCTGCACATCCACCCTTAGCGACTGTTTTTGTGAGCGCAATCTGTTTTTCATTCACGGTCATACGGATCCTCTTTCACTTTAGAAAATGTCCACCTGGTCTATTTCTGACGTTCGCCAAATTCATTGGATATCACTCGCTTGGATCGTCAACTCTCCTGGGTTCATGCGTAATCCTTCTTGCACCATTCGCAGTGCGAGTCGGTCACAAGGAGTGGTAAAGCGATTTACAATGGACCTCGGTACTATCTTTGCCAATGCTGTGCTGATGTGAATAAAAGTTTGTTCACCTAGACGCAATGTTTTTCTTTGTCCCAAAAGGAGACCCGGTCGCAAGATTACAAGTCGTGCAAACTCAAGAGAGCGAACGGCATCTTCAGTTTCGCCCTTGGTTTTGTTGTAGAAGATCATCGAATTGGCGTTGGCACCAGCGGCGGAGATCAGGGTAAACGCCCGTGCCTGATGACTCTTGGCAATTTGGGCGAATTCGACAATGGCAGTGAAGTCAATTTTGCGGAATTGCTCTTTGGTGCCGGCGTCTTTAATTGTGGTTCCAAGGCAGCAGAAATAGAAATCACCTTTGAGGTCTTGGCTTCGCGATTTCATTTGCGCAAAATCTGCGAGGATCACTTGTTGAAGTTTGGGGTCTGTGATTTCAAGCTTGCGCCGAACGAGCACAATCACTTTGGTGAGCTGTTGAGATTGCAAAAGATTTTGCAAGACCAAGTTTCCTACAAGTCCAGAGGCTCCGGCAACGACAGCTATCATGTTTTTCTCCTTTTTGCAGGGACGTTTTCACCATAACAAATGATCATTCACCAAGCTACATGCACACTAGGGTCTAAAGTAGCGGTGCAGATGTGATTGTTCCTCAGCTGGGCGAAAACGCAATTTCCAGCGGTTTTCGTATTTTTTTAAATCCTCAAGGCGATAGTTTTCAAGTGTTTCTAAAAGTTCTTCGTTATTAAGTGGGCGTCCAGTTCTGCGTAGACTGACTTTATCAGCGGTTTTCAATACATCGTAGAGAATGTCTCCAACATTTTGTATTTTAAGCATTCCCATCAACATGTTTCGCGGTAGGTCTTTGGGAAATTCTTTAATTGAAGGAATTTTTTTGACCAGTTTCCAAATCAGGTCCACGCGCCGGAGCGGATAAAGTATATTGCCCGCGATAAATGAGGCTGTGCTATTGCGGAGATTATAGCTTCGCGTGTTCGCCCATTCAAAAATCTTACGCGTGATCATGTTCTTGTAACGGTGATCTCGCAAGATACGATAATCCGTCCATTCTAGAAGCAATTCAAAACGCGCATCGATCTCCAAGTCATCTGGAGAAAATGTCGGTCCATTTTTTACGCCCAACAGTTTTAAAATATTTGGATTGCCAATCTGGTTCTCTGCTGGAAATTCTGGTAACATTACGTCGCCGTTGGTCGCATGCTCGAAAGAATGGTA
The DNA here is from genome assembly GCA_964405465.1 of uncultured Bdellovibrionales bacterium. GTDB lineage: Bacteria > Bdellovibrionota > Bdellovibrionia > Bdellovibrionales > JAMPXM01 > CAYONZ01. The sequence goes on along the minus strand of CAYONZ010000029.1, from coordinate 26,741 downwards.
GGGAATTTCGTGGCAAGTCAGCCGCGACTCATCACTAAAGTTTTGTGCGTAATCATAGGGGATTTTCGGACCTTTAATTTTATTATTGATCCACTGCGAGGCTCGATCGGCGGTGTCTTGATCTGGAAAACGGTAAAGTTGTATGCGCGCGTTTTCGTTGCGAAGGGCAGAGTCCAAAGTAAACCGATCGACTCCGGCACCGACATACGATTCAATTGTGGAAAAGTCTTGCGTACGTGGGTCTTTGCTTACAAAGACCAAATGACTAAATTGGCTTTTATTGCTTGATGATTGAGAAATGCTTGCTGAGACATAGCTGAATCCCCGGGTGAGCATCAAATCGCCATTTTGAAAAACAATAGGGGCCTTAGAGAGGCCCTGACTTGTTTGATAGGGTTCATAGTTTTGCATTTCTTTAAGTGGAATGTCGATTTTGGAAAAATCTATTTTGCTCGGATCGAGTGGTTGATTAAAACCGGCGTATTCGGCGGTGTAGTCTTCGCGATCACGCAAATCGTGAATGACTTCAAGTAATTTACGTGAGCACTGTTCATTGCGAAGCAAAAGAAAACGATTGCGCAAATGAAACCGAAACACGCTCGATTGTTCGATGAAATTTCTTGCATCGGAGATTGCCGGTTTGGCGTTAAAAAAGTAGTGATCTTGGTGAATGCGTTCACTGAGGTTTGCCATAATAAAGTCACAGCTTTGCGGGGAGTCCTTTTCAATCTGTTTCAACTCTTCAATCAAGTGCAGCGTTGGTAATGAAGGCGTTGCAATGGCCCAAAGGGGCAAAAGCGAAAGAGCCAAGAAGACTCCGGCAATCAAGATTGATAGGTAAGCCTGTCCCTCAATTTGGTTCGCGGAAGAAGTGAGATGTCGTCGTGGCATGGTAAAGATCTCCTGTTTACATTTTCAACTGGTTCAATTTGAAACCTGTCAGCGCAGTGCCTTTAGCTCCGAATATGGACAGGGTCATTTTTTGATTGGTCCCTCTTGCAAGCTCTGATTTTGGATGCAAGTCTGGGTCCATCAAGGATTACAAGTTGGTCTCTTGGGTGGAAGATTGGGCGCAGAGTTGGAGCAGAGAGTTTGTAAAAAAAATCTGGAATGTCAAAATGATGATCAGTCACGGCTCTCCTGACTCAGGCCGATTCGGGCCAATACAGTGGGGTTGGATAATTTTGTGTGTGCCTAAGAAGTTGGCAGGACATCGGGAGTTCAAAGAAAAAGGAGTGGCAGATCCACTGGGAACCCGAGACGATTCAATGCAAATCTTGACATAAACCGGAGGCTTGCGTACCACAATGCATAGCAAAACATATTTCAAATAGAGATGGAGACAAAGATGGGTGAATCACTTGTTCTGGCTCCGGCAATCGCTGGAGTTTTGGGTTTGATTATGGCTCTTGGTCTTTATTTTCGGGTGAAGGCTCAGCCAGCTGGAAACGCGAAAATGAATGAGATCGCAGGTCGTATTCAAGTGGGTGCGATGGCGTTTCTTTTTCGTGAGTACAAAGTGCTTGCGATTTACGCTGTGGTTGTAGGTATTGCGCTGGGAGCTTCTCTTGGTGGCCTGTCAGCCATGAGCTTTTTGTTGGGTGCCTTCTTGAGCTTGCTCGCAGGCTTTTTTGGAATGAAGGCTGCGACTTTTGCGAACGTCAGAACTTCGCAAGCTGCCGCGTCTGGTTCAAAATCCAACGCGCTTCTCGTCGCACTTGATGGTGGAGCTGTCATGGGTCTCGCTGTCGCGGGCCTTGCCTTGCTTGGCATGGGTGTTCTTTATTTTCTTTATAAACTTGATCCAGCGCTTGGCACTGTTTTGCACTCGTTTGCAGTGGGTGCGAGTTCGATCGCGCTTTTTGCTCGAATTGGTGGTGGTATCTATACGAAAGCCGCTGACGTTGGTGCTGACATTGCCGGAAAAGTTGTTCAGGGAATTCCCGAAGATGATCCACGAAATCCAGGAGTGATTGCGGACAACGTGGGCGACAATGTCGGTGACGTGGCTGGTATGGGAGCCGATATTTACGAGTCATTGGTTGCAGCTATTGTTTCTGCTATTGCAATCGCATTGACTTGTAAGCCAGAGCTTTTGGCATCACTTTCTTCTGGTTCGGTTGAAGAGATTCGCATGAAGGGAGTAGCACTTCCATTGATGCTCGGAACTCTTGGTCTTTTGATTTCGATTGTTGTGATTTTTGTGACACGCCTATTTTCGAACTACAGCGCGGCAACAGTCTTGCGCAGTGCTCTGATTGTACCGCCAATTATTTTGACGGCAGCAGCTGCAGTAGTTCTTCCAATGTTCGGTATCACTCAGGGTGTGACCGTTGCATTGGCCGCAGGTGCATTTGGTGGTGCTTTGATCGGACTTATTACCGAGTACTATACAGCGGCAAAACCAATTCGTTTGGTTGCTGAAGCCTCGTTGACTGGTCCTGCAACAGGTGTCATTCGCGGATTGGCTGTAGGTATGGAGAGTGTCGCGATTCCAACCTTGATTGTCGTGGCAGCTGCTTATGTTTCGAATCAAGCGCTAGGTCTTTATGGAATTGCATTGGCTGCGGTGGGCATGTTGGCGGGTACGGCTGTTGTGATGACCGTAGATGCCTACGGACCAATTGCTGACAACGCGGGCGGAATCTCTGAGATGGCGGGTCTTGGTTCTGATGTTCGAGACATCACGGACGAGCTCGATGCTGTTGGTAACACCACAGCTGCGATCGGCAAAGGGTTTGCGATTGGTTCGGCAATATTGACTGTGTTGGCACTGTTTTCAGCATTCAATATGGAAGTCAATCACGTGCGTGAACTTGCTGGTAAAGCGGCGATGACTCTTGAATTGACAGATGCTCGTGTTTTGATCGGCTTGTTATTGGGTTCGATTCTACCATTCTTGGTTGGTTCAACAACAATGACTGCGGTTGGACGTGCAGCGGGTTCGATTGTTCAAGAGATTGCTCGGCAGTTCAAAGAGATCAAAGGTTTGCTTGAAGGTCAGGCAGAACCCGATACAAAGGCAATTGTTGATATTGCGACCAAGGCGGCATTGTATGAAATGATTTTGCCAGGCTTGATTGCCGTACTTGCTCCGGTCCTTGTCGGTTTTGTCCTTGGGCCAATGGCGCTTGCTGGTATGCTCGCGGGCTCTTTGGCGGTGGGTGCAACGATGGCTTTGTTTATGGCCAATGCCGGCGGTGCTTGGGATAATGCAAAGAAATACATCGAAAAAGGAAAATTACCAGGACATAAAAAAGGAAGCGAAGCTCACAAGGCCGCTGTTGTTGGCGACACTGTTGGTGATCCATTCAAAGATACATCGGGTCCAGGTGTTGCGATTTTGATCAAAGTGATGAGCGTTGTTTCATTGTTGATCGCGCAGCTGATTGCGTTGCTTGGTTGAAAGCTGTTCTGGTTCTTGAGTGAGCCGATTCGATGAATAAAAATTCAAACAGTGAAAGTCTGCAGAGACAATCACAGAAAAAGCAGGTCTTTGGATCTGCTTTTTTTTACTCCTGAAAAAACTGAACCCCAATTCCACGTGATGGAGATCTTGGTGTGTCACCTTCTTTGATCCAAATCACTTTCGCCTTCATCTGTAATCCGTCACCGTTTGAACTTTGGTGGTGTGGGCGATCGAGGCCTATTTGCAGTTTGTCGCCCACTTTTAAGGAGATACCTCGGTACTCCAAAAATGCGCCTCCCGCTGAGTAGTTTTTCATTCGTGTTGGAATGAGAAGTCCCGAGCCAAGTACCACCATGCGAACAGGTTCATCTGTATAGAAGCGTGGTAATTCTTTTTTTTCGGGATCAATATTGGCAGTTAAACGCTGCAAGAGTGCAGTCAAGATCGCGGCTTGAAAAGGTCTTTGCAAAGTGATCATTTCATCCATTTTCGAAATTCTTCGATAGGCATAGACGCCGATTTGCTTGGCCAAGACTACAATGGGCACCTTCGAAAAGGTACGAATGCGCTCGAGGGCACTGACCTGGGGTTCGTCGAGAATGTCATGATCAAAGATCGCAACTCTCACAGGTTGATTGACCAGTTTTTCTATTCCATCAGCAAGCACTGAAGAACAAGTCACTGTATATAGCCCATCTTTTTCGAGAAGGGCTTTTAGGTTGTCTTTCTCTCCCATGTTTTTACAGATAAGTAGGACCGGGATCGACATCAAGACTCCTTGTTAAAGCTCTTTAGTTGAAGTTCTTCTCGGAATATGACGGTGTTTAACTAAGGTTTTGCTAAAATCTTGTGCGGAATTTGTGGAGAGGGCACAAATCTGTTCCAAAATGATACGGCTGGGAAGTTTTCTTGCGTCTTTTTAAAAGGTCTTACGTCTTATTGGTAAACGCCCTTATTCAGGGGCAAGAGACAGGAGTATTTTATGACATACGCTGAATTTACAACCCATTTGATGGCAAAAGCTGGACAACCTAGAAGATCTGAAGACGTGATTTTCATTTTAGATGGCCGGGAAATAGATCGTCGCTTCCATTTGACCGAAGTTCTCGCCGTGACAGTACGGTCGCTCGATTGCGGAGGGCAAGTTGATGAATGGGACGAAGTCGTATTACAGCTGGTTGAACCGCAATCCATTGGAGGTTGCGGAAACGTGAAGACATCTGTTGCTTCGGGTGACACTGCTGCGGGTTCTAATGAAAATACAAACATGACGCTTGAGAAGTTGCAGCGAATTCTCGAGCAGTCTAATGAGTTACTTGGTATCGACCGCTCTGGCAGAGTGTTGGTTGAGTATCGTCCCCGAGGAGTTTCGGCTGTGCAGAGGTATTTGGTTAAAGAACTCATTTGGAAAGATTCTCACTTGCATGTTGTCGGACTCGGGGCAGAGACTCAGTGTAAAGCTATGGATCGTCGGCAACCGAGTTGTTGTGCGCCCAAAGTGAAGACATGTTGTTAAAATGTTTTGTAGGAAAATTGAGGTTGGGGCCTGAGCGGGACAGGAGAGTTTATGAATAGAAGACTGCGAGCGGAAAGCTTGCAACTTAAATCTGAGTTTCACAATTCTGGACCTGTCGTGAATGACGATCTTTTGCGAGGATTGCGCCTACTTTTACGAAAGCAAGTTCGCTCCAATGAAGACCGTGATGATATTTTGCAAGAAGTGATGCTCAAGATTTTACAACATGGTCAGCAGATTTCCCCTGGAAAATTTGTGAATTGGATCGTGGTGGTAAGTCGCAATACAGCTATTGATTATTATCGAAAACAGCGACGAACTGTTGCGCCGGGTGAAAGTCATTTTGTCGATAGTTCTAGGGGACTCGACGAGATCGTTGCTGGCCCCGAACCGATGAGTACCGAGTTGGCAAACTGTGTGCAGCCGATGTTGAAGGCTCTGTCATCACAAGATGCACAGATTTTAAGAATGGTTGAAATTTCTGGAGTTTCCCAAGTTGATGCCGCAAAAAAAATGAATCTTCGCTATTCCACTTTCAAATCGAAATTGCAACGTGCCCGCTTGAAATTGAAAGAGGCTCTTCTCAATTGTTGTAAACAAGAAACATCTAAAAAGACCTCGCATCCAGATGCCGACTGCTGCGGTTGCGGAGATGAAAGTGGAATTGGTGGTGATCGCGAAAGAGGGCCTGGCTGCAAATGAATCTCTGGTGTTGTCAGAGATTTTTCACTCAATTATTGGCTGGTCCATCCGCCATCGATCGTGAGGGCGGAGCCAGTCATGGCCTTTGCATGGTCACTGAGTAAAAATAAAACCAACTGGGCCACATCCAGAGGATCGACAAATTGATGCTCAGGTTGTTTTTCGGCGAGTAAGTTTCGCGAAGCTTCATCAATGGACGTGCCATGTGCTTGTGCTCGAGCTTGAATTTGTTTTTCGACCAATGGAGTTCGCACCCAACCTGGGCAAATAGCGTTGCAGGTCACGCCAGTGTTGGCCGCTTCGAGCGCTACCGTTTTGGTTAAACCTAGCAGACCGTGTTTCGATGCCACATAGGCTGACTTGTTGGCTGATGCCACCTGACCATGAACTGAAGCAATATTGATGATTCGGCCCCAGCCTCTTGCTTTCATTTGCGGGAGAGCTTGGTGAATTGTTTCAAATCCAGAGTTCAGATTGACCTGTATGACTCTTTGCCATGATTCGAGAGTAAATTGCTCAACTGGTGCTACATGTTGAATACCAGCATTGTTCACAAGAACGTCGAGACGTTTGAAGTGGTGCAAAACTTGCTCGACACAATCGATCGCTTTGCCCGGTTTTGAAAAATCATGTTCAGCTAAAAACATATCCTGTTTAGTCGTCTCTTGCCAGTATCTGGAAAAATCACTTTTTTGCTCTGGGGGCAACAGCCCATGCAGAGCGACTCGGTATCCGCTGCTCGCCAAAGATTCGGCAATCTTTAAACCGATTCCACTGGTAGATCCGGTGACCAAAGCAACACGACTCTGCATGAAAAGCCTCCGATTAACTATTGAGATATTTTAATATTTCACCTTGATGAGCTTCGGTGTGGTAAGGCAACAAAAGACGCGCAATATGTTGCACACCATGTTTTACCTCTCGCCGAGTCGCCGGTTTCTCGGGGCTTTCATAAAACTGCAGAAATGCACTCGAGGTGATCAAAACCAAATCGCTAATCATCTGCATCTCTTTTGGATCCAAGATGGGCTTCATGATGCCATTTTTTACCCAAAGCTTATAGGTCGCGACCAACAAACGCATGGTTTTTTGAAGGTGTTTTTTCCAGAGCTTTGCTAATTCAGGATCACGACGACGAAGGTGATACATCTCGCGGTGAAAAAAACGAAAATTAAAAAACGCTTCGTACGATCGTTCGAGTAACTTCAGCGGCGAAGAAAGGCTTTCTTCGCGCTGCTCCCAGGCTTCAAAAACTTGGCGGCTCATTTGCGTATACAATTCTCTAATAATTTCTTCTTTATTGCGAAAGTGAAAATAGAGATTTCCTGGGCTGATCTTTAGATGCTCAGCAATGTGGTTGGTGGTGACGGCCACCACGCCAGATTGGTTAAAGAGCTCCACGCTGGCTTTTAAGATGCGATCACGATTGTTCGGTTGCTTCATGGTTGGCTCCTTGGTGAATGCTAAAGTATTTAAAACATGTTTTATTTAGTTTGCCTATTTGTTCAAAATGAAATCTTCATGTCTGGAACGAATAATCAAATTGATTTTGTTTAGAGTTTTAGCTCCAACAATCTAAAAATGCAAGCATTTCTCCCTAAGATAAAAATAGAGTTGCAGCACTATCGTGGTGTCCAATATGAAATTTCTGCAAAATTCATCTTGATTGTTTTCTGACAGTTTGATGAAACAAAGTAAACAAACGAGGAAGACATGGAATTAATGACTGAAAAAAATATTTCTTCAGCAACAGTACGGGAGGGATTGAAACTGACTCGCGCGATTCCAGCAGAGGCCAAGGCGATCTTGACTGCTGATGCGCTTCAGTTTGTTTTTGAACTTGAAACTCAGTTTGGCGCACGTCGAAGAGAGCTCTTGGCCAAAAGAGCAGCGCGTGCCCGAGCATTGAATGCTGGCGAAAAGTTACGTTTTCTAGATGAGACCTTGGAGATTCGCCAGAGTGATTGGCATGTAGCCAACGCTCCGAAGGATCTCAATGACCGAAGAACCGAGATCACTGGGCCTGCAGAGCGCAAGATGATGATCAATGCTCTAAACTCGGGTGCAAAGGTCTTTATGGCTGATCTTGAAGATGCGTTGTCACCAACCTGGGAAAACTCAGTTTTAGGACAAGTGGCACTTTCTGAGGCCGTACGGCGAGAGCTCTCGTTTGTTTCTCCTGAGGGGAAATCGTATGCACTCAAAGAAGACATTGCGACACTCGTGGTGCGTCCTCGAGGTTGGCATCTTGAAGAAAAAAATGTTCTGCTTGGTGGGCTGCCGATCTCAGGAAGTTTTTTTGATTTCGGACTTTATTTTTTCCACAACGCTAAAGAACTTCTCGCTCGTGGATCTGGGCCTTATTTTTATTTGCCTAAAATGGAGAGTCATCTCGAAGCACGCCTGTGGAATGATGTTTTCAAATATGCACAAACACGATTGGGAGTTGCGCAGGGAAGTATTCGAGCCACAGTGTTGATTGAGACAATTCCTGCTGCTTTCGAAATGGACGAAATTCTTTTTGAATTACGTGAACATGCCGCAGGTTTGAATGCAGGCCGTTGGGATTATCTTTTCAGCATGATTAAAAAGTTTGTGGCAACCACCGACGTGATTTTTCCGGATCGTGCTCAGATGACGATGACGGTTCCCTATATGAAGGCCTACACTGAACTTCTTGTTTCAACCTGTCATAGACGGGGAGCGCATGCCATCGGCGGAATGGCAGCATTCATTCCTTCACGGCGTGATGCTGAGGTCAATGCTCTGGCTTTTAAGAAAGTCGCCGAGGACAAAGAGCGCGAGGCAAAGGGCGGATTCGATGGAACCTGGGTGGCCCATCCTGACTTGGTACCTGTTGCAAAACGTGTTTTTGATGAGTTCTTGGGATTCGATCCGCATCAGAAGCAAACAGGTATTTTAGAAAAAGAGTTCGATGCCTCACGTTTGCTTCCATGTTCTTTGCCTGATGGAAAGGTGACTGAAGCTGGCTTTCGTAACAATGTGAACGTTGCGCTTCAGTATATCGAATCATGGTTGAGGGGTCTTGGGGCTGTGGCCATTCATAATTTGATGGAAGATGCCGCTACCGCTGAGATTTCTCGCGCCGAACTTTGGCAGTGGGTTCATAAGCAGATCACCCTTGAAGGTGGGCAAAAGGTGAGTGCCCAGTATTTCGAAAAGATTTTGAGTGAAGAAAAACAGAGTTTGCAGTTTCCAATTGCAAACCGCCTTGAGCAGGCAGCGCAACTCTTGCGAGAGCTCGTTTTAAATAAGGATTTTACAGAGTTTTTAACTCTGCCGGCATACCAGTTATTGGATCAAAACTATACAAAGGAGAACGCATGACTTTGCCTGGTGAATGGAATCAGACCGTTGAATCACTTGAGCAGACTTGGAAGACAGAAGCTCGATGGAAAGGAATTACCCGTCCTTACTCAGCAGCTGAGGTGATGAAACTACGACCTTCGGTGCAAGTGAAGCACACCTTGGCAGAGCGTGGCTCAGCTAAATTGTGGAACCTGTTGCACACTGAAAGCTATGTCAACACTATGGGTGCAATGACAGGTGCTCAGGCGACTCAATATGTGAAGGCAGGCTTGAAGGCACTTTATCTAAGTGGCTGGCAGGTTGCTGCTGATGCAAATTTGTCTGGACAAACTTATCCAGACCAGAGCTTGTACCCAGCGAATAGCGTTCCAAATGTTGTTCGTCGTTTGAACAATGCATTGACTCGCGCTGATCAAATCGAAAAGAGCGAAGGCGCGACAGGACTTGATTGGTATGCTCCAATCGTGGCTGATGCTGAAGCTGGTTTCGGTGGACCTCTTCACGCTTTTGAATTGATGAAGTCGATGATCGAGGCGGGTGCAGCAGGAGTTCACTTTGAGGATCAATTGGCGGCTGAAAAAAAATGTGGCCATTTGGGTGGAAAAGTATTGATTCCAACAAGTCAGTTTGTGCGAACTCTTGTTTCGGCACGATTTGCTGCAGATGTTCTGGGTGTACCGAGCTTGATCATTGCGCGCACTGATTCTTTGGGTGCGAACCTTATCACCAGCGATATTGATGCTTATGATAAGCCGTTCTTGACTGGTGAGCGTACTTCAGAGGGTTATTATCGTGTGAAGCCAGGAATGGAAGCCGCGATTGCTCGTGGTTTGGCTTATGCTCCTTATGCTGATTTGTTGTGGGTGGAAACATCTAAGCCAGATCTAAAAGAAGCAAAAGAATTTGCTGATGCGATTCATGCAAAATATCCTGGAAAGCTTTTGGCCTACAATTGTTCGCCATCGTTCAATTGGAAAAAGAATTTGGATTCTGCGACAATTGCGAAGTTTCAAAAAGAACTTGGAGCAATGGGTTACAAGTTTCAATTTATCACTCTTGCAGGATGGCACTTAGTCAACTTGCACTCCTTCGAATTGGCTCGTGCTTATGCGAAAGAGGGAATGCCAGCATATGTTGAGCTTCAAGAAGTTGAATTTGCACGTGAAGATGTGGGCTACACAGCAACCCGTCACCAGCGTGAAGTTGGAACTGGCTACTTTGATCAGGTTCTAATGACTGTGAGTGAAGGAAAGGCTTCGACAGGGGCGCTTCAGCACTCAACTGAGGCTGAACAGTTCCACGGAGCAGCAGGCGGTCATTCTTAATTTTGTTCCCTAGCTGTCGATCCGAATACCCCTCGGTTGAAGGGTCGGCAGCTCCCCTTTTTCTATTTGCTACCCATATAGATTTCTGGGTACGCTCGTTGTATGTCGCGAAAAATACATGTTTCCTTGAGAAAGCCGGTATGGCTTTCAGTTCCACGTAGTTACCCCAAATTTGTCGATTACCATAATTTGTTGTGGTCTGTTTTGTCGTGGCGCCTAGGTGCTCGCCTCTCTATCTTAGGTCTTTCTTTTGGTGCCGCGGTTTCATCTTTAGCCGCACCATTTTTTCAAAAAGTCTTTGTAGATCGTTTGTTGGGTGTTCACTCTCAGGTGACCATCGAACCTCTTGAGGGCCTCTCTCCAGGTCAATTGCTGTGGGGTGCATTCTTTATGGTCCTCCTCGGTCAGTTTCTATCTCTTGCAGCCAACTATGTAGGGGTTCGTGAGGGAGCCGCCATGCAAAAGGTTTTGGGGCAGAATCTGTATGAAAAAATGTTGGCCACAAAGAACGAAGCCTTGAAAGGTCGTACATCAGGGGAGGTTGTGAGCTTGTTTGCAACTGATGTCTCTGGTTCAACGGCTTTGCTTGAACAATCTTTACCAAGTGCTGCGGCAATTGTTTTTCCTTTGTTTCTTGGGCCCTGGGCGATTTGGTATTTTTATCGCGTTCCCTTGTGGGCGACATTGGTATTTGTGGGAGTTGTTTTGGTTATCAATTCCTATATGTCAAATCGACAGAGCAAATTGTTTTTGCGTTTTAAGCAATTGGCCGCAGAACGCACCGGATTGGTGAATGAGTGGATTCAAAATCTTCGAGCGCTTCGCATTTTGGGAAGAACTGAAGCCTTTGAAAAAAAACTCTTCAGTAAGCGTGAAGAAGAAACTCGGCATCGCGTGCGCATGGTCACCAATGGGCAAACAATGTCCTCGTTAGGGTCTTCGATTAATTTCTTTTTGAATTTTATTGGCGTTTTGAGTTTGACCTATTTACGCAAAGGTCAGGTTACTCCGGGCGAAATTCTGGCATTTCTTTGGATTTTAGGTGTGTTTTTGGCGCGGCCATTTCGGCAGTTGCCTTGGATGTTTACATGGGCTCTTGATGCTTGGACTTCTTTGAAGCGGGTGCAAGATTTCATGAAGATTGAAAATCGGGAGCAAGAAATTGGCCGTGAACACTTTGATTCTCCAGCTGGCCCACCAGCTCTTTTGGTGCGAGGCTTGAGTCTTGAACTTTCTGGAAAAAAGATTTTGGACAATATTTCTTTTTCAGTCGAAGAAGGTGAATTTATAGGTATCGTTGGTGAAGTTGGAAGTGGAAAGTCGTTGTTGTTGCAATCACTTTTAAATGAAACCTCAGCAAGATTTTGTCAGTTGCGAATTTTTGGTGAGGACCTATCTTTGGCAAAACCTGAATCTCGGCGACAATATTTTTCATTTGTGCCTCAGGAAGGGTTTATTTTCAGTGGTTCGATCTATGAAAATGTTCGCCTGGAGTATGGCGGTGATTCTGATCTGCAAAACGACCTACCACTGATTGAAAGTGCTCTTCAGGTTGCACAATTCAAAACTGACCTGGGTAATTTTCCGGATGGTTTGAAGACCGAATTGGGAGAACGTGGGGTAAATCTTTCTGGAGGTCAAAAGCAACGTTTGAATCTTGCTCGTGCAGTCGTCTTTCAACGTCCGATTGTATTGTTAGACGATTCTTTGAGTGCAGTAGATGTTGAAACTGAAAGACTGTTGGTCGATTCTTTAATCTTTGGGGAGTGGACAGCGAGCACTCGTCTTTTGGTCACCCACCGATTGTCTGTGTTGAGGAAAGTTGATCGAATTTTATTTTTGAAAGATGGTCGCCTGTTTGCCTCTGGAAAGCTGTCGGCTTTGTTGGCAGCGGTGCCGGAGTTCCGCGAGTTTGTTCAGAGCATGAGTGAGGAGGCTGCAGATGTAAGTATTCAGCCTTCGAGCGGAGCTCCTTTACCAGAGGATTCTAGTGGTGCGGAAAGTGAAACTAAATCAGACCATCATATCGAGGGCGATCTCTAATGGCTAAAGCCTATCAGGAAAAAGAAATTCAGTTTGAGGGAAAGTACAGCAGAGAGGCATTGGTTACGCTTAAAATGGCTTATCGACCCTACCGATCACAGATGATTGGGTGGATCGTTCTTGGCTTTATAGGTCGGTTATTACTGTTGTCGAATGCAAATATTATTGGATGGTGGGCCGATTCGTTTTGTAAAGCGCCTGCGATCTGTCGGCCCATTCCGAGTCTTGCTCAAGGTTGGGGTTCGCATGAGTACTTACCTGTTCTTTTGTTTGTGACTGTTTTTGGGTTTTTGCTCACGACTATATTCCGAATTGGATTTTCTCGTACTTCAGCTCAGGCGGTGAGTTTAATCTATGATGAAGTGACCATGCGGACCTCCCGATTTCCCATGCGTTTTTTTGATGTCACGCCTGTTGGTCGTGTGGTGACTAGATTTTCGAGTGACTACGGCAATGTGTTTCGTATGTTTGGTGGCCCAATGGCAGAATTTTTGTCGATCGTTTTTGATTTGATTGCCATGGTCATACTCGTATTTTTTGCGAGTCCTTACTTTTTACCTTGCTTCTTGTTGATCGCGATTTTGAATTTTGTGATCTATCGATTGAATTTGCGGGTGATACGTGAGGAGAGAAGAAATCTATCACGCAATCGCTCGCCCTCAATTGCACACTTTGCAGAAACCACTCAAGGGGCAATGAGCGTACGAATCTTTGACAGACAGAAGAGTTTTATTGAAAGGTTTCGGTTTTTAAATATTGAATTTCTGACCCAGAAAATGCGTACCACCTTTGTGTTATTTAGATTCACTTTTCAAATGAACATTGTGTCCTCTGTCTTACTATTGGTGAGTGGCTTTTTGGGTTTGATCCTAGTGCAAAAGGGTGTGATGTCGATCGGTGCCATTGGCGTTGCTTTCACATTTGTTTCCCTTTCGAGCGCAAGTCTGCAAATGTTTTTTGAATGGATCTCGCAATTTGAAGAGGCCATGACAGGTGTTGAGAGGTTAGACCACTATCTTCGTCAGCCACTCGAGGCCGGTGCCTTTTTGCCAGAAAGAGCAAGGTTTGAGACGGGACATCCGACTCACCAAGATCATGTGCGAAATCTTGAGGCGCAAGGTAAATTCACTCCGCAGCAAGCAGTTTCGGTCAAGGTCGACAAGGTTAGTTTTCGTTATGGAAGTGATCTAGATTGGGTTTTGAAGGATATCTCGTTTGCAATTCATCCTGGAGAAAGGGTCGGAATTGTTGGCAGAACAGGAAGTGGTAAGAGCAGTTTGATTCAGGCGATTTTAAATTTGTACCCTGTGGAAAAAGGGAAAATCCAAGTCGGAGACTTTTCGGTTGGCGATTTTGATCTTGGTCTTTACCGCAAACAGATAGCTTTTATTTCGCAGGACCCGGTTATGTTTCTGGGGTCCATTCGAGAGAATCTCGTTGGGGACAAAAAAACCGATGAGCAAAATATACTTCAGGCACTAGAGAGAGTTGGTTTGAAGTCTTGGGTGGCAAGTTTACCGGGTGGTCTTGATTTTCAAATTGAAGAAAAAGGCCGCAATATTTCAGTTGGAGAGCGCCAGCTTTTGTGTATGGCGAGGTGCCTTTTGAGTGATGCGCCAGTTGTGATCATGGATGAGGCAACGAGCTCGGTTGACCCGCAGTCAGAAGAAATATTAGTTCATGCAACGGAAGCTTTTTTTAAGGGTCGTACGCAGATTATCATTGCCCATCGTTTGACAACACTTCAACATTGCGATCGCGTTCTTTGGCTTGATAAAGGGCAAGTGAAGATATTTGGTCCGCGTGAGGATGTTCTTCGTCACTTTGCTCAAGCGGAACCCAAATCTGTTTCAACTTGATTCATGTGCAGGTGATTTTTGTTTTTGAAATCGTTTGCTCTATTTGCCTAAGACTATTTTGCGTGAATTTATTTTGGCAGGTTTCTCTGGCCAATTCTATTTTGCCTGAATCTAAAAGTTTTTGTTCAGATTTTGAACGTATGAAATCTAAAGTACACTGAGAATATTTAATTGAGTCTCATTTTGAGGCTGTTTTGTGTCTTTGGTGTTAAGAAAAACTCCGATAAGCTTGATGAAATAATGAAAGACTAGACCATTTATGGAGTGGCAATGAATCGTTTTTTTCTTCGTCATATTTACAGTCTTCGCAGCATTGTCTGATTTTATTAAATAGCGAGGGCCGAATCGAGAAAGCAAATGCCGGCTTCTGCCATCTAGTCGGTGAGAGTATGACTAGCGTTCTTGGACGTGTTTTAAGTGAATTTAGTTTGAGTGAGCAAAGGTCACACATGGAGAACCTCTTGGCACACGCGATTGCCACTCACACGCGCCCGGAGGGAGATCAAGAAACCCAGCTATTTCAAATCGTGTTTGAAAAAGAAAATGCCAGGGCTCCAAAGGCGTTTATCGCATGGTCTATGATTGCTGTGTCTCAAGGACTGGTGGCTTGTGTGGGAGAAATTCACAGTTATGCCACAACGACTAGTGTTTCAGATTTTGTTCCCCGCCTTTCGGGTGATCAGTCTGGCGACTCGGTCTCCTCGTTGAATCTTAAGAATTGCGAGGCACTGCTGGCGCAGTTTCCAGGAATCTATTTTCAATTTGAAGGAAGATTTGTTCGGTTTGATGGAGAGATTCGTTGGATTCGAGTGACAGGAAAATACAATGAGCGTGCGGGTGAAAATAAAGTTTTCAATGGTAATATTCAAGATGTAACTATCAATAAACGTGAGAGTCTTTTGTTTGAAAAAACTGAAAGTGCTGCACAAATCGGTGGATGGGAATGGGACTATATAAACAAACGCGCATTCCTTTCGCATGGAATTTTTTCGATTTTGGATTTGAAATCCTACTCCATTGAGCCAACCTTAGAACTTTTATTACAGTACTTTGTGGAGGGTGATCGGAAAAAGTTTTTCGACGAAATGAAGGCCGCCATCGAACAAGGGGGAAGCTTTCATGCTGACTATCGGATGCGTTCAGCAACCGGAAGGTTCAAGGTGATTCGTGTTGAAGGTCGTGTTGATCAGGTATACGGAAAAGTGATTAAAGCCTATGGCTCTTGCCAAGACATCACTGATTCTACTCGGCAAAAAGAAGTGCTGAAATTGATCACAGAAAATACTCAGGACGTGGTGGCTTTATTTGAGGCCAATTCTCGCTTGGTCTACATTTCTCCTTCGGTCCGGGACCTTTTGGGTTTTTTGCCGGCCGAGATGGTTGGTAAATCATCATTTGATTTTGTTTATAACGAGGATCGTGAGGCACTGCAAAAGCATGTGACTGAAAGGCAGCAAACACTAGTCTATACTCATCCTGTGGAGACGAGGCTGGCGCGCAAAGACGGAAGTCCCGTTTGGGTAGAAATTGTCTCGAAGCCGATTTTTGACGAACACGGTTCTTTGCGCCATCTCCAGAGTAGTTTGCGTGACATCACTCAACGCAAGAATCTTGAAGAGTCAAATCGGGTGGCTCAGCTCAAGTTGGTGCAGTCCTCAAAGATGTCGGCTCTTGGCGAAATGTCTTCAGGAGTTGCCCACGAGATCAATAACCCACTTGCTATTATCGTGGCCAAAGCGGCTCAATTGCGAAAGCTCTCGCAAAAAGGAGAAGTCTCGGTCGAGAGGGTTTCAGAAACTTCCTTGAAAATCGAAAAGATGGCTGATCGAATCGCCAAAATTATTCGTGGCCTCAGGATGATTTCTCGGGACGGCGAGGGTGATCCATTTGAGACCCGACCCTTGCGCGAGCTAGTTGATGATACACTCGAGCTCTGCCGCTCGCGGATGATGACATGCGGAGTGAGTTTTGAGGTCTCAGAGGTACCGGATGTGCAATTGGATTGTCGTGTCGTACAAATTTCTCAGGTACTTTTGAATCTATTGAACAACTCAATTGATGCGATCTCTGAACGAGGTGATAAGTGGCTCAAATTGGACATCAAGGTTGAAGATGAGGTTATTGAGTTTCGAGTCACTGACAGTGGAGAGGGAATTGCCCCTGAAGTTGCACGAAAGATTATGCAGCCTTTCTATACCACTAAAGATGTTGGCAAGGGCACGGGGCTTGGACTTAGCCTTTCTAAGGGTATTGTTGAAAATCATGGGGGAGCAATTATGCTCGACGACACTTGTCCGAATACATGTTTTGTCGTTCGCATTCCGCAATATCAGATCATGTTGGAACGTGATTTTTCATTGGTAGGCTAAAGAGCTTTGCATCCAAGAATAAAAAACCCAGCATTATGCCGGGCTTTTTATCCGATCAAGGGCAAATTGTCCTACACTGCTTAGCGAATCTTAAGAGGCTTTGGACGGGCGAGGTGTCGGCTCTTTGTGTGGCTTTTTGGTGTTTGCCGAGGGCGTCGTCATGAGTGTTGAAATCGTCTGTTTGATCCAGGAAGCGTAGGGTAAAAGATTAGTGTAGACCGAGAATGCTTGGCAGGTGTCTTTTGGATCGTTGGCTGTGCGGCTGGTGACTCCCCAGAGGTAAGTTTGACCATTGCTCGCCACTAGATAGGCAGGGCCACCCGAATCTCCGTGGCATGCACCACGTCCGCTCGTCTGGTCCAATAGGACTTCGGTTTTGGCAAACAAAGGATCTGCAATACTCACATCAACTTTGCGAAGGTTCAGCATTTTTTCTTCTGCGGCCACACGGGTTGTACCGTAGCCGGCCAAAGTGATACGAGCCCCTTTAACTAAACTCGAAGCATCAGGAAGAACCTGAGCCGGTCCGTACCCAGACGGAAGCCCTCCAGCAAAGCGCAAGACGGCAATGTCGCCATGATCCTTTTGAGCGCCTTGGCGGGCAGCCCAGAATGGACTTTCCTGGTAATCAAGAACTGCGCGAACGATCACACTTGGGCTTTGCAGGTCTGTTCCAAAAACAACACGTAGATCAACAGGGCTGCTCTCTGTGCAATGCGCTGCTGTCAAAATGAATTCATTGTTGAGAATCGAGCCCGTGCATATAGCGCCTACAGCCGCATCGTAAATAAGCACAACAGTTTTTGAGATGGGGTCATTTGTTGAAACCATTGTGCCCCCCAAAATCTGTGAGGAGTCTTCTGCTTGGAGTTTCGTTTGCGGAGCTTTACCGCAAGAAGTTGTAAGCATAGCAAGAGCGAGAGATGTCATGGCAAATGCTGTTTGCAGCGTTCTTTTCATTTGATATTTCCCCCCAGAAACTATCATTTGTTTTCGATCTTCTAAAAGGCTCTCCAGCAAAGATTTTAAGGCCAATGGTCTTAACCCGGTGATCTTTCAAAAATCTGCTCCCCAAAGCAGATAAGCTGTCTTGTATTGAAAAAGACCCATAATGTTAAATTCAAAAAAATTTCTAACACTATTAGTTAATTTTATTTAGTGGTTCCAGAGAAGGGCTCACGCCAGGGGTGTTTGGGATCTGAATGCGGGTTTCCTGAGAGAAAAGTGCCGCGGCAGTTTTTACTCAAGACGCCAATCACCTCAGGTGCTGGATTCATTTGCCTTTGTTGGATAGGCCCAAAACTAAGGGCCGTATCATGGAATCACTGAGGATCACAGTCTGGTCACACCTAAATGACAGCTACTTGATGAGCGCCATGCGGGCTTTGTGCAGCTGGGCTTTAACCGCCTCGGACCCAGTTCCACCTTCTGAGGAGCGAGCCTCCATGACGGCAAGATGTTGGAGCTCAGGCAAAACATCACTTTCAAAAAGCGGGCTCTGAAGCTTAAGTGCCTCGAGCGATACCTTTTCGAGTGGAGTTTTAGTTTCAATACAGTAGCGTACGGTTTTGCCGACCACTTCGTGAGCTTGGCGGAATGGCAACCCTTTGCGAACCAAATAGTCGGCAAGATCTGTTGCATTACTAAAATCACCAAGTAGTGCGGCCTGCATGCGCTCTGCTTTGAAGTCAGCGGTTTCAAGCATCAGCAAAGTGAGTTTGATACTAGACAGGGTGGTGTCGAGTCCATCAAATAAGAATTGTTTATCCTCTTGTAAATCACGATTGTAGGCAAGCGGCAGTGCTTTTAGCATGGTCAATGTTCCCATGAGTGCGCCGTAGGCTCGTCCGACTTTACCGCGTATTAACTCTGCCACATCTGGGTTCTTCTTTTGTGGCATAATGCTGCTTCCGGTTGTGACGCTGTCATCGAGTTGAATGAACCCGAACTCTGGCGTTGACCAGTAGATAAGTTCTTCAGCTAAGCGAGAAAGGTGCATCATAATGAGACTCGAGTGGGACAAAAATTCGACACAAAAATCACGATCAGAGACCGCGTCGAGTGAATTCTCCGAAACTCTTTCAAATCCCAATTCGCGCGCCACCATCTGGCGATCAAGAGGAAAAGAGGTTCCCGCCATCGCGGCAGATCCGAGGGGCAAGACATTCACACGATGGCGAGTTTCGACGAGACGTTCGCGATCTCGCTGAAACATCCAAAAATAAGCCAAGAGGTGATGGGCCAAGCTCACGGGCTGGGCGTGTTGAGTGTGGGTAAGCCCAGGTAAAATGGTCTGCAAATGTTTTTCGGCATTAACAACGAGCCAGGTGCTGAGTTCTTTCAGCGCTACTGTCATTTCATCAATCTGGCCGCGTAGATATAGTCTGGTGTCAGTCGCAACTTGGTCATTTCGACTGCGAGCTGTATGTAATTTTCCGGCTACGGGGCCTATTTTATCCGTCAAAAATTTTTCGATTTCAGAGTGAACATCTTCGGCATTGGGATTGAAAGTTAAAAAGCCCAGACGAATTTCACTTCGAACGGCTTCAAGCCCCTGAACAATTGTTTCCACTTCACCTTGAGGCAAAATATTTTGCGCACCCAACATGCGAGCGTGCGCAATGCTGCCGATGATATCCACTTCCCAGAGGCGCGCGTCGACTTGAATCGAGGCCGTAAAGACCTCGACGGCTTTGTGAGTTTCTTTTTCAAATCGTCCGCCCCAGAGTTTACTCATAACTTATGCCTTTTTATTTTTCTCTAAAAGATGAAAAAACATTCTTGCTTGGAGACCAAAGTTTTTCACAGTTCCTGTGCTTTCACGTTGATCAAAAGTAGTGGTGTCAAACGATGCCATTTCTTCTGAGTAAAGTGCCCATGGGCTCACGCGACCAAGTACTTGCATATTACCTTTGTACAAACGCAGCCTGACATATCCATTCACGCGTGATTGAGTCGCTTGGATAAAGGCTTCGAGGTCTTGTTTGAATGGGTCATACCAGGCGCCCTCGTAGGCCAAGCGGCTCCACTCTTGGTCAACAATATGTTTGAAACGCAATTCTTCGCGTGTGAGCACCAAAGCTTCAAGTGCTTTGTGTGCTTCCAAAATTACAGTTGACCCTGGGCACTCGTAGTTTTCACGAACTTTAAGACCAAGCATTCGGTCTTCCATAATGTCAATTCGACCGATGGCATTGTCGCCCGCCAATTTATTCATTTCCATCACCAGAGCTGCTGGTGCATAGGATTTACCATTGATCGCGACAGGCATTCCGTTTTCGAATTCCAATTTAATTTCGACGGCCTTGTCGGCAGCATCATATGGACTCTTCGTCCATTTAAAAATTTCTTCAGGAGGAGTGAAGTCGGGTTCTTCAAGGCGCCCGCCCTCGATCGAGCGGCCCCAGAGGTTTTCGTCGATCGACCAGATTTTTTCAATACTTTGAGCTATTGGAACACCTTTTTGTTTAGCGTAGTCAATCTCCCAACTTCGAGTCATGTTGCGCTCGCGCACTGGCGCATGAATCTCAGCATTTGGCATGAGGCTACGAATGGCGAATTCAATACGAAACTGATCATTGCCTTTTCCTGTGCATCCATGTGCAAAAGCGTTGGCTCCCAATTTTTTGGCCACCTCAACCGCCTTTGATGCAATGATAGGGCGTGCGATCGATGTGCTCATTGGATAGCCTTGGTAGTAGCCGTTGGCTTGGACTGATTTAAAGCAATAGTCTTTAGCAAATTCGTTTTTGGCATCAACAGTGTAATGTTCAGTACCAAGAATTTTTGCCTTTTCTTCGGCCTGATCAATATCTTCTTTGGGTTGACCCACATCAACTGTCACGGTGATGACTTTTTCGTAGCCGTATTCCTCACGCATAAGTGGAATACAAATCGAGGTATCGAGGCCACCAGAGTAGACGAGCACAACTTTCTTCATATGAATCTCCTAGCCAGTTTTTCGCCCCAGCTTTTGGCGGTTTAATCAATCGACAGGTCGATTTGAGCCTTAATTTTGCAGTATCTCCGCTTACTGTGTGCAAGCAGGAGGCCATCAAATGGCTCAAGTTGAGTGTTAGAATGTAAAATGCAATGACATGCATATATATGCAACACGCCTTGGGCACAAATGATTTTATTTTGGTTGACGCAGGCATTTTATTACATAAATATGCGCATTCACGCATAATTATGAGTAGAAACTGTGCATAGCCACTGGATTATGCACGGGTGTTTTTAAAGTATTTGCTCCTTATGAGAGGATGAAATGGGCACGAAAGAGGTCGCAAAAATAGCAGTCGCAGTTGTAGGAGCCCGGGGCTATACCGGCCTTGAATTGTGCCGTATTTTGTCTAAGCATCCGCAAATTGCGCTCCGTAAAGTGTATGCCACCGGTGATTTCAGACTTTCAGATTATATGAGCGACAAAGGTGCCGCCGAAGTGGCGACAGGCAAGATGGAGAATCTGGCGCTTGAGGCTCGTGACTATAAAGTGGTTTTTTTGGCGACCCCTCATGAGGTTTCAATCGACTTAGCTCCTGAACTTTTGCGAGCTGGATGTCATGTGATTGATTTAAGCGGAGCATTTCGCCTGCAACAAGGTGATGAGTCGATCCGTCGTGAGCGTTTTCAGAAGTGGTATAAGATTGAACATAAGGCGCTCGACTTGGTTGGCGAAGCTGTTTTTGGCTTGTCGCCTTTTGCCCAACGAGAAGTGCAAGCTGCTGTTAATAGAAAATCTCCGGTTTTAATTTCGAACCCGGGTTGCTATGCGACCGCGATTATGTTGGCTGCCATTCCACTTTTGAAGTCTGGGCTTGTTGAAGCGTCTTCGATGGTGATTGATGCGAAGTCGGGTACTTCTGGTGCTGGTCGTAAAGCCGCCGAAAATTTATTGTTTACTGAAGTGGATGGCGAGTGTTTGCCTTACAGAGTGGGTCAGCATCAGCATTTGCCTGAGATTTGTGAGTATGTGCAAAAGTACTCTGGAGTTTCAATTGATCCAATGATGACGACATCACTGCTCAGTACACGACGTGGAATCATCGCGGCTTTGTATTTTAAGTTGTCGCCAGCGGGTTTGTCTCTGGCAATTCAAAAAGGTACTCCAAATGAAGGAGCTCAAGCGGGCACGGCAAAAGAAAGCACCCAAAAATTGGAAGCGCAAGTGGTGGCTGCTTTCGCAGCGGCATTTGAAGGCTATCCTTTGGCGCAAGTAAGACCGCTTCGTGACGGCGAAAAGCTGCTTTCACTCAAGCGCGTGGTTGGCAGTGCGCGCACGCAGATCACTTATCAAATTGTAGACAACAAAGTATATGTTTTTTCACTGATCGATAACCTGATTAAAGGAGCAGCTGGGCAGGCTGTTGAAAATCTCAATACGATTTTTGGTTGGCCCGTTGAAACAGCTCTGATTGAAATGGAGGGTGTGCTATGACACCAGGACCTGGAATTTCGCGAACCCCACTTCCAAAAGGCTTCACTGCAAGCGGCGTCAATTGTGGTGTGCGGAGGTATCGGCCAGATGTGGGGCTTATCATTTCAGAACCCGCAGCTGTCACCAGTGGCGTGTTCACGAAAAATGAATGTAAAGCTGCACCGATTTTATATTCACAAGCCCTTTTGCCAAGCGAGTCTGTGCACGCGATTATTACCAATTCGGGTCAAGCCAATGCTGCGACTGGAATGATGGGAATCACCAATAATAAAGAAATGGCTTTCGCCGTGGCGACTGAACTTGAGTGCTTGCCTCGTCAGGTCTTGACAGCCTCGACAGGTGTTATTGGTCAGCACCTTGACGTTGAAAAAATTAAAAGTGCGATACCAGAGTTGATCGAACGAGCTCAAGAAACCGCTGAAGGGTTTGCTTTGGCAATTTTAACAACTGACCTTGTTCCAAAAACAGTGACCGAAACGGTGGAGCTCAGTGGCGGAACAGTTCGAATCACTGGGATCTGCAAAGGTTCTGGAATGATTCATCCGAATATGGCGACAATGCTCGGGTATCTTTTAACTGATGTGAAGTTGACGGTGGACCAGGCGCAAACTTATTTGAAAGATGCCACTGACTTGAGTTTTAATATGATCAGTGTAGACGGTGATACATCGACGAATGATTGCGTTTTCTTGATGGCCAATGGTGCGTCGGGTGTTGCTCTTACCACCGGCGAAGATGTGGCTAAATTCAGAAAAGCCCTTAATGAAGTGGCGCAGGTTTTGGCTCAGGCTATTGCGATTGATGGTGAAGGTGCAACGAAGTTAATCGAGGTTACGTTAACTGGCGCGCCTGAAGTTGCAATGGCTCGCAAAGCTGCACGTGGCATCACGATTAGTCCATTGATTAAGTCGGCTATGCATGGAGAAGATCCAAATTGGGGTCGAATCTTGGCGCGCCTAGGTGCCGAAGGTGTCCCAGCGGCGATTCTTGAAAAGATGGATTTGCGAATGCAAGGCAAATTGCTTTTTGAAAATGGAGCACCAGTTGCGTTCAATCGTGATGAGGCTCGCCAGACATTGAAAGCAAATAAAATTGAAGTCGAGATTTCTTTGAAGTCAGGAAACGTCGATGTCACGGCGTGGGGCTGTGACCTTTCTAAAAAATATGTCGATATCAATGCGGAGTACTCATGAGCGAAATTAACAAGGTTCTCTCAACACTCGCCTATGTCAAAGATTTCTCTGGCTCAACAGTCTTGATCAAGCTTGGAGGGGCAGCCCTTCAAGATATGGATCTCGTGCATGCGATTTGTGAAGACATCTATGCAATTCGTTCTGTTGGTGTAAATGTTGTCATTGTTCATGGAGGAGGTCCTGCGATCAATCAAGAACTCACATCAAAGGGAATTCAGTGGGAGTTCATTGATGGTCAACGTAAAACCACGCTTGAAATGATGGAAGTCATCGAAATGACTCTTTGTGGATTGGTGAATCGGCGTATTGTTAAGGCCTTGAACTCGGTCGGAGTGCGAGCGGCAGGGCTTTCGGGTGTTGATGCTGGCACCTTGGTTTGTAAGCAGTCGAATGTAAAACTCGGGCAAGTCGGCGCAATTGAAAAAGTAAATACAGCACTGATTGATGCGATGATGGGATTGCGAGTAGAGAGCGGAATTCGTGCGGTACCTGTGATTTCGCCTATCGGATTTGGAAAATCTGGAGAAGCATTTAATATTAATGCGGATTGGGCAGCAGTGAATATCGCGATTGCCATGGGAATAACGAAGGTTTTGTTTTTGACAGATCAAGATGGAATTTTGAACAAAGAAAAAACTTTGATTCCGCAACTTGATGCTGGTGATTTGGAGAATTTAATTGAGACAGGTGTGGTGAGTGGTGGAATGCTTGCTAAGACCCAAACCATCATCCATGCCTTGAAAAATAAAGTGACTGATATTCATATTTTAAATGCACGTCGTCCACATGGGCTCATCGAAGAGCTCTTTACGGATCAAGGAGTTGGAACCGTTTGTCGATTGCGTTCGCGATCGTCCGACGGAGGAGCCAATGCTTAAGCTCAAGACCAATCACTTTTTAACCGGTACAGAAATCAGTCGCGAGGAATTGGCTCAGCTGATTGCGTATGCCGAAGAGTTGCGTGTGCAAAGGCGTGAGGGACAGTCTCCTCAGGTCTTGGCTGGTCGACATATTGCTTTGCTATTTGAAAAACCATCTTTGCGAACTCGAGTGAGTTTTACTGTGGCGACACAAGAGTTGGGTGGCCAGGTCGTAGAGCTGATGAGCACCGTTCGAAAAAAAGAGGAACCAGAAGACACGATTCAAGTATTAGCTGGGTACTGTCATGCTGTGATGATGCGTACGCATGAGCATTCCAATCTTGAGCGCATGGTTAAAAAGACATCGATTCCAATTATCAATGGATTGTCAGATGCTCATCATCCCTGTCAGGCTTTAGCCGATATTCAAACTTTGCAACAGCGCTATGGTTATTTGAAGGGTTTGAAGCTTGCGTATGTCGGTGATGGTAACAATGTTTTGCATAGTTTAATGTTGCTTGCTCCTTACTTGGGAATTGAAGTTCACTATGCGTGTCCAACGGGCTATGAGCCCAATGCGTTCATTTTACGTCAGGCCAAATCAAGAGCCAAAGAAGGTGGCGGTCAGGTTGTTGGGACAACTGACCCTATAAAGGCCGTGACCGGTGCTAACGCCATCTATACGGATGTGTGGACTAGTATGGGATTTGAAGAAGAAGAAAACGATCGAGAGAAAGTATTTGGCGATTATCAAGTTAATGAAGAGCTTTGTGGGCATGCTGATGCGCGAGCCGCGATCATGCACTGTATGCCAATGGTTCGCGGAAAAGAAATCACCGAGACGGTTGCTGATTCTGAAAATGCCGTTTTATTTCAACAGAGTGAAAATCGATTGCATGCCCAGAAAGCACTTTTGGTTGGAATGATGTCGAAGTGAGGATTTTATGAGTGGACTTAGTGAATCACAATCAAGACTTGATGCGCTCAAGAAGCTTTTGAAGCAAAAGCGCGCGAGCACGCAAGATGAATTGCGTGAGGAACTTGAGCGTTTGAAATTCAATGTCACTCAAAGCACTATCTCACGTGATCTACGTCGTATTGGTGCAATGAAAACCATTGATGCCTCTGGGCGCACGGTCTATCGTACCTCGGCAGAGTCGGCACCGATATCCACTGCGAAAGGCCTGCAGGACCATATCGTGGGCATTAAGCACAATGGTTTTACAATCGTCATCCATACAACCCCAGGATCAGCATCTTTGATTGCCCGGCATATTGATTTTTCTCTTCCTGAAGAGATTTTAGGTACCATTGCTGGAGATGACACTGTTTTTGTTGCTCCCGCTCAGGTCGCTCGTATTTCAGAAACAGTCGAACAAATTGAAACTGTTTTGGGCGAGAGCCTTATTTAATTGTAGCAATCAATGCTATCGATTCGATTGCTTCTAGACAGCGATCCTGCAGGCAAAGCACCTCAATTTACCAGCCCCTCTTGGTTCAACTGTATAACTTAGAGTTCGGTGACCTACGAATTGAATATTTCTATTTGGATTGGGACCTCATTATTTGATTTAGGTCGTGAAAGAGCGACATATTGACTTTTGGGTGCTCGATTTTGGTCGAGTTTTTTTACCAGAATTGTTAGCAGGTTATTGTAAACTAATATTATTTATTACAATTTGCTGTCTGTCGTAATATTTGCGGAACATTTGCTGTGTATGATTATTCACATTGGTCTAGATTTTTATTGGGCACTTCAATTGAAGGGGTTCTCGTCTTGCGGCTGCCGATAAGTCGGCATAACGTTTAAATATCAAATACAAATGGAGACTGCAAAATGACGAAAAGAGCTGCCGAGCCAAAAGCACGCGTTAAAAAAACACTCACAGATGCAGATTTTGCATCGTTCGAGACCCTACCAACAAATTTAATGGTGGCTGATGAAAACTTAACGTTGGTGTATTTGAATCCACAGTCGAAAAAGACTCTCAAGACATTCGAACAATATTTGCCTGATCGAGTTGAAAATCTGGCAGGAAAGAGTATCGACATCTTTCACAAGAATCCCGCGCATCAAAGAAATATTTTGGCAAACCCAGAGCGCAATCTGCCTTTGCAGTCGCGAATTAAAATTGGACCCGAAACCCTTGACCTCAATGTGAGCTGGAACACGGTTTCAGGTAAGCGTGTATTTTTAGTAAATTGGGAGCGAGTGACCGAAAAAATCAAGATGGAAGATCATATTGCACAGATGATGAACATGCTTGAGGGTGCGCCTGTTGCTATCATGGCGGCCGATCTTGATGGTAAGATCTATTACATGAATGATTGCTCCCTCAAGACATTAAAAACGATTGAACGCCTAATTCCGGTCCGTGCTGATCAGGTGGTTGGCAGCTCAATGGATATCTTCCATAAGAACCCGTCGTTTCAAAGAAAGCTACTATCGAATGACAAGAACCTTCCGCATCGAGCACAGATCAAGTTGTCAGATGAAATTCTCGATTTGAATTTGGTGGCGCTTTACGACAATGCCAAAAATTATATTGGAGCCATGGTTAGCTGGTCGGTAATTACGGCAACGGTCACTATGGAACGTGAGATTCGCGCCAATGCCGAGCGAGAAAAGAAACTTTCAGAAGAGCTGCAAAACAAAGTTGAACAACTGCTTGGTGTGGTTAGGTCGGCCGCTGCTGGT
>CAYONZ010000028.1:0-43883 GCA_964405465.1 uncultured Bdellovibrionales bacterium | reverse complement strand
AATGCTTGTTGTTAGTGCTTTTTGGGCAAACACCCACCATGAAGTGAGAAGAACCGAAGAACCGAAGAACCGAAGAACCGAAGAACCAGAACTCAAATTTTTTCTGAATTTATTTTTTGCGAATTTTATGAAAAATGGTAGCGGGGAAAGGACTTGAACCTTCGACCTGCGGATTATGATTCCGCTGCTCTAACCAGCTGAGCTACCCCGCCACAACCTCTTAAAAATGAACTCGCAAGTTAATTGAGATGGTCGATTCTAGTCAAGATTCCAGACAATGGTCGAGCTAAAATGCGCATCGCACAATGATTGAGGTTTGACTATCTAGCCTAAAGTTTGTGCAATTATCTTTGCGCCTAAATCCGGTACCAGGATGGTTTGAAGGGATGGGAGCTCATATAAATCCAAGGAGGGTACATGCATCAATTTTCTTACCAGATCTTACGACAAACCATTTTACTGGCTTTGGCTCCCGCGCTGATTCTTTCGGGATGTTCAAAGCAGGAGTCATCTGGCACGGGTTCGGGGCAAGGGGCTAAACCTAAAACCAAGATTCAAAACCATTTTGGAGCATTGACCCATGATCTGCAGATTCTTGACGAAAGTGGTGCCGTGGTCGCTAACGCGCAAGTTTTGGTCGGGCAAGAAAAAGATATCCCGTTTGTTGGAAATTTTATGGCAACCGATGCACAAGGCGTTGTGCATGTTTCAGGGGCCGATTGGATATCAGAACAACCCGTGACGATCGATGCGCCAGGATTTGTACGCGCAACTTATTTTAAGCAGGCTCCGGGTGCCTCGGTTTTCAAAGTTAAACATCTTCCCACGAATCAAAATATTGAGGTGGGCGGAGTGACCAAAGGTTTCGGCAATCTTTCAAACGATGGCGTGGCAGATCTTGCATTTGTATTGCCTGGGATTTCTCGATCCAACATTCTGGGTGTGCAACTTTCGAGTCTCATTAGCCCGCAAACCGATGAAATGAATGTCTTTGGAAATACCGTGAATGTTCCTAGTAACGTGACATTTCCAGATCAAACCGAGTCGTATTTTTTGCCGATCTCTTTTGCAAAGCCAGACTATCGTGCGTACTTTTCTGATCCCGGAAGTTACACGCTGGTTGCGGCACATGCACAGTTCAAATTTAAAGACACGGTTGATAAAATGCGTGGAGGCGCTAGCTTTTTTGAGATCATCAATGATGTTCAATTTGTGAGTGTAGGTCTAAAAGATGTGGCAATTGCCGGAGGAAAATCAAAAGTTGATTTGGCTGTGAATACCGTGGCATTGGCACGTTCGGTACCCTTAATTGCTCCCAATCTTCCGACGGGATATTCGATGTTAGCTTTGGCGATCAAGGACCAAGGTGGAGTTTTATTTCCAACCGATTTAAAGCGTTTGGTTTCAAAACAGAAAATAAATTTAGCCACTGATAAAGCTGCTAAGGGTGGTGGTTCTGTCTTGTCATTGCTGTTGAACGACAAAATCACTGATTCTGGAACGGGAGCGAAGCTTGAAGAAATGTCGGCTGTGTTTTCAGCGGCCAATCAAACTACCGATCTCGAGTTTCTACCAATTGTAGCTGCACCAGAGCTTCGCACTAAGACCTTGGTTGTAACAGCGCCTACGGCATCTCCAAAAATTAAACCGGTTGCGACGATTGCAGTTTTGTCGAAAGTCGATCTGGTCCAATCGAAAAAGATGAAACTTGAAAAGAAGATTCCAAAGTGGGAACTTATACAGAGTGAGTGGGTGAGTGGTTTTGATCTTCCAACCTGGCCAGTGGCTGAAAATTTTGGCAAGGGTTATCGTTGGGAAGTTCTCTTTGCTGGTGATCAAGAAGGAATCAACACTCAATCTCTTGGTCCTGCAAATTTGGAGAAGGTAAGTCATGCAACTCGGAGTGCAGTTGATCTCTAGTCAAAGTTCAAAAAATATTTTTTCGAATCAGCGGATGCCTGTTCGAAAAATCAGCCAAGTTCTCGTGCGAGGACTTGGCTGTATTTTTTTTGGATTGGCATTGGTTTCGTGTGTTGCTGGGCCTACCAAAAGTGAAGGAGACAAAAATAGATCGCGGGTATTTTTTGCTGAGTATGAAGAGGTTGTTCGTATCACCAGAATCGTGATGTCCAAGTACCCAGTGAAAGTTGAAAAGCTCGACAATGGCATTCTTGAGACCGAAGTGATTCGTGATGATATGCGTTTTCACCCGGCTCATGAGTCGCCGAAACTCACTCCTGGATACAGCTATCGCCTATTGGTGCGATTGGTCCGGGGCAAGACCGATGGTAAATCTGCGATCAAAGTTCAGGTTTCTAAGATTGGCGAAATTAGGCGAGATTTCTTTACCGAGGCCGAACCTGTCGCAAGTGACGGTCTTGAAGAATTGATATTGCTTTATCGAATACAGAGGGAGCTTGCGATCGATCGAGCTTTGCAAAAGAGTGTGCAAAAGCCATCTCAGTCCTCTGGGTAAATAAGCTGTGTGTGATCTATTCTATCTAGAAGCAGTAGCATGCCGACCAGAGAAGTGGATGCGTGGCTCGCCCCCCGTTCAAATGAGGAGACCCAAGAAGTAGAGTAAATTGACAATATTTACTTGGTGTTCTCGATTTAAGACGGTGGCTCTGTAGGCGGCATGTGCAATGTCTTGAGTGAATCTCATAGCTGGTCAGTGTTTGCTCTACCCCAAAAAATACACTGGAGTTGTGACCCAAATCACACAAAAATCAGATATTAAAAGCGAACGGTCGTCCGATAAGACTTAGGTCTAATGAAATGTTTTTCATATGAGGCCGAATTTTTCACCGAGGAGTGTGGTCGTGGACTATCGATCGCTTGAAAGAAAAAACCGAAGTGGATTTCTTTTGATTCTTATCCTGCTTGCCGTTGCACTCGTGGGCGTTCTTCAAGTCAACTCCTAGTGGAATTCCCACTCACCTTGCCCATCGGGATTAGATCGACTCGACTTTCGTCGCCAAATGTTCATCAGGACCTCTAATGATTTCAAGAAAAGCCGAAATAGAGATGAACCTCTTTAGCTTTTTTGAAGTGTAAAGGACGAGTCGATGGGTTTTAACTACGAAAAAAATAAGCACAATGATGAGCATGGCAGTCAATGGACGTCTTACTCTGACTTGTTTCTCGGGCTTTCGACGGTTTTTTTGCTCTTGTATGTGACAACAAGTTTGCGCACGGGCACGACAGGAGTTCAGCATCAAATCGAAAAAGAACGCCTGACCCAACAAGTTCAAGATCTGAAGAATCAATTGAAGGTCTATAACTCTCTGAAGAAAGAGTACATGGAACAAGGCGCCACCAAAGAAGAAGAAGAAATGTACTCGCAGCTGATGAACAAGCTGACTCTTCTCAAAGAAGAAGCGAAGGATGAAAAAGAAGCCCTTCGTCAACAGGCACTTGAAAATGAAAATAAAGAAAAAGCGCTCAACCAATATCAACAAATGGTTCGCAATATCGTGAACGCGAATATGATCGCCAAGACACGAATCGCACGACGAGATAAGACAATCGAACAAAAAGATGAACAGTTGTCGGAGCAGTCCGAAGAGATCAATACATTACAAGCTGATGTTCAAGCTAAACAAGATGCGATTGCTAAAACCGAAGCACAAATCGCTGAGACGAATAGCAAGCTGGAGCAGAGACTGCGTCAGTTGCGCCAAGCTTACAAAGATCAAAATCTTTCGAAGAAAAAATATGAAGAGCAAGTTTCTAAAATTCAAAGTGAGCATGACGAGCGTGTAACAGAGCTAAGTCAGAAAAACAAAGAAGCGGCAAAAAAACTTGCGGTTCTTAATAGTGAGCTAAATGAAAAAGAGGGACAGGTAAGTACTCTGCAGGCCAAGGTAGAAGAAAAAGGACGTGAGGCTGAGTCTCTCGCAGGAAAATTAAAAGAGACCGAAGGCAAGTATGCTTCTGAAATTGCAAAGATGCGTGGTGAGCACGAGGCGCAAAGAGCACATGACCGCAAGGCCTTCGATGACGAGATGAAAAAGCAAAAATTGTCTGCGGCTGAGCGTGAGCGTCGTGAGGCTGAGTTCAAAGACAAGGTAGCGAAAAAAGAAAAAGACCTCGAAGATAGAATTCGAAAAACTGAAGGTAGCCTTGCCAAGGCTCGGGCCGAGGCCGATGCTCGTCGAAATCTGGCTAAAGATATCAAAAAAGCACTTGCAGGAGCTGGAGTGGGTGCCGAAGTCGATGCTGAAACCGGTGATGTGCTTTTGGATTTCGGGGGCCAATACTTCGACACAGGCTCGGCAAAATTAAAGCCGGGAATGACAGCGGTTATCGAGAAAGCGATGCCTGCGTACACAAGAGCTCTATTGGAAAATCCGAAGATTTCCAAAAAGATTTCAGCAGTTGAGATTGTCGGATTTGCATCTCCTACATACAAAGGACGATGCATCAATGCCTCGAGTAGTTCAGCAGATGACAAAGCCGCATTAAAGTACAATCTCGATTTGAGTTATCAGAGAGCTCGATCGGTGTTTGGCTATGTGACCGATAAAATGGAATTCAAGAATCAAGGGAAGTTGAATCCACTGATGAAAGCATCTGCGCGAAGCTATTTGGCCGAGGTGAATCGCAATCGTGATGTTGCCGCAAACAGTGAAGCTTGTAGTTCTGAGCAAATCAAGCGTGCTCAAAGAGTTTTAATTAAATTTGCTTTAGATAATTAATAAGGAGACAGCAATGGGAAGTTTTCAAATCGCATTCATAGATTTTGCTAGGGATCATCTGGTTCCGATTGGTATCAATCTACTTTTTCCAACGATGCTCTTGTTTTTCGTTGGCGGAATAATTTTTCGGTCTTTGATATTTTACACAGTCAAACGCCATGATTGGTTTGCGCGTGAGTTTGAAAAAAGAGTGACACGTTATTTGGAGGGAGAGGTCCCCGGAGAAAAAAAGAATGTGTCGTTTTATGTTCTTTCAAAAAAAATGTTGGAGCGAACATATTATGAAATTTTTGAAAACCGTGACAAGTACAAACGCCGCACTCCAGATTCGATTATGAGTTTGAGTGATCGTATTTTTTTGGTCAAGCAAGGCACGGCATGGTTGGTTCGCGATATTCTCCGTCAAATTAAGTTTTTGAAGTGGGGTGAAAACCAACCGAAACTTCTTCATATTACCAAAGCGACTTTGCAGCACAATCCGTGTTTTAACAGCATCTTCGGAGTTATTCCGGCAGCAGGGGTCAATGACATTTTAAATATCTTGCCAGGACTTTTCGTCATCGGCGGAATTTTTGGAACCTTCTTGGGTATTGTGAAGGGTCTTCCTGAACTGCAGAACATGAGCATTAGTGATCTCGCGACGACGAAAAAAACCATGGATATGTTTCTGGTTGAAATCGCGACTGCGATGAACAGTTCAATTGTGGGTATTTTCTTTTCAGTTGTGATGACGATTTTCAATACGATTTTTTCTCCCGAAAAAGTATTTGTGCAGATGATTGATCGTTTTGAAAGCTCTCTCGACGTTCTTTGGAATAGGAGTGACAACAACACTTATCCAAAAGACCTTCCTGAATTTGATGAGCATAAAGATCCAGTAGAAGCGCTAGCTGAAGAGTCTGTGAATTCGGAGCTTTCACGTGCAGGTCGAGGGCGTTCACTTGAAGAAGTACGTCCTGGAAAAGCTGGTTGAAAGAATTATTTCTAGAGTATAGGTGAATTATGGCAAAGAACGGAAAGGTCTGTGTTATTAGAATCAACTCACCTGAGGGAACAAAATCTCAGGTGTTGAATCTTGATAAGTTTACGCTCGGCCGTTCGGCGGATGCGACACTGAGCTTGACCTCACCAGGAATTAGCCGGGTCCATCTTGAAGTTACTGTAAAAGGTGACGAGATATGGCTACAAGATCTTGGTTCAGCCAACGGCACGCTGATTTCTGGAAAAAAAATTCCATCTAAAACTCAAGTTCAATACTCCTCAGGGGATCCTGTGCAACTCGGTACTTCTGGTGATTCAATTTCTTTTGAATTGATTGAGAAACCACAAGAGTTGAAGACGAAGAGCATGGACCATTTTACTGAAGACGAACGTGCTTCAATCGTTGAAGTTACGGCTAGTGCTGAGCGAGATGCTGAACGTATTCGTAAGGCAGCACAAGATCACGCTCAAATGCTTAAAGATGAATCGAAGAAACAAGTGAATCTGTTTATGGAGGAGTCTCGCAAAAAAGCAAGCGAGATTCTCGACAAAGCTCACGCTGAAGCAAGCAAAATGATAAAGGAAGCAAGACTTTCGGTAACAGATGTCAAATTGAACACAGAAAAAGAAGCCGAACATCTTTTGAAAGAGGCACATGTCAAAGCGAGTGAGATTCGCAATAATGCCGAAGAAAAAAGTGAAGCATTGCTTCGCGAGACTAAACACAAAGTTATGGTCATGATTCAAGAGACCGAAGCTGAAGCAGAAAAGATATTGAAGCAAACAAGGGTGTCGGCTTCTGAAATTCGAGCTAACGCCGAAAAAGAACTAGACACAGCAAAAGCACGTGGCCAGGTTCGGGCCGATGAAATTGTGGCGTCTGCACAGATCGAATTTCGTAAGATTACTGAAATGGCCAAACAGGATGCCGATAAAATTCGAGCAGCAGCAATGGAAGAGGGGCGAAAGCAGGGCCTACAGTTTATTAAGCAATCTGAAAGTGATGCTGAAGAGGCATTGAAGAGACGCGCGCAGACTGAAGATGAGATTCGTTCATTAGAAAAACAAAAATTAGAATACCGTGCGGACATCGAGGTGATTCTTCGTGAAAAGGGTGATACTGAAGACCTTTTAAAGAGAGCAAAAGAAGAGGTCTTGCATGCGGAGTCTCAAGCGAAGAAATCTAAAGAGTTAATTGAGTTTGAAGTCTACGAAGTCAAAAACAAATTGAGAGACCATGAAGCAGAAGTTCAAAAAGTAGTTCTCGCAAAAGAAGAAGCTGAACGTCTGCGTGATGAGGCTGTTCGAGTCATGCATGAGGCTGAAGAGAAAACCAAAGAAGCTGCATTGCAAAGGCAGAAAGCTTTAGAGGAAGAGGAACAGATTCGTCGGGAGGCCCAGACGCTGAAAAACGAGGAAGCTCGTAGTATTCGTGAAATGCGTGATAAAGAGCTAGGGCGACTGAATGAAAGAAAGAAACAAGAAGAGGACTATATTGCCAATATGCGCTTGCAGGAGGTTGAAGCGCAGAAGGCGCGTCGGGTTGATGAAGAAAAGCAACGGAAAGCAAGGCAAGCCAACTATATTCTCGAGATCTCGCGAAATCTTGAGTTGATGCTGGTTCCTAAGGTTAAGGATGCTCTGAAAGGTAAAGAAGTCAATTTTACTGAGTTTTCGACTCAAATCAGTTCAATAGTTGAAACAGTCATTCATGAAGAGACCTTTACAACCAGCGCAACACTTGAACAGCTGGGAACAAACTCCGTGAGTGAATATGACAAGAAACGACGTAAGAAGATCTTTAAGTGGTCTGCTATCGGCGCCTCAGCCGTGGTGGCATTTGTGTTTATCTTTTTTCCAAAAATTCCACAGACAGCACTCACTGCCTTGAAGGGTTTGAACCGTGATGGAGAAACTGCAGCTCAGGTTTATGTCAAAGATCAGGGACGCAAGAATGAAGCTCTACGTTTTGATCCAAAACAGTCTGATGAATATAAAGAAACTTACACAGACAACGTTTTGTATACCAGAAACTTTGACAAGATTATTGCGGGCAAAGAGTTTCATGATAAGAAGGTCAAAGACATTGACAAGTTTCTTCGTGAGGAGTTGAAGCTCGACGAAGAGACAGTGGTTCGGGTGGTGGCCTCTGAGGAAACTTTGGTGTCGGCGCTAAAGAGAATGAAAAAAGAGGTCAATCCGAAATCGATTGACGAAGGTATCAAGAAGATGCGCGATCTCGAGGAAGAAAGAGTTTCATCGATGAAAGATCTCTTACAAGGATCTGAAAACTATGAAAAATACCAGGCCAAAATGAAGTCATTTTACGCCGAAATTGTACCGCGCATTCCTGCCTCCAAAGACGATAGCGCCGACGACGAATAGTGATGACCGATAAAGGTTTGTCGCAATTTGAAATTGAGAGTCTGAACATAGACATCAGTTTAAATTGGCATTCTAATATGGCGTCCGACCAATTGAGGACATGCTTTAATGAAATCACCTTAGAACAGATGCTCGCCTGTCTCGATGGTCTCAATATGAAACAGTTGGGGCCTCAATTTCATTATGTTTGCATTCGATCACAAGAAAGTGTCGAACTTTTAGATCTGTTCCAAATTACACGACATCCGATAAGTACTGGACCAAGAGCGAGATATGACGTGGGTCATGAGAGATTTTTTTAACCGACGGAGCTTGAGATGGCAGCAAATCGGAACCCCAGTTTTCAGAAAGAAAAATTTTTTGGATTTGCGAGTGCCTTGGCTCTCGTGATGGTTCTTGGATTTCAAAACTGTGCTCCAGGATTTCGTGGGGTAGGGCCAGCAAGCCAATCGGGATCTTCAATGGGATATGATTTTCTTCCGCTGTATATCGCCAACGATACCTCGGGGACTAATGTTGATGGTCAAGACATTACCTTTTCAGCGCATCTGGATGGCGCTACTGCTAGCACCATTTATGCTTGGACACTCGATTTCAATGGTGCCACTGGAGGGTGTCTTTCACGAAGTGGTTCGACGAGTTCACAATTTGTCGTGCGTTGTTCGCGGGCTGGTACACTAGTTGTACATTTAACTGCCGGAACAGGAAATACCTACTATGGTCCGGCTGAATTTACAGTTCCCATTAGCTCTCAGGGGACTCCTTCTGGCGGCGGAAGCGGGAGTGGTGGAGGAATCACAATCAGTTTAAATATTCCAGCTGGAACAGGCAATGCGAGCTGGAATTCTGCGATAACGAAACTCGAATTGATCGTAGGTGAAAATTTGAAGGTCACCAATAATGATTCTGTGGCCCACCAGCTTGGCTTACTCACTGGTGGAAACTGCGATAGCACAGCTTCGATTGCCGCTGGTGGTTCGGCGACTTGTTTGGTTTCTGCAGCTGCTGATGGTGTCGCGACCAAAGTGTTCTATGACAAACTCACCATGGCGCAGATCTATGTGATGGTCTACAGTCCGAGCACAGAGTATTCTACGAACTGTATGGGATGCCATGGAGCAGCCCCTTCAAATCATCCAAATGCTTCGGTCAGCACAATTAAAGCTGCGATTGCAACCAACAAAGGTGGTATGGGAAGTCTTTCGGGATTAACCGATCGCCAAATTGAAGCCATCTCTAAAGCCATGATCCAATAAAATAGCAGTACAAAATTGTGAGACCTATTTGCATCGCCCACACACCGCACGGAATCAGTTCGGTTGGGCTTTCGAGGTGAGTTTTAAGAATGTGGAGCCCAGAGATTGGGCTCCAAGAGTTTCTCTCTAGAACTTGAGTTCTTCTCTTTGAGAAATGATTTTGCTAATCAGGCCAAACTCTTTTGCCGCTTGCGGAGAAAGCCAAGTGTCGCGCTCCAGCGCTTTTTTGACTTCATCAGAGGCTTGCTTTGTCTCGCGAGCATAGAGATCGATGATGTGGTTTTTTGTTTCAATCAAGTCTTTAGCATGAATTTCAATATCAGACACAGAGCCACCTAGCCCCCCATGCACCGACGGTTGGTGAACTAGAAACTTTGCATTTGGAAATGCAAATCTTCTTTCAATTGGAGCACAGAGTGCAATGATGGAGCCCATGCTTGCTGCCAGACCTGTTACAACTGTTACAACAGGGCATGAAATAAACTTCGCAGTATCAAATATTGAAAAACCAGAGTGGACCTCGCCTCCGGGGCTGTTGATGAACAAGTAAATGGGTGCCTTGGCATCAGCGCGTTCCATCGCAATAAGTTTTGAATTCACAACATGTGCAAGCTTTGCGTTTACCGGAGCGCTAATCAATACGACTCTTGATTCAAAAAGCTCTTTCTCCTCCGACACTGTATTTTTCTCTGGCTTTTCTTTTTCTGCTTTTTCATTTGAAATGATCATCTCGCGTCCTCTCAGGTTGGAGCATCTCAGTCGTTCAGTGACAGACGGCCCACAATAGTTATTTGCAAATTAAGGATAAACTGAAATCGCATGCGACACAACTTGCGCTCATTAAAATCGGATTGTGCCGCGAGGCTAAAGACTAGCTCTTGCCGGTATTTAATAGTGTGTTCTCATTTGTCGGTTACGTTCGATCTAATGAGGACACACCCTAATTGCTCTGAACTTGAATGTCTCCGCTAATGGTTTTGACTTCAATCAGGCCTTTTTCAAAATTCTGAGAAGCCCTTTTGGGCTGGCCTCTGTGGCCCCCGCTTTGCTCGGAGGTATTCGCATGGTCTGAGGTGATTTCGCCACTCAGAGTTTGCATCTTAATTTCAAGAGAGGAGAGGTCGTGGCCCAAAAGTTTGACCTCTCCAGAGGTGGTTTCGATAGATAAATTTTTGAGTTCACCAATGGCGTGAGTTGAGCCAGCTTTGGCGTTGAACAGAATATCACCACTTACAGATTTCAAGACTCCTTGCTCGATCCATCCCGAAATATTTTGATTGCCCGAAATGGAATTGATCGTGAGCTCTTTAAGTCTGGTGATATCAAGTTTAATATCTCCCGAAGTGCTTTCGATTTTGACAATAGTATTTGCCGGCACGCTGACTTTGAGCTGAGAAAAATGGTAATCGAGATTATTGATTTGAAGATGGGCCGGTGATTCTCCGAGGTCAAGAGAAAGAGAGCCGCCTTCGTCGCGAAGGCCAAGAATTTGTTTTTCAATCGATGCTCGGTTTTTGGCGTCAACTTGTGGATAGGCACCAACTAAATCGATGTGCATTTGATCATCGTCCGATGTAGCGATCTCTACATCAGAAGAAATAGTTTTAATTGAAAGCTCAGTTTTTTTGGCAAAGCTTTGGTGATACTCTATGTTGTGTGGCAGTGATTTCGGGTTATTTGCTGCGAGGTCGATGACTTTTTCCCAAGTCTTTCCTTGATCTAGACCTGAAGTTTTACCTAAAAACGTAGCCATTGAAAAGCAAATGAGGCTGGCAACCGAAAAGAAAGCGAATAGTTTTATTAAAATATTTCTGTTCATATAGCGTCTCCAATCTAAAGTGCGTTCTTTTTTTGTGCAGCTGTGACCAATTCTAAATTCCATTTAAAGTATTTTGTCAGGAGCTTAAACGTTGCAATGGTTAAGCCCAACATCACTATGCTCGATGCGGCTCCCATAAATAAAATTCCTGCACCAGCAAAAACCACGGCTCCTGTTCCAGCAAGTGCGAAACCAGCAAGGGGAAGTGACGAGAGTACGGTAGGAACGAAAGTCACCGCACCAACACCGAATCCAGCAAACAAAACTGTAATACCTGAAATGATCAGCGAAACTGAAACTGCCCATCCAGCCACCCAAATGGCTGAGCCTATGGCAAGTGGTACAGCGAGAAAAATCATGTTAAACGGCGTAAGCACCAACAGTGTAAAAAACATTTTGCAAAAGACCACAAGCTTTTCTGGCAGTGGTAGCGGACCTTCGGCTTTTACGATAAGACTTTGTGACTTCAGACTTTTTGCAAGCAGTTTTGGATCACCGAGACTTGCAATGATTTCTTCTTCGACTCGTCCTTTTTCGAGACCGCAATCGATGAGCTCATTTTGATCGCGAATAATATCTTCAATCTCGGCAGGAGCAAGGCCAGAGAGTTCAGCTCTGAGTTTTTGAATAAACTCTGTACGTTTCATTTTTGTTCTCCTTCAAGAAGCTTGGTAGTCTTGATTGGGTTAAGTATTTTCTTTTAAAATTTCATTTACACTTTTGTTGAAGCGATTCCATTCTTTGATTGATTCTTGGCAGTGGGTTCGACCTTTGTTGGTGATGCGATAATATTTTCGTGGCGGCCCCTCGCTGGACTCGGCAAGATAGGTGTCAAAAAATTCTTCTTGGGTGAGTCGTCGCAAAATCGGATAGATCGTGCCTTCGGAGATCTCAATTTTTTTTGAAATCAACTCAACGAGCTCATAGCCATAGCGATCACGTTCTTTGACAAGAGCAAGTACGCAGAGCTCAACGACACCCTTATTAAATTGTGAATTCATTAGATCTCTCTTTCGGCACACAACACATCCTAAAATCCTGGCAGGTTTTCGGATGAAACACTTCTAAGAAACCGGGTGCCTTCACTATTATATAGTAGATAGTACCTTGCATTGCAAGGTACTATTTTTGATTTAACAGCTAGGTGAGGCGAGTCGAGAGAAAATATAGAAATAACAGGGCTTTAGACTATATTGATCTGCCTCAGGATCGTTTTATTTGATTTAGGAACATGTAAACCATTTTTGGATCACTTCGATCCAAACCTGCTTGATTAATCAATTCTCTCCGTCGAACTTAAAAGCATGATACTAAAAACAAACTCCTACCGAAACTTATTAGTCGAAGAACTCAACCGGCGACAGCGCCTCAACTCGCGATACTCCCAAAGAGCATTTGCCCGAAATCTTGGGATGAGTGCCGGCGAACTCTCCGAAGTTCTGCGTGGGCGAAGATCATTGAGTTTGAAGTCGGCGCTAAAGGTCGCCAAGTCCTTGGGTTTCAATACCACCGAAACCAAACATCTTTTGCATTTGACTCAGCTTGAAAAAAGCCAGGCACTTGGTGCAGAAGGTATGATCGCCGATGTTCACCTGGGTCTTGAGAAACAAGAGATGAGTCTCGAAGTTTTTGAGATGGTGTCTGATTGGTCGTGCTTTGCTATTTTGAACCTCGCCGACTGCCAGGATTTTCGATTTGATGAGAAGTGGATTGCAAAAAGGCTGGGTATCCAGGCCTCTATGGTACATGTCTCTTTGCAACGCCTCGAACGTGTTGGTTTGGTAAAGGTGCAAAACGGAAGGCGTGTGATCGATAAAGAATATGTTTTTGCACCATCTGGAATTCCAAGTGGCGCGATAAAAAACTATCATCGTGAAATTCTCAAGAAGGCGATTGAAGCGTTAGATTTGCAGAAGCTGGAGGAGCGCGAGATCAGTGGGCTTGGCATGGCGATCGATCCGGAAGATCTTGAATCAATGCGGAAGGACATACAAGAGTTTCAAGATCAAATGGTTGCCAAATATGCAAAAACAAAAAAAGGTAAAGAAGTATATCAACTGGAAGTATCGTTCTTTCGAATGACGAAAGGTGAGAGTTATGACAGTTAATCAGGTGAATCGATTTTCGATATTGTTGTCATCCTCGATTTTTTCGAGAAGCTCTACAAAATTTATTTTGCTTTTGATCTCTTTGATGATGGGCATGGGGCTAATTTGTGTGCCGCAGTTCGGGACAGTCGCCGAAGCCACCGTCACCAAAGTTGGCAACGGTGATGACGGATCCGACCTCGAGGGATTCGAAAGAGTTGAATCAGGTCCGCTGCAAGATGCGCGTCGGGTCGCTATCGAGAAACTAAAAAAACTTAATGTTGATGGAATAGAAGGCCTCGGATTTTTGATTCCTGAAGTTGAACGCACGGTTTTTTATAGAGCAAAGCGAGATGTGCAAGCCAAACTAGAAGATGAGTCTGGACATTCAGATCTTCGGGGGCTTGTTTTTGCTCGAACTTTTGCTGAACCCCATGCCGCAACTCGATTTTTTCCGGTGGCTGAGAAGCTGGATCAAGACCAGTTGGTCGCTCTGCAAATTCATGAAGGTTTGCACCGAGCACTTCCTGCCGCAATTCGGGAGGATGAAAAAAAAGTTGCCGCTCTAACACTTTCGATAACTGCTCCTGAAGCAACTTTTGATCGAGTGAAGCAAGTGGCACAACAGCAAATGCCATTTCGACTTGAAAACCAAGCTGCCATCGCGTCGTCGGGATCGAGCCGGGCTCCATTACCTGAGGATGCATCCATACGACGACCTTCCACTTTTTCTTATGGGTATACTTATTTTACTCAGAATCCTGATTTGTCCGAATCGAATATCTCTGGCGTGCATTCGATTCAGAGTTTCATGTATCCTTTTGGTTCTGATGAAAATCCGATCGGTGTAGGTATCGAATTGTCGTTCGTGACAACAGAAAATCAAAATCACTTGGGACCACTGGGTTTATCGGGACGTGCGCGATTGTGGTCGGCTCGTGGATTTGATGTCGGAGCATGGGCTTCGGCTCACCTCAGTGCTTTGAGCTCTGACGACTTGAAAAATTCACGCTACGGACGAGATCTATACTCCGTTGGTCTTTCGCTTCGCAAAGAAGACTCTCGCTTCTACTTGGAGAACACACTGGGGTGGACAATCCCAAGTAAAGCTGAACAAAAAATTGGATCGGTAAATTATCAATATGAATATGGATCTGTCTTTGATGCTACGGTTCGAGTTGGAGCCAAATTTGGTATCTTCCGGCTTGGGGGATATGGGCAGGTTCTGCTTTCAGACTACTATCGCATCAACGGAGGAGCGTTTTCGGGATATGATTCTGGTCGATATAAATTAGTGAGTGTTGGCCCGACTTTGACCGCAAGCTATCAGAATTATTCATTCGAAGTTTTTGGCAAAAAAATTATCACCGCGACTCGCGACGCGAATTTTGAGTATGTCGGAAATCTCTTGGGTGAGGGTACTGGACAGGCGGCAGTGGGAGCCAGATTTTCGCTGCAGTTTTAATTATAGGCTTGGGAGACCAGTTCGCAGTTTGCAATTCATTATCAAGTGACTCGAAGGGTTTGATCAGAAGTTCGCAGGGAGCCAGAGAGATGGAGACAGAGAGATGGAAATACTTAAAATAGTAGCTACGACAGATATGCCAACACCTAAAGACCTAAGCACAGCAAGACATATTTTTGTTCTGAAATGTGCGGCGAGAGACTTGTTCACGTTGCCGAAAGTTATTATCAAAGGTTCTTTTGCAAGTTTGGTTGGTGAGGCTTTGCTCAGGGCAAAGTTGATCACGAAACATTTTCGCTCTTTGATTCTTTATGCTCTTGGAACGGTGCTGTTGACCTCTTGTGGTGTTTCCAAGAGTGACCCTGTGGCTCCTCGCTATGAAATGAAGTCGATCGACGAAGTAAAATTGATTTCAGAAGATACGAAATCGCCCTATGCTGAGGACTCGGTCTTGCAAAGTGAGTATGTTGTGTCTGGTAGTCGAAGAGTCTTGTTGCGACTCGGGAGCTTTTCAGATGCAAAGAAAATAGTCGATGCAAGCTCCCTTCGGTTGCTCTTGCGAGTCACTTGCACTGATTTGCAGAAGAAGGATTGCGGAGAAAAAATTCATCCGTTTGCGTTACGGCGTGATTGGACCCTAGCCGCGACTTGGCAACGGGCTTTTCCTTTTGGCGGAGTGTCCGGAATGTGGCGCTCACCTGGTGGTGATTTTGATTCGGCTATTCAAATTGCAGCGGGTTCGTTGAATTTGGTAGTTGAGGGCGAGATTCACCCTGGCAGTGTATTCTTTGATGTTACGCCCTGGTACCAGAATTTCGAACAAGCGCGAGGACAGAACTTTGGATTGATTTTGACCGCGAGCCAGGAGATCCGAATTTACGGAGATACATCTGGATATCTTGGTCCAAAGTTTTACTGGGTGAGCAAGCAAATCGACTCAAAAGGTAAAGAGCAATGGGTTGTGCCCGGAGATATGCCCGGAGATATGCCCGGAGATATGCCCGGAGATATGCCCGGAGATATGACCAGAGACTTGCCCTTAAATGTTCAAACAAAATCAGGCGGACATGAGCTCAACCCAATGAAGCAAAATCCTAAATCACCTCGATGAGTTTTTCCAACGTTGGTGAAATTACAAATCGTGGACTGTTCTTGGTGATTAGTTTTTGTAGCTCAGGCGGAACGGCAACTGGCTTGCCTATCAAGGGTTCGACGATGGCTTCAAATTTTGCAGGATGTGCAGTCGCAACGATGACAGTTTGTTCTTTTTGCAGACGAGGAATCTCGCTGACTCCAGACCCGCTGATTGAATCCGTCGCAAGATTTTCCTGAGTTGATGTGCCTACCGTTGCTGCGGCAAACACTGCCGTCGCAGTGTGGGGACACCAGATTTGATTGTATTTTGAGATACCTTGTTTGATGGTTTCTCGTATTTGTTGGTCGGAAACTGTCACTGCTGCGAGATGATGGTCTCGAGGATTGAACTGTTCGTTATTGGGGTAAAACAAATCTTGAAGTCTTTCGACATTGCTTGGGTTGCCAACATCCATCGCATTGGCCAGCGTTGCGACCGTTTTTTTGGAACGAAAAACTTGCGACGCGAAAAAATCTTTGATTGCGGTGTTGGCATTTGTTGCGAGCACGATTTCGTCAATCGGAAGTCCAATCTTCCGAGCCCACATCGCAGCAACCGAATTACCGAGATTGCCAGAGGGAATTACAAAGTGTGCTGATTTTTGAGTTTTACGAAAGACCGACAAGCTGGCCTGTGCATAGTAGATCATTTGAGGCAGCAGACGGCCGATGCTTATACTATTTGCTGACATGAGGTTTTGTTGAGATTTCAAATCGACATCAGTGAAGGCTTCCTTCACCATGCGCTGGCAGTCATCAAAATTTCCGTCTACGGCGAAGGCGCGAATGTTTTCGCCCCAGCAGGTCAGTTGTTTTTCTTGTCGCGCCGAGATTCCACCATTTGGATATAAAATCACAACTTTGATATTGTTCTTTTTGAAGAATGCTCCAGCAACGGCTCCTCCGGTATCGCCTGATGTTGCGACAAGTATCGTGGCTTGCCGTTGTGAAGACTTCAGCTTTTCTTCTACGCAGGCGGCAAGAAATCGAGCGCCAATGTCTTTGAAGGCACAGGTGGGGCCGTGAAAGAGCTCAAGAACTTGTAGGGCAGTCTCTGGGCCACCCTTAGTCCTGATGAGTGGCATTTCGAAATTCAAAGCCGATTTCAAGATACTGGGTAACGCCGATTCAAGTTGATCACCTACAAAAAAGGGTGCTAAAAGCCGATGACCTATTTCACTTGCCGTGGTCAGACCCGCAAAATCATTGGCCGTCAACGTTGGAAAGGACTCAGGAACATATAGTCCTCCATCAGGAGCAAGTCCCATTAGCATCGCATCTGAAAACGAAAGTGTAGGAGAATTGTTACGAGTGCTACGAAATTTCATCGAATGATCCTTGCTCCGACACAGGGAAGTTTTTGAATCCATGAATCAATCTGGAGTTTGTTTTCTTGAAATACTTGGCTCATTGCAAATAAAATTCGTTTAGCTTCGTATTCACTGGCCGCAAATGCAAACACACTGGGGCCCGATCCAGAAATCGAGCAACCCAAAGCACCAACCTCGAGCGCAGCTTTTTTGACTTGCTGAAAACCCGGAATCAAATGTTGTCTCTGTGGTTCAATGATGAAGTCTTGTAGGGAATTTTTAAATTCTTTTAAGTTGTCAGTGTAGCACGCTGAAATAAAACGCGCGAGATGAGCACTTTGTGTAACGAAGTCTTGCAACGAGACATGAGAGTTCAAAACTTGGCGTGCGTCTTTGGTTCTAATTTGCAAATGTGGATGTATTAAGACCAGGTGCAGACCTTGTGGAAGAGGGAGTTTGACGACATGTACTGGTGTCATCACAGATGTCACTTGCGGAGAGGCTGTAGATGTCTGTGATGATTGTGCTTGTGACGATTGCTTTGGCGGGGTTTCTACCTGAGCTAAAGTCATTCCTCCGAAAAGAGACGGTGCAATATTGTCTGCGTGAGCAGCACCAGTCGCAACAAATTCTCCGAGCAGAGCATAGTGCAGTAGCTCGGCAGGTGAGAGCTTAACTTCAAGAAATTCATTTGCAGCAACAATCGAGGCCACAGCTGAAGCGGCAGAGCCTCCCATGCCTGATCCCATGGGAATGCCTTTTTTGATTGAAACCGAAAAACCGAAATCAAGATTTTTGTCGACAATCAATTGAACGAGCCCAGCCGTAGCGGAGTTGCACTTTGGATTTTGTGGTAAGTTGACTTCGCCCCCCGTCGTTCCGTTTAGTACCACACCAAGATCGGAGGAAGTTTTCACTACGGTGACTTCGTCGCCGGCAAAGTCAAGACTCAGGCCGAGTAAGTCAAAGCC
This sequence comes from uncultured Bdellovibrionales bacterium, assembly GCA_964405465.1. Lineage (GTDB taxonomy): Bacteria > Bdellovibrionota > Bdellovibrionia > Bdellovibrionales > JAMPXM01 > CAYONZ01. The sequence continues at coordinate 25,775 of CAYONZ010000028.1, read as the reverse complement.
CACAGCGAGGTTTGCTGCGGAGGCCGGAGCGAATGCTGTGACCTTGTTTTTTGAAGTCATAAAGAAGGTCCTAGGTTGGCTCCGAGATATGTACTCAATCGCAAAAGATCTGCAAAGACTCCTGCGGCCGTCACGTCTGGGCCTGCACCAGGACCTTGCACAATTAACGGCTGTGCGTGGTAGCGTTTGGTTCGAAAGGCCACAATGTTATCGGTTGCCTTTGTTTGTGCAAACGGATGATTTTTTGGATATCGTTTGAGCGCTACACTGGCCTCACCCTTTTCATTAATACGTCCGACATAGCGAAGCACTTCGTTCTGCGATTCGGCCGCACGGGCCATCTCGAGCATTTCGTTGTCAAATTTGGGTAGGTCTTTCAAATATTCTTCGACCGACACTTTTTTTAGCACTTCGGGTACAAGGCCATTGAGTTGCACATTCTGAAGCTCAATTCGAATTCCTGCTTCACGAGCCAAGATCACGAGTTTACGTGCGACATCAAGACCCGATAGATCGTCACGCGGGTCAGGTTCTGTGTAACCCTTGGCTTTCGCTTCAAGTACAACCTGTGAGAAAGGTTTTTCTGAAGAAAATGTATTGAAGAGAAATGAAAGGGTTCCCGAGAGAATTCCTTCGACCTCCAATAGGTGATCTCCGGTTTGTACGAGATCTCTAAGAGTATTGATAATTGGCAACCCTGCGCCAACGGTGGTCTCATAAAGAAAATGTTTTTGATGTCGATAGGCCGCAGCTTTTAGTTTCTGATAGAAATCCATGGAACTTGTGTTGGCCTTTTTATTTGGTGTAATGATGTGAATGCCCTGAGCAAGCCAATGTGGATAGACTTGGGCGATCGCCTCACTGGCCGTGCAATCAATGATCACTGCATGTGGCAGATGCTCGGCCTTGACGTGTTTCGCGAATTTTTCTAGATCCAGTGAGATCGCTTTTTTTTCAAAATCTGATTTCCAGTTCTTTAAGTCGAGACCGCCTTCTGCAAGTTCCATTGCTTTTGAGTTTGCAATAGCTCTGATACGCAAATCGATTTTCGACTCGAGAAGACGCTCTTGGGCCTCTTGCAGTTGGTTCAGTAAAGTTGCACCAATCCAACCGGTACCGATAAGGCCAATTGAGAGAGTATGATTCGAGAGAAAAAAACCAGCGTGGGCGGCACGAAGGGCTCGGGTTGAATCCGCACGCGACACGACCACCGAAATATTTCGTTCTGAAGAACCTTGAGCAATGGCCCGAATGTTCACTCCGGCGCGGCTGAGAGCGCTAAAAAATCGTGCGGCCACTCCAGTTTGTGAGACCATATTGTCACCGACAGCAGCCAGTACACTGCAATCGTCTGCCACTTCAATTTTTTGAATCAGACCATGGTGCAGTTCAGAGAAGAACGCCTTGTCGAGAGTCTGTTTGGCAAGCGATGCCTGAGCTGATGGAATAGCAAAGCAAATAGAATGCTCACTGCTGGCTTGGGAGATCATGATGACCGAAATATTGACTTCGCGAAGTGCTCCGAAAAGACGTTGGGCCACACCTGGAACGCCGATCATTCCGGTGCCTTCGACGTTTACCAAAGCAATCTTCTCGACCGTGGAAAAACCTTTAACTGGTAAGTCAGATTTGGAGCTGGTGTGAATCAATGTCCCTGGGTGTTTTGCATTGAATGTGTTGCGGATGAAGAGCGGAATTTTTCTTGCAATGGCTGGAGCCATTGTACTTGGGTGGACGACCTTGGCACCAAAGTAAGCAAGTTCGGTTGCCTCGTCGTAAGACATGTCTTCGAGCACTACAGCCTCTGGAACTAAGCGAGGATCTGCGCTGAGTACGCCATCAACGTCGGTCCAGATCGTGATCGTCGATGCACCAAGCAGTGCTCCAAAGATTGACGCTGAATAATCACTACCGTTTCTCTTTAGCGTGGTGGGAATACCATCCTCAGTTGCGGCAACAAATCCGGTAATGACCACGATCTCTTCGGAGTGTTTTTTTAACCAAATGTCGATTTTGCTTTGCGATGCACTCCAATCGATTAAGACAGGAGCTTCGCTATTCACAGGCGAATCTTTGCTCAGTGCTTGTACAGTTAAAAGCAGACGTGCGTCGATCCAAGTGCATCGTTGCCCTTGTGATTTGATGTAAGCATTTAAAATCTGTGCCGACCAAACCTCACCAAATCCAGAGACAAGTTCGACGGCTCGTTCCGAGGCGATGCGCACAAGATAAATTCCTCGAAGTATTTCTTCGAGATCTTCGAAATCTTTTTGCACGGTCTGTTTCAGCTCATTTTGCAGAGCTAGATTGTCTTGATGATTCGCCCCATGAGGCAAGAGCTGGTCAATTGTTTCGAGGTGTCTGATTTTAAGGGCATTGAGCTTGGTTAGATATTCAAGATTTTGCAGCCGAGCGAGATCGGTGAGTTCAATGAGTGCGTCGGTGACTTTACTCATGGCTGAGACGACGATGGCTTTTTTGGTGCCAGGTTCTGATTTTAAAACTTCATAAACATTTTTGTAGCGATCTGCCCCAGCGACACTCGTGCCACCAAATTTATGAACAACCCATTTGCTGCTTCTGTCATGTTGTGAATTCATACGAAAATTCTAGCACTGCATCACTAGAGAGCCCATATGAAAAATGCGAACTCTCGGTATTTTCCTATTTATTCAGTTGAGGGCGTGTCCTCATTTGGCTGGCTGACTACACAGAAGCAATTTATGTGTCGCTCGCAATGTTCGAGCCAATGAGGACAGGGTCTAAGAGCTAAAAAAATAGAGCAAAACTTCATTTACCGAAAACGAGATTTTGCTTTTGTCGCAGTACCAGATTTTGGGCCGGGTCTTTTACCTGCGCTCTGTCCAGACTTTGGCGTGGCGTACTTCGTACCAGAGGCCTTCGTTCCTGAATACTTTTGGGCCGAACCGCCACTTGAACCACGCTTATCTTGATAAGCGTTTGTGGTGTTCGAACCTTGTGTAGAGGTCGATCGGGCAGAGTGCGGACCAAAAGATGGCCCAGCATTGGGCTTGTGAGCCCGATGCGGGGTCTTCGTGTGAGTTTCTGCGCGTGGGCCATTGGATAATTTAGATTGCGATGTACGCATAGAGCCTGCGGATTTTTTGTGTTCAAAGCGGTCAGTCCGAGGTCTCCGTGTGGTGAATTCAAAATTTGCAGAAACTTTGATTTCTTTTGCACCCTGCAGGTAGGGTTGAATTTTTTCGTACATGCGAAAGTCAGAGGGCGACACAAAGGTGAGAGCATGGCCAGCGCGTCCAGCGCGGGCTGTCCGACCAATGCGATGAAGAAAATCTTCAGCTTGAAAAGGCAGATCGTAGTTGAAGACATGTGCCACTTGGGGAACATCGAGGCCCCGAGCGAGAAGGTCAGTTGCGACGATGATGCGGAGTCCACCTTCGCGAAAACTTCTCACCACACGATTGCGCTGTCCCTGCGAAAGGCCTCCATGAATGTAATCGGATTCATAGCCGTAGCTTTCCAAAAATTTGCCCACGGATTCGCAACTCTCCTGATTGCCAGTAAAGACGATGACGCTTCCCTTTGTGGCGTTGAGTTCATCGAGTAAGCGGTCTTCTTTTTTATCGCGATCTATTAAAAGAATAGTTTGTGAAAGAGTCCCGACTGGTTCTTCAGCCTGCGCGTCTCGAACCATGACTGCCGTTTCGCGCATAAAAGCGGAAGCAATCTTTTCAACTGCCGGTCCAAAGCTTGCTGAAAACATCAGGGTTTGCCAGTTGCCACGCATCGTGGCCTGAATTTTTTTGAGTTGGGGAGCGAACCCCATATCCAGCATTCGATCGGCTTCATCGAGAACGACGATTTCTACATTTTGAAGGAGAAGCTTATTGTTTGTGAGGTGATCATTCATTCGACCAGGTGTTGCGACAATCAGGCGTGGCATTTTTTTGAGCTGGTTGATTTGTTTCGAACCTGTGGTTCCGCCGATCGCAAGACATGCCGTGATAGGAAGTTCGTGACAAAGTTCCAGAAACACCTTGTGAATCTGGAGTGCCATCTCGCGGCTTGGGGCTAAAACCAAAGCTCGTGCTTCAGGTGCTTGCTCGAGTCTTGTGAGAACCGAAAGCGCATAAGCCAGAGTTTTGCCGCTTCCAGTTTGGGCTATCGCCACGAGGTCAGATCCTGCCACTCCCACAGGAATGGCCTGGCTTTGAACACTTGTAGGTTTAAAGATGCTCATTTTAGAAAGCGCTGCCAACAAGGTGGAGCTGAGTTGCATCTCGGAAAAATCACGAATATTGAGTTTGGAATTTTCGAATTTCATAGCGTCAGACCTTATCACACCGGAGCATCGTGACCAAGCTGACATTGCTGGAGCTGAATCTCGGGGCAGAGATTAATTGCCCAGCCCCGATTTTGCCTAAAGATCGTGTAGATTGTGCCCAGATAAGAGCAAAAACAACAATACTGCACCAAAGATAATTCGGTAATAGCCAAACCATTTGAAGCCATATCGGTTGAGGTAACCGACAAAGGCTTTGACACTGATGGCGCCAATCACAAACGAAATGATATTGCCGACAATCAGAACCTGGTAGTCTTGTGGTTGCAAGGTCGGCAAGATCTTAACCATCTTCAAGCAGGTTGCAGCCGTTAAGGTCGGAACTCCAAGAAGAAACGAAAATTCTGCAGCCTCCTGACGCGTGAGCCTTTGGCTCAATCCACCAATGATCGTAGCCGCAGACCGCGACACACCTGGGAATAGTGCCAAACATTGTGTGAATCCAATAATCAAGGAGCCTTTTAGAGAGAGGTCTTCGATTTTCTCCGTGTGCCCACGTCGGTCCAGCCAACGGTCGATCCAAATCAGCACCAAACCTCCAAGAATCATTGAAACCGCCACAACCAAAACACTTCCGAGCAGGACATCAATTTTCTTTTTCACCAACAGACCAATAATAGCAACGGGCAAAAATGCGAGGGCGAGTTTATAGTAAAATTCGCGTGCCGACAAAAAACGCCGCCAATACAAAACAAGTACGCTGAGAATGGCTCCAAACTGAACAATGACTGTATAGTCCTTGGTAAAGCTCGACTCAGCAATTCCTAAAAACGAAGATGTGATGATCAAATGTCCGGTCGAAGAGATTGGAAGGTATTCCGTAAGACCTTCGACAACTGCTAAAATGATCGCATGCAAAAGTTCCATTTTTTAAATTTCCTTTGGTGAAAGTTATAGAGATCAAAAGTCTATGATTTTGGGATTGATAGTTTTAGCGGGATCGACAGTACTATCGTCTGGAGGCCTTCCTATAAATACCAAAAAATGGTCTCGCTGCCGGCAGCTATTGTGGAGTTGAATAGTTCAACTTTGTTCCCTCCGCTGGCATTGGAGTTGGAAAAACGTGGCAGACCTGTTTTGAACATTTGACCTCCGGTTCGGCGACGTAACTACATGTCGAAATGATTCTCGCAGCATGATTGAGGCGATCTTCGAGCTCAATGCTCTGTTTGGCTTTCTCTTGGATCTCTGGCAAATATTTATTTTGGTTCGAGCTAACTAAGTATTTTGCCGGGCCACCGCAGGCTTTTGATCCGATAGCCACGGCAACGCAATCACTATCTTGTCGACAACTTAAATTCGCATTTAAGCTGTCTATCGTTTGTTGAAGCTTTGCTAAATCAGTCTTTAATTTTAAAACTTCATTTTCAGCGCCGGTATTTTGTGTCGGTTTTGACGGTGCCAGTTGCGAGCCGCTTTTGCTCGCCTTGGCTAAAGCCGTCGATGCAGGCGTCAAGGCAGAGAAACAAAGTGTAAAGAACCCAAGAGAAAAAAAACTCAGAGCGAAACTGATTTTGATTTTTGTAACAATACAATTTTTAAATGTTCTCATTTTTCCTCCGATTTTGATGAATTTGGCGGCTGGAGTGTTTGGCTCATTGCTCTCGCCTCGGGCCCCCAGCCAGAAATCAGGGGAGCCTTGCGTTTCATGCACCAAAACCAAAAGGACATCGAAGCAATGAGCATTGCGCTACTGATCAGTTGACCCCGGGTGATGCCCCAGCTTTGAAATTCATATTGCACAATATGGGCATCGGGCATTCTAAACTGTTCGCCGAATATTCTGACTACTGCGTAGAGCGAGAGGAAACTCGCACCGATGAACCCAGGCTTGCGAGGTTTGCGCCAGAGCCAAAAGAGAATAAAAAAGAGCAACAAGCCTTCGAGAGCCGCTTCGTAAAGCTGCGAAGGGTGCCTGGCGACAAGCAGAGGTGCGATTTCATTTGTGACCTCCAGATTTTTATTCTGAATCGCCGCAACAATCTGCTCTAAGGTGCTCGATACTTTCGCAACAGCTGAGGCGTCTGTGTTGAGATGCGTGGTCCAAAATTTCCAGTCTTCACTTGTGACCCCAACGAGACGGACCAAATGGCTGAGACTTGAGAGTTTACTTTGATCATAGTAGAGCCAGTTGTAAATATCTTGCGGAAACTTAACCGCCCACCAGAGTGATTCTGAACAAGGGCGCCCCAAGAGCTCGCCATTTAAAAAATTGGCAATGCGACCAAAAAAAATTCCAATGGCTCCTCCCAGAGTGGTGAGATCTCCCAGGTGTAGCCAGTTCAGTTTGTGACGTCGAGCAAAGAGTAACGCCGCACAAATTATCCCAAGAATGCCACCATGACTCGCCATTCCTCCTTCCCAAACGCGCAAAACTCCCCAATACGGAAATACGGAGGTGAATTGGGAGAGAAGATCAGGGTTATAAAAGAAAGCATAACCCAAGCGGCCGCCGATCATGGTGCCGAGCACCACATAGGTGATGTAGTCTAAAACAAGATCAGGGTGAAGGGCGCTTTCTTCGGTCTTCTTTCGTTGCCCTCGTTTGCCGAGAAAAATCATAAACGCGGCGCCAATTGCGAAGCCTGTTAAATAGGCAAGACCGTACCATCGCACCCCTAAATGACTCGAAAACTGAATTAAAAACGGACTTAGGTTGTGCACCCAAACATTCGTCATGTTGTTCATCCGAATATCTTCATGTTCGAAAAATAAAAAGACAATGAGAAAAGCACCTCCCTTTGAACCCTTGCTGTTCTAGATGTGCCTAACCACTAGGCACTGAAGTCGCGCGACTCTTGTCGCGTTCAGACGCAGGGCAATCTGCAAAAATCTTGGCCCGACTCGACTCCGCGTAACTCCACTAAGTTCTTGAAATTTGTTACAACTAGGAGCAAGACACTAGATGAGTTTGACTTAAAAAAATTGTTAAAAACAACCGTGAAAGCAGCCTTGTGTTTGTTGTTTCACTAAACGCTCTGTGAGGTACAACTTGGAGAAGTTTTCGTACTTGAATCGGCCGAATTTGGAATACATCGAAGAACTCTATCAGAAATTTATCAAAGACCCTGAGAGTATCGGTGCTGAATGGCGTATGTTTTTTGAAGGTGTTGAGTTTGCACAGAATCTTCCGGCGGGAGGAGTGTCGAGCAAAGAGCTTGATGTATACAATCTCATCAAGGCTTACCGCGACTATGGTCATTTCGAAGCCAATCTGAATCCATTATCGAATTCGTTGAAATCGTTCCCAGAACTTTCGATTCAGAAATTCAATCTCACCGATGCAGACATGGATCAGAGTTTTGAAATTGGTGCGATCATTGGTAGGCCAAAAGCTAAACTTCGAGAAATTATCCAGGCTTTGCGACAAGCCTACTGTGGGACTCTAACTGTTCAGTTTTCTGAAGCCATGCCCACGGTTCATGCTTGGTTCGTCAATGAGTTTGAAAAAGAGAATGCACAAAACCAGTTGTCGGTCGAAGAAAAACAAGAAGTGCTCAAACAACTTGGCAACGCTGAGACTTTCGAAAAATTCTTGCACACACGTTACGTCGGCAAAAAACGTTTTTCGGTCGAAGGTGGAGATGCACTTTTACCGATGCTTGAAACCATGCTGACCAAGGGAATCAGCTTGGGGATGGAAGAGATCGTTTTGGGTATGGCACACCGAGGCCGCCTCAATGTGCTCGCTAATTTCATGGGCAAGGCCTATGAAATGATCTTTGCAGAATTTGAAGGCCATCGTGATAATCACAATAGTTTTTATGATGGCGACGTGAAATATCACAATGGTTACTCAGTTGATCGCAAGACTCCGAATGGGAACTGCCATATTTCGATGGCCTACAATCCTTCACACCTCGAGGCTGTAGACCCAGTCGTCATTGGAATGGTTCGAGCTAAACAACGTCGGCGTCGAGATACCCAAGAGCGCAAGAAAGTTGTGCCTGTTTTAATTCATGGAGATGCAGCATTCTCTTGTCAGGGCGTGGTAACCGAAACGTTTCAGCTGTCACAGCTCAAAGGTTACACCGTTGGCGGAACCATTCATATTTGTGTTGATAACCAAATTGGTTTCACCACCAATCCAGAGAACTCTCGAAGTTGTCCGTACCCAACTGATATCTCGAAAATTTTGCAGACGCCAGTGCTACTGGTGAACGGTGATGACGTTGAAGCGTGTGTCCGCGCCATGGATATTGCGATTCGATTTCGCCAAGAGTTTAAACGCGATATCGTCATCAATGTGGTTTGCTATCGACGATTTGGCCACAACGAGGGCGACGAACCAGCATACACGCAACCTTTGATGTACGATAAAATCAAAAAACATCCGACACCATTTGAGCTTTATGCGAAAAAGTTAGTGACTGAGAAGGTCATTGAGCAGGCCTATGCCGATTCATATCATCGGAGCCGTATTGATCAACTTCAGGTGCTTCTCGACAACACCCGCAAGGCTCCACCGGCGATGACCCCTAGTGTTTTTCAAGGCGCTTGGAAGGGTTATAGACGAGCGACTCCAGAAGATTTTCAAAAAGTTTGGGATACGAAAGTACCAGTTAAAACTTTGCAGGAAGTCGCAAAACTTTTAACGTCGTATCCGACGGGCTTTACTCCGCATCCAAAAATCGAATCGTTAATCAAGCAGCGAACGAAAATGATGGAAGGTAATGGGGCAATTGACTGGGGAATGGCCGAACTCTTGAGCTATGGTTCATTGTTGTCAGAAGGCAACTCGGTTCGGTTGTCGGGTCAAGACTGTGTACGAGGAACATTCACCCATCGGCAAAGTTCATTTTATGATGTGAAAACGGGGGAGCGGCACGATCCACTTCGCGCCATTCGGCCAGACGATGTGGAGTTTTGTGTTTATGATAGTCCACTTTCGGAGTACGCAGTTTTAGGATTTGAATATGGCAACTCCTCTTCGGATCCGACGTTCTTGACGATTTGGGAAGCTCAGTTTGGTGATTTCGCCAACGGGGCACAGATCATTATCGATCAATTTATCGCCAGCGCAGAACAGAAATGGCAGCGTATGAGTGGCTTGGTTATGTTGCTACCACATGGCTTCGAGGGTCAGGGGCCTGAACATTCCAGCGCACGGCTTGAGCGATTCTTGCAACTTTGTGCGCAATACAATATGCAAGTCTGCAACTTCACAACACCAGCGCAGATTTTTCATGCCCTTCGGCGGCAGATGAAGCGTGATTTTAGAATGCCGTTGATCGTGATGTCGCCAAAGTCATTGCTAAGACACCCAAAGGTGGTCAGCACGCTCGATGATTTGGCGAATGGACATTTTCACGAGGTTCTTGGCGATACGACTGCGACTGCAAGTAAAGTTGAGACCGTGGTGATGTGTTCAGGAAAAGTCTATTACGATATTCTTGATGGACGCGACAAGGCCGATGCAAAAATCGCTGAGAAAACCGCAATTGTACGGGTGGAGCAGATGTATCCGTTTCCAGAGATGCAGATTATGAAAGTCTTGAAAGGCTACAAAAACCTAAGTCGCGTGATTTGGGCTCAAGAGGAACCTAAAAACATGGGAGCCTGGTCATTTATGGCTCCGAGGTTGCGTGAACTGTTTGATGAAAACGGTCTTGAGGTTGCACTGACCTATGCTGGGCGCACTGAGCGTGCCTCTCCGGCATGTGGTTATGAGAAGGTTCATGCGGTTGAGCAAAAAGAAATTGTAGAAGCGTGTTTTACCCCTGTTCAGAAAAAGTCAAAGAAGTGAGGATGATGTGAAAGCAGAAATTAAAGTACCTTCTGTGGGAGAATCGATAACCGAGGCTACGATCGGTGAATGGACCAAAAAGAGCGGTGAATTTGTTAAGCGCGATGATATTATTTTAATGCTCGAAACGGATAAGGCGAGTGTTGAGGTTATTGCTCCCAATGATGGAGTATTGGTGACACAGGCCAAACAAGGTGACGTGGTGCAAATCGGTGCGGTTGTGGCCTACATTGATACTGAAGGTGTCGCGACGGCAGGTACTCCGGCTCCCGCGAATGCGTATAAGCCAGAAGCCACCACGCAACCTGCAACAGCAGGTGCGGCTCCCTCAGGTGGAGGCAAAGCGATTCACCCTGAGTTACAATCCCACTTGAGCCCGGCCGTGAAACGGGTGGTGGATGAAAAGGGAGTCGATCCTGCTTCAGTTAAAGGCACGGGTAAAGACGGGCGGTTGACTAAGGCCGATGTTGAAGCGGCCCCTGCGGGCGCAAACGGCTTGGGTGCTGTGGCGAAGCCAGAAAAGCTGGCCGCGACGGCCAAGCCAGCGGTAGCACCGCAAGCAAAAACAGTGGCGGGTTCACGTGAAGTTCGTCGAGTTCCGATGACTACGATCCGCAAAAAAATTGCAGAACGTCTAGTTCAAGCTCAGCACACAGCTGCGATTCTGACGACATTTAACGAAGTCGATATGTCAGCCGTGATGGCCCTTCGAGAGAAGTACAAAGACAAGTTCAAAGAAAAATATGGTGTCAGCCTTGGCTTTATGGGCTTCTTTGTAAAGGCTTGTGTTGAGGCTCTCAAAGAGATCCCAGAGGTGAACGCACAAATTGATGGCACAGACTTGCTCTATCATGACTTTCAAAACGTAGGCGTTGCCGTTGGCACCGAGAAAGGTTTGATCGTTCCGGTGATTCGTGATGCAGGTTCAATGACCATTGCTGAAGTGGAACAGAGTATTCGACATTTTGCTTTGAAAGCACGCGATGGAAAAATTTCGGTAGATGATTTGAGTGGCGGAACTTTTACCATTTCAAATGGTGGAGTGTATGGCTCGCTTATGTCGACACCGATTCTGAATCCTCCACAAAGCGGAATTTTAGGCATGCACAAAATTGAAGATCGACCAGTGGTCATCAATGGCAAGATTGAAATTCGACCGATGATGTATCTCGCGCTTTCCTATGATCATCGAATTATCGATGGCAAGGGAGCTGTGACATTCTTGGTGAAAGTTAAAGAAGGTATCGAGGATCCGCAAAGGCTGTTGTTGGAAATTTAATTTGGTGACCACCGCGAGGTGTTCAAAATTTGTTGTAGGTAAACGGAGTGGAAGATGGCTGATTTGAATTTTGATTTGGTCGTGATTGGTGGCGGTCCCGCAGGGTATACAGGAGCTATTCGTGCAGCACAGTTGGGATTGAAGACCGCTGTTGTTGAAAAAGAGAAAACTTTAGGTGGCACTTGTTTGAATGTGGGCTGTATACCATCAAAAGCCCTACTTGATTCAAGTGAGCGTTACGAAGAGTCACTTCACGCTCTAGCTGCTCATGGGGTCAAAGTTTCTGGCGTCGAGTTGGATTTGCCGACCATGCTGGGCCGAAAAGACAAAATCGTCAAAGATCTCACTGGTGGTATTTCTTATCTGTTTAAGAAAAACGGCATCACTCATCTGATGGGTACGGGCTCGTTGCTCTCTGCAAGTCAGGTTCAAGTTAAAGCCCAGGATGGCGGCACGCAAACACTGACTGCAAAAAATATTATGCTAGCGAGTGGCAGCGTTCCGGTTGAGCTTCCGGGCCTAAAGTTTGATCAGAAAAATATCATCTCCTCAACCGAAGCGTTGAGTTTGCAGAAAGTACCTAAGCATTTGGTCGTCATTGGTGGTGGAGTGATTGGTCTTGAGCTTGGAAGCGTGTGGCTTCGCTTGGGTGCTAAGGTCACAGTCATTGAGTACGCCAAAAATATTTGCGGTGGTACGGATGCTGGTATGAGTGCACAGCTTTTGAAAGTTTTGAAAAAACAAGGAATGGAGTTCATTCTCGAAGCGAAAGTCACTGGAGCCACCACTAAAGGTAAAGAAACTGAAGTGGCCTATGAGCTTCTCGCGGATCAAAGCAAGAAGACGATTTCTGGTGATGTCGTGCTAGTCGCAGTCGGCAGAAAGCCGTACAGCGAAGGTTTAGGTCTGGATCAGGCTCAAATCAAAATGGACAATCGCGGTCGTGTCGAAATTGATGCGCATTTCAGAACAAACGTTGCCAATATTTTTGCCGTCGGTGATTTAGTGCGAGGCCCAATGCTCGCGCACAAAGCGGAAGAAGAAGGCGTGGCCGTTGCAGAAATTATTGCGACCGGGCATGGGCATGTGAATTACGACACTGTCCCTGGAATCATCTACACCTGGCCTGAACTGGCGTCAGTCGGACTGACTGAAGAACAACTGAAAGAAAAAGGTATAGTGTATAAAGTGGGAATTTTTCCGTTTACAGCAAATGGTCGAGCCAAGGCGATGGCTTGTACCGATGGGCAGGTTAAAATTTTGGCTGACAGCAAGTCTGATAAGGTTCTGGGTGTGCACATCATGGGACCACGAGCTAGCGATATGATCGCCGAGGCCGTAGTTGCTATGGAATTCGGAGCGAGCAGCGAAGATATCGCGCGAAGCTTTCATGCTCATCCAACTCTCGCCGAAGTGATGCGTGAAGCTGCGCTTGCTGTAGATAAGCGTGCAAGACAAATGTAAAACAGCTATCGGTCTGGAGATTTGTTTCTCAGGGAGGCTTACTTTTACATGCGAAGTTCGGCCAAATGAGGGCGCTCGCTAATGGCTGGATGGAAAAGTTAAACAAAGCTCAAAAAAAAACCTTCTCGTGTGAGAAGGTTTTTTTATTTGAGTGCCTCTCGGCACTCGCCTTTAAATTTTTGTTAACTCCTCTTCGCCATGGGTTGTACCATTTAGGTCAGACCACATACGCCAGAAAGAAGAACATCAATCTCCAGTCACATGCATGGCTTGTCCGTTGCCTTTTACAAAAAAGGCATCAACACCCTCAAGGTGTTTCACAACGGTGTCGTTTTTCCATTTTACTTGCATGTAAGCTCCTGGAACTGGCTGTTCAACAGTGCCGGTGTTTACGACGTTACCCATATCTACATTGGCATTGAAGGTGTAACCCCAAGAAACATCAACAAACTCAGGAATAACTGTCATGTGAGCGATATATTGCCCCTTGCCTGCGTAATTACCTGCGTAGTTGTAGCTGACACGGTAAACGAAATCGACAACCTTCATGCCCAAGCCATTCGTGAACTCAAGGCGAACAGCTTTAACAGCTGGACCCTGCCAGCTTGCCATTTGATCCCATGCCGTAGCTTGTGATGGCAAAAAGCTGATTGAGTTTGTCGATACATTGGCAACAGGTTTGTTAGCAGCAATCAATCCCCAGATTTTTGTTCCCAAAGCGATGATGTTGTCAAAAATCGCAACCACTGTTCCAAGGTCGCCCACGGTTCCACCAATTTGCGGATATGGCGATGGATACGGACTTGGATAAGGTGATGGACTTGGTAGTGGAAGTGGAGTTGGGAGCGGGCTCGGCAACGGACTTGGTGATGGTAATGGCGTTGGTGTTGGCGAAGGAAGCGGATTCACATCCCAAGGGCCTTTGCCTGGAGTACCAGGGAGCGGAGCTGGTTGAAACTCAGCAAGTCGTGTGCTGGTGATCGTGAAGTATTGGCGCATCTGCTCTTTTGAGTCGAAGCCCAACGCTTTAAATTGAGCCAGTCGGTGCTCGAGATTTGGAGCTGTCTTAGAGACAGTTTGTGCTGCAAAAACATTTTGTGACAAGATGAGCGCTGCGAGAGCGATACTCATTTTTTTCATTACCCCTCCTAAATTGAGTTTTTATTCTTCCTTTGAATTATTGCCTCGACTTATGGCTAACATCTGGACCTCAGGCTAGTCATGAATTTTTATTTAATTTAAGATTTCGTGACTCGGCGCACTTTTTTAGGTCGCCACAAAAGGAGTGCAGGCAGAATTGATATAAATATCAGTGAGTTGCACCATAAGAAAAACCCGAGGTTAAGAAGCCTCGGGTTTTAAAAATTGCTCAATCAGTGGGCTCAAGCGGGCATTTTAGGCGAATTGAGCCACGATATTCAATTGGTGTTTCAATTAAGAAATAGCTGGGTTTTTAGAGAAACTATTGCATGTTCCCATGTGCTTCACATCGCCTTTTCCTGGAAGAACCTTGCACGGCGCGCCTGGACCTTTCGCGATGTCTTCTTTTTTGCCTTTGAAATCATAAAGAAGGCATTTGTAACACTCTTTACCGGCTTTGCCTGCTTTAGCTGCATCTTCAACGTAGCCCATTCCCTTTGCTGCGCCATCGTTTACATCAACAAACTTCACTTTGTCGGCGGCGTTTGCCGTTGCAGAAGTGAGTAAGGTTTTAGCAAATGCGATCGTGAAGGGAGCTGCAAAAAAGCCAAGACCAGCAGTTTTTAAGAAGTCTCTTCGTTGTGGGTTCTTAATGTTGTTTGACATCGTTTTCTCCTTTTAAAATCCCCTAAGATGGGGGGCTAAATTATCATTTAGCTTTCAGTTATATGCCTTTTTAAAAGTGGTGCAAGATCTATTTTTTGTGGGTCGAGGCCGTGGGATTTTTTGACCCAAACATGTGCTTTCAAGACTATACCAAAATCAAAATTTACATCGGCAGAGGGTTCATCTAAAGTCGAGCGTGGGTGGAGGAAGAATGAAATTCGCACGGATCCATTTGAAGAACGTCAGTCGAAGTTTTGCCTTTTGCATTGAACGGCTCCCCGAACCATTTCGAACGCAAGTGGCTTACGGATATTTGCTATGTCGAATTCTCGACACCATTGAAGACTCCACTTGGGAGGACTCGTCCTTGCAAATATTGAAGTTTCAGGAGTTTGATGCTGCTCTTGAAGGGCGAAGTATTTTGCCCGCAAATTGGAGTGAGGAATTTCCACAGAATATACCAGAGGGCGAACGTGTTCTTTTGCTTCAGGCTCATGAAGTGCTTTCGCGATTTTACTCGTTTAGTGAAGAGGTGCAGGCCATCATGCGTGAAGTTGTGGTGAGTATGAGCCATGGGATGTTACGTTTTGTTCGGCAGAAGCAAAATGGGGTTTTTCGCTTACATTCGCTTTTTGAGGTAAATAAATATTGTTTTTTTGTGGCGGGAGTTGTGGGGGAGATGCTCACGCGGTTGTTTGTGAAAATGCAGTGTGCGGCTGTCGAAATGAAGAGCAATTCGGTGTTGCTTGATTCTTTTCACTTCGGGCTATTTTTGCAAAAGATTAATTTGCTAAAAGACCAGGGGCGAGATGAGCGTGAGGGCCGGTTTTTTGTTCCGGTCAGAGATGAGGTGCGAGCTTCATTGCGTGGGCACGCTGAGGCTGCATTTGAATACCTGTTGCGAATTCCTAAGGAGCAAAGTGGCTATCGTCTTTTCTGCGCATGGTCTCTGCTTCTTGGTTTAGCGTCGATGCCGTTCATTGATCGTTCCTGGAAAGATCGAATAGAGTGTAAAATTCCTAGAGTGAAGACAGTGCAGCTTTTGGCCGAAGTGGAGAGAGTGATTTCTGATAACGAGAAGTTGCGTAAAATTTTTGAACGATTGGCAGAGCGAGCGCAGTTGACCTCCGGGATGGTTTCTGAGGCTGGTCTTGAATCGAGTTCGAAAAGTTTGAGCGAGAAATCGAGAATTATGGATGGGATCCATGAGGCCATTCCGGCGTCGCCCACCAGAATCATTAATGAGAGCAGCGCCAATGTCGCGGGCGAGGCTCCCACATGGGCTATTCGAGAGTGTTATGCTGGAGTGCTGGACGACTCTGGTTTGGCCCAACTGGGATTGATTGGGTAACTCGTCGTTCAAAACTGAACGCCTTTTTTAGTTTTTAGTTTGAGGGTCTGGCATAAGAAAATAGGCCGCGACATACGCTATTAATATGATTCCGAAAGACATGAGGAGAAAAAGGCAGGCGATGGTGCGAACCAGGCCGACTTCAATTTGATAACG
The DNA here is from genome assembly GCA_964405465.1 of uncultured Bdellovibrionales bacterium. Classification (GTDB taxonomy): domain Bacteria; phylum Bdellovibrionota; class Bdellovibrionia; order Bdellovibrionales; family JAMPXM01; genus CAYONZ01. The sequence goes on along the minus strand of CAYONZ010000028.1, from coordinate 9,649 downwards.
GATAGATATCTTTCGGCAGACACCAAGAAGAACATCGTCTATTTCTCGGTCTTCTAATGGCCAAGAAACCCAGGCGACAACGTAAACCAACGGTGAAATTCCAAATGTAAAGAAAGTGATTACAAAAAGTAATCGCATAAGCCAAGGCTCAAGGGCTAGAGTGCGTGCGAGACTTGAGCAAATGCCCGCCACAAATTTATCGTCGGTTCGTCTGACAAAGCGATTTTGTTGCATAGATGGCTCCTTTTTTAGAGGTGAAGTAACAAGAAGTGTGTACTTCTCTGCTAGAGAATGCGCAATAAAATTTGTTTAGCCGGTGTTTCTTTTGGTGGGAAGGCGATAAACCGAACTGCAGATTGCGTAGAGTTTTTTTGCCTGGTGTGCCTAAAAATATTGAATCTAAGACATCAGTTTGTGGTGAGGTTGCCTCTGTCGCTGGAGTCTAAGAAGCAAATCTGTGCTGAGTCTGCCATCAAAGTCTGTAGCGAATTTATTTTCATGTTCCAGTGCATGTGCTAGGGTCGTGATATGGCAGAGTCAGAAATGAAAATTTCAAAAAAAGCAGGCATGGGGTTGACCCCGAGTGAGATCGAATTTTTGCATGGACCGCACAAAAGACGTTGGGAGATTGGTTTTGTATTTCGAGTGGTTCTTGAATTCATCAAAGGTTTTCGAGCTTTGCATTTTGTTGGCCCTTGTGTGACCGTATTCGGTTCAGCAAGAGTAACGTCGGGGCCCTATTTTGAATTAGGAATTAAGCTGGGGGCAGAGATTGCCCACATGGGGTTTGCCGTGATGACAGGTGGCGGACCGGGGCTGATGGAGGCTGCGAACCGTGGGGCATTTGAAGCCGGTGGTCGATCGATTGGCTGTAATATCCAACTTCCATTAGAACAATTGCCGAATAAATATTTGCATCGCTGGGTTTGGATTAAATACTTTTTTGTTCGCAAAGTATTGCTGTTTAAATATTCTATTGCCTTCATTGCTTTGCCCGGCGGCATTGGCACTATGGACGAACTGTTTGAAGCCATGACTTTGGTGCAGACTAAAAAAATCGGGGACTTCCCGATTGTGTTACTTGGAAAGGCCTATTGGGAGCCGATGGTCCAATGGATTGATTTTATGATTCAGTCGCAAACCGTAAACGGTGATGATCGGAAAATTATTTTTGTGACAGATGATGTGTCGGAGGCCCTTCAGTACATTCAAGAGGCCACTCGTGCGAGAATCGAAAAACAAAAGCAAATGACACCTATGTCGTGGTTAGGGGAACGCTGATAGGTAGCGAAAAAGACCTAAGGCGTGTCTTCAATTGGTCGGACGTCGCGAGCGGAAGCAATAGAAATGAGTTGAAGGCAAGAGGAGGAGAAATAGTGGTGCTATTTCGACGACGAGCAACGCTCAAATCCATTCGATTGCTTTTACGTAGTAGTCTAGCCAATTGAGAACACGTCTTAAAGTGGTGGCAAGAGAAATGCTTTCATTTTTTGCCATCCATTTTGGGAGTGATCGATTTTCTTTTGCCAAAAAGAGAAGAAATTGCCGAGGTCATTTCGCAAGATGACTCCGTCGATTCCTGCAAACTTAAAGTTGAGTTGTTGTTCGAAGTGCCTGGTGTAGGCTCCCAAAACGCGAGGTTGATCGAGATAGGCAGACCACGAGCCGCGTTGGCCACGATTGGTCAGCACGTCGAGAATTTTCATTTCGCCATTATCGAACACGGCAACTTCGATGGCCCACGCTTGGCGCAAAACGAGTTTTTTCGGCAAAAGCGCAAGAAACGAGTTCACGAAATCGACAGCAGCATGAAACTCCTGTGGAGTAAATTTGTGAGTTGTCGAGAAATGATCAATAATTTTTTGATCGACGATTTTGTCTTCATAGGTGTGTAGCCGAAGCTTAAAAAAAGTTTTGTGACGAAGGGGTTTTTTTGCATCGGCCCAATAGATGAGGTCTTCTTGCAACACCGCAAGTTCACCGCTGCTGATACGATCGAGGATGTGACTTTTCACCGGAAGACTTAGTTGTTCTGGGGAGTAAATTTTGGAGTCAGAACTCAAGAGCGAAACAACGAAGTCGTCGGTGGTTTTAAAAATACCATGAGTGGTTTCTGTGGGTGCCACTCCGACCGCTGGGCGCACGACAAATCCCGCCGGAAACTCCTCGAATAATTTTTTTTCAATTGTTTCGCCATCGGCATCGATTCGGCCTTTTGTATCTAAAAAATTGTGGCTTTCTAAAAACTCGCGGATGCCTTCGGTTTTGGTGAGGTATCGATCTGTCGAGGAACCCAAATATTTTTTTACAATTTCATAAAAGAGAAGCTTGTCAGAAAGAAGCTCGGTGAGAGTAGAAGCTTCGACAATGTTTTTGAGATAGACCTGCTTAAGCCAACCTTGGGTGGACATGGGGCTACGAATGAGATGGGTGTTGGGGGCGGCGATTGATCGTAAAGGTCGATCCTGAATAACAGCGTCGATTTTCTCAACTCTTGATTTGATGAAGTCGGCTGGAGACTTTAGTGTGGTGATCGGCTGTGTTTTGGGCTGGGCCACAGCTGAGCAAGACAATAAGAGCAAGATGAGAGCTCTTTTTGGCCTTTGCAAAATTCTCCTCCGTCTTTGTAGTTCGCTGTCGATCTTCTGGACACAGCCTTAACGATGCCAGGGGCATTAGAACTGTGACAATTCTTTTTGCGCCGATAGGAAATCTCAGTTTGAGAATTGGACGTATGTCTAGGGTCTAGGGTAAAGCTAATCTTGAGCGGCTCCGAAGAGTAGTCTATGAAATCGGCATCCGAATTAAGTCAAAAACACCAGAGGTTTGATATAGATCTTTCGGCAAAGTTTCGGGTCGTCGGGTCAATAGATTGGCGTGATGGTCGGATTCTGAATTTAAGTGAAGGTGGAGTTTGTCTCACAACGAGTGAGGGCCTCGATCCAGAACAAGTTGTCGAGTTGATTGTTGAGACAGTTGATCGATTTTCACAGCCCCATCTGCGAAGAATTATGGCCAAGATCGTATGGCAGAAAAAGCAGAGACACGGATTGAAGTTTTTGCGATCCACTAAATGATGAAACCAATTTATCGAATAACTAGTCATGCTTAAGGGTGGATTCATTCAATCCATTTTGAGACTATCAAGCAATTGCTAAATGCTAGGAGAAGCACTTGGAAAATTGTTGGGTCACCTCTCTGTTTTGTAAAAAAATCCGAATAGAAGTCAAAGAATAAAGCTATGTAAAACGGTTCTCCTTGGAGTAATGGATTTGGCATCTGAATTGTTTGCCTGGACAGCATCTATCTTGTCGGTGTGTTTTGCTCTTGGAGCGTTCACATGGTCCTATTTATTGCGTAAGAAAAATGCTGAGCTCGTTGTAAAAGTCGATAGATTTGATTTGGCACTCAAAAATACGAACGATGTGGTGTTTGATTGGGATTGCAAAGAAGAGCTTTTTCTTTCAGAGAATTTTTTCGAGTTATTGGGGCACGAGCCTTTTGTCGGCAGCGAAACATTTTCTAAACTCCGAAGTTTGATCCATCCAGATGATTTTGTGCAGTTCAACGGTGTTCTCCAAGAGCACCTGAATTGGCGGACTCCGTTGATGATTGATATTCGCATCATGAACTATTTAATGGACTACCGATGGTTTGCAATTCGGGGGCAAGCCCAATTTGATTCAAGTGATAAGCCTTTTCGGTTGGTTGGTTCTTTGACCGAAATCACCGAGAAAAAGGAAGCGGAACGGGAAATCTTATTTTCAGAGGCAAAATTTCGTGCCCTCTATGAGGGCATGTCTGATGCAGTTTTGCTCATGGATAAAAATGGCTTCTTTGACGGCAATCCAGCGGCACTTAAAATTTTCGGATTTATGAATCTTGGTGAGCTCAGTAAGAAAATGCCTTGGGATCTCTCGCCAGAACGCCAACCTCATGGGGTGTGGTCACTTGAAAGTATGCAAGAATATTTGCGGCAATCTTTGGACGGAAGTCACGTTAGATTTGAGTGGCATTATCGAAGGCAAGACGGCTCTGAATTTCCTGCAGAGGTGGTATTGAATCCTGTGATGGTGTCTGGATTGCCAGTTGTTCAAATGGTAGTTCGCGATATTTCGGAACAACGATTGCAGCAGGCGAAACTAACGGCAGCTTCCAAAATGTCGACTCTCGGAGAAATGGCTGGAGGTATTGCTCACGAGATCAATAACCCACTGGCAATCATTCATGGCAATGCGGGAACGCTTCTTATGCATGCTGAGAATGGTGAGGTGGCAGTCGGAGTCGTGAAGAAGGCTGCCGAAAAGATTTTGGCCACGACCGACAGAATAGCGAAAATTGTGCGCGGACTGAGATCGTTTGCTCGAGATGGAGAGCAAGATCCGTTTGAATCTGTTTTTGTTCATCAGATTGTCAGTGAGACGCTCGAATTCTGCCAGGCCCGTTTTCGTAACAATGATGTTGAACTGCGTGTTATTCCGGTTCCACAAGATCTTCTGCTGGAGTGTCGGGCTGTGCAGATTTCACAAGTGCTTCTCAATCTTTTGAACAATGCTTTTGATGCGGTTCATGCCACGAAGCCTTCGGATGCGAACTCTCCGTGGGTGGAGCTGCAGGTGCGTGACCAAAATGATTTTGTTGAAATTTGGGTGACGGACTCTGGATTGGGAATTCCGAAAGAGATTGCAGATAAAATAATGCAGCCATTTTTTACGACCAAAGAAGTTGGTAAAGGAACCGGTCTAGGATTAAGTATTGCGAGTGGGATCGCAAGGTCGCACAACGGGTCCTTTCATATCGATCACAAATGTAAAAACACTCGATTTGTCTTAAGATTGTCAAAAAAACAATCCACCTCACAATTTTCAACGTTGAATAAAGCTTCATAGGGATTGTTTTTAGCGGTGGTTAGGTACACCGCCTCTGTTTCAGCATTTCTGCCAATTCATTCTCGACGAATTTTTGGTGATTGCGTGACGAAAGAGCTTCAATCAGCGAAATGTTCTTCTGTTTCGCTGTTCAATCCGTCTCCGCAAATCAATGGAGAGGACTTGGATTTTCTAAAAAAAAAGGCACCTGAGCGGTGCCTTTTTTTGATGAGCGAAAAATTCTTTTTTGCTCGACCCTGAGATAGCTTAAAACTTATGGATAAAGTTCACTGTTCCTTGATTTGAATTCACAGAATCAGCTGTGCTTGTCGCTTTGACTGATTTTTGGTAGTAGTCAGCGTGAATGCTGAGATCTTTAGTAGCAGCATACTGCACGCCAAGTCCCAAGTCGTTTGCTGAATACATGTTGAAGAAATTGTTCTTTGATACTGTAGAGTAACGAGCAGACAATCCAAGGGCGTCAGTGGCAGCATAGTTTACATGCACAGCCACACCAACAGCCGCATCGTCTTGAGTTTCATATTTTTTGTTATAGAACTCGACATCAGCTGCAGCCTTGTCAATGTTCACGCCTGCCAAAACCATAACAGTCTTGTCATTTTTCTCGCGATCAGTGACCAGTGAGGCATCATCAGATTTGTACCCAACGCCACCGTGAAACATTGCATTTTTGTAGCTTACAAGAATACCCATTTCGTGTTTGCGGTCTGCACCTTCGGTTCCACCTGGATTAGAGAAAGTTGCAGAATCATTGTTAGTTGAGTTTCCAACAACTGCATCAATCGAGATGCCCATTGGCAGGTCGTAACCAACGTTAACGCCAGAGTGAGTGAATGCCAAAAAGCTATAACTTACGAGATCGAAATCAGAGAACTTGCGATCAACTGAATCATTGGCTTCATACCCAAAGAGTGCATCAAACTGACCGATCTTCATGCGAAGTCCAAAAGGGAGTTTGTAACCAATGTAGGCCTGGCCCTTGTATTGAAATAAATTGATAGTGTTGGATGCAAAACTGTTGTTGACGCCATCCAGAGTTGTGGTGCCTGAAGAGAACGGGATGTCGAGTTTCATTTCGCTATCGCCTGATTTATGGTCGAGGTACAGAGCTCCATCATTGATGAAGAATCCGCGCTGTGATGAATCGAGCACGCTTCTTGTTCGGTAAGCAGCGTCTACGAACCCTGTGACGGCTACTGGCTCGGCTTGTGCTACGGCTGAGATCGCCAAAGCTGAAAAGGCAAATGCAAAAGATTTTTTCATATTGTCGTCCTTTCTGACAAAACTTGTTGTTGCATTAAAATGTCCAACTATTGTTAAGCTTAAAGGCGACAGGACCAATGTCAAGCAGTGATTAGTGCCAATACTTTACGATACGATATTTTTTTATGCCGTTTGCTTAGGCAATTTCGTTGATTGGCCGCCACGAATCACTAAGGCAACTCCGATAACGACAATCGCTGCGGATAGGTATCCGATAAAATCCACAGGCTCTGCTTTCACCCATCCCACCTTGAGATGTACAAGCAAATCCATCAAAAGCAAGGTGAGTAGCGGATTGAGCGAGATGATGATTGAGACTTCTGCGGCGGTGATTTTTTGTAGCGCAACTCCCAAGAGTCCATAGGCCACGACCGTGTTCAGTCCGAGGACGATCAACAAAACGACTTGGCCAAAAGAAAGTGTGCTCCAGAAACTCCAGCTTGCAAGTGGCAGCAACATAAGGCTAGCCACGGCGTAAACAATCAAATTAATTTGTGGAGGAGTCCATTTTTTCAAAAGACTTTTTTGGATGGCGGCAAAGACCACCCATGAAAATGCGCCGAACAAGATCCAAATATTTCCGAGCAGAAATGATTCTTTGTTTGCCAAGCTATGTGTGAGTTGATTGCGAAAAAACATAAGGAAGCCAGCGGATGCAGTGAGGAACCCTAGAACTTGCAAAAGTTTTGGGCGCTCCCGAAAATAAAAAATTCCAAGTAGTATCAAGGTGAGAGGGGCAATTTGAATGAGCACTTGTGTGTTGTTTGTCGAGGTTAGAGCCAGTCCTTTCATGTAACCTAGATAGTTGGCTCCGAGTCCCAAGCCGGCTAGCAATGCGAGCAATGGGGGGCGGTGAAGTTCTTTTACAGCTCGAGGTGTCTTCCAAATCATCCACCCCCAAAGGGCTACAAATGAAAAAATCAAACGAAACCAAGCAATGGATTGGCTGTCGGTAAAGGTGAGTGCAACTTTGAGGGCAATGGCAAGTGTGGCCCAGAGAACCCCAGTTCCCGAGGCCGCGAGAATACCAAGCTGTCTTGATGAAAGTTTTTTTAGAATGGATGTTGACATGCCACATCTTTGCTTGATCGTAACAGACTTGTCTAGCACTTGATCTTGGTCGTGCAGAATCTTAATGTGGTTTGGGTGCAGAGGTTTGCTTGCTCTGGGATATGTACATTGGTTGATTTGAAATGAAAATTGAGAAAGGAATCGCTTTTAATGCAGGCTCGTGAAGCAACGAGAAAAATAATTCACGTCGATATGGATTGCTTTTATGCAGCGGTTGAACAGCGTGATCGCCCTGAGTGGAAAGGCAAACCTCTGGCAGTGGGAGGGCCACCCGATCGTCGTGGTGTTATTTGTACTGCGAGCTACGAAGCACGAGTTTTTGGCGTGCGCTCAGCAATGGCGACCTCGACGGCGCTTAAGCTATGTCCAAATTTGATTTTGGCTCCGGTGAATTTTGCAAAATACAAAAAAGAAAGTCGTGTGATTCGTGAGATCTTTGCTGAGTACACTTTGAAGATCGAACCACTGTCGCTTGATGAGGCCTATCTCGATGTGACGGGCAGCAGTGCTTGTCATGGAAGTGCAACTCTCATAGCGCAAGAGATCCGAAAAAAAATATTTCAACAAACGCGACTGACCGCAAGTGCTGGTGTGGCTCCGAATAAATTTTTGGCCAAGGTGGCGAGCGATTGGAATAAACCCAATGGCATCATGGTTGTTTCCCCTGAGGAAGCGTCGGCCTTTGCTTGGGAGCTTCCAGTTGAGAAAATCTTTGGCGTGGGAAAAGTGACCGCAAAAAAAATGCATGCGCTTGGATTAAAAACTTGCGCTGATATCTTAGCGTTTCGATTTGAGGACCTCGAAAAACACTTTGGCTCTTGGGCCGCCACTTTGCGAGACAATGCTGAGGGGATTGATCATCGAGAGGTAGAATTTGATTCCGAACGAAAGTCATTGTCTGTCGAAGAAACGTACGATCACGATTTGGTTGACCAGGATGAGATACGGAGTCATTTAGGCGAATTGTATCTCGATTGGCTAGAGCGATTTGATCGTTTTGAAGAAAAAAATGGTCGAGCATCTCTGCACAAAGCGTTCGTCAAATTGAAGTTTGCTGATTTTCGTTCAACGACCCATGAGTGTGTGGTTACTGCTTTGCCAGAGCTCGCAGTCTTTCGGGGTCTACTCGAAGCAGTTTTAAATAAAAGTGTGGAGCCGGTGAGGCTCCTTGGTGTGGGAGTACGCTTTAAGACTTCTGATTCTAGCCGAAAGAAGTCAGAGCGCGAGGGTTCACTTCGGCAACTCAAGCTGATCGATTGAGTGCGAAGAGACATCCGCGCTTCTCATTCAATCTTCAATATCTGGTTCAAAAAAACTCCATCGAACTTGATTGAACTCTAGGCGTAAGTTTTTTTCGCACGAGTTGAGATCGGCAATCAATTGATTCGATTGTGGAGCCTTCATTTTGATTTTGCAGGCCACCATAACGTCTTGACCTAGCTGCAAGGTCACGAGACTAAAAACCCTTTCTACTCCAGGTTGCTTTGCAATAAAGGCGTGAATAGCATTTTTTGTTTCAGCATCAACACTTTGCCCAATCAGTAGGTCTTTAATTTCTTTTCCAATGAAAACAGCGACTAGAATCAACAATGCGCCGATGGCCATACTTCCGATTGCATCGTACATTAAGTTTCCAGTGGCAATAGTGATCAGAATGGCAATGAGAGCAAATACTAATCCGAATAGTGCCGCGATATCTTCGCCAAAAACAACAATCAACTCGCTCTTTCTGGATTCTTTGAACCATGAATACCAAGTTCTTTGTCCACGTTCTTTATTGATTTCGCGCATGCAACCCCAGAGAGAAAAACTCTCCGCAACGATGCTGAACGTGAGAATGCCAACGGCTAACCACGGGTACGAGAGGGGTTCGGTTGAGTGAAGTTTATGAACGCCTTCGTAAATCGAAAACACACCACCGACACTAAAGAGCAAAATCGCAACGATGAAAGACCAAAAATAGATTTCTTTTCCATATCCTAAGGGGAAATCTGGAGAAGGAGGTCGCTTTGATGTTTTGAGTCCCAAGAGCAGTAACCCCTGATTGGTACAGTCGGCAAGCGAGTGAATCGCCTCGGCCAACATTGAACCCGAAGAGGTAAAGATCGCGGCTGCAAACTTTGCAACCGCAATCACGAAATTGGCACCGAGGGCATAGAGAATCGATTTTAGTGAGTCAGACGGCGCAGGCGCAGCCCCCGCCGCAGACTCAGATTTAGTTGCAGATTTAGATACAGATTTATTTACAGATCTATTTACTGCCACTTAGACCTGCACCGTTTGTCTTTGTAGCGCCTCAATTCGTTCTTCAAGAGGAGGATGCGTGCTAAACAGAGTCAAAAATTTTGGCGTACCAGATACTTTGAGGGTCGCCAGCGCCGCATCGCTGGAATCGATCAACTCATGAGTGCGTCGCAAACTTTGCA
>CAYONZ010000027.1:36077-47494 GCA_964405465.1 uncultured Bdellovibrionales bacterium | reverse complement strand
TTAACTAATTCGACATTTAAATTTCCTATTTTAAGTCCACCGACAATGGCCTGTTTGATTTGAACTTCACTCATTTCTTTGGAAATTCCAGAGGCGCTCTTATATTTAATTTTTCCAACTATATCGTAATGATCAAACTCAGATCTGTTCGCAATAATGGCCTTCGTTGAGCCGGTATCAAGAATACAGTTTGTTGAAACTTCATCAAATGAGCACGGCACGTAGATTCTTCCCGAATCGAGTACACCTTTTCGCAGATGCAAAGGAGCCGACTGACACGCGCTAAAAAAGAAAAGACTTATTACAAAAACCAATAATGACATATACAGCCTCCTAGCTAAGGATAAATATAATACTCTTATCTTGATTTCATTGGAATTAAATGCTTAAAAGGCTACTTATTTTATTCTTTATGCGCTCGCGGAGGTAATATGAATAGCCCACTTGTTTTGCGAACTTTGAAAACTGCATTAAAAAGAAAAAATCTCACCTATCGAGAGCTTGGTTCAAAGCTGGGTTTGACCGAGGCCGCTATCAAAAAGCAGTTTCAGTCCTCCGACATTTCGTTCAATAGAATTCTTGAGATCTGCGAGATTTTAGAAATCTCGTTCAGCACCTTGATTGAAGCCTCAAAGTCGAATCCAATTCACGACTTGAAATTAACAGACGAGCAACAAAATTACTTCCTCAAGCAACCGGAAGTTTTTTTGTTTTTTCTTAAGTTATCGCATCTAAAGGGCGACACCAAAAAAGCAAACATTGATTTTAAATGGTCGGAAAGTCAGCTCTGGAAAGCTTTAAAATCTTTAGACGACCTTGAATTGATCCGACTTCATGAAAAATCGCGTGTTGAGCTTATACACGGAAGCCTCTTTACCATTTCCACGTTAAATGCCCCATTGAGGCAAGTGGCTCAAAAACTAGGAATTAAGTTTCTAGAAAAGCTTGGGACAGTTGAAGGAGGTCAAATCAACGAACTTAAAATTTCATTGCTTAGGCTTTCAGAAGAAAGCGCTGGCACGCTAAAGAAAGAAATCGATCAATTGCATCGAGCTTATCTACGAAGATCTGAGATCGATTCTGCTTTTTTGCCTGAGAAAGCTTTAAAAACTTGCTCATTCATGATCGCCGCCGGTGAGTTTTCGTTGTTCTAATTAACCAGCCTTAACCTTCATGGCTTTTTCAAGCTTCTCAAGCCTCTTTTCGAGCGAGTTTTCAAGACCCTCTTTGAGCTTAATTTGCATAAGTGTTTGATAACCAATACCAAGCTTCTCGGCCTCAGCTCGATAAGCATTAAGAAGCTCACCTGAAACACGAATCGTGATATTCGCTTTGATATTTTCTGGTCTTACATCTTCATCGGTCAGAAGACTTTTTGGTTCTTTATTCTTCTTCATGGTAGTGCCTCCACTCATTCATCAGAACATCGCTATTTTGCGCGATGATAGCTTGCAATCGTTTAATATCTTTTTGCGAGACGCCTTTATTGCGAATCACTTCTTGCGTCGCAATTTCAATAATGACGTAGATACCCGGTCCAACACAGTGAACATGGGCTGGCCTGTGATCTTTGGTATTGATGATGATTTTAAACGGGCCAATAATGAAGATCGTCGGCATATACTGCATTATACATACATTGCACATATATGTCAAATTTGAGTTTTGGAGAACACTTAACTACATGTTCTCCAACGTGGAGAACAGATACCCAAGAAAAGTAATTGTTCTCCACGAAAATTAAAATCACCAACAAATTCAGTCACTTAATTTTTTAGAATCCTCACGAAGCGCGGTTCGAGGATCGTCCACTAGGGTGCACCATTCAGTTTTGGTCCATTGCAAACTTAAAATCGAGCCGCCCACAACTAACAGCATAGCAATTGGCAATGAACACAATGTTGTATGAGTTGAAAGCAGGTAACCTTCCTTAAGCTGACGCCTTTTTACGTCCACGATTCTTCTCAGCATAGTTCGCTCCGAGAGCGAGACCCGTTTCGCAAATTGTCCGATAGTGAGCCAATTCTTCATCATTACCTCAAGAAGAGCGTAAAGGTTGACGTTGGGTCAAGCTCAAATGATTTTTTGAATAGGTCAGCCGACAGATCATTTCGCAACCAGCCGCTTGAAAAGATCGGCCAGCTTTTCTTTCGCCAATTTCTTTTCCGCGATTGCTATCATCGCGTTTGTTGCCATCAACGAAAGCTTGAAGGTGCTCTCGGTGTCCGCATCGACAAGGCTTAAAAGTGTTTTATAATAACTGGGCGGTTACCATTCATGCAAGTGCATTAAGGGAGTCAGTCCAGGCCTCTTCTGCCAACTTCATCAAACTGACCCCAGTTTTTTAAGAACTGCAGATTGACCAATCGAACGATTTGAATACGGTCGGCAACAACATTATCTTTTGGAAAATAGTCATGGGCAATTTTGCGGTAGGTGTAAGAAAAATCCATCACGATGACTTTACAAGTTTCACGTTCGGGCATGCGACGCAAACGCCTACCCAAATTGGTTTCCGTGTGCCGAGGTTGATGTTTACAGCCGTGTGCCTTTGTAGGTTTACAAGAGTTGTTTGATAGCCAAGTTTTTTAGAAAAATTCTTTTCATTGATTCCCAAAACATTGGGAAAACTTGCATTCTTGTGCTCTTTAAATTCACGTTGTAAATAGTTTTTATAGTAACGTCCGATTGTGGCTTGGTGGTATAATTTAAAGAATAACTGATTAGTAACCGTTAAACAAAAAATGATCATTAATTGAATGGAGAAAATACCTATGGGAATTTACCTCAGAAAAAAGTTTGGTAGACTGTTATTGGTTTGTCTATTGGTATGCCTGTCTTTGGTTTTGTTTCAAAATTTTTCTTCATCAAATTCAACGGAAAAAGAAATAGCTCTGGTAAACTACATTAGTGCACCTTTAAATTCATTTATAGGTCCGAGTGGTTCAAATGATCACAGCCTGCATACACAGAGTCTTTATATTAGTTTTCCCTATATCAAAGCTTCTGCTGATGTCGTCAAAATAGATTTTGATAGAGATCTATTGCAGGCTGTTTCTCTGGAGAGAATTTCTTTAAAATTACCGGAGCTGGCCTCGTGGCGAACGGAGCAATCTTGGGCCCATGTGATTAGCAATGGGAATGTTTTCCTTTCGAGCTTTGGAGCTCCTGCTCGGTTATTGAAATATAATCCAACAGATAGAACTCTTTCGAGTGCATGTGAAACTGACCAGGGTCTTGTGAAAATCTGGGCACTCTCTGAAGGACGAGATGGTGAAATTTTAATGGGTGCCTCCGGCGAAAATGGAAGATTTTATCTTTATCGATATGATCCAACCAGTGTTCAATCTAAGTGTAAGATCGTCGCTGAGCGCGATGGTGATCTGAACGAATTTGATATGATCAGAAGCATGAAAAAAATCGGAGATAAGGTATACTTGGGATTGGGCAGTCAAAAACCTGGACTTGCTGTTTTTGATCTTGTTGGTCAATCTTTGGCAAGAGTGAATATGCCTAACTGCGATCTCCCGGGCTGGATTGTGTTTTCAAAGGTATCTAACAGTAACGGTTGGGTTGCCAATTCCTCTGATAAAAATGATTTTGATTGCACATTAAATTTGTCTGAAAATGGTTTTTCTTCATCACTTACGATTTCGGACATGACTGATGCGGATCGCACCTATTTTGTAAAGTATAGTTTGGAGCCATCTCTAAACATTAAGCTAATTTCCAAGAACCAGCGTGCGTATCCGGACATAGATGTTAATATGACGCCAAATGATTTTTATAAAGGTCAGGAAGCGTTTCTTTTTAGTCTTAAAGCACTAGATGATCATACCGTTTTAGCTTCTTCAATTCTTCCTGCAAACCTATTTAAGATCTCAGTTAATGCTAGTGGTGAAAGTACCGTGATGAATCTTGGAGATGTTGGCTCTGGTGAAGTGTATACCTATTCTTTAGATAGGCTAAAAAATATTGTTTATCTGGGTGGCTATTCAACATGCTCTATGCTTATGGCAATTCCTGGTTCTCTAAATAGCCCTCATAAATGCAATAGCGAAACTGTACAAAATATTCCTTGTTCTCCTGGGGCTTCATGTTCCTCTAACGGCTCTTGGAGACCGCGACAAATGCTTGAGGTAGATAATAAAATATATGTTGCTTCTCAAGAAGGTTATGGGGTTGGACAAAGTTTTTTAACCGTCGTTAATAAATATAATCAACAGGCCTCTGTTTACAAGGATGCTAACGGCTGGTTTACTCCCAATCAATGGATTTATTCTTTGGCCTCATTCATTGTTCCTCAATATAATTGGAAGTGGGTAGTTGGAGGTACAACACAAGTGCCTAACCAAGGGAGCATTCGTAGATCTATGCCTGCAAAGCTATTTTTTTGGAACACAAAAGTAGATCAATCTGGTGCAAATTTAGGTAATCTGAATTCTCTTCTCACACCCAAAATGATCGAATTAAATTTTGGTCTAAGTGGTTTTGTAACAAGAGAGATAGGGGCGTTGACTCAGTATCAGAATCGACTTGTTGGAGTGGCCACATTAGAAGCTATCGAGCTGGATTCGAAAAATCAGGTGAGATATCTTTCTAAATATAAAAATGTGCTCTTCATGACTTCGGAAATAAAAGTGGTAAGGGATCTGGACAATCTAAATATTCGTTCATGGTCATTAGAAAGTGTTTCCAACTTTCCTTTTGCGTTTAATTCTGCCCACATTTCTGGTGAAATATTAACTTTAGTTAATCAAAAGCATGTATTCACGATCAATTTAGAAAATTTGAATATTGATCGGTCTAATAAGATTTCAAGAGACAGGGCAAATATAATTTATACGGCCGAAGGAAGTAAGAGGATTCAAGCGGTGGATTATTCATTAAACTATTTATGGTTCACAGTGAACGGCAAAGTTTTTCGAATTTTGAATCACTAGGTTTGATGGAATAGAAGCCATTATAAGTGTAATCATGGGAGAACCGCCTCTTCAAAAGACACTCCAGTTTTTTAAAAAAAAGGAGTGTTTCATGCAAAAACGTAAGGTCTGCCACTACTGCAGAGTTTCAACGGATAGCTATACAAGAAGATGTCTGATCAATAACTTAGATTCACTGACAGCGAAAATGTAATTCATAGGTATATCCTTGGCCAATGGCTTGATCTGCAATTCCGCCACCTAAACCGACAACACCGCCGGCTGTTCGTTCGTTCTTTCCGCCAAACGCAACGCCCACACCACCTACTGCTTCAGCAACTTTACTGACTGTCTTCGCTGTGTTGTAGTTTTCTTCCGACATGTTCCCTGTGTACTTGTTTTGTTCGTTTATAATTACTGGGCGTTTACCACCAGCAACTTTGTCGCAATAATCTTCAGCCTGGGACATTGCACTTCGATAAGCGCCGTCTTTGTCTTCGGCCTTCAGTACGACTCGATTTACGCCATTCGACTCAGGTCGAACGTCTCTATGATGAGCGCAAGACGCTATTAAACTTCCAACAAAAATCAAAGCAACTGACTGTTTCATAAATTTCTCCTCAAAAAATGACATCTTTTCAGTTTTAAATTTATACCGTATTTGATGATGGCGAGGAAATCCAAAACTAACTGATCTGGTGCTAGTCAGTAAAAGTTTCTGAGGCGGTTCTCCCAAGATTCTGTGAGTCAGATGGCGTTGGCTTGCTAACATAGTTTCTCGTTGCCTTGAAAATTCTATTGGTGACTTCATTCTAGGGCTAAGTGTGGGGTGAAAATTCAATGTCTTTTAAATTAAGTTCATTCGAAATGCGTCTTGCTAAAGTGCTTTTACCAGAACCACTTGTTCCAACGATTAAGATTTTAGAGTTATGATTTAGATTATTTAGCATAGTTTTCCTGAGTATTTTTTAGCCAACTATTTATCGATTTAGCAATAAGGCCAGCGCCATGTTCGCCGCCATCTCCTAACGAGTGGTTTTTATTGTTATAAATATTTAAAGTAATCATATTATTTGGAAGTTTTCTTTTCCAAGTATCTGCTTGATCAAAAGGAACTTCTTGATCAACTTTACTATGTAAAATTAAAATTGGAGTATTGGGTATAGTCTTAAAATACGTCCAGTTATCATTCATTAAAAACTCATCAACTAGCCTACCAACAGGACGGTCAATTCCTATCATTGAATATCTAGGCATCGACTTAAAACTCATTAATTCACTTTCAATTATTTTTTTATCCTCTTCTGTTTTAGCTTGAGAAAGAATAACATCTTTAATATTAGTTGCTACTCCACCCAATATAATGACTCCGTTGATTTCTTGCATGGGAAGTAAATGAATATGCAAACTTCCTTCGCTCCACGCAAAGACAAATCTTGGCTGATCTTTTGGCATTGAATTCCATATTGAATTCAGTTGAGAGGATATTTGCTGAAGATCAGTTTTTTTATATTCATCAAAATTAATACTACTGCTAGAAACACCCAATTTAGAATATCTAAAAACTTTAAATCCTTTCACTGTTAGTTCATCTGCCAGATCTTTATAGAAATTTGTTTTTTCATATCTTCCAGCTCTTTTATCAGGAACATTACCATCCTCATTAAATGGCGCACTACCATGAATAAGTAGGATAGAACCAGATGACTTTAGAAGACTATTTTTTTCGAATGTCATGCAACCACCAAAAATGAAAATGATTAAAAAATGAAGAGCGTGTCTCTTAAGAATCACATTTTTCCCCTATAAGAAAACTCATGGTCTTACTACCTCTGGATGCGTGTCTAAATTTTCAGTGTACCATTTAATAGCTCTTTCATATCCATCAAAAGACTTTTTAGGCATGTGTTGCGTAGCTTCAAGTAAAGCCCTAGAAGCCTCTCGAAACTTACACTCTGAATATAAAGTAAATGATAGAAATGCTTTTAAAGCAGGATAATTCGGGAAATAGATTATAGCTTCTAATAGAATTTTCTCGGACTCTTTATACTTGAGATTGTTGCGAAGCGTACTTCCAAAACCAACAAAAAACCCAGGCTGTTCATGCTCTGGCAATTGTTGCCATCCCAATTCATAAGTTTTCCAGTAACATGGCTCAGCTTCATTTTCGAAACCACAAAAATCAAAACAGCCAGCCAAGTCATACCAAGCAACTGCATCGGTTTGATTTATAGAAAGGTATTCTTGATTTCGGAAACGGGTGGATGGCCATTAATTCGAGCCTCAAAAAGGTCGAGTGTGGCCAGCAGCGAACCGCAGAGTACGCCTTTGCCGCCACCACCATCCACTCCGCCTTCAAGAATCTTGTCTTGCTGGTGGTGGTCCTTGTTCAAATGAGAATTGTCGGCGCATGCGATCCACAAGCACGCCAGTAGAGCAGCTGCAAATATTTTGTTTAGCCTCATAACTCCTCCTTCGAACCTGATTAAGAAGATTATGGGTGAAGCCATTTTTAAATTCCACATCTATAAAATTAACTGTTATTACTAAAAATAGCTATTTTGTTAACTTTAACGAGTTGTTTCCTTTGGAGTTAAAATGAATATTTTTGATTATCACGATTATAAGGACTGTATCAACGACTGGATTGAAGAGCAGCCTAAGGGCGGCCATGGCCAACTCAGGCAACTGGCTTTGCATCTGGAGATCAATTCAGTCGTGGTCAGCCAGATATTTCGCGGTGATCGTGAATTGACTTTGGAGCAGGCACTGGGAGTTTCAAGGTTCGTTGGCTTTACCGAAAGCGAACGAGATTATTTTTTGTTATTGGTGCAGAAGGCTCGTGCGGGGACACATGAATTAAAGAAGGTCATTGAAAAACAGCTTAGTGACTTAAGTTCTGCGGCTCAGGCACTCAAGAACAGAGTTAGGCATCAAAAGATCACCGATGAAGATCGGGCGACTTTTTATTCACAATGGTATTATAGCGCCGTGAGGTTGGGAGTTTCTATTCCAGAGCTGAAGACGGTGAGTGCGATAGCAGATCATCTAAATCTAGACCGGCTTGTTGTGGCTCAGGTCGTTGAATTTTTGCTGAAACATAAACTCATCGTTGGCGCTGAGGGAAGTTTTGATCTTGGACCGCGAGTGACTCATATTGGTCACGATTCACCGTTTGTCAGCAGACATCATATGAATTGGCGAATCAAAGGTTTGCAAGCCATCGAAAATCGCCAGAATCAAGACTTGTTCTATTCGGGGCCAATGGCTTTGTCGGAGAATGCCGTAGATGGTATTCGTAAAAAACTTTTAAAGCTCGTTGAAGAGGCCACGCGACTTGCTGCTGATTCGGATTCAGAAGTCTTGCGATGTTTGAATATAGATTGGTTCGGCGTAGGCAAAAAAACACCTTCAAGCGAGCGCTGAAGTTCGCTTGAAGGGTGTCTGATATTTTTCCAAAATTTAGACGCCGTCGGCAGTTAAGTCTTTTTCGCATTTATAGACGATTCCCTTGGTAAAAACAGGAAATCCCATGTTCGACTCAAGGCTGCTGATCACGGCATTGCCGCCGACTTCAGCCGTTTTGTTTTTCAACCCCATAATGAGCCGACCAGCGGCATCCGTCGATCCTGCGGCGATAGGAGCCTCAATGTTGGCGATATACTTGCAGCCCATATTTTCGAGTTTTTTCTTGGCGGCTGGCTGAGTAAATTGAAAGTTGTCCCACGCTTCAATTGTATTCTTGATTTCGTTCTTAGCGGTGTATTCATTGATCAGAGGGCGGTGGGAAGATCCCATCTCCCAAAATTCATACATGACTTTTTAATTTTCTGAATTATGAATGGTGATTTGCTTTTAGCTGGGATTGTCTTTTTTGTAGAGATCTTTGATTGTTTCCTTTACCAGAACGACACGCTGTTCATGTGTTTCATGACCAGACTGAAAGGAGCGATAGATCGCAATCAGTCGCTCATCCTCAATCGTCGTGCAGACTCTTTTTCCTTCGCGTGGCTTCATATCAAGTTAGATGGTAAATGACTTTCGTCCCCAGCCGGGCACTTTGAACGAATGGCGAATAAACACTTTGGATTTAATTTCTGGCATACAGTCTCCTTTTTGTAGAGCTGACAGCCTGCGGAGACAGCGGCGGCGGAGGCTCCAGTGGCGGAAATGCGCCTCCTCAAAATAGTTCAGCGCCTGGCGTTCTCGCTGATGGCACTCGTAGTTCAGAAACAATCTCTGCTTATGAAGGCATCCGCACCAATACTTCCAATTACAATGCGTACAAAAATAAAATGTACCTGCAAAACGCAAAAAACTCGTGTAACCAGTTCAAGTCACTCGTTGGTGACAAGTCTTGCAAAGCAATGTCTGGCACTTGCGGAGAAACTTCCGTTTCAAAGTATACTGTAGAAGCCATCTGTAAAGAAGTTGATGGCCTATTGAATCCACCAGCTCCAGCTGCACCTAAGGGCGGTACAACTGCAGTTAAATCTTTGAAAAATAGTTTTTCAGTTGGTGTCAAGGATGCTGCTCCATTCAACAAGTTTTTGACATCTCCAGATTCTACTTTCATCCAACAAGGAAAATTGGTTCTGGGCGTTTCTATCTTGAGCGCTGATACGAAAGTTCAAATGGGCTGCGCGAAGTTGAACGACTCTTCAGCGTGGGCAGTTCAAAATTTGATCGACTTGTTTGGCGCGACTTCCAAAATCAAAGTCCTCGAAGCTGCTGCACCTGCTGATGCTCAACCTGAAGCTGGAGCTGATATACCGGCTCCAGTAGACCAAGGCGCTCAATAATATCCTTTCGATAATTTAAGATCGAATTTGAAGTCCGGGCCTCTAAGACTCGGACTTTTTATCTTCATATCCATTTATCCGCCTCCCATCGGCACCTCTCATAAGAATTCCATTATCCGAATTTATAGGTCCCATTTGGCATACCCATTGCTAAACAATGCTCGAACGTTTTTTAACTAAGTCTGATCGAGATAGGGTGTCGAACTTTTTTACTCGAAGGACATTTTACAAACTATAAGGAGTCCGTATGACAAAACGATTGTTTGCTTTGGCTGCTGCCGGAGCTCTCTTGGCTGCCTGCCAAGCTACTCAGGTGAAACCTGAAGCCGCTAATGTTCGTATCACGAACAATGAACCACAAGGTTGTGAATACCTTGGTGAAGTGACAGGAAGCCAAGGTAACTTCTTTACTGGTAAATACACCAGCAATGAAAACTTGGAAGTCGGCGCTCGTAACGACATGAAAAATAAAGCTGTTACAATGGGCGGAAACGTTATCGTCATGATTGCTAATCGCGCTGGTCAGACCGGTTCTTACGGTCAGTACGGTGGCGGAAGTCAGCAAACGAACGTTGCTTACACTGGCACAGTTTACAAGTGTAAGGATGCTGTTGCTTCAAATGAAGCTGCTGCTCCGGCTCCAGTGACTGCGGCCGCACCAGCTGCTCCTGCTGCTGCTTCAAACAAAAAATAATTCTTTTCATTACAGTTCATTTTCCGAGACCCCGGTCCAAAAGATCGGGGTTTTCTTTTTGTAACTACGCCAAAACAGGTCCTAACTCTTCGAGTTCGATTTCTTTAGGATCAGCGCTTCGAGAAATTTCACTCCGGGATGATTTTTGTAAAGCGGGTGCTTGAGTAACACTATTTTGTAGGAGATACGGGGTAGTCCAAGAGAGATCTTACGAAGTTTCATTCGTGTTTTTCTTTGTTGTGCTTTTAATAAAAAATCTGGAACGAAAGCTAGGCCCAAACCGTCTTCAGCAAATTTCATCGCCATACTCCAGCTGTTGATCTGAATATTGATGGGCATCGGTGCTTCAAATTTCTTTGCATATTCACGTTTCAGTTGCCGCACCTCTTTACGGTCCTCGGTGCAAATAATGCCTTGATTGATTTGCTCTTTATTAAAGCCGACCAAAATAAATTCGCCGACCTCGATCGTTTCTTTTATCAGGTTTTCCAGCCCGCCATCATCTAGGGTGACTCCCACTAAAGACTCTTTATTTAATACAGCTCTTGAGATTTCGGGCGTGGTTGCTATTTTCAGTGTCAAAAGTTTCGAGGAAGATATTTGATGATGGTGGCGGACGATTGGGCGAATATAAAACTCAAGGCTTTGCGACAAGGCAATGCTCATTTCTCCGGCGTAGTCTTTCTGCGGGCTCTCTAGGTTAATTCCTAATTGGGCCACCTCTTGAAAAATCGTTTCACAGTGTTTTGCAGCAATGTGCCCGTGTTCAGTCAAGAGCAATTGGCGTTTGGTATGTTGGGTGAGGCGAAGGCCGATACTCTCTTCAAGGCGATGGATGGCCTGACTGATGGCCGGCCTGCTTACGTGATTGAGTTCGGCAGCATCGGTTATGCTCCCCAGTCGGGCGGCATCATAAAAGTATTTTAAAAAATTGAGATTCGCATTTTTGAAATTTGAATTTATGAAATTCATAGTCACTTATAATTACATAAAAAAACA
>CAYONZ010000027.1:24641-35977 GCA_964405465.1 uncultured Bdellovibrionales bacterium | reverse complement strand
CAGAAGATGGTGATCTCGTAGCGAATGATTTTGACGAGTTGCTGAGAATTCATAAGTTGCTGTTTTCTTTGTCGTCAATGCACGCGACAGATTTTCGAAATTCGAGTACAATCTTGCTTCTTCAGTCTATGGGGTATCCGGTTATCGCCATGACATCGCGAAGTTTCGATATTCAAGACGTGACGTTTCGGGAATTGCGAAGAAATCACTATTCATTTTTGCACTCAGCTATTGGCCCCAAGGGTGGCTATGCGGGGACCTATGACCCATATCAGTTGGGACCAGTCTTGCGAGAAACGTCGTCGGGGGCGCCTCACGAAGCCGAGCGATTTTATTTAAATGACACGCAAGTGAAACGATGGGGTTTGTCTCAGGCTAAGAAGGTGTCCTATCAAAGCGGTGTTCTCTTTGGGGATGGTCAACACAAAGGAGTTCTCTTGCTATCACTTTTAGCTAAAACAGAATTTCACCCTTGTGCTGTTGTTTTTATAGATGATTCATTGAAAAATATTGAGAACATGCGCGATGCATTTTTGGGTACCGGAATACCGATAACTCTTATTCGCTATAGTTTTATGGATGATGCCAATCAGAAATTTCGGAATCTTGATAAAACTGAAGTCAAAAGTCAATGGAGCAGGCTCAGATCAACTCTTGATTCAATTTTTTCGCCGAGTCTTACTCGAGATAAGCATCGATCAATCGAATAATTCGATTCACTAAAATCTGTTTATAGTGCCAAAGTGGATCTGCTGGTTCCAGCCTGAGGCCTCCTTGCTGGAACCGCGTAGTTAGAGATATCAAACGAAAATTCAGGAAATCTGGAGTCACCATAAAATCGAAGTAACTCACATATTCATTTGATGTTTTAACGTCTTAGATACCAGCGGCTCCATATCTTCATGAGACCCAAAAATCTTTTGTGGCGTAAAAGATTGCCACAAAATGCGTGTTGCAAAAAGTTGGCAGCGAGTTTGCTTAAAGTCTTTTGTCACATGCAATTCCGCATTATGGACTCACCAGTCGTCAGTCGATGGTGAAGATAAAATATTTTTTTGGGGGATCTATGAAAAGTCTTATGTTTACTCTAGTTGGTATCGTTTCCATTTTTGCTCAAAAGGCGTCGGCCTATGTTCCGAACGCTGGTGCTTTCGTGCCTTACGTGTGTGCACCAATCAAATATCAGGCTAACAGCGGAATGAATCCAATCGTAGAAATTTGTCGTGGTCACGCCTATCGAGAGCGTGGAGTTTTTAATGATGCTGTCAGCTTTCGACGCTTGCATCTTCAAGATTCGCTCATTCTTTTGGTAGGGGAATCGAAAGTCGAGGTTTGCAAACTCGGGCCTTCTTGCAAATATGATCGTCGTGAAACGCTCCAATTGTACTCACAATTGCCATCAGTTGACCAGCGTGTGAAGCTTCAGATCGTGACTCGCAATGGTGTGCGTACAGTGATTGGTCGTGAGGCTTCAAATTATTCTGGAGTTTTTGAAGTGGTGTTGACTCCGATGCGCGAGCTTTAGTGCTCGGATTGCCTTTTGATTCTGTTAAATATCAAGTCCGACAGCCTACAATGCAAATTTCTCGAGGACTAAATCGATGATGAGTGGGCGATCGGTAAAACCGTGATCCGTTTCGAGCTCTTGGTAGTTCAAAAGCGGATTTCGGTTTTGTTGCAAAGCTAGGCGAGCCGTTTCGACTGGTGTGGCCTCGTCGTGAAGCGCTTGTAAAAAATAAATCTGACTTTTACTTTCACGCAATATTTTTTGGATTGATTGAAATGGATGTTGCTCATAAAGCGCTTGAAGGTCGGCACGCACCTCCAGTTCGGTCATTGGCAAAAGATGTTTTTTTGTGTCGGTGTAAAGGGTGTGTGTGAATTGAGTTAGTTTGTTTTCCTGGGGAATCTCAAGAAACGGCGACAGCAAAAAGATTTTACTGTCTGGACACCAATACGAATGGCTAAGCAGAGAGAGAAAACCGCCCCAAGAGTGCCCAACAAAGTGCAGAGTCTTGTACCCAAGATCTTGGAGGTGCTGACAGAATTCGAGGGTGGCTGTTTTCGATTTTGGAAAGGTGAAACGGCCGAGGCCTCGATCGAGTCCGGGGTAGTGAATGAGAAAGACGTCGATGTTTGTCTGCTCGTGGACGGCCCTCGCTATGTCGAGATTTTTAATCGCCGACTCGGCTGGATATCCGTGTAGAAATAAAACGGCTTCGTTGCGGCCTTGAGTTTTTTTTAATTGTTCGAAGTAGGTCTGATTGAAATAGTTCACCGTGATATTCTAATGGCTGAGTTTTGTTTTGTCGATTTTTGTTTAGCTGAATCTTATTGATGCGAATTTAGGGAGTGATGTAGGGGCGCGAATTGACGGCGCCCCAAATACTGCCAAGTGAAGGGCCTTGGCAAGTAAAACGAATGATTTTTTACCGTTTGAGCTTTGCGCAATTTCTGTGCAACTCTGAATTTTAATATTTTTTCATTTAAAACAAATACCTACGAGATTGTTGCAATGATTTGAGGCAAGTCAATTGGGATGCGCCACTACAAGTCATGTCATGTTCTGTTTTTTTTTACAATTTTTGATTGTGTGGCGCGGTTTCTCTTAGTTTAGTTAAATGGAGAACATGTGCCATCAAGGAGCTGCAATGAATTCCAATCTAGAGTTTTCGGATATGAACCCAACTGATTCGACCAAAAAAGGTCGTCGAAGTAAGTCGACAGAGGCTGGGGATATGCCATCAACATCGCCAGAGAAAAAAACCACCATAAAGGCTGGTGGTATTCAGAAAAGAAACACTCAGTTTGAAGATGCCTTCTCTGAAGAGATCTTCAATGCCACCTACAAATACGCGGGCGAAAACGACATCAATGACCGTCATCTGGCTATTGCAAAAGATATTGCCTCAGTTGAAGCATTGGATGTTCGCGATTATTGGACAGAAAAATTTCTGGATATTCTTGAAGACTTTAAATTTGTTCCAGGTGGACGCATCACTTCAAACGCAGGTACCGGATTGAAGGGGACCACCTACATCAATTGTTTTGTGAGTGGTTTTCGTGGAGAAAATCAGGATTCGATGGAAAGTATCATGGATGAACTGCGGCGCCAGGCGCTGATCCTCAAGTCAGAGGGTGGCTATGGATTTTGTGCCGACGTGATGCGCCCGCGTGGGGCCTATGTTGAGGGCATCGGCGGTGACTCTCCTGGGGCGGTCAAGTTACTCGAAATGTGGGATACGCAAAGTGGTGTGATCACAGCTGGGAGTGGCTTCAAAAAAACCGAAGAAAAAGGCAAAAAGAAAATTCGCAAGGGTGCGCAGATGGTGACGATGTCGGTGTTTCACCCAGACATCGAAGAGTTTATCACCGCCAAGCAAACTCCGGGACGATTGACGAAGTTCAATATGTCGGTTCTTGTGTCTGACGATTTTATGTCAGCTGTGGAAAATAATTTACCTTGGAATTTAGAGTTTCCAAACTATTCAATCGCCAAGGCTGAATACGGAAAATATTGGGACGGAGATTTGAAGGCTTGGAAAGAAAAGGGCCTTCCTGTTCAGGTTTATAAGACATTTGCGAGTGCTGTAGAATTGTGGGATCTGATCATGAAGTCGACCTACAATCGTAATGAGCCTGGAATTTTGTTTATTGATACGATTAATAAACTAAACAATCTTTATTACACAGAACATATCAATGCGACGAATCCATGTGGGGAACAAGTTTTGCCTGTGGGTGGAGCTTGTTTATTGGGTTCGATTAATCTGCCGCATTTTATTGATGCCAAAGGTAAGGGCTGGGATTTTGAGAAACTGGGTGAGGTCATTCATTCAGCGGTTCGGTTTATGGACAATGTGAATGACAAGACTTTGGTTCCTTTGCCTGAGCAAGCTGAAGCTTTGAAAGCTAAACGTCGTATCGGTCTTGGTATTTTGGGCTATGGCTCAGCTCTCATGATGTTGAAGGTTCGTTACGGTTCCAAAGAAGCTTTGAAGTTAACTGAAGAACTTGGTTCATTTATGATGAATCAAGCTTATAAAACGTCGGCTCTACTTGCGAAAGAAAAGGGCCCGTTTCCGTTGTTCAACAAAGAGAAGTATTTGAAGAGTAAATTTGTAGAAAAGTTGGATCCAGAAACGAAAGACATGATTGCCCGATACGGAATTCGTAATAGTCATTTATTGTCGATTCAGCCGACGGGCAATAGTTCTGTTTTTGCAAACAATGTATCGGGCGGACTTGAGCCTATTTTTATGGCGGAGTATGTGCGAACAGTCATCCAGCCATTTCAGCCAGATGGTTTGGGCGTTCCGAAGAACATCAATTGGGAAGCCAAGACCTACGAGATCAATGGTCCTGAAACTAAGTGGGAATGGATCAAAGAGGGTGATGAAAATTTATTGATGACGCGCTTTAAAGACGACATCTGGAAGTTTGATCGTTCACGAGGTTTGCTCAAAGAATCGCGAGTGCGGGACTATGCTGTTCGTTATCATGAAAAGCACAAGACTTGGAATCCTCAGGCGGACTGGGCTGCCACAACTTATAATTTAAATATTGATGATCATGTGCGTACGATGGGTGTACTTTCTCGGTATGTTGATTCGGCGATGTCAAAAACGGTCAACATTCCTGCTGACTATCCATATGAAGATTTTAAACGCTTATATTTTGAGGTCTATAAAACCGGGACAATCAAAGGTTGCACATCATATCGCGATGGAACCATGACAGCGGTACTCTCTGCTGCGAGTTCGACCGAAAAGAAGAGTGAAAATGAGTTTGTCAGATCCAAAGCGATCTCGCGACCGAAGTCTTTGGATTGTGACATTCATCAAATTTCTTCAGGCGGCAAAAAGTGGGTGGTATTGGTTGGCCTTTTAGGTGAGGACCCGTATGAAGTGTTTGCGATGAAGCAGAGCAGTCTACATTTGCCCTCAGGTCTTTTGAATGGAAAGTTAGTAAAATCAAAATCAGGAATTTATGATCTTGAGACCAAGGATGGCTGGGTTTTGACTGATATTCGAAAGTTTTTTGAGTCAGACGAGCAGGAGGCTTTGACGAGAATGATTTCGACAGCGCTTCGGCATGGCGCAGACATTGAGTTCATCGTTTCGCAGTTGATTAAGAGTGAAGGGACCATCAATTCTTTTGCAAAAGCGATTGGGCGAACACTGAAGACCTATGTTAAGGAGATCAAAAGCTTGAAATGCACAGTTTGTGGAAGTCGTAACCTCAAGCTTCAAGAAGGTTGTTTTGCTTGTGCAGATTGTGGCAGCAGTAAGTGTGATTGATCAAAAAATCGAATTGTAATGAGAGCTCTGCCGTAACTCTGCGGCGGAGCTTTTTTTTTGAGTTTTCCAGCTGACGACTGAGAAAAATGTGGAGTTCATTGGCCTTTCAGTGGACGAAAGGCTTGACAGCTAGGTCGCTTGGAATGAGTTATATAAACTATAAATATTTATCTGGAGGTATGGCGAATGAAAAACAGAATTTATTTAATGGCGGCACTTGGCCTGGTCTTAGGGTTAGTTACAGCTTCTCAGTATGCATTTTCTCAGCAGGCGTTGGCGAGTGGTTCAGATTGCATTGCAACGATTCGATCGGCTCTTGCTCTTGAAGTGAATGATCAGTGGTTGAATATCACAGGAGGAAAGACAAAAGAAGGTCTTTCGTGTGAGCTCAAGATTCGTTATTTTGAATCGAATTCTGGAATTACGAAGAAGAACTATCGTGGTCTTGATTTTATTCCGCTTCATATAACCCGATATGCTGATGGCAAGGCTTCTGACTTGTATCCAGCCATGATGACTCGTCTTGAAGACAACACCAATGGTCTTGATCGTTACACCATTTCTAAGTGTGCTGTGACACCGACTGGAATTAAACTGTCCTACCATCAGCAGCAATTATTTGGCTGGAGAAAATCTTTCGATTATCGATACGCATTCACCTTAAAGGAAGGAAAAATCGTGGGTGCTGAGATGATCGAAGAAGACGGTGCTCAATATAATTGTCGTTTCTAATTTTTTGAGACTGTTATAGAGATTTAGATAAATATCTGTATGCATATCTATACGGATTGCATATTTATACAGAGACTTGTTTAAAGACTTGTTTAATTTGTTTGCCCGACAGAGGTAGCGGTGGAGATCATAGTCGTTTTCCTCAAGCACCTCAGCCGGTAAAACAGATTGTTTACTCTGGAAACATCTCCGATTAATTGAGACTGGTGGTTCTTGCCATAGGGAGTGGCGCACGATAAAATGAACTTGTGCGCTTGACCTTTTTTGGGGGACCTTTTGGCTCTAGATGTGAACGCTTTTTTTTCGTCGAACTATCAACAGGCTCGGACCCGATTTCGGGATGCAGCGCAGAGTGCCCTTCGCCGAATCGGGCGAGAGGACGAGAAGTTAGAGTTCTTTCGTGTTCCGAGTCAGGTCGATGATGATTTGACTGTTGAGTATGCGTTTCTTCCCACTGGCGGCGATGGCTCTGCGCCTCATCTATTGCTCATCACGTCAGGTGTCCATGGTTCAGAGGCCTTCGCTGGCTCAGCGGCGCAGATTTATTTTTTAAATTCAATTTTTTCAAAAAAACAACTTCTGAAGACCGATGTGCTTTTGGTGCATTGTCTGAATCCCTTTGGATGCAAGTATGCACGGCGAGCGACAGAAAATAATGTAAATTTGAATCGAAATTTTTCACTCACGAGTGGACTATATGAAACAAAGAACACCAATTATCAAAAACTGAGGACTGTCCTCGAGCCAAAGGGGAGAGTTCTCTGGCCATTGCTCAGTCGGTGGCGTTTGGGGATTTTACTCTGGTGGCGCTTAAAATTCGGTGGCTTCACTTTGCAAGAATTGAGTCAGGGAATCGGACAAGGGCAGTTTGATTCACCAGAGGGGGTTGAGTTTGGTGGGCATCAGGGTGAGCCCCAAGTTCTTGATTTTTTCAGACGATTGCAGTCCAGAGTGAGTGGCTACAATAGTGTCGTTCTCTTGGACTTACACACGGGATTGGGAGATCAACTTCAACTGCATGTTATGCCTGCTGATAGTCCAGAGGCAGTGCATGCCAATTTATTCACTCGGCTTTTCGGGCAAAAATGCGAGTCTGCTGCGAGAACAGATATGCCTTCAGAAAATTTGCATGCGACCGAAGAAGCAAAACAAAAGTATGTCGTCACGACAGGTGACGACGAGGGGTTTTATCGAACATCGGGTGATTTAAATAATGTACTTCCATCGTTGCTTTCAGGTTCGCAGAAGTGTGTGGCTGTCACTCTGGAATTCGGCACCCTAGGTAGCGACACTGGTGCAAAACTTGATACTCTTGCACGTGTGGTGGTGGAAAATCAGGGGCGACGTTATGGCTATTGGCATTCGTTGGTGGAGAGAAAAGTAAAAAAGATGTTTGTGGAATTGTTTTATCCGTCGGATTTAAGATGGCGGGAAAGTGTTTTAGATAAATCCGAAAATATATTTGAAAGAGTGTTGCACGTGCTGGAGGCAGAAGATGAAGGTAAATAAACGAGAGTTAATAAAATATTTGATAGATGAGCTTGAGAAAGATCTCGTATTTTTGCGTGAATCCGCCAAGGCCACACTTGAGGCAGCGACGCATGAAGAGAGTCGCCCCGAAAATGAATATGACACCAGGGGACTTGAGGCTTCATATCTTGCTCGTGCGCAAACAGGTCGAGTCAACGATGTCGAAGATTTGATCAAGCTCTATAAATTTGTGGAAATCAAAGACTTTGCCGAGGATGATCCAGTCTCCTCGTCGGCCTTGGTCGGTGTTGAATTAAATGGTAAAAAAAGCTTTGTCTTTTTATTGCCGAAGGGCTCAGCGCAGATCGTAAATTTTAAGGGGCAAGCCATTCAGGTGATTACGCCCACGAGCCCTTTGGGGCGGGCGTTGGTCGGAGCTCGAGTCGGGCAAGATGTCCTTGTAGAAGTTGGTGGTCACACTAGGGAATATGAGATTTTGTCTGTCTCCTGAGTGGAGCGATCAAATTAGGGCATTTAATAAACAAAAAATATTTATTTAATCTTAAAGCGATTGGTGCTGTGAATGGATTAACCGCTTTTTGAATTCATTTCGGGTGAGCAAAGTTGCGCTTTCAGAGTTGGGATCAAAAACAATGACCACTTCGCCCTTTCGAATTTGGGCTTCGACCTGGATGGTTTTTTCTTCGAAGCTGACTTCCTCGATGCCATAGTCTGTGCCTTCCCGAGAGACAAATGATTCGATCAACCCATGTAAAGCATCTTTGCTTATCGAGGCCATTGGAATTTCAATTGGCGGTAAAGGAATTTCGGTTGTGTTCATCTTATTGGTCAGTCTGGCATAGTATTCTTCGTTTTCAAGGGTAGATTTTAGTTTTGGCTCCAGTAATTAAAGAACTCTTTATCGAAAATGGATTTTTGACATTCCGTTTGTTTTTTAAATACCTCCTGGTAAAGTTTGAGGTGTGCAGGGGGGATTTCTTTGAGGAAAAGACGAAAACTTCGAATTGGCGTGGATATCGGGGGCACAAAGGTTCATGTGGCGTCTCTGGATAGTTTTAAGGTTCGGGAGGTTCGCCGTTTTTCCAGCTGTGATCGGGATCTCAGTGTTTTGATGCAAAAGAAAAATCTGGTTCATTCAATTATTGTCGCCGCCAAGGAGTTGAGTGCGGGTGCAGTGATTGAGTATTTTGGTGTGGCCTCGGCAGGACCTCTTGATCTTGTTGCGGGGGCGATGATTGATCCGAGTAATTTTCCGGGATGGGGCAGATTTCATCTTTTGAAACAACTCAAGGCTAAGGCAAAAAAGGAAAAACTCAAGGTCTTGTCTTGGGGGCTGCAAAACGACGCCATGGGTGCTGCAATTGGTGAGGCGCTCGCTGGGGGTGCTCGTGGTTTGCAGACATTTGCGATGATTACTCTTGGCACTGGTGTGGGATCTGGCGTGATCTTTAATGGTGCGCCCTTGCAATCTCGCGGTATGGGATCTGAATGGGGAATTGGATTGGTTGGCTTAGGTTTTGAGAAGACACACGTCGAAAAGAAACAGGCTATTTATTCGCAGACGGCTGAAGGGTTAATTTCTGGAACCGGTCTAGCCGCTCGTGCGCGAAATTTGAAATTGAAAAGTGCTTCAGGTTTTCCTGTGCAGAGTTCCCAAGATCTAGCAGAACTGGCAAGAGCTGGAGATCTCCAAGCGTTAAAAATTTTTGATGAGATGGCACAAGCGTTAAGTGCCCTTTGGGTTAATCTGTCTCTGGGATTGAATCTCGAGGTCATTTTGCTTTCGGGCAGTTTGTTGAAAATTGAAGACCTGTTTTTGGTGAAAAGCAAAGCCTATTACGTCGAGGCGATGGCGCAATTGGGGCCCAAATTTAAATGTCCAATTCGTAAGGCTACATTAGGGGACCATGCTCCGTTGATAGGTGCTGCGTATTTGAATTGTCAGTTATCAATAAAAAGCTGAGTTCGAAAATCACGTCGGAGTGTTTGCATTTTCTCTGGAAGCTGCGGTGAGAGCCCTACGCGAAATCCCCACACAGGTGAATGTTCATCTGGCATTCGGAATTCGCTTTTAGCGAGTGCATAGGTCTGTTCAAAGAAATTGAGAAAAGCATTTTTTGCGTCGGGGTTTTTTATTTTGTTGTAAACTTGAAACGGTAAAAATGTTGTGGCTGTAATCGGTTGAGCAGCGAAGCCGTATTTGGTTAACACCAGCCAAGTTCGAAGCGAGACGCGCCCGATAGAAAAAAAACGATCCGATATATCTCGAAAACTAGCATCCTCGACCGCAAAGCACAAAAGACACGCACTGGAGCGAACTTGCTTTTTGATTAACGAATGCAGTTGTTTGTAAAATCCAAGCGTACGCATCGCCGTGATAAAGGATTGATGTTTTTTAAGATAGCCCAGCATCAGTGCGCCAATGGGATCAACTCCAAGATTTCTCCACGGAAGCCCATCTCGAGTGCTGTGTTTTTCTTTTTCACTCATGCGCATCCAGCTCAATAGATCGGCCATCATTGGGGGATGTTCCCAAACGTACTCTTCACCTTTTTGCAGTGCTTGCATAAATTTATCTGAGACATGGTCTTGTTTATAGATGTGAACTCCCGATATTCCTCGTGTTTGCTGCTGGATTTCTTGAAGGCATTCTTTTGGTAAATCACCTTTTTTGTATAGCCTACGATCGCACATACGTTTTTCAATAAAAGAAAAAAGTCCATCAGGAGTACCCTCTGGGGCAAACTCAATGGAAAGCCAGAAGGGGGAGGCGATAGAGAAGTGAATCTTAGTTTGCAATCCCTCGTGGCTAGCTGCTATTTTTACAATTTCAGCCAGGCATCCAAAGGCAATATGGCTGGCGTTATGGTTCATATTGAGCCCGTGTCGGCCAAGCTCTTCGAGATGTTTTATGCGTAAAATCTGCCCATCCCAATGAAACTCCCAAGGCTGGCAATTGTCACCACTCGGGGCCGTCATGGCGAGAGATAAGATTCGCTCCAAGGCTGCTTCAGATACTAGATTTGTTTTCACCCTTATAGTCTTTCAACTGCGGCAATGGTTTGTAAAGATCGAAAACACGTTCTGGACCACCTCTTCTCGTTATGCTATCAATCAGCACCTTAACAATTCACAGTCCCTTTGGAAACGCATGCAGAAAAGTGATCTTAATTTTGAATATCCAGAAGATTTGGTAGCGACGGAACGTGCGCCATTCTCACGTATTCTTTGGGCTAAACCTGGCCCAGTTTCTTGCGAATTGTCGGAGATGACAATTGATCAATTGATCAATCAGTTCGAAGCCGGGGATGTTTTGGTTTTGAATAATACCAAAGTTTTAAAACGTCGTGTGTTCACCTCAAGCGGTCTTGAAATTCTATTTCTTAAACCCGTTGGCGATGGGATGAGTGACGGCACAAGCAAATTGGATTGGGAGGTTTTGTGCCCATCATCTCGATGGAAGCGGAACACTCGTGAGACTCTGCCAGAGGGAATCGAACTGGAGATTGTAAAGCGAGGGCGACCGCAAATTGTGCGGGCTTTTCGTGGAAATCAACAGGTGGAGTTGTCTGATTCCTACTTTGAAAAGCATGGAGAAATGCCGCTTCCCCCGTATATTCAAAAAGCACGCGGTGAAAGACACAATCGTCAATTGGATGATTTGCAGTATCAGACGGTTTGGGCAGAGCAACCAGGTAGCTTGGCAGCTCCGACAGCGAGCCTTCATTTTTCGGCTGAGCATCTCGAGAAATTGCGTAACCGAGGTGTTCAGGTTTTAACGATCACCTTGCATGTGGGGTTGGGAACATTTTT
>CAYONZ010000027.1:0-24541 GCA_964405465.1 uncultured Bdellovibrionales bacterium | reverse complement strand
TGGGCGATTGAAAAAAAATTTCGGCTATTTAGCTATGGAGATTTAAGTGTATGGAACAAAAAATAGGTCATTTTGAAGTCGTCAGCGAAGCAGGCGATGCGAGGCAGGCTCGCCTCACCACGGCACACGGTGTGATTGAAACTCCAGTGTTTATGGCCGTGGGAACGAAAGCCACTGTTAAAGCTATGACGCCAGAAGAGCTGAAAGACAATGGTGCTCAGGTCGTTTTAGGAAATACCTATCATCTGCATCTTCGGCCTGGAGAAAAAACCATAGCAAAACTTGGTGGACTTCATAAGTTCATGAACTGGCATGGGCCAATTCTTACGGACAGTGGGGGCTTTCAGGTTTTCTCACTCTCTCAGCTCCGCAAACTCTCTGAGGAAGGAGTTGAGTTTCGATCACATATAGATGGGACAAAGTATTTCATCAGTCCCGAAAAAAGTATGGAGATTCAAATGGATCTCGGGTCAGATATCATCATGGCCTTTGATGAGTGTCTCCCATATCCGGCGACGAGGGAGCAGGCGATCGAGTCAATGGAGCTCACTTTGCGCTGGCTTGAACGCAGTAAAAAGGCCATGACACGAAAAGAAAGTCTGTTGTTCGGAATTGTTCAAGGCGGTCTTGATCTCGATCTTCGCATGCGAAGTCTGGAGCAGATTACCAGCGTTGATTTACCAGGGTACGCCTTAGGAGGATTGAGTGTCGGCGAGCCCATTGAGTTGATGCATAAGCTCGTCAAACAAGTTGCACCTCAGCTACCTAAGCATAAACCTCGCTACCTGATGGGTGTAGGTACTCCGTTGGATCTGATTTTGGCGGTTGATTCAGGAATTGATATGTTTGATTGCGTTTTGCCAACGCGGGTGGCGCGCAATGGAACTATTTTTACTTGGCAAGGCAAGGTCAGTATCAAGCGTGCCGAGTATAAAGAAGATCCTTCACCTCTAGATCCTGAGTGTGATTGCTACACCTGTAAGAACTATTCTAAGGCCTATTTGCGGCATTTGTTTTTGAGTGGTGAGATTCTTTCCTCACGCTTGAATAGTCTGCATAATTTGCACTTCTATTTTACATTGATGACTCGATCACGTGCTGCGATTCGCGAGGGAAGGTGGTCGGAGTTTCGAGATTTTTGTATTTCAAGATTCATGAAAAAGAGCGAAACATGAGAAGGTTTGTTTTGAGTAGAGAGGTGATTTGGGGAGCTCTTGTCGTGACACTTGGGCTCTCTGTGGCGGTCTTTGTTGCGCAAGCTCGCGCGGCCACCGCAGACGTGTCATCGGTCTATGGGTTTTCTGGGGCTTGGGCTGGTGAAGGCGAAATGCGAGATCAAACAAATAAGCCACAAGCCTGTCATTCTATGCTTATTCAAATTCGACACACACCCACTGAATTTCAAACCTTGATGAGTCGTTTTGATTGTGGAGCGGTTCGAATTTCAAATAAAGCAAGTGAAGCCTTGGCGATTTTGCAGGGTCGTTTGTTTTACAGCGGTCGGGCGATTGGCTCGATTTCAGAGAGTGCGCTTCACACGACATTGACGGATAAGTTTGGCAGGGCCCAAGACTTTCAGATGCAGATTACGCCAGAAGGGGAGCTGCTGTATTCAGATCACGTCGACTGGAGTGCTGTTTACAAAACCAGTATCACAGCACGCTTCAAGCGAGTTGATTTGCTATCACCAATCCTGCGCTAATTTTTCACCGATCTGTCATTTTAGCTTGGAGATCAGAGTCTTGAAGAAATCATTTCCTTTATTGTCGATGATGATAAACGCAGGAAAGTCTTTGACCTCTATTTTCCAGACGGCTTCCATTCCAAGCTCTGCAAAATCGAGAACTTCGACTTTTGTGATACATTCCTTTCCAAGACGAGCCGCTGGGCCGCCGATCGAGCCGAGATAAAATCCTCCATGTTTATGACAAGCCTCGGTGACATTGGCACTGCGATTTCCTTTGCCAAGCATGACCATTGAGGCTCCTTTTTCTTGAAAAAGGCCAACGTAAGGATCCATGCGTTCACTGGTGGTAGGGCCGAAAGATCCAGAAGGGTGACCTTTCGGTGTTTTAGCAGGGCCGGCATAATAGACCGCATACTGCTTGAAATATTCAGGCAAAGCTTCGCCACGATCGAGTTTTTCTTTGAGCTTGGAGTGTGCAATATCGCGAGCCACGATCATGGGCCCGTTGAGCATAACTCGGGTTGCAACTTTTTGTTTGCCGAGTAATTCAAGTGTTTCTTTTATTGGTTTGTTGAGATCAATGTTTAGAACAGGAGCGGTGGCATCTTGGTGATCAGTGGGAAGAAATCTTGCGGGGTTGGCTTCAAGTTGCTCAAGAAAAATACCCTCTTTAGTGATCTTGCCTTTGATGTTGCGGTCTGCAGAACAGCTGACCCCAATTCCTACCGGGCAACTCGCGCCATGTCTTGGAAGGCGGATCACGCGGGCATCATGCAGAAAATATTTGCCACCGAACTGTGCGCCAATTTTAGTTTCGCGTGCCCATTTTTCAACTTGTTTTTCCATGGCAAGATCGCGAAAAGCTCGGCCGCCTTCATTTCCTGAAGTTGGCAAATGATCAAGATAACCCGCTGAAGCGTATTTGACCATTTTGATATTTTCTTCGGCCGAGGTACCGCCAACGACCAAGGCTAAATGATAGGGAGGGCAGGCAGCTGTGCCCAACGACATCAGTGCTTCGCGAACAAATTTTTCAAAGCCTTCTGGATTGAGTACCGCTTTGGTTTTTTGATATAAATAAGATTTGTTTGCACTGCCGCCACCCTTCGCCAGAAATAAAAAATGATACTCATTTCCTTTTTCAGCATAAATATCAATTTGCGCTGGTAAGTTTGTGCCGGTGTTCTTTTCTGTATAAAAATCGAGAGGGGCCATTTGCGAAAAACGCAGGTTCTTGTTCATGTAGGTGTTAAAGACTCCTCTTGAAATCATCTCTTTGTCGTCGACGCCGGTATACACGGACTCGCCTTTTTTACCAATGGCAATGGCGGTTCCGGTGTCTTGGCATGAGGGGAATTCCATTTCGGCTGCGATCACGGCGTTTCGTAGAAGATCTAATGCAACAAAACGGTCATTGTCAGATGATTCTTGGTCTTCAAGAATCGAATGTAATTTTTCGAGATGTGCGGAGCGAAGAAGATGTGAAACATCATTGAATGCATGCTCAGCTAAAAGAGTGAGCGCCTCGGGTTCAATATTTAGAATTTCTCGGTTTCCGAGTTTTTCGAGCTTAACATAATCGGAACTCAACTTTCGGTATTCGGTTTGATCCATTTGTTTTTCGTAGAGTGGATAATATTTAAACTCAGACATTACGTTCTCCTTAGCTCGAGTGCCGTGGCTCAAACGCTGATGCGATTGAGGACCTTGACTACAGTGAATATACGGTGCAAACACCAAAAAATTCCAGCGAAAATTACCGAGAAAACTGCATAGAAAAATACAGAGGAAATTTGCCGATTTTAAGTCAATTCAAATCTGCATTTTTTGAATTCACCAATGAACCCTTTTGGGAAATCAATTCTGAATTCAACGAAATAATAAACAAGTGATCTCTCTAAGGCAATCGAGTTTTAAGGCCAATAAATATTATGGTCTTCTCAGGGCTAGATGACGCGAAAAATGGTTTGTCCAGCAAAAAATCTTCGTGTTCTTGGAAATCGCATTAATCGCAGAACCCTTCTCAGTTTGAGACGGCTTGCCAAAATCGGTTGGTGGTCGAGAGTTTTCTCAAGGTGAGGCTAATTTACACCGATAAAGAAGAGACTAAAACATGGCTTGATCTGGGCCATAGGCGGTACGTGATCTCGATTTTCCAGTGATGTGAACCAGTGGTGAGTGTGCGGCGAGAATTTGAATTGTGAGATCATGAGGGTGCGGTGAATAAGAGGAATGCTACTTTAGTCAAAAATATTCGCGAGGGGCTAAAAGTTCTTTCGCGTCCGCTTGCGCTTATCATCTTTACTTTAGTGATCCTGAGTGTTTCGTTTAATAATT
Organism: uncultured Bdellovibrionales bacterium; assembly: GCA_964405465.1. Taxonomy (GTDB): domain Bacteria; phylum Bdellovibrionota; class Bdellovibrionia; order Bdellovibrionales; family JAMPXM01; genus CAYONZ01. The sequence continues at coordinate 20,517 of CAYONZ010000027.1, read as the reverse complement.
GTTCGCGTGTCGGTCTGCAGGGAATGCCACTTCACTCGGTACTTTCGGTGGGTTCTGGACAGCTTGATATGCAGAGTTCTTCATTTCAATCAACCTTGCGAAGGTATTCTTTTTTAGTGGACATGTCTCACTCGATGATCAAGGGTCCTTGTGCCTACGATGCCGATCAAAACCGAATTCCAGCGACAGAGTTTTTTGATAAGGAGTGTTTGCCGAGTAGCGCACGGTTTACGATCACCGGAAATTCAGGTGTTGGTATGACCACATACCCTGGAGCTGATGTGAAGGGTGTGCGATTGCAAATGGTTCGACGCTGGCTTGAGGATCTTGAACGCACATCCACACCAGAGGCTCTGGCAGACACAAAGATTTTATTGGTGCCATTTTCGGGAGGCCAGAAAGACGTCGATCGTGATGTTCGCATCAAGGAACTCTCTGGAAAATCTGAAAAAGAGTGGACCAAGTTTTTGTCAGTGGCAGATGCGAAAGTCTATTTGTCATATCTAAAGGCCATTCATGATGCAGAGGTCGTGTTGAGTGGCAAAGACTGGCAAAAATTTTTAATGGGTACTTCTGTGCCCGGAATCGGCATTGACAAGATCTTTACTCTCATCTCTGAAGAGATGAAGAATCTGCAGGTGACGGGTCAATTGCATTCGGCCATCTTTGCTTTGGTGATGTTCAGTGATGGCGTTGCGACTCCGATTCGCCAGTATATCGAAAACACTTTTCAAAGATTCAATATTTATGCCTCTCGAAATGGTTGGGGTACAAAGAATTGTACATCTGGGGATCTGGCGGCACGTCCTGCACAGGGAGCTGATCCTCGTGATGCAGATTGTGTGAAACTTGGCGAGGATATGCGGCTGAGTTGGGGGCCACATGAGATCAATGAGCCGTCGGTGATTGTCGATGGGCTTCGTCGCTTTCATGGATTGAATAGACTATATCCCGAAGCACAGATCCAAATTTTGGGTGTGATGCCCCCAGAGGACAATGTGCCTGCGAGTTCCCGAACTGAAAGTGTAAATTGGCTTCTGTCTTTAGCTAGTAAGAGCAACGAGGCTGATTTCAATATGTATTCATTAAAAACTCTAGATAAAAATTTCGATCCGTCTGATCCAAGTCAGGATATGCCATTTGACCTGCCAGGAGCCAGTTCTGGATTGGTGTCTTACAAGATGACGAATCTCTATGTGATTAATTTAAATGCACGCTTTAATTCTACAGGTCAATTGGTTGCCGATTCAGATGGAGACGGGCTTTCGGATGAAGACGAAGCGCGATTTGGAACGGATCCGCATTCGATTCGGACAGATGGGGTATGCCTTGATAAAATCTCGGTGCAGCCAGCCTATCACAGCGCTTGTCAGGCGGCGAAGTCGGCACTTGAGTGTGACCCAACAGTCGACATTGATGGTGATGGATTAAATGAATGTGAGGAGAAAATTTTAGGCACTTCAGACTTGGATTTCGACACCGATGGAGACTCCGTTCCTGATAGCTTAGAAGTGCTTTTTGATTTGCAGCCTCTGGTGGATGACTCACAAAATGATGCCAACTCTGATGGCGTTTCGAACCTTTCACAATTTGCAATGGGCTTACCAAGTTGGGTTTCACCGGCACGTGTTCAAAATAATTTGAAGATTGAGTTCTTTTCGGACTTCAAGGGTTTCGTGCTCAATCAGTCAGGGGCGTCGCTGACCCAGTTCGAAAAATTCGTGGTGCATTTGCGTTCGGCGCCATTGATTGGCACATCAGGAGCAAGCGATCAGGGTGCCATGTACTTTTCCAAGAGAAAAAATAAGGCGAATGAAATTCCAGCTTCGCACCGTTTGCTGGGTGGTGGAATTGAGCCTGGTAAAAATAAGCTACTTTTTATAGCGCGAGGGATTCAGTCGGATCAACCAGACCGTGCATTTTGGTCTATTTCTACAGAGGTCTATGAGGCCCCAATGGGTCACGGTGAATTGGTGATGCAAGGTCATGATGTTGATCTTTCCAAGATTCAAAGAATTCGTGCACTAGATTTTAACAAACCGTAAGAGATGAAGGCATTGATGAATAGGAACTGGATGGGGTGGCAAAATTTGAAGAGCAAAAAAGCAATCATGCTTTTTTCGTTTGCAGTTTTCTTTTTGCTTTTTTCGTTTCAAAACTGCTCGAAAGTTGCGCTTGAAGTTCAAGACTATAAACTCACGACCGCAGGCAAAGGCGAAATTTGCAAACAGGTCACACAGGGAGCTCAGCAATCGGTCACGCGAAAATTTATTTTCATTATGGATATGAGTAAATCCAATATTGCCAAGCGACTTGATCGTATTGAAAAAGTGAATGGCGTCGACACCAAGGTTGTCTATCTTGAAGAAATTGGTAGTGACCGAGAAGGCAAACGCTTTGATGCCATCGAAGATTTCATTAAAGGATGTGGTTCAGGGCCAGATACTGAGTATCTGTTTATCCCATTTAGTGAGTTGGCTGGAGAACCTGTTGGTAGTACCTTCCAATGCACAACTTCGTTTAATGATAGCACTATGGCCCTGGCTAAATTGCAGAATTTGCGTAACCTGCAAACCACTGAAATGGGCTATGTAAAGCCACATGTTTATCCGGGTGGAAAATATGTGAGCGCGACGTCAGACCTGGTGACGAAATCGATTATGGGTGGAACAAATTATCCTGCGGCGACTAAATGTTTGTCTGATGCTCTGACTGCGGATCTGAAGGTGGTGTCTGCAGCGAAGCGGGCGGTCAGTTATACGGCATTTTTTCTAACAGATGGTAAGCCCGAAAGTAAACTATCCGACTGCAGTAAGGTTGCGGCGAGTGATCAAATTGCCTGTTATATTACGGCCGTGTCCGGCATGATCAGTCAATCGATGATCGATGTTTATTCGGCGAACGCGAACTTAAGGGTTCAACCCATATTCTATGGCAAAGATCTTCTGGCGGGAACTGAGGTCGATGATGCTAAAAAAGTATTAGGGGCCATTGCAACTGAGGGAAGCGCCCAAGGTGTCGTGTTGCTGGATCAGGTCAGTGATCTTAAAAACAAACTATGTGGGCTGGCGAATTTTTCAGTCGATAAAGAGTGGGAGAAAGACACATTGATGGCGGTGAACCTCAACGCTCGGCTGCGCCAGGGGCAATTGGTGGTAGATACTGATGGTGATGGTCTGACGGATGAAGAAGAGCTTCGTAAGGGTTTTGATCCTTTGAATCCGAGAACCTTTGCCGACACGTTAGATTCTCTTTGTGATCGCTTGGGTGGTGCGAATGCCTGTCAGATGTTGCGTTCAAAGAGCTTCTGTTCGGCCTTTAGTTTCAATCTTCTCGGCCTTAACGAGTGTGATGCCAAAGCACTAGGAATCAGTGAGGCCTTTGATTCTTTTTCCACTGCAATTGATTCGGACCATGATGGTATTCCTGATTACCTTGAATTGATTTTTAAAACGAATCCAACGGTGGCTGACTCCATCAATGATACCGATAACGATGGCGTATCTAACCAAGCAGAGATCGCCCGAGGGACAGACCCAGCAGAACAAGAAAAAGTCGTGCTCAATGCAGGAGACTTGGTTTCTTTGCAAACTCATTTTGACCCTGTCTCTTCGTCTTGTGCGGATGGATCGTATAAAATCACTTTCGATAATCTGCCGTTGATTCAAACTAAAGCGATGTTGAATGGGCCTTTGGAGTTGCAGCATGGTGAAAATGAAAATGTGATTTTACTCTACTATCGTACAGTGCCCAAGAACACCGGTGCGACGCAAACGCAGTACTGGGCCAGTTTTGTGAAAGTCAAAATCACAAACGAGATGAAACTTCGTGGGACACCAGGTACGCTAGATATAAAAGCTGGTGATTTCAAAAAAGTGGGAGAGGTAAATCGATGACAGTGAGCCATGCAAATACACGATATTTGTTTTTGCAATTTATGATGGCCCTACTGCTTGGGCAGTCGGTGTTGGCTAATTATTGCTCCGACACCAACGACAACCGGCCCAATGTTCGGGATAATTTTTGTCCGCGCCTTGAGGGCACTTACTTGCCGCAGTGTTGTCCAGACCAAAAGCAACCTCGTTCCTGCACCTATTTTAATCGTGGCTCCTACACTTACAAAAGCGGCACGAGCTCTTACTGCACAACTTCAACCACCACCACAACAGATGCCAACGGTAAGACAACGACGAAAACGGTCATCAGTCCGCCGATTCCTTGTTGTCGAACGATAGCTCAGCTTGAATGCCGATCGGGAGGACAAACCTTTAATGATCAGCTGCCCTTGGTGAAGCGTGACAAAGCTTGCTGCACGAGTGCCTGTCCAGATCGAACCGGCCAAGGATTATTTTTAGGTCGAGAAATCTCAGCGACTGTCTGCCCAGCAGGTGGTGTTATAGGAGATTGTTCCGAAAATGTGATTTGCCAGGCCGGAAGCTGCTCTGCTCCAGCTGCACCTGGGCCAGATCCCGTGCCGGGAGGGACTTACATTCCGGGGCCTACACAACCTCCGTCACCGCCGCCACCAGTGATTACGCCATCGCCACCACCAGTGATTACGCCATCGCCACCACCAGTGGATCCAGGTTTTTAATTCTTATAGTTCACAGCTCCTAGGTAGTCGGCTTTGCCGAGGTCTACCCCAGCCGAACGCAGTAGTGCATAAGCGGTCGCGATGTGAAAGTACAGATTCGGAATCGCGACTTCATTCACATATTCTTGTGAGTGCAACCATTTGCCGCCAGCCCACTTAGGAGAAACTTTCACTTCTAGGGCGTTTTTAAATTCTTCAGGCTTAAGCGATTCAAGTAGGGCGATAGTCTTGCGCACACGAGTTTGTAATTCGGGCCAGGTTTTTTCATTGTCTTCGAAAACTGGAACTTCACGACCCGCAAGTTGCACTAAAGCTTTGGCCGAGTCTGAGGCAATTTGAATTTGTTTAGTAAATGGCAGCATGTCTGGCGCCAGTCGACTTGTCGTAAAGTTATTTACGTCGAATTTTTTTGTTTCAGCATAGGCTGCTGCTTTTCCAAGAATATGATCGAGATTTTTTAGCATCTTGGTGAATTGTGGAATCGTTTGGTCATAAATATTTTGTCCCATTTGAACTCCTTTGTTCTGATGTTTGCTGTAGTGGAGCATAAGAATTGGCTTTCGCCAACAAGGATCGGCGGGAATAATTGTGCATTGGCTATCGTCAACGGCGGGTGGTTCATCTTATTCGGTGCTGCAACTTGAAATCGAAGTCGGCCCTGATGTCTCGAAGTCGCTCATGGATTCGTCGAATCAAGCTATTCGTTTTGTAGGTCCTTGATAAATTGCTTGGCGGCACCTTCGACCATGGATTGAATAATGATGACAGGCACCAAAAAAGAGATCGACGATTTTGGTTCGCCCGATATGAGGCCGTGCAGCTCTGTGTAGCCTTCTTTCTGATACAAATTAAGTCTTCCGGTTAAACCCGAAAGTATTCCGTCCAGCAGTGCAATTTCGATTGAATCGCCATTCGCTGCTGGTCGTACCTCGAATTTTTGTTGAATCGTGCCAAACGGAAAGAGCTTAAAGCCCATGGTCAAAAAGCGATGATCGTGAGAGACGCGAAAGACATTCAGAAACGGAGCCGCATCTTGAAGGCGATCGAACTCTAAAATCCTTTGGCGCGTCGTTGAGAGGGCTAAAGCTGGAGCTCCAAAAACTTCTATTCTCCAGGTGCTTTTGCCGTACTTGGATTCTCTGTTGAGTTGAATTTCTAGGTCATGGTTGTGGGTGGCGCGTTCGATTTGGCGGTGGGTGAGGAGTGAAAAAGCAATTGCCGGTGGCGAATTGTCTTGGTCCTGCTGCCTAACCGAGGTGCTACGGGCCTCGGAGCTGTATTCCGAGCTGGCCTCTGAATTTGTCACGATCTCCTGACACGCTCGAATGGGTTCAGCGCTCGCAGCAGGTGTCGGTGCCCATGTAAGGAGCGCAGACCCTAACAGCACTAAAATTGAAATTTTAGACCACCCCATATTCCACACCCACTGTCGACGTCTCGCATTTGCATTGCAATCAAAGCCTACACGTCGATCCTAAACCAAACACCTTGACCAGAGCCCTACGCTCTGGTGATAGAGGAGCGCAATGTACCACTGGCGCTCTGTTAAATCGATGTCCATGAAATTGACAGGAAGGTATTACCCAATCGAATTAAATCTCGTCCTCGAAGAGCCCCAGAAATCGCGAGTGTTTCGTGCGAATTATTTGGTCATCAGTATGGTATCTAGTGATCGACTTGGGTAGGGGGACAAGATCTTGATACCGAAACGAAGTCGTTGAATATAGTCCGAGCTCAAAAGGACAGAGGTTTGAAAACTCGGATCTTCTTGGCAGGTTTGAGTCGCAGCATTGTAGGTTATTTTTTGATATAAATAACTAATTTCTTTTTGCTGTAGATCCGAAGTTTTTAGTGACACTTTAAAAAAAACGTTTTGGCGAGAGCAACTTTTTGTTGCCGCTGTGACAGCTGCATTTGTGCTTTCGAGACCGAGATCTGTCGGATTTCGATTTGCCGTTGAGGACGTCCAAATAAAATTTTTATCGTTCCAGTTGGGTTGCATGTGTTGAACACTAGGACCTCCGAAAACATTACCCAAATGGATGGCGTCTAGAGTGAGAGGCTGTGATGGTTTGTGTAGGCTCTCCGGAACGAAAGTTTTTTGGTGATCGCCATACTTTGAGTTAGTTTCGACCCCACCAAAAACGTGGCTTTCGGTCCAAGTATCAGTCATGCTTTGAGATCTGGGAGGTTGGAGTGATAGCCCAAGTCTTTGCTGTTGTCCCTTTTGGAAGAGATAGCCCTCAAGCTGAGCTCCATCTTCAGACGAATTAATCAGTTGCACGTGTAGAGGGAGGAATGGAACACTTTTTGAGCAAGTCCATCCTGTGATGTCGACTCCTGTTGCAGATCTCGTTGTTGAAACAAGCCCCCAAGAGACATCAGAAGACTCCGGCAATTCAGGAAAGGTGAGCGCCCCTGAGTTCTCGGCCCAGGAGTCATTTTCGGGGTGGGCAGTGTCAGGAGATAAAACTTTTATGAAAGCCTGTTTCTTTTGGAAGAGTTTGAGTTGGGCTCTGGTGATAGGCAACTCAAAACCGTGCAGAACCGAATTGCTTTTGCATTTTTCGCTGAAGTTACCACGCGACTTTTTGTCGGCGAAAACTTTAACAGGAGTTCTTTCTGAAGGAGTCTGAGAAAAATTGGAGCCCAACCAGAGTTCGACCTCCAGAGGTGCATCTAAACTCTCGACACATGCCCAGCCGCGAAGTATATAATCCGTGATGGCATCATTATTTGTATCGGTGCCATTGTTGGCGTTGCGATCAGCCCGCGTAAAGTTTTGAATTTGCCCGATCGTTTTTCCGATCGTTTGACTCTGTGTTGACGTTGAGACGTTGGATTCGGAAAGCAGATTTTTTTTGGAGTCATAGAGGCGAAGAACCCATTTTTTTGTGGGATCGAGTTGTGCGTCGAGAATGGCGTGCAAAATACCTTCGGTCGTTCCAGCAGGTATATTTCTCCAGAGGTTGAGGTTGTCGGAAAAGCCTGTTCCCTCGATCCAGAAGCCAACGATGTAATCATTCTCAATCGAAAGATTTTTGTAGGAGATCGCAAAATCGAATCGTCCATCAGTTCGACGAGTGACATTCGCCAATGAAAATGTCGGTTGTCCTGAATTTTTATTACTATTTTCTAAAAATTGAAGTTGTTTTTGCAGACTGGAGAAGTCGAGAATACGGCGACTCTTTATTTTTCCTTTCAATGTGGATTCGGCATCTGTACCGGCCTTATTCAGTATCTCCTCAATTGTCGCTGATGAATAGGTGATTTCTTTAGATTTAAGATAAGAGATTGCCCGTGCAGCAAAGGCAGCCGCGATTGGTGTTGAGAAAGAGGTTCCACTGATCACGCAGGTATATGATCTGGGTGATCCCTCGCAATTGTAGAGTTTAAGAAGTTTAGTTTGCCCTGTGAAAAATAGAGGCGCCGGCACAGCCAGTGCTTCTCCTGGGGCTGCGATTTCAACCAACAGTTCCGAGTAATTTGAAAAAGGGGAGACTTCATTTTTTTCATTTGTGGCTCCGACTGAAATCAGACCCCTATAGTCAGATGCGAATGCGGCAGGATAAAGCGGCGTTACGCCTATATCAAGGTGATCATTTCCGGCCGCAGTGACGACGACCACACCCTTATCAATCGCTGATACAAGAGCATCGAGAATGAGTGTTCCACTTCCAACGCTTGGGGTTCCGAAGGAAAGGCTCAAAACGTCGGGTTTAACTTTAGCCAACGCATATTGGATGGCGTTGTAACTATCGGTTGCGCTTGTGGTGAGGTCGCAGGTTTTATAGGAGCGCACGCTCGCGATTTCAATTTCTGGAGCGACTCCTTTGCCCCCGATTCCGTCGTTCCATTTGTCGGCGATTAAGTTGGCAATAAGGCTGCCATGGCCATTGCAGTCTCCCGGGTTCTCAGCTGTGGCCTGTGTGCTGCCGTACGAGGTTCCGTCGTAAGACTTGATCGCAATTCCCGCCGGAGCGTTGCTTGGGGAAAATCCAGTATCGATCACTGCAATTTTGACAGAGGCTTTCGCTGCGGTGAAGTCGGTGTACGTTTCTGAGGTTTTAAGAACCCTATGGTGCCACTGTCGAGAATCGAGCGGATCAGCTGTGAGTGTGATCTTTTTATTGCTCGTGATTCCTCGAATACATATAGGGCGATAATCTGTTGTTTTTATCTTTTGCAAAAGCTCTTGGTCTTCGCTGGTGGCAATGGTCCACTCGGCCGCGAACGAGTCTAATTCAGACTGAACTATTTTATTTCTGACATCGTTTCCAATCAATCGACTCGAGCAAACGAGTTCTCCTTTTGTTTCGGGTCGATCACATTCGCGGCGCACACAGCGCAAATCGATGACTACTCCGAGATTCACGAACGAAGAATCTGCGTTCGAGGTGAGATTCTCTGCATTCTGTTGAGAGAAAACAGGGTTGTGTTCATTTTGTGAAAGCTGTAGTTCATCATCGGAATCGAGCGCGACAAATTTAGTTTCAAATGGCGACACAGAGCTCTCCTCTCCGGCGGGGCTCCGACGAAAATCATTCGAGCAGTTTTGGTGGGTCAAAATTGTCCACGCGGCACCAATGGAGAGCGTCACCCAGCTCAATGTGCTACGCGATACTGTCTTCATAGGCATTCCTCGATACACTCGGGATAGATGGATTCAGGGTGGAGTTTCCCGTTTGGGTCTTTCAGTAGTCCATCGAAATAGTCACAAACCAAATTTTGTTTATAAGTTTGGCATGATTCTGCACAAGAGACCTTTAAGCGGCTGTACGCCAGAACCATGCTTCCATTAGTGACATGTCCGCGCCAGGGTAAATCGCATTCCCACTCGGTACCGCCACCAGAGTCATTGACCACTTCAGGTTGGCAAGATCCGTATTGGAAACTTGGATCACCGCTCAAATATCCGCCCAAACACTTGAGCGGTCCGGAGTTGGCAGTCGAGTCGCAGTCTTTGGTTTGGGCTGCGTGAGAGATCTTGTATCCCGTGACGGACTCTCCGTCTTGCAATTCCTTTCCCCAAGGGGTGACACACGTGCAGCCTGTACTCACGGCATGTAGTTTGTGGTTGTATTTGACGACATTACCAAGTTGATCGCGCACTTGTACGGAGTTTTCCTTGAGATCGAGAGTTGAGGTCTCGATGATGATTGCGGGATCAGCTTGCCAAGAGATGCCGCCGTTGAATGAATAAGCCTGTCTTTGCAGCCCTACTTTATTATCAAATGCGACAACATCAATACGAATCTGCTGGCATTTATTTGGCACTGCTGATGCGGTGACTGGACCGAGGGTGGGTGGGGAGTCATCAAGAGCATACGATGAAATATCGGGACCTTGAGTTCGGCTTGATAAGCTGGCTAAATCTTTTCTTGCGTCGGCATTTTGATCACTGACTTCGGTTTTACAGCCGACTAAAACGGCGAATAATCCAGAAGTCATAACGAGACTCGTTCGATGGATATAGAAAATCAAGTCTGCTGGGAAAATAAAAGTCATCGATTTCATGGAATCTCCTCGCAAGAAGTAAAGAGTGCGGGGATCTGTCCTTCGGGACTGATTAATTTTCCACGCAGGCATTCGATCATGATTCTTCGCTGTGAACATTTCGCGGGTTTTTTGATTTTGTCGGCAGTGAAAGCTGAGAGTCGTCCGCCAATCGATAGCCATCCTCCTCCGAGTGTTGGTGGCAATTGACAGGACTTGGCTGTTTCGTATCCTGTTGTGATCTCCCGAGTTATGCATCCACCGCTACCGGCTCCTCCCGAATTTGATGGCGAGTACTCTTGGCCTGGTCCCACGCCATTGCCTTCTTTGCCGCCGTTGCCTCCTCCGACTCCGTCGCAGGAGACGGAGAGACAGGTCGATTCTTTGTAGAGAGGATCGACGCCAGTGAGCACTCCTTGCATGCTACATTGGGCTTGTTTGCCGAGGTCGGAACAATTCAGTCCACAGCCAACCGTTTTTGTCGTGTAAAAAAACAATTGAGACCCGCGTGGGATGGTTATTCCTGAAGGTATGTGTTTGCAGTTGCAGTCGGATCGAGCTTTACATGAGCGGTAAATATATTCTTGAGCATTGAAGCCTGGATTTTTTGCATAAGCATAAACGGTGACCTTTCCATCGCTATTACATTTGAATGAGCTAAAAGATTCTTGGCAAGCCACCGTCGTGCAGCTGGTTTCTTCGGCCAGTTTATATAACAAGAAGTCTCCTTGGGGAATCCCGGTCAGCCCATTGAAACTACAAGTGACTGCTGGAGGAGGAGGAGTCGGAGGCTGAGGAGCTGGAGGCTGAGGAGCTGGAGGCTGAGGAGCTGGAGGCTGAGGAGCTGGAGGAGGAGCGACGTCAACAGAGCACTTTGTTTGATTGGGTACATTTGGATCAAAACAGTTTGCAAACTTGTAGTCTGAACTCAAACCTACGAACGTGCCGTTTTCACAGCGGACCGATTGACTCTGTTGTTTGCAAATTGCGCAAGATGCTGTCTCGTTCTTATAAAACGAGGTTTTGGATCCGGAGGGCACAATCTCATCGCCTTTTAAACAGGGACAGGGGTCTGTCGAGATGGCGAGCTCTTGATTGAACGAAGCAACCAAGCCCTTAGCATTTTTAACTTTGATTTGATTAGGTTTTACCGTATACGAAGTTTTACTTTCAAAAAAACTTTCTTTTTGCCAAGTCACACCACCATCGAAAGAGTAGGGTTCTCTCGCGAGATCTGATTCGGGATCAAAAGCGTCGACCATTATTCGAAGAATTTGGCAGCTGGAACTTGAATTTTTCACCGACGAGATCACCGGAGGTGTTGAGTCTGCCCCGCAAAACTCACATGTTAGTTTAGCAGAACCGGGGCATGTTTTACAACTCGGCGGGACCACTTGAAAATTCACACGAGATAGGATGTTGTCGGGTTTAAAGTCAGGATCATAGGATGTTTCAAGGCGTCCTTCGCAACCCCAGGGAAGATCATTAAAGATCACGTGTACCGTTCGCGAAGCTTCGGTGCGACCAGTGTCGACAATTGCAGAGTACCCCGATCCACAAAGCTTCAATTCGTGGCAAGGCACCGATTTTTTTGCGGTGTTCAGCTGTTTGACCACAGGTCCATTTGGACAGAGTTGGCCAAGAGTATAGTTTCCTAGAATCGAAGTTTCACGACAAAAGAGAATCTTCGACTTAAAGAATTCTAACTCTACAGTTAAGCTGTTCGATGTTTCGCAATTTTTTAGTTTCTCAGTTCTGACATCAACGAGTTTGGCGCTTGTGAAATATTGCTGCAGTGTTTGTTTTTCTTCTTCATTAATGTACTTCTGATCAAAAACTTTGCTGTGACAAGCCGTCGCCAAGATAGCAAAAACCATCGATAGTTGTCTGAGCTTTTCAAGTAATATTTTATGCTTCCCCAATTGCCACTCATCCTTCAAAGACCGCGTTTCTTCGCGTTCTTTCAAGGTTATCAGTTTTAATTTTTTTGTGCACGTGCCGTGACTAAAAAATCTCAAAATGAGGCGCATGTTTTTTTGGAGTTGTGTTTGGCGGAAGGCATCCGGCGAGGCTGAAACTCAAGTGCCGGTCTTTGGGCCAGAAATGGCGAGCTCGATGGCGAAATCTTTTACAGCTGATTAAAGATTGCTCAAACTCAGCTTATGTTTCGACTGTGCTGCTTCAAAATTTTTATCAGTTCAATAGTTTTTCTATGGAGTATCTCTGGGCAGTCGGCAGAATTGAGGGTAATTGATGTCGCACAGTCGAACTCCGTCCCTTCACGAGAATTTACTCTCTCTGGCTCTTGGGTTTTCGAGGTTCCCGAGTCGTACAGTGGTCTCACTTCTGGTGGAAAGACAGATCAAGCGTCTTCCTCTACCGGTTCGGCTAATAGATCTTTGCTCAAGTGGAGCTCCCCTAGGGTCGCTTATTTTCAAGTCAAAATAGATCTGCCACCAGACGCGACAATCGAAAAATCGACTTCGGCAAAGCTGATTCGGAGTGCAAATAATATTTATTTACGAATGGCTTCTTTGAGCGAGAACGTTTTAATTAAAAGCAGTAAAGGCCTACAAAATTGGCAGCTCAATTTAAGATTCACCGAATCTGATCTCAATGCCAATGGCTGTCAACCTTTTCACCTCAAGATAAAACGAATAGGGTCCTTTTTGGTGGGTAACGAATCAAAGCCATCGGCAAAACTTGAAAATCCGCCTGTAATGGTTTTTTGTGGGTTTGATAGTGGTAAGGGATTTGTCACATTGTCTTTGATGGAAGGGTTTTCAATTGTCGAGAGTTCAATTTTTGAACTGGCCGGTAAGGGTGAGCGCTGGAGCTTTTTTGAAGTGCCATCAAAAATGGGAGGGTCGACTATCGGTCAATTTAAAATTTCAGATCAAAATAGAACGTTTGAATTTTCTCTCGAAAATGATTCCAATTTGAACGGTGAAGATTCGTTATCGGCTTCGGTGGAGCTGACAGCTTTGACGCGAAAGCAGGGCTTTAGTCGGGACTCAACAAGTGAGGCTTCACAAGATTTTGGTCTTCGTCTCTCGGCCCAATCTGGTCGCCTGCTCCCACGATTGTTCGTTCAAGGAGAGCTTGCAATGACATTGCCTGTCTCATCGTCGGGTAACCGCATTGCTAATTTTGAATTGTCCACAGGGCCATCAGTGTTGCTTGTAAATCGACGAGTTCAGTTTTTTTTGTCGACACTGTTCCTCATTTCAAATTCTCGTCATAGTGAGTCCGAGGTTTTTCTTGAGTCGAGTGGGGCCGCGCTTCAGGTTGGATTAAAGTTCCCTGTCGCAACCAAATGGTCATCCGTTTTTAGGGCAACTAAAATTGTGATGACCTCAGGGGCCTTGGTCAATCAATTGAATTTGGATGCTTCTCTCAGCAGAAAAATGAAAGTCGGGGAGTCGTTTTTCTACGTAGCAAAGAAGCAGCTTGAAGCCCAAGGTAGTTTGAACACAAAAGTGCAGTTTTCGTTTTTGGATTTTGGCTTGGGACTTAGGTATTGAGGGCACGCCTTAACAAAAAGTTAAGATGAGTTTCTGGCTATAGTAAAATGGTGAGGTTGTTTTTTATGGAAGGTCATGTCTTTTTGGGTCCGAGCATCCGATATGTGTTTTGTGTGTTCGAACAGGATAGGATGGCGCGATGAATGGGTCTCTTCTTTTCGGTTTTTTGATGGTGGTTCTCACGGTTTGGTTCGGAGTCATGGGATCCGCTCCGAGAAAAGATATTTTCCTTGATCCTCATGCACTTCTTCTTGTGGTTGGAGGAACCCTGGCTGCAGCATTTATCGCCTTTCCATTGGAGCGGCTTCGCCGTGTGGTCAAATTAGTTATCGATGGGATTGTGTTAAAAAAACGCATTTCAGATCGTGATCTGGTGAGCGAGTTGGTTTTGTTGACATCCAGTCTACGCAAAGATCACGGAAAGACTTTCGCTTCGCAAAAAGCCATTCATCCACTGGTCAGTGAAGCCGTATTTTTGATTGTGACCCATGGTTTTGACAAGATTAATGTCCAAACAGTGTTGCACTCACGTCTTGAGGGAGTAAAAAAAATGTATGAAGGTGATGCAAAACTGCTTGGCGCACTTTCGAAGTTTCCTCCTGCGTTTGGTTTGTTGGGTGCGAGCTCTGGTATGATCACCATGATGTTAAATCTCAACTCTGGGGGCATCGATGGTATTGGTCCCGCTATGGCGATTGCTTTGGTCGCCACTTTGTGGGGTATTGCCGTGGCTAATTTTGTTTTGTTGCCGTTAGCTGAGCATGCCAAAGATCTTGCGGCGGATGAAATGTATTTTCGAAAAATTATTGTGGAGTGGGCCGTGTTGATTTGTGATGAGCATTCGGAAGTTATTGTGACAGAGACTCTCAATGGATTTTTGGCCATCAACGATCGGTTGAATGTCTATTCCACTCGATTTGGTTTTAAGAATTGAGAGATCTATGGGGCAAGATTCGAACGAGCCGAAAGATTCTGATTTGCAAGAAACTCGCTCTCTCATTCAGCAAATGTATGAGAGAGTGAATGCGCCGTTGGCTACATTTCGAGAAGACTCAGTCGTTGAAGAATCGCACGACGAAGGTTGGTTGGTGTCATATGCCGACATGATGACGCTGTTGTTTGGCCTTTTCGTGTTAATGTTTAGTCTGGCACAGGAAAACAAAGGTGACAATCTTGATCAAACTGTACGGGAGATTTCGGCAAGGGCCTCGAACCCAGAAAATACCGACACAAAAAAAATGGCACAGGCGCCGAAGGGGGAAGTGATAAAGTCACTTGAACAGCGTCTCGAATCGAGCCAAAAAGAGTCGGTCTCCTTGAAAGAAAATATAATGGCTGCACAAACTGAGATTGAACTTTTAAAAAAAGAAAATGTGGAGGCGCTTGCTGAAAAAGATCGACTTGAAAAGGAATTGGTAAAAAATCGTGAAAAGAATGTGTCTCATAGCTCTGAGAAAAATCTCGAAATGTCGAAGTTGAATGAGCAAGTGTCGATAGAAAAATCAAACAGGCTTGAGTCCTTAGAGGGGCAATTGCGACAAAAGCAGAGTGAGATTCGGGGTTTGTCGGAAAAGTTACTTCAACAAGCTGAGAAATTTGAAAAAAAAGAAAAAGTTCTTCAAGCAAAATTGGGTACTTTGACGATGGAGCTTGAAAATCTAAAAAAAGAAAATCCGCAAAGGTTTATGGCCGTGATTGCTCAGTGGACAACAGAGAGACAGGATGTGGATCTCATTTTAAAGGATCCGAACAGCAAGGTATTCAATTTCAAAAATCGAAAATATCAGGGGTATCCAGGTGAATTGACCATGGACTCGCGCTTTGGGCCAGGCGTTGAGGTTTGGCAAACAAATGATTTTCGACCAGGAGTTTATACAGTGACACTCCAGTTGTATCGTTCGTACGGTCAGAGCCTCGATACTCCGGTTAAGCTTTCAGTGATCTCCCCAATGGGCCGAGTGGATATTCCGGAGTTGGTTTTAAATCTCAACAAAAAAAAGGCAGCCACCGTGACATTTACTCTTGATGGCAAAGGACATCTAGTTGAAATTGGCAAGCCATCGAACTAGCGGTGGGTCTGTCAAATGTCAGCCCAATAAAAATTGGAGTGTGACCTACCGAGATCAGCTCGTCGAGGTCGGGGTGGCAGTGATTTTTTGTACCGCCTTGATTCATTTCGCTAGGGTTGCCTGACGGAGAGTCATCATCATTTCATGAGAGATAGCTTATGGCGCCTGAAGCTGCGCAAACTTTGTGCAGTCTGGCTGTCGCAGCACGCTAACTCCTGAGAAACCATTGCCTCTTTCGAAGATCTTTAGATAGCTTTGTAATCTCGTGCGCGAGAAAAATGGGTTTTTCATATTGAAAGAAACATTTTGAGGAAAAATATTTTCAGCTGAGGAGTCTGAGAAATGTGGCAAATGGTTTTTAAAATGTTCACCAACGCTGCTTGGGCACAAGCCGCTGATGCAGCACCGACTCAACCGTCACCGATCATGCAAATGGTCCCGATGATATTTGCGATGGTCGTCTTATTTGGCGTCATGAGCTACAGCAATAAAAAGAAACAGAAACAGCATCAACAAATGCTAGAGGCGCTCAAGGTCGGCCAAGAGGTTCTGACGACAAGTGGAATTTTGGGCACAATCGCGGCTTTCAAAAACGACTATGTGGCACTTGAAATAGCCGATGGTGTGGAAATGAAGATTTTGAAATCGCAGATTGTTGGTTCGGCAGGAGCAAAGGGAGCCAAAGCATGAAGAATCTTAATCAACGTTTAGGAATAATCGCAGCGGTATTTATCATTGCATTGCTTATGGTTGTACCGAACTTCATCAATGTCGAAAAAATGTGGTGGCCGATCAAAGACAAAATGACATTGGGTCTAGATATTCAAGGCGGTTCGCACTTGGTTTTAAGAGTCGATGTGGAAGGTGCATTGGCACAGGATGCACGTAAGATAGCAACGACGTTGGCTCCAGAACTAGAAAAAGAAAAGGTGCTGGTTAAAGGTGTGCAAGTCGCTACTGCTGATTCTGGCGAGCTTAAAATCGAATTGTTGTCGGCAGCAGATCAATCGAAAGTGGTCGAGGCTATAGATAAATATTATGGCCGAACTTTTCAGGTGGTTGAAAAGACGGATCAGTTTGTCACTATCAAGTTTAGTGAGGTTCACGTTCGCGACTTCCGTAATAAAATTGTTGAACAAGCCATCAACACGATTCGTAACCGTATTGATGAGTTTGGTGTAGCTGAGCCGAGCATTACGGCTCAAGGGTCTGACCGTATTTTGGTGCAGCTTCCAGGGATTAAAGATGCGGCTTCAGCAAAAAATTTGATCAATCAAACGGCACGTCTTGATTTCATGATGGTTTCGCAAGAGATCCCACGTGAGAAATTGATGGAGATGGTTTTGGAGGTTGAAAAAACCCAAAACCTCAAGATGTCTGAAATGAAGTACAGTCTCTATGTCGATAAACTGAATGCGGCATTGAAAGATAAACTTCCTGCCAATACGATTTTGCTTTTCGAAAAAGATGATGCTGCAAAAGACATGGTAACGGGCCGAATTCCCTACCTGCTTAAGACTCTCGAAGTGGTCGCTGGCGACCATTTACAAGATGCACGAGTCGGGCAAGATCAAACGACAGGTCGACCGAATGTGGCCTTCGCATTTGATTCGATTGGTGCACGTGAGTTTGGTGAGCTGACCACAAAGCATGTTAAAGAACAAATGGCGATCGTTTTAGATAAAGTGGTGAAATCTGCACCAGTGATCAACACTCCGATCACTGGTGGCCGCGGAGAGATTTCGATGGGTCGATCTCGCGATAGCGACAAGCAAAATTCAGAGGCGACACTTTTGAGTATGGCGCTGCGTGCGGGGGCGCTCCCTGCAACTCTTGAACAGCTGGAAGAGCGAACTATTGGACCGACACTCGGTGCGGATGCCATCGCCAAAGGCCAAAAGGCAGCGGTGATTGGCGCTATCTTGGTCTTTGTATTTATGGCGCTGTACTACAGAGGGTTCGGCGTGATCGCTGATATTTCGCTTTTGTTCAATATCATGATCGTAATGGCCGTATTGAGTGGTTTAGGGGCGACCTTAACTTTACCTGGTATTGCAGGTTTGGCATTGACCATCGGCATAGCGGTTGATGCGAACGTGATTATCTATGAGCGAATTCGCGAAGAACTTCGTCTTGGCAAACAGATGCTTCAGGCGATTGATATTGGTTATCATCGTGGGTTTTCGGCCATCATCGATGCCAACATCACATCTATCGCGGTCTGTTTTGTATTGATGTATTTTGGTACCGGTCCAATTCGTGGTTTTGCGATCACGCTCCTTTCTGGTCTGGTGATTCAAACCTTCACCGCGATCTATTTTACGCGTGCGTTGGTCGATTTTTTCGTGGGTCGAATGAAGTGGAATCTTTCAATTAAGTGGTGAGGCGATTGATATGAGTAAAGAAAATAAAAAACACAAAAAAAATGAAGGCGATTCGAAATCTCATCAGGAAAAAGATTTCGGGCGTTTCGATTTCGTTGGTTGGGTGCCATTGATGGGTGGTATTTCACTTGTTGCGACGATCGTGTCGCTCGCCTTTATGGTGGGCAAGGGATTTAATTACGGTATCGACTTCGCCGGTGGGACTGAAATGCAGGTCAAGTTTTCTAAGACCGTAGAAGCAAATCAGGTTCGTGATTTCGTCGGCTCACTTGGAATCAGCAACTCTTCAGTTCAGGCTTTTGGTGAAAACAATGAGTTTTTGATTCGCCTAGAGACTGCGAAGGGCGCAACCGAAAAAGAGATCAGTCAGAATGAACAACTTCAGGTGAACAAAATCAAAGAAGGTCTTAAGACCAAGTTTGAATTGCCTGAGGATGGAGTCCGAAGGGTGGATACCGTTGGTCCGCAGGTGGGTGCGGAGTTGATGCGAAACGGAATCTTGGCTGCCTTCTATTCTTTCTTGGTGATTTTGGTCTACGTGGCCCTACGTTTTGATTACAAGTACGCACCAGGTGCCGTGATTTGTTTGATTCACGATTCGATTTTTACCTTGGGTATTTTTTCAATGGTGGGTCGTGAGGTCAACGTTCCAATTATGGCAGCGATCTTGACTCTGATTGGTTACTCTTTGAACGACACGATTGTGAATTACGATCGAATTCGTGAAACTTACCCTCTCTATCGAGAGCGAGGATTACGCTGGGTGATCAATAAGGCTGTAAACGATATGTTGGGCCGAACAATGCTCACTTCCGGATGCACAATGCTCGCTGTTGTGGCTTTGTATGTCTTTGGTGGTGGCGTGATTTCTGATATCGGATTTACTCTGGTGATAGGTATTATCATCGGGACCTATTCGTCGGTTTACGTTGCGGCTCCATTGATTCTTGCCGTTGATAAATTTTATCCTGAGCCTGGCCACGCTAAAAAGGCATAGGCGTGTGGTTCAGCCGCTTTTGTTGCGGGCAGATAGGTTGTGTGATGGTTTTTTTTATGTGCCGCTTGATGTTCTAACGAATGTCTACGGCCCATTTATTTTAAGACCGGTGGTTCAAAACTAGAACGGTGACCGAAAGGAAGATCCAGATGCTTGATCAAGAAAAGAGCTCAGTCATTTGGAAGCCGCGAGAACAACCAACAGATTCTGTGTTTCAGTCTATTCCAAAAATAATTTCAGATATTCTTGTGGGGCGTGGACTACGAACTGAGGAGCAGATGCAGCGATGGTTAAACCCGTCGCTCCGCGATTTGAGGGATCCATATTCCTTAACGGGAATGCGTGAGGCGGTTGATCGTCTGCTTTTGGCTCGCAAAAGAAAAGAGCGCATTTGTATATATGCTGACTATGATTTGGACGGCACATCTGGTTTGGCTCTTTTGCTAAAAGCTTTGCCGCTTCTTGGATTTGAAAATTTAATTGGGTTTCAACCCAAGCGCTTAAGTGAAGGGTACGGACTGAAGTCTTCGGCGATTTCAAAATTGAAACGCGAAGAAGAGATCGACCTGATTTTGACAGTCGATCTCGGTATTACAGCGGTTGTTGAAGTTGATTATGCTCAGACCCTGGGCATTGATGTGATTGTCACAGATCACCATTTGCCCAAAGAAGAATTGCCGAGAGCCGTAGCCTTGGTAAATCCCAATCAAGGGGATTGTGGCTCAGGCCTTGGGCATCTCTGTGGGGCAGGTGTGGCCTTTTACCTTGTTTTGGCGCTGAAGCGTGAATTGCAAAAGCAAAATCTTTTGCAAAAAGATTTTGATGCCAAAGACCTTTTAGATTGTTTTGCCATAGGCACACTAACAGATATGGTTCCGCTGATTGAGGAAAACCGTGTTTTGGTTAAGCATGGTCTACATGTGCTGGCCCAGACCTCGCGTCCGGGACTACAGGCCTTGCTTGAAGAACTGGGCTTGTGGGGACGACCGCTTTCAAGTCAAGATGTCGCCATTCGCTTTGCCCCGAAACTCAATGCGCTAAGCCGCATGGAGACCGGAGTGCAGCCACTCGATCTTTATCAAGTCGAAGATAAAAAAGAGGCCCGACGCTTGGTCACTGATGTCTTGTCAAATAATCAGAATCGCCAAGCCTCACAAAAACAAGCCGAACAAGAGGCCATTGAGTTTGTTGAACAAACCAAGCCACAGAATGTGATTTTCGTTTTCTCAAAAAATTTTCATCGTGGTGTGATTGGTTTGGTAGCCACCAAACTCACTCAGCTTTATAAGATTCCTGCCTTTGTTGGCGCTCTTGGTGAATCTGGTCAGATTGTTGGAAGTGCAAGGATGCCAGCGGGGTATGCCAAGCACTTGCTCGATGCCATGGAAACCTGTCACGATGTGCTTCATCAGTTTGGTGGGCATGCTATGGCTGCTGGGTTTGAACTTGATGC
>CAYONZ010000026.1:0-47600 GCA_964405465.1 uncultured Bdellovibrionales bacterium | reverse complement strand
ACGATGCCTATGTTGATGGATTTAGGCGATTCAAAACTCCTGAACAAATGCAAATCGAAGAAGAAAATCTCCCAGAATACAGTTTGGATCAATTTCAAATGTCTCGCCGCGTGAATTATGACTGGACAAAGTTTTCAGATCTCGCCATGAAAAAAATGGCATTGCGAAATGAAAATCTGACCGAGCGATCGTCTCGACTGATGAACAATATTTGTTTAACGTCCTATCTGAGGGCTTATACGATTTTTCTTTCGGAGTGGAAGAAAGCCAACCGCCAACAAACGGATCGCGACTTCTGCTTTCGCGGTTCGGATTATGATCAATATTCAACTCCGTCGCGCGATGCACGCATGCTTGGTCTTTTTCAAGAGGTGCAAAAATTAATGAACAACGAGGCTTGGAGCGCTGAGAACACAGAGATAAGATTTATGATTGAGGCGATTTTTTCTAAAGACGATAGCGAAGAAACAAACAAATGGAGTGAACGGTTGCTCAACTGGTGCCGTGTCGACCGAGCGGATGGAGGACCGAAAACTCCCTACTCACTTAAGGATCTCTATTGGGCTCTCAAAACAAATGGCGCCACGTCTGACCCCAACGGGAACTTGCGTCAGCGATGGGGTCTAGAGCCCTATACTCCTGTTTGTAAATAAGGCTTTAGTTTTTCTACGATCTGCGCAGGTATGGCGGTCTTTTTCATTTCGGGCAAGCCAACAAAGACTGCAGAAAGACGAACAGTGCAGTGAAGCTTTTGAGTAGCAGGATTGATGAATTCAAACTGCGTCGTCAATGAACTTTCAGAAAGCTTCGTGATCGAAACCTGAATTTGAAAATGCTCACTTGCCTTGAGCGGCGCAAAGTATTCAGCCTCGGAGTGGCGTATAGGAGCCACCCATTGTGGATTTTGAAACCACTCTTTCCAAGCAAGGCCGATGTCTTCGACAAAGTGTTCGTAGGCATCATGGGCCATTTGATAGGCCTGAGTAAAAAGCGCGATGCCAGCCATATCGGTTTGGCGAAAATAGATTCGAGTTGGATGTACAAATTTCTTTTGCATGATCTCAACCTAACGGCCGAACACTTAACCTGTCTAGCCTAAATCTCGCCAAAATCTGCCAATCGCCTTGAACTTTTTTTCTAGATGTCAAACCAAGTGTACAAGAATATTTTTTACGAATTCCAGCGCTTCAAAACCAGTTCGATTTGATCTGCTTTTTTTGCTGGCACCAATCTTGAACAACATTGGGCGAATGAGGTGAACACTGCCTAAGATCTTGGGAAGATTTTGTCAGTGCAACTGTTTGCAAAAGGGGTAAAAAATGAATTCGTCAAAAAGTCTTTTTCGTTTAGCGATTCTCGCACCGCTCTTGATGGCAACGTTGTCGGCATGCCAAAAATCTTCGAACTCGGTAGACTTAGCTCAGCCCACCGACGTCAATACTGGAGATTCACAGATCGAGACCCAGGTCTCGGGATTGAAAAGCTCAGAGATTCAAACTGGCAACAAGCTCTATGTGTTCAGTGATCGCGTTAGGGCTCGCAGCACTGCCGAAGTAAATCCGAACAATATTGTTGGAGTTCTCGATCTTGGTGACACGGTTGAAGTGATGGATCCAAGCGCATTGACAACCAATCAATTTGTTCAAGTTCGAGTGCTCGAAACAAAAGGTTCCATTGCCAAAGGTTCAGTGGTCTTTATTGGACTGAGCTTTCTTGATAAAAGTCCACCTAAACTTTCAGGGGATCGCGCATCAGCAGCTCGTTTCTTTGTTGTGACGAATGTTGCCACCGAGAAAGTTCGAATTTACCAGCGCTGTGCCGAGGGCGAAGGCTGCGTCAATCGTATGGTTCTACAAACGGACGTGGTTGCTGGTGAAGATGACGATGGAACTCGTTCAATTTTAGGAAATATGCGAATTGCTTCTTGGGTTAAGTTCTATGAGGACGGTAAACGCCAATACCCAGCTTGGTTTAAACCGAGCTACCCACCTGTTCCTGGGCCAGATGATAGCCAGAGTGCGTGGCTCAGCAGCAGCGTGATGCCAGGTGGGCAAGGTGCGGCTCGTGGTGCCTTTGGCTGGTATACGGCAACGATGGCTCCGAATGCTGACGGACAATGGATGCATGGGACCTATGGCTGGGGAAAAAATAAGCAAGAGTTCATCCATTTCAAAGATGGATTCTGGGGCAAAGTGGTCAATCTTTTTCATTCGATTCGATCGCATGGCTGCACTCGAGTGGACAATGAAGGCATTGCTTTCATCCGCCACATGCTTCCTGTGGGAACCCCATCGATCAAGATATACGCTCGCGAGGGACTTCGCGATGCAAGCCGCAGTGGATACAGCAAGGGCAAAAAAAGCTGGAGCTATATTCTCACCAAAGTGGGTTTTGGTAGCACGCGGAACCAAGGTGCTGATCGAAACGAAGTGTTAGCTGCAGGGACACCGAAAAGCCAATGGATAGAGGAAGGCAACTACCTGGTCAATGCTTATCCATCGGCAACTCCTTTCAACCCTTCAAGTGGAAATAGCGAAAATGGAAACCTCTATGATATCTCACCAAATGAATTTCGCGGAACCTTTTTAGTCGATGAAGGAACTACGATTGGCTACCAGCATCCAGCCAGCCTGCGCGTGGGTGGATACTCTGATCAATTTCTGCCAAGCTTTATGGTGTCTCACAACTCGTCCATTTCAAAAGCGAGCGCCGCTGTCGAAGAAGAAACTGACACTCCGGTACGCCGACCCAACTCAATGCCTTGGGAAGAAAACAACTAATTAAGTCTTCTCATTTTTGCCCCTTGTCCATCAGACCTAATGGGTTTAGTGAACAGGGGGACCGTTACCATTAGAATTTTTAAGGATGTTTCATGAGAAGTTTCAAGTCGACACAGATGCCGTCTTTTACAAGAAATCTAAAAACAAAAAAGCATTTATTGAATCACCCCGAGAACCAAGAGTTCGAAAATAGATCGGCAAATCGACAGATCTGCAAACAATTCCAATCTCATATTCTTTCGTTGATAGAATCACGTTGGAAATTCCGGATCGGTAATCTACAAATACCTCTGAGGAAATCGTTGATCTACTCAGCTCTTTTGATGATGAGTTTATCAAATTTGGCATTCGCCTCTTCGACATCGACTACAAACGAATCATCCACTTTGGCATCGAGCACCTCAGATCCTTCCGAATGTCCAACCACGGATCTCGCTGGGCAGCTCGGCGCAACAGAAGATCAAGGGACATCTGGATGGTGTTATGCTTTCACCGCGGCCGATATGTTAACTCAGAGATTTAAAATCGAACTCTCGGGCAAGAGAGTTTCGCCATCTTACCTTGCGGTTTTTGGAAATTACCTGATGTTACGCGATGAAATCACCGATGGTGGTTTTGTTGGCGTCGCTGCAAACCTGTCGCAAGAGTTTGGTCTGTGTACCGAAGATAAAATTGAAAAACAATTTACGTCAGAATACCCGCTCCCCTATATTGTCTCAGGCTTTCGGGACATGCAGTACACCATCAAAGAGAAACCAACATACGAAAAGCAAATTGCAAAAATCGCAAGCTTCAAAGATCAAGGGTACTTGCCTTTGTCTCTGACCAATGAAGAAATATTGGATATCATGCTTCACACCAATAAGAAAAAAATTGCGGTCGAAATGTTTTTTCGAATGTGCACTGGTCACTTGTTTTTTCCAAGCGTGCACGTGAGATTGAAGGGAAATGCCTTGGTGATGAGCGCCAAGCGCATATTCGGTGTCGACCTCGTTGAGTTGATTTACGGAAAAAAGGCCAGAAAGAAAATGATCAACGAAAGTCTCCAAAAGGGGCAAATTATTGGCCTCACCTATCTCGATAAATTTTTGAAAAATGAACCCGAAAATAAAATAGACTCACACGCATCAACCATTGTCGGCCAACTTTGGAACCCTGAAACCAAGCAGTGTGAGTATCATATTCGAAATTCGTGGGGAACTTCTTGTGAAAGCTATCCAAAATATATTCGCGACCGATGTGCCAACGGCCAGTTCTGGATCAGCGAGGACCTTTTAAACAAAAAAGCCTTGGGTCTTTATTATCTCAAATAGGCAACTGTGCTTTAGTGTTCTTCCTCATGCGCTTGGATGTCGCGAGCACATGAGGATACACTCCATTTTAAGGCACTATTCTACCGTGACCGACTTTGCCAAATTACGTGGCTGGTCCACATCGTAACCTAGAACACTTGCCACATGATAGGCCAAAAGCTGCACTGGGATTGTTTCAAGAAGTGGATTCACCGTCCACTCTGCCTTAGGAAGCGATAAATAGTAATCCGACATTTTTCGCAGAGCCACGTTATCGCCAGTGCCAATCGAAATCACCTTGCCGCCACGAGCCCGCGCTTCTTGAAGATTGCTGACGGTCTTTTCGTAATTGCTATCATCTGGAGCAACCATCACGATCAACATTCGCTCATCAATCAATGCCAAAGGACCATGCTTCATTTCTCCGGCGGCATAACCTTCGGCATGCATGTAAGCTAGCTCTTTAAGTTTAAGTGCACCTTCCATCGCAACAGGGTAATTCACGCCACGACCCATATACAAAAGACCACGAAAATCTTTGATGTGGTTTGCCGCCTCGGTAAAGAATTTGTCGTAGGCTAGCACCGACTCCATCTGTGAGGGAACTGCCAACAAAGCTTCAAGATATTTTTTTTCAAGATCTGCGGAGATCTGTCCCCGCACTTGAGCAAGATTCAATGCAAACACATTCAGTAATGCCAAGGTGCTGACAAAAGCTTTGGTGCTCGCTACACCGATCTCAGGGCCTGAATTCATGTAAAGATGCCCATGAGCTTCACGATCAATACTTGAGCGAACCACATTGCAAATACTCAAGGTCAGGGCTCCGGCCTCTTTTGCCAAGCGAAGTGCGGCCAAAGTATCTGCGGTTTCTCCACTTTGCGAAATAACGACAACCAAACTCTTGGGTGGAATCACTGGATCACGGTATCGAAATTCACTGGCAATATCTGTCTCAACTGGAACTCGAGCCAAACTTTCGATCAAATACTTACCGGTCATGCCAGCGTAAAAACTTGTGCCACATGCGATGACAAAGATACGTTCAATACCACGCAGCTTTTCTTTGGTGACTTCGGCATCTTTAAGCAAATCAAGTTTGGCCAATTGCTCGAAGCTGGACGCACTGAAACCGACACCGGTCAGTTGGGTGCGCATGCGCTCAATATCAATATGCGGGGCAATTGCATTCGCCACGGCACGTGGTTGTTCATAGATTTCTTTGAGCATGAAGTGCTCATAACCGGCTTTTTCAATTTGCTCAGCATCCCACTTCAGTTCAATGATGTCCTTCTTGATCGGTTTTCCATCACGCGAGAAAAGTTGATAAGTCGCACCTTTAATAAACGCAATATCATCATCATCCAAATAAATGATTTTCTTTGTGTAACTGACTATCGCTTGAACATCGCTCGCAACAACGACTTCATCTTTGCCGATTCCCAAAATCAAAGGCGGCCCATTCTTAAACGCCACCAAACAATCGGGCTGTTTTTCCCAAACTACCAAAATAGAGTAGGCACCGCGAAGTTGAGGCAAGACATTGCGAACAGCTGCCAGCAAATCACCTGTTTTTTTAATTTCACGCGCGACCAAATGTGCCACCAACTCCGAATCTGTGTCTGAAGTAAATGTCGCACCTTCAGCCGCGAGTTCGGCTTTGATATCAAGATAATTTTCGATAATGCCGTTATGAACAAGGCTCACACCACCCACATTGTGTGGATGCGCATTTCGTTCACTAGGCACACCATGAGTGGCCCAACGAGTGTGACCTATGCCCATATGCCCTGAAAATTCTTCGCCTTCTAATTTTTTTTGCAACTCCGAAAGTTTTCCGGAGGCACGCACACGTTTGAATTCACCTTTGTGCAAAATTGCAACTCCGGCGCTATCATACCCGCGATACTCAAGTCGCTTGAGCCCATCGATAATGACGTCTTTGGGATTTAACGGTCCAAAATATCCAACAATTCCACACATAAATTTGCCTCCGAAGACTACTCTTCTTTTGAACCCGTTATTTTCGCTGCCACTTCAACCTCTTCACCAGTTGAATTCTTGGGCGATTTTTCTGCAGTATAGTTTTCTTTGATAAATTGCTTTGCTCGGGCCACACCCAAAGCATGAGCCGGCACATCTTTGGTTATTGTCGAGCCTGACCCTATCACCGCACCATCACCTATCGTCACCGGTGCGACAAATTGCGTGTCACTTCCAACAAAAACACCTTTACCGATTCGTGTGCGGTACTTTTTACGATCAACCGCATAGTTGCAAGTGATCGTGCCGCAACCGATGTTTGTGTCTTCACCAATCTCGGCATCACCCAAATAGGTCAAATGACCAGCTTTTGCACGCGCCCCAAATTTGGTTTTTTTCATTTCCACAAAATTTCCTACATGTGCCTCGGGTCCGATTTCAGTGTCTGGTCGCAAGTGTGCATAGGGCCCGAGAGTGGCGCGCGAGTTCACGACTGAGTTGTCGATGTAAGTGCCTGACTTTAACTGCACTCCGTCACCTAAATGCGAGTGCGAAATGAAACATTGCGGACCAATCAAACAAGCTCGGCCAATCGAGGTGCGACCGCCAATGTATGTTCCGGGATAGACCACAGTAGACTCGCCAATCTTGACATCGCTCTCAACATAGGTCGAATTCGGGTCGATAAAAAGTACGCCGTTCTCCATCAATTCATTGCGCTTTCGCTTAAACAAAAGGCCAGTGGCCTTGGCAAGCTCGAGCTGAGTGTTCACACCAAATGCAACTTTTGGTTTTGTTTTAATGGCAACGACTTTGGCGCCATTTTCTAAACCCAATGAAATAATGTCGGTTAAATAATACTCGCCTTTGGCATTGGCATTCGAAATCATCGGTAAAAACTTTGCCAATACCTCTGCTTTGACACAGTAAATGCCAGAGTTCACTTCGCGAATTTTTAAGGTGTCACTTGAAGCATCACTCGCTTCAACGATGGCCTTTAAATGGCCTTGCCCTCGAACAATTCTTCCAAGGCTTCCCGGATTTTTCATTTCGGCTGTGACCACAGCGATGTCAGCACGAAGATCATGAAACTCCATCAAAATGCCTTTAAGATCACTGGCTTCCAAAAGCGGATGATCACCATTTAATATCAAAACAGTGCCTTGCATGTTTTCGGGTTGCGCTGCTCGAACGGCATCAGCAGTTCCATTTTGATGAAGTTGCGCGTAGCAGTTGACCGAATAGGGTTCGAGCATCGAGCGCACGAGATCTTTTTGAAAACCTACGACGGCGCGAATCTCTTTAGCACCCGCATCTTTAACAGCATCAATCACTCGCTTGATCATCGGCACTCCAGCAACTGGGTGCAGGACCTTTGGCAAGGGTGATTTCATACGAGTGCCTTTACCGGCAGCGAGAATAATTGCAGAAAAGTCTTTTGAATTCATCGCCATAACTTATCTGGCTCTCGACAATTAGGTCAAGGTGCCCGTAGAATCAAATTATGAGTCGCTTTTATACAACACTGAGTTGGCAAAATACATCACTTGGTACACCGATACCGATTTCAAGCTCCGCGCCGCTAGAGGAGATGGCAAATTCAAATCCAATTTTACTCATGGGAGGAATTCACGGCGACGAACCCGAGGGTGTTCGCCTCGCGGTTGCAAGTCTCAATTGGCTGCGCCGTGCCGTTCTCGAGAAAAATATCAAACTTGTTCCATGGATTGTGATCCCCTGCTTGAACATGGATGGATATGCAAAGCGAACTAGAGTCAATGGTCGCGGTGTTGATTTGAATCGCAATTATCCTTCAAAAGATTGGTCGCCTGCTTTCGAAAAGGATCGCTATTACCCAGGGCCCGCACCAGCGAGCGAGCTTGAGATTCAAGGGGTTGTTCGGATTATTCAAAACACTCGACCGCGTTTAATCATTCACTGTCATTCATGGAAACCTTGTATCGTGGCCACCGGAGAGCCAGCGCGAAGAGATGCCCAAATTCTTGCGGAGAGCTCAGGGTATGAACTCACCGATACAATCGGTTACCCTACCCCTGGAAGCCTGAGTCGCTACGGATGGATCGACAATAAAATTCCAATTATCTGTATCGAAGAACAGGATGAACAAACTGACCTTTCGACCATTTGGCCAAGATTTGAGAAATCAATCCCGAAAATTTTCACCGACTTTTCTGAAAGACGTGCATGAGACGCTTTCGAGTGATCGCCTTTGATCTTGATGACACTCTGCTTGATACTTCAAAACAGATAATCCCTTTTGCTGCCAAAGAATCTTGCAAGGCCATGATTGCCGCCGGACTCAATACCGATCTTGATTCTTGCTTACGTTTTCGCGAATTTTTGTTACAAAACACCCCTCGCTCTGCCGTATTCGACCAAATTGTCTTGCACTTTGGAGTGCGTTCCAACAGCCCTGAGCAAAAAGTCATTCATGCACACGAGGTTGTTCGAGCAGGTGTCGATGCTTTCTACAATCGTACGGTAAAAGAAGATCTCAAGTGGGCACCCCAAATCAAGCAAATGGTGCAAGACCTCGGCTCCCTCTATAAACTCTATTTAGTTACAAGTGGCCATCCAGAAACCCAAAAGCAGAAGGTCACCAAACTCGAGGCCGCACCGCTTTTTCAGCAAATCCTTTTCGTCGATTCGTCCAAGCACGAAACGAAACAAGCAGCTTTCCAAAAAATCTTAGTGGAAAGCCAAATTCCTGCTGAGGCCTGTCTCAGTGTCGGTAATCGGGTCGACACCGACCTTGGTGAAGCAAAGGTGTTGGGCTTTAAAACTTGTTGGGTTCGCTATGGAGAATACGTAAATCTGCTTCCACAAAAAATTGAAGAACAGCCCGACTACACTATTGAAGATCTCTCAGATCTGAGGCGCGTATGCCTACTTTGAGATCAAGTGTTTTGATTGTCGGGCATCCAGAACCTAACACCGTCGGCTTTGGCGCCGATTTTTCAAGCACCGTTTCTGAGGCCATTGACCGACTCAAACAGTTTCGTTATCCCGTCATTGTCATTCCCTGTCAGTCCGCAGATGCCCATATTGAACTCGATTTTTTAAGAACTCTTGAATCACTATCGCCGCAAACCCAAAAAGTTCTCATACGTAAAGACTTGAATGTCTCGAGCCTTCAAATGTTACTCAGTCAAGCAACGGTATTTCGTATATTGCGAGAATTCGACGACACACATTTTGAACACTCCATTCAAGAAGCGCTTGAAGAACACAGTCTGGTACAACAGAACTCACAACTTATGAGTCTCATCAGCGAGCAACACGCCAGCCTTAAAAGATTGACCATCGAGCTTGAAGCCCGTGTCGACAAACGGCAGCGCCATCTCGAAGAATCACGAAAAAAATTGTTACAGACCAATGCCAAGATCGAAACTTTACACCGCGCCCTTGTCGCAGTTCACCGCGCCCGGTCCGTTGGCGAAATGGAGCGACTCGTAAACGACGCTCTGACCGGCACTTTTCAACTGCGCCTCACACGCATTGCCTTTCATAGCCAAGGTCAGGTTCGAATCAACACTGAAGCTTTGCTTCGAGAATTCGTCATCTTCGAGGCACCTCTTATGTCAGGCCGAGACGAAATTGGGTTCATCTTGTTCGCACGCGACGCTCAACTTGAATTTTCTAAAGATGAAACCTTGTTTCTGAATCAAATCGCCGAAGCAGTTTCACTCGCAATCTCGCGTCTGACCAAAGTGCAACAGCTTGAAAGTCTGAAGCAGCAATGGGAAGCTACTTTTGATGCGATCATTGATCCCGTCAGTATCATCGATGAAAACCGCACCTTAATCCGAATAAACAGCAGTTACGCTCGAGCCTGTGGTGAGTCTCCTGAAAAACTCATCGGACAAAAATGTTATAAAGCGCTGTGGAATTTGGATAGCCCCTGTGAGGGCTGCTCCCTCGGACGACGCTTTCGACTGGATCCTAGCGAAACGAGAAGCAACCATCAGGTGACTTATGAAGTCTTTAGCCAAGAGGCAGAAACCGATAACAGCCATACACCTCGAAAAGAAGCCCAACACTATGTGCATCTCTATCATGATTTGACCGAAAAAATTCAGATGGAACAGCAGATGATCGAGTCCGCAAAAATGGCTGAGCTCGGTACCATCGGATCAAGCATTGCACATGAGCTCAACAACCCGCTGGCGGGCATGCTCACCTTCTTGCAACTCACTAAGCTGGATCTTGCAGGCAATGAGCCCTACTACGAAGACATCAAGGAAATGGAACTTGGTACGCTTCGTTGTCGGGATATCGTGCAAAACCTTTTAGGCTTCACTCGCAAGTCGAAACTTGATGAAGACACCCTATTTGATTTGAAAGACGTGATCCTGCAGGCCTTCAAAATTACCAATTTACAAACCAAAGCACTTGGTGTGGAAGATTCATGTGAGCTGCCTGATCACAATGCCGAATTCTCTGGACACTTCAATTTGCTTCTCCAGGCGGTCATTTCAATTTTACAGAACTCCCAAGAACGTCTTGCTCAACAGGTGAAACAGCAAGAACACTTTAAACCACAATTGAAATTGCGCCTATCGCTCCAAACCGATGGACAAACACCCGCGCTTACAACTTCTAAAAAACCGACCATGAAAAATTGGGTCGTTGAAATATTCGACAATTCACCTCGAAAATCTACAGATTCAACAACTAGCCTTACGTCAGGCATCGGCTTCACCGTGGCTTTACAAATCATCAAGGACCACCACGGCCAAGTTGAGGTCAAAAATCTCGGGAAAAAAGGTGCATCTATTCAAATTCACCTCCCCACACGATGACATGATATCAACATAAAACGAGCTGCTAGACTGGTTCCTAGGTCGAGGTGGGGCCAAGATTTTGACACAGAAATTTGACAGCGCCAAAGAAGCCACCTACACTTTATTATGTGATGCAGAGTCTTCGCGCGAGCGAGATTTTGCGGTGTCACTCAAACCGAGATTTTTTTTGAAACAGTTCTTTCAAAAATATGTCATCGAGTTTTGAGATTTTTCAACGAGATCATGATGATCCGTTTGTCGACCAGGAAGGGAGTTAGATGCAGCCGCAAAGAATTCTAATTGTGGATGATGAGTCTAGTTTAAGAACAGCTCTATTTCGCATTCTTGATCGCCAAGGCTACCAGGTTATTACTGCCAGTTGCAAAAAGGAAGCAGAGGTTCTTGCCAGCACGGATCAGCCAATTGATATGGCTTTGGTTGATCTTCGTTTACCTGATGGTGACGGCATCGAACTCATGACTCGTCTAAAAGCACTTCATCCGGCAATTCAGGTGATGATCCTCACCGGTCATGGAACTATCGAAACCGCAGTTCGCGCAACCCAGTCGGGGGCCTATCACTTCGTGACTAAGCCCTTCAATATGGAAGAACTGCTCAACTTAATCAATAAAGCACTCTCCCATAAAAACTTGCAGCAGGAAAATATCCAGCTTCGACATGCTCTTCATAAAAAATATCGCTTCGACAATATAATCGGTCAGAGCGAAGAAATCAGACATGTGCTCGAAATGATCGAGAGGGTCGCAGATTCCGACTCGACTGTTTTGATAACTGGAGAAAGCGGTACAGGAAAAGAGCTTGTAGCCAAGGCCATTCATTACAATTCTCCACGTGCGAACAAACCTTTTGTTCCTGTCAATTGCGGAGCCATTCCTGGAGAATTGCTGGAGAGCGAACTCTTTGGACATGTCAAAGGTGCCTTTACAGGCGCAATTGCAAATCGCGTGGGCCGATTTGAACTGGCAAGTGGTGGTACCATTTTTTTGGACGAACTCGGTGAGCTGAGTCTTAGCCTACAAGTTAAACTTTTGCGCGTTCTTCAAGAACGCAAATTTGAACCTGTTGGCAGTGTAAAAACCCAAATTGCTGATGTCCGTGTCATTGCAGCAACCAACGTACAGCTGGAAAGAGCAATTGAGAAAGGTCAGTTTCGCGAAGACCTCTACTATCGATTGAATGTTATCCCGATTGCTATCCCACCCCTGCGTTCACGCAAACCAGATATTCCATTGCTATTTCACCATTTCATCAACCAATTTAACTCGACTAAAGGCCGTCAAATTGAGGGTGTTTCCCCAGGGGCAATGGATGTTTTATGCAATTACGGCTGGCCCGGAAATATTCGCGAACTCGAAAACCTTTGCGAACGGTTGGCAATCCTCAAAGGCAAGGGCATTGTTGAAATCAATGATTTGCCAGAGCAATATCGCACACGACCTGCCCAAACACAAACTGCACACGATCTAGTTGATATGTTTGAGTTGCCCGACGACGGAATGGATTTCAATACCGCGGTTGATGCTTTTGAAAACACTCTGATTTTAAATGCTCTCGAGAAAACCGGTTGGAATCGCAATCAAGCTGCGGCCATGTTGCGTCTCAATCGAACGACCCTGGTAGAAAAAATAAAAAAGAAAGGCCTACGCCCACCACCTGAGGCGTCGGCTTAATCTCAGAATTGCTCGTATTGTTTAAGACACTCGGGGTTCGATATAGCCTCGAGATTTGTTAATGGCTTCTTATTGAGTACTCGTGCAATCGCCAGCTCCATTTTTTTACCAGAGCGAGTATAGGGAATGTCGCTAACTTGGTAAACTGCCCTGGGCACATGTCTGGGCGTCGTATTTTGCCGAATCAAGTCTTTGATCTGCTTGATTCGCTCTTCGCTCAATTGTTCATTGTCCTTAAGTTTTACAAATAATAATATCTCAACGTCACCATCCACAGACTTACCCACACAAAGTGAATCAGCAATATAGCTCAGTGACTCCGTTTGACGGTAAATCTCTGCGGTCCCGATTCGCACGCCACCAGGATTTAGTGTCGCATCACTTCGCCCGTACACGATCACCCCACCACGAGAGGTGATTTTCACGAAGTCCCCATGATGCCAATATCCAGGATATCGCTCGAAATAGGCGGCCCCAATTTTCTCTCTATCGTGATCATTTAAAAAGTAGATCGGTCGACTAGGAAATGTCTTTCCACATACCAACTCCCCTTCTGCATCGATGACTCGCACACCCTGATCGTTGAGAGCGGCCACATCCATACCAAGCCCGCAGCACTGGATCTCCCCTCGATAGACGGGCATTGTTGGGTTACCCAACATAAAACAGCCAATGATGTCAGTGCCACCGCTGATACTGGCCAATAAGACATCATTTTTTATTTTTTTATAAACGAAATCAAATTGCTCAGGCAAAAGCGGAGATCCGGTCGAGAGAATGGTTTCTAAACAATTAAAATTTACCGTGAACTCTGGATTTGTATCCTCCAAGGCTTTCAAAAATTTTGGCGAGGTGCCAAAAATATGAATCTGCTCTCGTTCAATAACTTCAAAAAATTTCTGCAGAGTTGGGTAACCCGGAGAGCCCTCGTATAAAACAACCTCACTGCCGAAGTACAAACTACTGACCAACCAATTCCACATCATCCACCCGCAGGTGGTAAAAAAACAGATTCTTTTACTTTTGGTCAAATCCGAATGCAGAGCCAGTTCTTTGATATGCTGGAGCAGAGTGCCCCCTGCAGAATGCACGATGCATTTAGGCTTACCTGTGGTTCCGGATGAATACATGATGTAGAGAGGGTGCGAAAAGGGCAATGCTTTAAATTCTGGTGACCGATTAGACTCTGGAATTTCACTCCAAAGCGTAGCCTTCTCAAGACCAGAGAGATCAACTCCCACCTTGAGAAAATCCACGATCAAAATTTTTTCAAGACTTGGTAATCGCCGCTCCAGCTGCCTTATTTTTTCAAGATTATCGAAATACTTTCCATTGTATTCGTATCCGGCTGCCGCCACCAATACTTTTGGATTCGACTGGGAAAATCGATCCAATACTCCCTCGACACCAAAGTCTGCACTAGTTGAAGTAAACACAGCACCAAGACTTGAAGCGGTGAGCATTGCCACGACAGTCTCTGGTGTATTGGGCATAAATGCCGCCAACACATCGCCCTCATGAAGGGTCGACTGTAAAAATACCTGCAAAGAGGCAACTCGCTTTCGGAGTTCAGCATAGGTGATTTTATAGGAAACTTCATCACCGCTTTTGTTGACATGGCTAGATCTGGCTGCGCCGCTGTCGCCAAAATTCTTTGACCTTATCGAGTCATCCTGGCGATCTGTGGCCGCTGACTCATGTTGAAAATTTAGAGCAACTGAATCAGCGGCACCATGTAGCAAAAGATTTTCTGCAAAATTTAATTTAAGATTTGGAAACCAATTGTATTCATCAAATCCATCTGCCGACAAGGCCGGAGAGAGATCTCCCGAAACACGAACGCCAAAATAAGAAAGAAGTTCACTCCAAAAAACCGGGCTCTGCTCGACACTCCATCTGTGGAATTCTTTATAATCAGCAAAATGAATAGAAAATTTACGTTCAATGTGTTTTTGAAAAGCCAACAGATTTGATCTGTCGATTCGCCCCTGTGACGGAATCCAAACAGGTTCCTGCATATCCCAATCCCCCCAAAATTTTCATTCCCAAACTTAAGACATCAGCAGGAATGACAAATCTCTCAAAGTGTACCCGCACCGGGGCTGTGACTCAACTCCGTTTGCAATTCATTGATCCACCCATCCAAACTCTGCAAATGTTCCTGGCTCTGCGCAAAAAGAATTTTGATCCACGACTTCGAGTCGCCAGGATCATAGAGACTTCGCAATAAAAACTGAGCATCTTCATTCGCATTCTTCAAATACATTGTAATTCGGGATTTTTGATTTTCCGACATCTCATTGCTATTGTTGACTTCGCTTTTCAGCTTCTCGACTTCACGTTTTTGCCATTCTTTCATATGCCCAATTTGTTCGGCAAATTCAGACAAGCTATCGTAAAGGGCCTTAGTGGCGTCCCGCTCTTTTCTCAAAGAGCCAATGGCGCGAGAGATACGATCTTCAACACGAATCAAATCGTCTCCTGTCTTTTCGGAAGTCTGGGCCGAGCCAGCACTCATAGATTTTGATCCCTCTTGCCCGATACGAATAGCATCGCGAGAAGCAATTCGCTCACGACGCTCACTATGGATGGGCTGCTCTGTGAGCCCTCTTAAGCTTTCACGATGTCCATAGCGCATTTCTTCTATAAGTCCGCGATGCTGTTTCTCCCAAGAACCATATCTGTCTCCTGCGATATCGTGGCCAAATAGAATCTTTTCAGCGGAGTCCGAAATTTCTTTTTGCCGGCCAAGTGTTCCCGAAAAGGCACCGAACAGATCTAGCTTGGGTAATTCTTTTTGATCCCTTTCTTCCTCAGATTTCTTTGAAACCGAAAAAAATAGGACTTCTGCAGTGAGAACAAAGTCCCGCAGACGCGTTCGACTCTCTCGCAGATCTTGCTGTAATCTTTCGGGTAGCACCGCCAAATGATCTGTCTCTGGAAAAACTTCGGCTGAGGCAAGAGCACCCGATTTTGCAATTCCATTTTCATCGGCCACGATTGCTGAACAACTATTGGCACGAACCACCCAGTCTGCCGAAGCATGAACGTGATTCCCCACAATCAGCACAACACCAGCTAACATCAAATGCCCTGTCCAAAACTTCGACAGCAATTGGTTCCTATGTGAAGTCATCGTACCTCCAGTGGTCTTTGGAATTGGTACAGCACAGTTCATGCCTAAACAATTCGGCCTCTCAGTTGGAGAACCGAATCTGTTTGCACCAATTGGCATGCATCAGAATCTAGTTCATAACAAATTTTTCGCCTAGAGTTTTGATAGGTGACAATATCAACGGCAGAGCCATCGGCCTATCTGTGTTTAATTTCACTACAAATAGACATTTTGAGGCACCAAGCTTGCACTTCATTAAATTACCGATCTCACAACAACTGGCACCCGCAAGGAAGCGGGGCCCGTTCCCTTTGGTTAAATGGTCACAGAAGCCATTCTTGCGATATCAGATTGAGAATTCTCATTTCAAAACAAACTGTACAAATAATTTCTCAGAATTTAGCAAATACCAGAGAAAGACGATAAGATGGAGTATGGTGCGGATGTTTGGAACTCGATATTTTAAGGCAAGCATGATGGTATTCACGCTTGGGCTTGTCATAGGCCAGGCTCCCCTGGCATCTGCACAGCGATTCAACAAAGAATTGAATTTCAAGTTTTCAAGTCGAACAAAACTTCGCAATAAATTTCCAAATGGGCTTTATCAATCAACACAATGGTATGATTTTTCGCTCATTCAGCCCATTCACTCTCTGACCGAATGGAAGCGCGAAGATGTGGCGCGCTACATCCCGCCAGATATGCCCTCTGGTACCAACGGAACCAACGTCGCATCTCGAATACTCAGTCAAAGTATTGATAGCTTTTTTCGCTCACCCGAAGTTCAAAACAGCGGCGTGGGCAAATCGGCCAAAGCGTTTGAAAACGCAGTGGAAAGCGACATTAGTTTTGGCCAAGACGATGAGGATTCATCGGGAACTCAACACAGCATAAAGTTCAAAATGATCACTGTACAATCAAAAGCCCAAGTTCAATACGAAGGTTTTATCAAGTCGGAAATCAGTTACCAACTCGTTGACTCAAAGTTTGCCTTCGATGTCTATGAAGAACTAGTGGGAGATACACAAATGGTATTGAGTCACACCACTATTCCAGGGGAAAACCGCGACATTATGAGCCTGCGCTGGAACTGGTAAAGACTATCCGATTACTGGAGTAATCCCTTACCAATATCAGTCCGCAACTGCATCTTCGCCCACCCCACTCGCGTCGCCCGAGCATAGGCTTTATCAAGTGCCTCCTGCACATCAGTGCCTGTCGCAACAACATTCAATACACGTCCACCATTAGTCACCCATCTTTTACTTGCATCCAATTTGGTTCCGGCATGAAAAACGACACCCAAATCGAGTGAAGTCAAATCGCCTTCGATCAAAACCCCTTTAACAGGATCATCTGGATATTTTTCTGCAGCCAGAACAAGGCATGCCGCTGCCCCTGGCTTGAATTTCATTTGCGGTACTTGTCCTCGAGCTATCGCTAACAAAACCTGTGCCCAATCACCATCAAATAAAGGTAGAATGACTTGCGTCTCTGGGTCACCAAAGCGCACATTAAATTCTAGTACGCTCGGGCCCTCTCTGGTGATCATCAAACCAATAAACAAAACGCCACGAAACTCCATCTTCCGTCGTGAAAATTCATGCATGACTTTTTGACAAATCTCCTCGCGAATCTTTGTGTCAAGATCGTCCGCGATCTTCACTGGAGCAACAGTACCCATGCCTCCCGTGTTTGGCCCCTCGTCGCCATCAAGAAGTCGTTTATGATCTTGAGCCAAAACTAAAGGCTGAAAATGCTCACCATTGGTTAAAATCAAATAACTGATTTCATAGCCTGGCTGAAATTCTTCTAGCAATGCACGCCTTCCAGCTTCGCCCAGCGTTCTTTCTACAAACAGAGCATGGGCATCGGCTTGCAATTGACTCAAAGTTTTACAGATAAAGACTCCCTTTCCTGCTGCAAGACCATCTGCTTTTAAAACATAGGGAGGTGAAAAGTTTTTTGCCGCAGCAAGGGTCTCTTCAACAGAGCTCACAGTAAATGAACGTGCTGTTGGACATCCGGCATCAATCAAAAACTGTTTACAAAAAATTTTGCTACCTTCAAGTTGAGCTGCAGCTCGGCCCGGACCAAAAACCAGAACACCACGCGCTCGCAAAGAATCAGCCAAGCCCTCGACCAGTGGGTTCTCGGGGCCAATCACCACTAAATCAATTTTATTTTTTTCCACAAGATTCAAAACGCATTCGTGTTGACTGACATCAATCGAATGCACGATAGCTTCAGTCGCAATACCATCGCTCCCGGGGACCGCATGGACAGCAGATACTAAAGATGATTTTTTAAGGTAATGTACCAGTGCATGCTCTCGCCCGCCTTGACCAATGACTAAAACGTTCATCGCGCCTCCCAAATTGGTTTGCCGAAATCTTAACCTTAAAATTTCTCTTCCAAATTAAATCTTCACGCTCGCTCTTTTATGCTTTCTATCATGCCGAATTCTGCAATGAGATTCAAAAGGTGAATATAAAATACGCCTCGTCAATCGACACTCCTCAATTGTTAGGGCGTGTCCTCAATTGGTCGGACGTCGCGAGCGGAAGCAATAGAAATGAGTTGAAGGCACGAGGAGGAGAAATAGTGGTGCTATTTCGACGACGAGCAACGCTCAAATCATTTCTATTGCTTTTGCGTAGTAGTCTAGCCAATTGAGGACACGCCCTAAGCAAAATGATTTCCTATCCACACTAACGCTGCACATTGATGATTTCAAATTCATCTGACTCATTTGACCACACCATTCGAGTCGATTACGCTTCTTTTATGGAAAAAATCGTATTTATCTCAGGCAAAAGAACTCCCTTTGGTGCTTTCGGCGGAAGCTTGAAAGATGTCTCTGCAACTCAATTGACTGTCGCGGCAGCTAAGGCAACCCTCGAGCAAGCCCACGTCAAACCAGAACTTGTTGATCACATTGTGATTGGCAATGTTGTGCAGTCAGGTTCAGATGCAGCCTACCTCTCTCGGCATGTTGGTCTCTATGCTGGCATTCCGGTTCATGTTCCAGCATATAATGTGAATCGTCTCTGTGGAAGCGGATTTCAAGCATGGGTTAATGCCGCTCAGATGCTTCTAACTGGCGAAGCAAAAATGGTTTTAGCCGGCGGAGTGGAGCAGATGTCACAAGTTCCTTACGTTCTACGTGGGGCACGCTTCGACGGATATCGAATGGGTAAAGCCGATGTCGAAGATTATATGACCTCGGCTCTCACGGACGCCTATACACAAACGCCAATGGCCATTACGGCTGAGAATTTGGCCGAACAATATTCAATTTCAAGAGATGCCTGCGATGAATATTCGATTCTCACTCAAGCCCGTTATGCCAAGGCTCTGCAGGCCGGCTACTTTGCAAATGAAATGACTTCGGTCACCGTTCAAGGGCGCAAAGGCGCTGTTGAGGTGACCAAAGATGAACATCCAAAACCAGATGTAACCCTTGAAAAAATCAAAGCGCTCAAGCCATTGTTCAAACAAAATGGGACCGTTACGGCAGCAACCGCTTCGGGCATTGTCGATGGCGCAGCGACCAGTTTAATCACCACTGAAAGTGAGGCCAAACGCTTAGGTCTTAAGCCGATGGCACGATTGGTTTCATGGGCGAGCGTTGGCTGTGAACCAAAAATTATGGGAATTGGACCGGCTGGCGCGATTCGCTTGGCACTAAAAAAAGCAAATCTCGAGCTGAAGCAAATGAATCTTGTTGAAGTCAACGAAGCCTTTGCAGCTCAATATCTGTCGGTCGAAAAAGAACTGGGTCTCAATCGCGAAATTACCAACTCCAATGGCGGAGCAATTGCGGTAGGTCATCCTCTCGGCGCATCGGGTACCAGAATTATGAATCACCTGGTTTACGAATTACAACGACGTCAAGGTCAATACGCTGTGGGTAGTGCCTGCATCGGTGGTGGCCAAGGAATAGCTGTTGTCATAGAAAGAATGTGAATTATGGACAACGGAAGTGCTTCGTTTAAGTTACAAGATCGCACCGCGATTCTAGTTGGACCATGTACCACGTTCAATCAAGCGATCGCGCTTAAACTGACATCTCTTGGCGCTAACGTTGCACTTATCGACCGCAATATCGACAAAGCACAACGCTTCGCTAGCACCCTTATGGATGCACGTGAAGTACACGAACGATATGGTCGAGCCGCAGCGATTCAAGCTGATCTTTCAAAAGCACATCATGTGCAAGATGCGATCACTCGCGCTGCCGAAGCTTTTGGTGGGCTCGATATCTACATTGATGGCTTGATGAGCACCGACCCTAAGTCTTTTCGCGATCCCTCAGCGCTCGAAGATATTGAGCGATTGATCGACGTCAATGTGCAAGCTCCACTTTTAGTGACCCATTCTGTTTTACGTTTTCTCGAAGGCCGTAAGCGTGGACGAATTATTTATTTGATGCACGATTTAGTACGTCTCGGACTCGCCGGAAACGGTGTTCAAGCCGCGACTCGCACTGGATTGATTCACTTTGCCAAAACTCTTGCACAAGAAATTTCTGACTCGGCGATAACCGTCAATTGTGTCTCTATGGGAGCC
Organism: uncultured Bdellovibrionales bacterium; assembly: GCA_964405465.1. GTDB lineage: Bacteria > Bdellovibrionota > Bdellovibrionia > Bdellovibrionales > JAMPXM01 > CAYONZ01. Next base: position 27,362 of record CAYONZ010000026.1, on the reverse strand, counting down.
ACAGAAGAATTTCTGATTTCCCAATCTAAAGAACCTCTCAGTGCCCAAGGTGCCCTAACAAAAACTCGTGAGGTCTTTCCTCGCGCGCAACTTACTGACCCTGAAAAAATCGCCAACTTAGTGGCTTTTTTGGCAAGCCCACTTGGCGCCGGAATTTCTGGACAGTTGATTTCTGTCAATCAGGGACTATCATAGAACAAACTTCTATTATAGGAGGCCTTAATGAAGCCTTATCAAGCTCCTGATTTCTTCGATGTTGATGCTCTTCTTTCTGATGAAGAACGTATGATTCGCGATGCTGTCCGACAGTTCGTCTCCAAAGAAATTATTCCCATCATTGATGATTATTTTGTCCGCGATGAGTTTCCCAAACAACTCGTGCCTGCTATGGCCGAGATGGGAATGTTCGGGTCAACGATTAAAGGGTATGGATGTGCAGGCTTGAGCTACACAAGCTACGGTTTGATTATGCAGGAGCTTGAACGTGGCGATAGCGGACTTCGAAGTTTTGTGAGCGTGCAAGGAGCACTCTGCATGTTTCCAATTAGCGCCTTCGGTACCGAAGAACACAAGCAACAATATCTTCCCAAGATGGCTAAGGGTGAATTGATCGGATGCTTCGGCCTGACGGAACCTGATTATGGTTCAAACCCTGGGGGCATGATCACTCGAGCCAAAAAAGACGGCGACCATTATGTATTAAATGGCAACAAGATGTGGATTACCAACGGAGGCGTCGCCGACCTTGCCATCGTTTGGGCGAAGGTGACAGACGACAACGATCGCATTCATGGTTTTATTGTCGATCGGGATCTTAAAGGATTCACCACTCGAGATATAAAAAAGAAATTCAGCCTTAAAGCTTCGATCACATCAGAATTGATTTTTGAAGACTGCCGTGTACATGAATCAAAGATGCTCAATGTCTCTGGTCTCAAGGGGCCATTTGCTTGTTTGAACAATGCGCGCTACGGAATTTCATGGGGAGCTCTCGGTGCCGCCATGGCCTGTTACGACGAGGCTCTCAACTACGCAAAGACTCGAATTCAGTTTGATAAACCGATTGCTTCCTATCAACTCGTTCAAGCCAAACTTGTCGACATGTTTACCGAGATCACCAAGGGCCAACTCCTTGCCCTACAGCTCGGGCGCATGAAAGATGCCGGAAAAGCGCTGCCACAGCATGTTTCGATGGCCAAGATGAATAACGTATCTAAAGCACTGCAAATCAGTCGCGTCGCACGTGATATTCTAGGGGCCTCAGGCATTACGCACGAATATCAATGCGGTCGACACATGGCCAATCTCGAAAGCGTCAACACCTACGAAGGAACAGAAGACATTCACAAGCTCATCCTTGGAGAATACATCACCGGAATTCCGGCTTACCGATAGACTTTACCACCATGGTTTAAGAATACTCTCTCATGAGCCTATAACTAAGTAGGAGAGTATTCTTTCACCTGCTTACCAGAAGAGTTCAGTTCTCATCACAGAATCAGATCCAATCGATCCTAATATGTTGTCAACCCATTTTCAGTACCCGCGGCCTTTGATCTTGAGAAAAAATAAAGCATTCCATTTCCAAGTGGTGCAGTCCAAATTTTCGTAAAAATCTTATATCTCCGCTCGTCCCCCCTGGGCTTTACCTCAAACCACAGCCAAATTCACTGGCACATCATTTGCTGTTATGTCCGCTCGGGGCCCGCGCAAAGTTTTTAAATTAAACAAAATTTATTGAAAAGGATTCCGATGAAAACATTAAGCTCAACACTTGCTATTTTATTGTTCGCTCAAGTCGGCATGGCCGTTCCATATATTAACCCTGAAAGATGCGCACATGACAGCCTCAACCAATGGTCAGAAAATATGCCTCTCGAGGGCACAGCTCGTGGGCGCAATCAATGGCTAAAGGTTTGCAAAGAAGAAGCTTATGAAAATATCTTTCCAGGGGCGGACGAGTTTGACCCGAATCTCCCTGACAGGCGAGCCTACCCCACATACGGCATTATTACCGGTAGAACTGCGACCCACCAGCCAGTATTTATGAACGACTCCTATCGTGCACCGACCACTCCCCCTGCGAACGCGGCCGATCCCACGTGCGTTGTACCGAAACCAAATGTATTTGTCGGACTTTGCACTTCAGGATGTGTGGCCCCTGAATCAAAAATCCAAACACCAAAAGGTGCTTTCACCATTCAGGAAATGGATGACTACCAAACTGATTCTGTTTTGGTGCCAAAAGCCCGTTCGAATAAACAAATCGAACTCACACAATTCCCCGTAAAAGCATACCTCAAAGACATGATCGAGGCTGAGCAAAAGACGCTCGTTATTACAACTGAATCCGGCGGGACGCTACAAGTGTCTTTGAACCATCCTCTGCTGACTGGCGAAAACACCATGAAGAAAGCAGAAGATCTAAAAATCGGAGACGCTCTTGTCACGTTTGCAGGTAAAAAAGACCGAATCAAATCTCTAGCTCCTCAAAAGTTTTACGGCAAACTACACAACCTGACCGTTGCAACAGACAAAATCGAAGAGAGTTTGTATGTCGTGCAGGGCTATATCAGCGGCGACAAGAAATACCAAGATCTCGAAGTCAGCGAATTCAATCGCGGAGTTTTGCGCCAGATTGCTTTCTCGAATCTCAATTAGCATTCAAAAAATAATTTGGAGCATTCATCTCGAATGCTCGCCTTCAAAGAAAATGGGGTCGGATCAATGAACAAATTTTTTCAACTATCTATTTCTGTGCTTCTTTTACCCATGTTGGCAGCATGCGATCACGGGAGTCAGGAACAAGCCGAGTCCACTCCGACCCCTAAAATTACAATTGCAACACAACCCGACCGAATGGACTGCAAAGTTGGCGAAGACCCCTATGCCTGTCAAAGAATCGCATGCCTCAATGCAAACGCTACCTATCATGAGACCACTCATTTATGCGAATGCAAACCAGACACTATCTTTTGGGCCATACAGGGAGGAGCATGCTTAGAAGCTCGCCCACTAGAAAATCAGGTTTTTGATTTTCAATTTTCCGAGACCAAACACTACTATGTCAGGAATCGAAAAAATGCATTCGATAGCGAAAATTTATCTACACTTGTTTCCCAACGCTCAGTTCCGGTCTTTGGCGGTCGTTCACAACTCGTACTTGTCAAAGACTCCGAGCAGCTCGCGGCATTGTCAGACGGCTTTGATCAGGATTTCTTCAACTTGGGCCTACCTAACACGGAACTCGACTACTATGATCTCAACTCTGGATATGCTGATAGAATGTCCAGAAGTACCCTTCAGTTTCTGATGGTCCCATCAGGTCGTCCACTTGTGCTGAAAGATGCCGAAGCCAATAAGCGCCTGATGCTTGCACTTGATGCTTTAGAGCAGACTGCGCCTAAACCTAGTGTCGAGTCCTTCTCAGAGCTAGGGTGTGCGGAGATTTGCATAGAGCGTTCAGAACTTTTAAACAATTCAAATTTTATCGCCTACCACTTGCGTGTTTTCTCTGGAGGAAACCCCCTTCAAGACACCTTGAACATCTTCAACAAGTCCTCTCAGGAAGTAGAAACCATGGTGGTTTTCGTTGGGCGCAAGCCTTCTCACTACTTTGTATCGACACATCTCGGTGGTTATGACGTCTACGGCAATGATGGAACACTAATCAAAACAGTCTCCAAACAACTTGAAGTTTCAAAACTCAAACCCATCTCTCCAGATTCGGCACTTGCACGTTCAACTCCAGTTGCCATTTTTGAGGGAGATTATTCTGAAAACGTTGATTCTGTGGCTTACATCGGACCTCATCAAGATTCAGCGTTCTACGGTTGGTTTACCACCTCAGATAACAGACCCTATTTTTATGGAAAGACGACTACTCTTCTCGGCGAGGAAGCCATTGGAAATGCTGGTCACAGTGCAATCGTTTCTACTTTGGCGAGCGACGGTTTCACAAAACGCCTCTTACCCATGGCGGTTACCTCATTGCAATCCGATGATTTCTTAAAAGTACTAAACAGGATAGATCAACCTAAAATTGCGGCCAATATCTCTTTCGCATTTACGTTTACCCCAGAAATCTGCCGCAAAAGTGCTTTGGCACATACCATTCAATTGAGTCAAGGCCGTGTTCTTTGGACCATAGGAGCCGGCAACAGTGGAAGCGAAATAGATCAGCATAGCTTACCGTTTTGCCCTCAGGCTCTTGAAGAAAAGAATTTACTCATCGTTGCCGCCACTAATGGCAACCAGTCCTTGTCGCGAGCGTCTTCATTCGGAGAGAACTATGCTGACCTTGCCGCCAACGGATGTGGCCTTCTCAGTCAAAGCTGCAATGACGGAGCAACCTCTTTTGCTTCTCCAAGAGTTGCAAGAATCGCAGCTGATCTGATTGAAAAATTCCCATCGCTTTCAATTGAGCAAATCAAGCTTGCACTGATTAGCACTGTTCAGGTTCCAGATACAGGTTTTAAGCATCTTCCAAAATATCTCGACGTAAAAAGTGGAGGGATCATAGATCCAGTGGCCGCACAAAATTTTATTTCGCTGCTCCTGGAAACACCTAGTTTTGACCGACCAAATCTAGATTTCAATTCGATCTCTGCACAACAAGTCAATACGCTTAAATTCGTTCTCAAGAAATCCAGACAACATCAATTCAAGAACTTCACACCTCAACAAGCTGACACATTTTTGAATGACCATATAAATCGTTTGCTAAACAAATACGGGAGCCATCAATGAAACAAAAATCAATTGTATTCATCTTTCTTTCGCTCCTATTGGTCGGCACTTTGTTTTTAAAAAAGCGCCAAGTTGATGAAGCATACAAACTTCAGGCTCCATTAAAAGCCACTTCAGAATCACTGCAACCTACAGTCGAATCGACTCTTCCTATGGATGAGTCACAAAAGTCCCAAAGTGGGATCTTTGCTCTTCACCACCCTGCCCAAGAAATACCAAACACCAAAAGCCAAACACAACATCAGTCCAATAGACAAAGCGACTTAATTGAAAACATTAGGGCAAAAACCCTTAAAGTGATCTCATCACCCAACGATCGAAGAGAACTCAAAGACTTACTCCTCTCTGAGCAAACCACCAAAGTCCTTCAAGAACTACTCGTCGACGACTCGTTATTGTATCCAAAACAATTTCGCAAACGTCTCCACGCTTTGGATCTTCTTTACGAAGGTCTGAAATTCAGTGATCCAATGGTTCGCACTGCGTATTTGGAAATAGCGAATCGATTTATTTCACGGGCACCCAGCAATGAGGTTCTTACCAACAAAACTCTCGCAACCCAATTTCAAGGTGACCGAGTCGAACTGGCATTGATCATGATGACTCTAGATCGATCCCATCAAACTAATTTTGAGAATGAACTCAAATCAAAATCTTCTGGTGCAAAGACTTATTTTAAAAAAGCCAAACTGCTTTCAAAAATTTATCAGGTGGCAATATGAAACAGCATTTTTCTCTCAGAAAAGTTGGGGTGTTATCTATCACACTACTTTTAATTGGACTCCTCGTATTGAAGATTGGCGCTTCATCCCGTGGCACCCAGCTCGAGGATGACACTAGATCTGCTTCTTCTTTCAACTTTTCTAAGATTCGCAATATTCTATCACGCTTCAACTTTATTCGAGAAATGACTGATTCGTCTCACGGAAACCAAGAATCGCGAAAACAAGGTCACATGGATCGCACTCAGCTTTTAAAAGTCGTAAAACAAGCGTTGTTTGAAATCGACATTCATGACGAAACAAGCAGTTCAAGTCGTGCAATTGAAAATCTAAAGATAGGTTTGAATTCTGACGACAACGAGGTAAAGGAAACCGCAGCAGCCACAGTATTTTCAATTCTTGTAGATGTCGCTCATGACAAAGTCTCATCGGAAAATCAGAAAAGTCGTTTCCGAACACTTTTTGTAACGCTCAAAAATGCCAATACTGAATTACTGCAACAAATTCGACAATCCAATCCGCAATCGATGTCCATTCAATATTTAGATCAAATCTAAAATTATTAGCCGAACAACTGTCACTAGTTGCTCAAAACAAGGGGGCCCTATGCTGGTCAAAAACAAAATCTCCAAAAATTATCTAAGATCTCTATTCGTTTCGCTGAGCTCTATTCTCATCGGAACCTGTATCAGTTCAGCAAGCACCATTCCCGTGACTTTCGAAAACGGAAACAATCGCCCACTAGGTACCGGGTTTGATTCAAGACGATCTATTCTTTACAACGTTTGTGTCGACAATTTGCTCGACACCGATGCAACACCACCCAAGCCGACTGTCGAACTACCGCACGGAAGCTTTGATCTAAGTCTAGAGTCAAGCCAAGAATCGCTCTCAGATAAACTGGGCATTTCAATGGGGGGCCGCTACAGAACAGGCGCCACAACCGTTTCCGCGTCGGCGGAGTTCTTAAATCAATCAAAGAGTGACAGCTTCGGCATTGCTTATAACTATGTCTCAGAACATCTCTATCAGGAGACGCTTACCCCTTCGCGAATTCGCCCGATTCGACCGCTTCCCGGATTTGCCGAAATTGTAAAGCAAAGAGATATTTTTTTTGAACAATGCGGAGATGAGTATGTCAGTGCTCGAGATATGGCGGCACGACTTTTTGTTAATATTCACGTTTCTTTCGTCTCTAAATCTGAGCGCAATCGCTTTGCTGCAAAATTTGGAATAGAATCACCAGCCACTTCATTTAGTGCCGACTTTGAAAAAGACAAAAGTTCATTCAGCACAAGCAATCGAATGACAGTCAGGGTCATTCAAGTTGGAGGCGATCCATCGCGAATTGGTCGAGTTCTTTGTCCAACAAACGAGGGCGATAAGCCAGACCCAGATTGCATGCGAAATGCGAAGGTCGTCGTCGACTGCAGTTTCGGACAAATTCAGAAGTGCACAGGCATGATCGCCAACGCCATCGCCTACGCAAATGCTCAAGATGGTGAAAACTTTCCTGCGCAGATTAAAGATGTCAAAAATTATTCAGTAACAAAACTGCACACTTCTGCCTTTACTAGCCTAGGACAACCTTTTCTGGCTCCGCCTCGTCGCGAACGCCAAGCTGAGTTTGAAGCGGCGACCAAACAGCTCAGTGACATTTTTGAAACGCAGTACAACCTTTGGTCATATTCCAACAAACTCTATACCAGCAAGTCACCCCGCCTTTCTGATCGACAAAGAAATGAAATGGAGGTCTTGCAAAACATGCATTTCAAAAATCTCCGCAGAGCGGGACAAGCAATCGAAAACTGTTTTGACCAAGGTTATGATAAATGTGCAATGGAGCTCGAAGCAGTTCGGAAATACATAGGTTTGATTGACCAAGGAGACATCGAAAATCTGCAGTACTCTAAAATTGAAAATCTCACTGCTCCAGAAACATTTGTTCAATTTTGCGACATCGCAGATGACGAGCACAGTGAAATCAAGGTCACCGTCAATACTTTAAAATCTTTTGCAATCAATGCTCTAGATAAAGAAGGTGCAAATATAAATAAGGGCGATGTTTGTCGCAACTTGAGCGATTGGTTAAATGCCAGATCAGAAATTGATCTGTCTACTTCGAGCTTCTACAAAATTGGTTCTCTCTACCCCATCGCAAGTCTTAAAAATTTGCAAAAACTCAATTTGAAATCTAAAGCTATTCATTCGATTCAAGCTCTAAGTCAGTTAACAAATTTGGTATCACTCAATCTTGACGACAATTACATTTCCGACTTGTCACCGCTTCAGAGCCTGGCAAATCTTGAGCAATTGAGCCTGCAAAACAATTCCCTCACCAACGATCAAATTCAACTCCTAAAGGCACTAGCGATGCCCCAAGGAAAGTTGGTTTCACTCGACGCGAGAGGAAATGCCGATGAAATCTCATGCCCACTGCGGGAGAAAAATCAGTGTAAGCTACTCAATTTTTCTAACTCGATCAATTCCCTCGCCATTACAGAACAATGCAGTCTCTCAATCGGACATCAAGCCCTAGCCGTAGGAAAAGATCAAACAATAGTAACTGGGGGCTATGCCCTCACAGGAGATGGTTTCTACAGCGCAAGTATTCAACTCGTGGGTCGGGACGGATGTAGCCAAAGTGACCACCTCCTGAGTCTTGGACGCGCAGGTCATTCAATGACACTTCTACATGACGGGAAAATTTTGATTGCCGGTGGGCATTCTGCCACAGCCGAGATCTTTGATCCGAAGACACTCTCCTCGACACTCATCACATCGCAAATGAGTGAAGTCAGAGCTCAACATACCGCCACCTTGCTTCCAGATGGTCGAGTTTTAATTGTTGGAGGTTATCGGGATCTGGTCGATTTCCGAAGGCGAACAACCAATATCTCCGCAAAAGTCGAAATCTACGATCCAACAACAGGGCTTTTTACAATTTTTGGAAACCTTTCGCTGCCTCGTGCGGAACACACAGCGACTCTCTTGCCTGATGGAAGAGTTTTGGTTCTCGGCGGATATTCATCCAGCAAAATGATAAACACCGGAGAAGTCATCGATGCTATGAAAGGCACGATCACTGTTCTAGACGAACCTATGCAAATCGGTCGCATGGGACACAATGCGGTCCCGCTCGATAACAATCGCATCTTAATTATCGGGGGATATACCTGGGGCACAGAAGAGAGCGCAGGTAAAGTCGTAAATAAACTGAATCCCATCTCGAATCTTGAGATTTTTGATTTGGTAAACGAATCTTTCAAAAAGATAGGTGAACAGCTTCTTCCCGCACGTGGTGCCATTCAGACTTGGGTTTTACCTGATCAACGAGTGATGCTCGTCGGAGGTGAGGACCAGGGCGCTATTTTCGAAGGTGCGAAGTTAACTCTTGGTTCAGCCAAAAATATCATCCAGATTTTCGATCCGAAGACTGAAGGAATTTATACGGTCGGTGCTCTGAAATATGCGCGCCATTTATTCACGCTCACACCAATAGGTAGCCGAAGCGCAATGGTGATAGGTGGAATTGGCGACAGTGGTGCACATAGCTCAGCTGAACTCCTTGTCTACAGACCTAAATAATTTAAATTTAGTTATCGAGAGAGGTTCAAGCAAGAATCTCTCTCACTCCACAATGCTCTTACATTGCCATTTTTGCATAGCAAGCACTGGCTCTGTGACCCACCTAAACCAACGAGGTAACATTTGGCGATAAGATGCCCAATCTAACCCAGTTTGTTCAACATATTGCTGAAGCTCACGATATGAAGACACCGGCCACTGTCGCCAGTTCAAATCATCACGCAACTTCTGCCCAGGATTTTTTGCGATGTAATTCAATCGAGCCTTAAAGAGCGTCAACAATGCCAGCAAGTGCTGACTACTCTTTTGCGATTTTAAAAAGCGCAGTTCAAGCGTTCCTTTGTTTGTCGGAAACACCGAGGTGGCGCCTGAAAAATGGCGAGACAAGCCCGCAGATTGAAGGGCCTCAACCAATTCTTCTATTGTCGCATAAATACCAGAGTCAAAGTCGCGAATGACAGATCGAATCCCCTGCATGTAAGATTCAGGACTCTGAGAGGTCGCTTTATCGCCATTCAATGGCCCTTGAAGCAGACTTGGATGATTCAACAAATCGACGATGAAATCGCGAAACAGCTGTGCGTTTCCACGAAAGCCGGTTTCTAAATCCATATGGATATGTCCAGCGGCGAAAAGACGAGCAGGACTGAGCCCACGATTTTTTTTCGGGCTAAACATCACCGATTCTAAAAGTTCGACATTGCCTTGAAAATCACTCAGCCGGCCTGGCCTCGAAGTGATTTCTACAACCCAAAAATCATAGGTATATCGCAACCAAAATCCGGTTCTCTTGTTGATCAACCTGTCACCATCAATCTGAAATTCTGAGTTGTCATTCTCTAAGTTTCTACTCTTCTCATCCAAAATTTTTTGAATAACTTTGCGCTTCAACCATGATGGGGGAATCATCGCAACACCCGAAAATATCACTGCTCGCGGCAACACTTCAGTTATTACCCATGTTGGGTGCTGCAATGCTTGGACTGGGTCCATATATGTGTACGCCGCTTGGGCCAACAAGGAAACTACAAGTGGATTCGTTGTCCAAAATACGCCGCGAGAAAGTGGATCCCGGAGCTCGTTTTCAATACCAAATTTTGGATCAAGCTCATATTCGGAAGAACTCGAAAATGCCAGTTCGACTCTTAAAAAACCCAACACAAGACAAAGGCAAAAGATCTTAAAAAATCGAAACATGGTGCTCTCGATTGCAAACGACATGCTTGGGTCCGATATGCCAAGAAACGAAACATGAATGCGAGAAGGTATTTAAGATCGAAGCCAATGCATTTGGCCCGTTGTCACCTCCAACCACACCAATGGAAACTGGATACGGCATGCCCATCTTCGGCAACTTGCAAAAAAGTTCCACAGCGTACGTCGAATCATTTATGAAAATCAACGGTAGAATGAAGATGCACAGATGGTGATAACTTCCAAGCTCTAAAAAATTCGAACTCCTAACCAAGCAGAGCCGATATGAACACAAACTTTTGCATATAAATATATTTAGTTTGTATATGCATTGAATGCCTTCGACCATGAAATAGATGGAAGGTGGTACATATGACAAACTTGGTGTTTCTGGCTACGATGATGCTCCCGATTTACCTAGGATGGCTGCTCGTGCTTATTCCTGTTGTATTTCTAATTCTCACTCCAGCGATGGCCCTGAGCATGGCGTTGCTGTCGCTTGCTCAAGGCCTTCGGGTCTTTTTCGCAAGACAAATTCACCCAGTGAATTTCCCAATAATCGACAATGGAACCCCACTAATTGATTTTTCTTCGAACTTTCCAGGTCTTCATCTTTTGCGATCAGATCTGCTGGCCAACCACAAAATGCTCGGGCGTTTGAAAATCGGGCAAATGCTGATGAGTGCACAAGACTCACTCTTAAAAAAATATTCGCTTTTAATTCTCGAATGCCATCGTTCAAATGCCAACGAAACATTTCGACAAAACAGATACATTGGTCAGATATCGCGCCTCAACCCAAAATTCACAAAACAAATGAAAATCGCGGAGCATGTGCGCCTCGATTTAGATTTTGCAAACTCTGGTCAAAACACTGGAGGCGCAATCAACGTGACTCTTGCCGATCAGTTTGGAAACCCACTTGATCTAGGCACGAGAGATACAAGAACAACAAATTGGCTGGGCCAACTTGTTGATGATAAAAGTTCACTCGAAATTTTTAGAAATCGACAGACTCTTGCCGTGGCCCTTCGAAGCGCTGGATTCAGCAACAATCCACTGCAGTGGTGGCATTGGTCCTACGGTGATAAATCATGGTGTGCCAACACAAAAGCTATTGCCGCCATTTATGGCAACATTGAAAGTGCTGTCATCTAAGGATTGAGGCGCAGATAAGTTTAAGCTAAAACCGGCTCGTAATACACCATGGCCTCACCTTCGACCAAAATATCTCCATTTTGGTTCTGTGCCCAGGTTTTAAGTGTAATAATTGGTTTATCAGAACGAATACTGATGATCTCCAATGTGGCTGTAATTGTGTCGCCAATATAAACTGGATTTTTGAACTTTAGTGTCTGCGACAAATAGATCGAACCCGGACCCGGCAATTGCGTCCCGGCGACTTGTGAAATCAACGAAACCGTCAACATTCCATGTGCGATTCTTTTTTTGAATCGCGTCTTTTCAGCATATTGGTCATCAAGGTGAATGGGATTGTGATCCCCTGAAAGACGTGCAAAGTCTCTGACATCTTGATCAGAAATAGTCTTTGTCGTTGAAGCTTTTTGTCCTACTTCAAATTTCATCACAGTGTTCTCCTCAGGTTCTATGCATGACGTGCAATTTGATTTTTGCTTGATTGCCCGAAACCCTACATTCGCAAATGGTATAAAGTTTTGTCACTTATTATACTCATTTTATTTAAGTCTTTTTATATCCCACCAAGATTTTACGCGCACGCTCGTACTCTTCAGCGGCGACATAGAGTCTTGATATGGTGCGAGTCTCTTCATAACGCTGAAAAATTCCCGTGCAATTTTCAATTGGCACTGGTTTTTCAAAGGGGTCCGTCGGATCAACTACATAAATAGACTGTGATTTTTCTGCTGGGTTAATAGTGTGGTATTTTGATAACCGCGTTTCCGAATTTGCATGAATCACATCGATCTCTTCTTTGAGCAAGACCTGTTCAAGCACCGACGTGAGTGTGTTGTTTTCTGTTTCGTGCATTTCAAATAGCATTCGGTACGGCCGACGGGTTGAAATTCGTTTAGCCCACTTATTTTCTACCGACGAGAGATGCTCGTACAGCGAGTAGTCTGTGCATTTTAAATACTTATCAAGATCGGCAGGAAGAAAGTAAGAGCAGTCCTCGGAAGTCAAATAGCGCATGAGCATCTCTTCGAAAATTATCGACTTATGATGAAAATAAACCATCAAATACATGTGATGCCGAGAAATTAAAAAATCATCAAAAGTGTAGATCGCGCGACGATTTAAAGCTAAATGTGCTTCGCCGAGGACCTCATGAAAAGTTAGATTGCCAATCAACCACTCAAGTTCCACTTTGCCATAGTTGGTACCGCAGAAGTAGGCATCGCGGCCCAAGTAATCCATCCGATCGACATCCATCTCTGAGCTGACCACTTGACTCAGAACTGTTCGATAATTTACTCCGCGATCAACAAAGAAGTCATCTTGCGCAATGAGGTTTTTATCGATCAAACATGCCACATGGAGCGGATCAATATCTGGAAAGTTTTCCCGCAGCTCTTCTGTCAAATCGGAGTCCATGACGAACTTAATCGTGTAATCCTCATGAGAAGCGCGATCGTCGTTCTTTGGCCGACGGGAAGGCTTGCGATATTGATAGGCCTTAACATTGACCTCTCCAACTGTGGGCATCACCTCTTCAGTGGTGTGACTTAATGGACCATGGCCAATATCATGAAGCAACGCCGCCAAGCGAACCACTTGCCTGAGCCGTATGCGCACAGCTGAAGTCGAAAATTCATGGTCACGAAAAATATTGTCAAATGCCAAGCCAGCGAGATGCATGACTCCAAGCGAATGAATGTATCTATTGTGAACAGCTCCAGGAAAACTGTACTCTGCAAATCCCAACTGTTTGATTGCGCGTAGGCGCTGAAAACAACGATTGTCTAAAACTTGCACTTCACTGGTGCTCAATTCAATACGGCCATGAACAGGATCTTTGATTTCCATATACTCGATTAAACAAACTCTTTGCCCCCTGTCCAGAGCATTCCTGCCTGACCTCCAAAGTTCCGCCCCACTTGCTCCCTCTCGATGCGCCGCTGCTTCCGCCTTATTTCTAGCACTAATGCCGATCACAAACTAAACAAGCCCAAATACCGAGTGCTCCCCCATATTTGCCTCCGCTTGCCCTTAGAGCCATCTCCGGGTAAGTTGTTCGAATGAAGAAAAAAAATACCCCACGTGACCCCAAGGAACTCAAAGCTTTTTCTCTTGGCGAAAAAACCACCGAATATCCAACGACATATGCACCAAAGGTTTTAGAGGCTTTTGACAACAAAAATCCAAATAAGGTGGCATGGACTACTTTTGTTTGCACTGAATTCACTTCGCTGTGCCCTAAGACGAAACAACCAGACTTTGCCAAGATCTTTATCAATTACATTGCAGACAAAAAAATGGTCGAATCAAAATCAGCTAAATTGTACCTATTTAGTTTTCGCAACCATGGTGATTTTCACGAAGACTGTGTACAAACCATTTGCGATGACTTAGTTCAACTTTTGAAGCCTAAATATCTCGAAGTGGTCGGAGAGTTCACTCCACGCGGTGGAATTGCGATCTATCCCTATGCGAGCTATGCTTGCAAAGAAAAGTATTTTCAGAACTTAAAAGACACCAGAATGGCAAACTATGCCCCGGCAAAATACTCGATGGAGCTCTCCAAGCTATACTAGTGGAGATCCAAGAGAAAGTGCCTCAAGGAATCGACAAGGACTATGACGAGTGTATCTCTATGAGTTTGGCTGCACTTCTTTGGCCAGACAGAACCGCACCTTCGACCAACGGAACACCCATATAGTCCCCAGCCAAAAAAATCCGATTTTGTTTTGAGAGTGAATCATAGTAATTTTTTAAAATATTGATTCGTCCAGGACGAACGAGACTCGTGGCCAATGGCCAACGAGCTTCATGCCATTCAATTTTAACGCTTTTTGAATCGAGGCCTAACAAATCACAAAGAGCTGAGCTAGATTGGACAATCGTGTGCTCACCAAATCGATTGTCATCGATAGTTTGCACGAAGAAACAATCACCCTCTGGTGGCATTTCCCTCCTGGCGACCCCTGAGCCTTGAGTCTTTTCCAATTCCTCAATGTCATGAGTATTGGTTTCATGGGCCAACATAGTAAAAACGCGATCTCGAGTGGTCTCAACAAAAATGCCATAGCTTTGGAAAAATTCGGGGGGCAAGGACATCGGGCTACGAACAGTGGCTCCGCGAATGACAAACTCACCATACTCGACAGCCATTGCTTTCTGCTCAATTTCAGATGGACCCACAAAAATTTTTCGAGCGAGAGGAGCCGGCACAGCCAGTATCACATAATCCACCGAAAGCGGGGATTGACCTTGAATCTGAACAACGACCCCATGTGCAGTTGCTTCGACCTTTTCGACAACATGGCCCAATTTGACATTGAGAGACTTTGCCATCGTTAACGGCAACTGCTGCAGCCCACCTCGAAGAGTAAAATTTTGTAATCCCCGAACTGTAAAAGAGGAGAGAATCATTCCCAGTGCCGATGACACTGAATCGATACGATCCGAAAAAAAACCAAGAACTTGCGGTTCAATCAAACAGTTCACAAATTTTGGAGTTAGCCAGCGTCGCAAAATGCTGGCAAAAGACACTCGATCAAAATCGTGCCAAAGTAAGAGATCTGAAATAGATCTTCGAAAAAGAGCTTCGCGAAATCGCAATCGAAAAGCCAAAACTTTAAGTGCATCCCACCATCCAAACAATCCCGGTCTTTGTAGGAAGCTCCGAAAGTGATCTGCATAGTGATAGAAGCGACCGTGCGAAGCAATGGTCAACTCAGATTTCAGCCTTCGAATTTCAGAAACCATTTTGAATTCACGTAGAAGCAAAATGACATTGGAGTAACCAGACAAGAAAATCTGTGCTCCCCGTTCCCAAACGAACCCATCTACATTTTGCGAAGAAATTCGGCCACCAACCTGGTCTGCTTTTTCAAGCACTTCAACTTGGTAGCCTGATTTCTGCAACTCCCAGGCAGCACTGAGACCGGCAATACCAGCCCCAACGACAATGACTTTTTTTTGACTCATAAATAAGTCCTATTTACTTTTTCAAGCCCTTCAGCTGTGCTGCCAAGGAATTGAAGCCAGATGCGGCCCCAGTATTCGCGGCAAAGCCTTTCCATGAGTCATCCGGAACATCTCCTGGATGTCCAAGCGAAATTCTTCGCTCGCCAAAATTCAAATCAAGCACCTGTACAGTCAGTGAATCTCCTGCTTTTTTGGCATCCATCTGACTTGCGGTCTCACCGAACTTGGCCCGAGGAAACAAGCCTGTGACTCCAGGCTCAAGTTCAACGAAGAGACCGAATTTTTCTTTTTTGGTCACCACGCCATTTACAATTTTGCCAACTGGAAACTTAGCATCGATTCCCGACCATGGATCGCCATCGGCATCTCGCAAACTCAATGAAATTCGTTTATCCATCGAATTGATGTCTTTGATCAGTACCGCTACCACTTGTCCAGGCTTAACCAAATCATCAGATTTCACAACTCGCTTTGTGTGACTCATTTCGCCCATAGGAATCAATCCCTCGACACCTGGGAACAATTCGACAAAAGCTCCAAATTGAACACATCGAGTGACTTTTCCCTGAACAATCTTACCTGTTTCCAACTTCTGCGCCACCTCAGACCAAGGATCATCTTGAGCTTGCTTAATTGACAGTGAAAGTTTCAACTTACCGTCTACTTCTTCCATTTTGATGATTTTAACAACTGTCTCGTCGCCAATTTTTAAAACCTCGCCTGGGTCAGCCAGACGCGACCAACTCACTTCAGATATATGCACAAGGCCATCTATACCAGGGACAACTTCAACAAAAGCTCCAAATTTTTCAAGTCGGCGTACAACACCTTTCATCACATCGCCAATCTTATGATCTTCAGCAAAGGCGACTGAATTTTCTTCGGCCTGCTGATCTAATAGTTTGCGCCGAGAAACTACGATATTGCGACCACCCTCAAATTGCGTGATCAAAAATTCAAATTTTTTGCCAATGTATTCTTCAGCGTTTTGCACAAATCGTGAGTCGATTTGGCTGATCGGACAAAATGCCGTTTTGCCCATGATTTGCACTCTTAGCCCACCATTACACAATTCAGTCACTCGCCCCTCAACAGGCAACATCATATCAAATGCATCTTCCAGATCCTCACCTTGAGCCTTGGCTGAAATCTTTCGCGACAACAAAATATACTCAGGCTTGATTTGTGTGACATAGAGGTCAACAACATCACCCACCTTGTGGGTTAATTTTTTCTCGGAGTCCAAAAATTCGGTCTTGTGAACCATTCCATCTTTAGCTGTGCCAGTCGACACAAACACTTCATCTTTAGAAATTGAAATAATCTCGGCTTTGATTTTGTCGCCAGTACTTAAACGTTTGCCTACATTTTGCTCAGCTGATTCAAACATTTCGGCAAAAAGACTTTTTTCTTTGCCCTGGCCAGTTCCTTTGCCGCCTTTGGAATCACCAAAATCATCATCAAATAAATCGCTCATAGATAACCTCACTTTATCGTCAAAACTTCGCATATCTTAGCCAAAATCGATAGCAAAATGACTCTAGCCACCAAATCTTTATTCGTACTGTCACACGACATCGCGTGAGTTGACCAAGCCCTAGGCGAATACTCTATGATGGTCTCTTCTCACGGCAGGGGTCTCGATTACGATAACAAATTCTACGGGTCTACAACATAGGCTGAATCCATTGCATGTGAGATGATTTAGGAAGTTAAAAAAATGCACTTAAAATGATGCAGAAATATTGGTGCATCGACTATGGAGCTTAAATGCAGCAGTACCTCGACCTTATGCAACACGTCCTCGCAAATGGTACAAAAAAGCAAGATCGCACTGGCACAGGAACATTGAGTGTTTTCGGCGCACAGATGCGATTCGATTTGACGAAGGGATTTCCTCTGGTAACCACCAAGAAATGCCATCTTCGTTCAATCATTCATGAACTGCTTTGGTTTCTTAAGGGGGAGACCAATATCAGGTACTTGAAGGAAAATAAGGTTTCGATCTGGGACGAATGGGCTGATGCTGATGGCAATCTGGGAAGGGTCTACGGAGCACAATGGCGTTCGTGGCAAAAACCCAACGGAGAAACCTTCGACCAAATCACAAATCTGATTGATCAGCTTAAAAAAAATCCAGATTCTCGGCGGCACCTCGTTGTTGCCTTCAATCCAGGAGAACTTGATCAAATGGCGCTTCCGCCCTGTCACGCGTTCTTTCAATTCTACGTGGCAGATGGCAAACTCTCATGTCAACTGTACCAAAGAAGTGCCGATATTTTTTTGGGAGTTCCTTTCAATATTGCAAGCTACGCTCTATTAACCCAAATGGTGGCACAAGTTTGTGGCTATTCTCCCGGGGAATTTGTGCACACTCTCGGAGACGCACACTTGTATTTAAATCACCTTGATCAGGCCAGACTTCAACTGACTCGCGAAACCAGGCCTCTTCCAAGAATGATTCTCAACCACGAAGTAAAATCTATTTTCGACTTTAAATACGAAGACTTTCAGTTAGTCGGATATGACCCACACCCAGCTATCAAAGCCGAAGTATCTATTTAGACGGAGAATCCCGAAATGATCATTTCTTCAATAGCTGCAATGGGATCCAATCGAGCCATCGGCAAAGCGGGCGATTTGCCTTGGCATCTGCCTGAGGATTTCAAATATTTTAAAGATAAAACTGCTGGGCATATTATCATCATGGGACGTAAGACATACGAGTCACTGCCAAAGCCTCTGCCAAACCGATTTCATATCGTCATCACTCGCAATGAAAACTATCGTCCCCAAATTCCTGATGGTACCAACGAAAAGACCCAGGTACACACTGTCACAACTGTAACCGAGGCTATTCAACTTGCACGGCTTCATCTGGGCGTCTATGGCCAAGAAGTGTTCTGTATTGGAGGAGCCGAGATTTATACGCAAATGATGCCATTTGTAAATAAATTATATTTAACAGAGATTGACCGAGCTTTTGACGGTGACGCCTTTTTTCCAGATTTTAATAAGCATGACTTTATTGAAACCGAACGACGTCCCGGCAAAGAATCTATCCCTTATGACTTCGTGGTGTACACCCGCAAAACGACAGAGGCATAATCACCATGCAAGCCAAACTTCTCACCTGGTACGATCAAAATAAACGTAAATTGCCTTGGCGAGAAGATAATGATCCCTATCGAATTTGGGTGTCCGAAGTGATGCTTCAACAGACCACTGTTGTTGCCGTCGTTCCATTTTTCGAAAAATTTATGGCAAGATTTCCTACGGTCAAAGCTCTCGCCAATGCTTCTCTTGAAGAGGTCTTTAGTTACTGGGCAGGTTTGGGATATTATTCGCGTGCACGTAACCTCCACAAAGCTGCACAGGAATTTGCGGCCCAAGGGTTTCCTCCTACCTATCAAGAGCTATTAAAGTTCAAGGGACTCGGCCCCTATACGGCACGTGCCGTGGCAAGTTTTGCCTTCAATCAAAAAGTCGGAGTTCTCGATGGCAATGTGATTAGGGTAATGAGTCGAGTCTTCGATTTACCTCTCGAGTGGTGGAAACCCAAAGCGAGACAAGAGCTCCAAGACCGTGTCGATTCGCTTGTGCAAATTGAAAGAGCCAATGATCTCAATCAAGCTCTCATGGAGCTTGGAGCGACGGTTTGTACTCCTAAAAATCCAGTCTGCATTCTTTGTCCGTGGATAAAAAAATGCCTGGCACGAAAAAATGAAAGCATCGGAGTTCGACCCCTAAGCCGACCAAGAAAGGCCAAAGAAGTATGGATTTGGAAACCCAAACTCATACAACGTGATGGCAAGGTCGCATTGATTGAAAATGATTATACTCCATTTCTCAAAGGGCAATGGATTTTCCCTGGGGAAATCGCCATTGACACCAAACCACCTAAGAAATTTTCATATCGACACGCAATCACCCACCACGACATTTTTGTCATTGTTCACCACAAACAAACTCAATCAACCGAAACTAAGATGTACTCCTTGCCACTATCCACACGCACATTGCCAAACCAAAAAGTGAAGTGGGTACATAAAAATATGGTCAATAGAATCAATCCGGCCTCGCTTCTAAAAAAAGCGCTCGATTTTATTTAGTGGATTTCTGCAATCAGGAGTGTCCTCGTCCCAAAGGACATCGCGGATGCAGGTCACAGTAACCAATGAAAGGCCTGAGAACTCCAGCAAGAACGAGCTTGATAGCTCTAGTTCATCTATAGGCAACACACATCTTGCCAGTCCAATGATTTCGCTGCAGAAGCCCAGCCAAATAATGTCCCGGTCTAAACAACTGAATTACCGCTGAGCCAAAACTGTGCAGATTCAGTCAGCCCTGACAGCACCGAATGGAAATGGCTCTGCGTCTGCAACCTATCGACTCCAAATCGCTTCTCCAGCTCTCGCCGAATAAACGGAACTTTCGCCGTTCCCCCGGTTAAACACACCAAATTCACTTGCTCGGGCCCCACACCAGCGGAAACAAGACAACGATCTAAGGACTCAAAAATCTTTTCCCTAGTGACTTCAGCCCATTCAAAAAACTGGGTTGCTGAAAACTTTTGGCTAACTTCGATTCCAGGGTAATCAAAGCTAAAGAATGCTTCTTCATGTATAGAAAGATCTCTTTTCACTTTTTCAATATTTTCAAAGAAAGGAAAAATTTGTTGATCTTCGATAAGTACAACCAACCGATCGATCGCCTCTTTATCCTTGTCTGACAAAGATGATTTTCGAATTTCTCGAATAAACTCATATGTCTCTTTGTCACGTAGGTGCACAATGTGCGCAGGTTGATTCAGTCTCTGCATAATGGCAGGTGGCATCGTCAAAATATTGCTCGAAAATGGCAACCGATACTTACACTTTGAACCAAATAGCTCGTTCAACTTATGGCTCATAAACAAACTATCTAGCGCGTCTCCGGCCAATGGAGTGCCGTCAATTGCTAACACATCTTCTTTGCTAAATTGATTCGGTCGCAAACGGATCAATGTAAAATCAGATGTACCACCCCCGAAGTCTCCAATTAACACCAGCTTTTCATCTTTAATCTGTCTACGATAATCGAATGCTGCGGCCAACGGTTCGGGGACAAATTGAATCTCTTTGAAGCCAGCAAATTCTGCGGCCTTACGCATTCTATGGACAGCAAATGTGTCACTCACTTCATCCATTGAATACCTTGCCGGACGCCCCAACACAGCCTTGGTAACGGTGGTCCCCAATATTTTTTCAGATCTCTTTTTCAGTTCGAGTAAAAATAATCCGACCATATTTTCAAGACTCATCACCCGCTTATCAACCATTGTGCCCAAATAATTTTGATTAGGGAGATGTGTTTTAAATGACCTAAATAGACGCCCTTCCATTTCATGCTCAAGGTACTGGCTAATAGCTTCAGCACCATAAAAACAGACGTCGTCGTGAGGAAAGAATAAAAGCGTACGCATCAATGTAGGGTCTGGTGAAGCCATATCAAGAGGAAGGGCTTCTATACGGCGCCCTTGATGGATTGCTCCAACAAGAGAGTTCGTAGTTCCAAAATCAATCGCAAGTACGGTTTCTGCCATTTTTCAATTTCCTACTCTATTTGAGTCGCAAATTTTCACCTGTCTTTGCCTCGCAAAGAAATAGACAAACTTAATATTTGCCAGCTACCCTGAGGGTATCATGAAACACAAAATGCACGCTAACACGAACTTTGAATTCTCGCCAAAAAATCAAAGCACAGGTCTCGATCAAAACAGCTTGAACCTTCAATCAACTGAAAAAACTATAACCTCCGCAAGACAAAATGTTTTGCCATTTACTTCATTGCTCAAAAATATTTTTTCGGCACTCCCATTTTTAGTCTTTATGGGTATCAGCTTGTCTTTTTTAATTTCTTGCCAGAGCAAAACGGTGGTTTCTGCACCAGAAAAGACGACAGCGACTGACAATACCAAGCAAAAATCCGCCCAGAAAACAGCAGCAATCGAAGCGATGAAATCGATGGTTCCAAATGCCATTCCTCTATCGAGCGCAGGTGACAACTCGCAAGCCAAGTTTTCAGAAGACGGAAAAAAGATCATCTTCACTAGCCGCAATAGAACTGAGCATCGCAATTCCCAGATTTATGAACTTGATCTTAAGACCAAAAAAGAACGGCGCCTGACCCACTCACTCGGAGATGCCTCTTGCCCCATTTATCTCCCTGCAAACAAAGGATTTGTTTTTGTCAGTGAAACAGATGAAATGAAAGAAGATCAACACCTTTTGCAAAACGCATTTCAGACCTATGCTCCCGATATGAGTTCGGCGAAGGAAAATAAAGATGCGCAAAGTGGACCATTTACTGAATTGTATATTTCTCTGAACGACACGCACGAAATTATTCGACTCACTAAAAACTCCGGTCTTGATTCAGAGCCAACGATTGATCGTTTTTCAAAGCGACTGATCTACACCTCTGAACGCCAAGGTCGCCTTTGCCTGCAGCAGATTTCTCTTTCTGGCAAGGGAACTCCCCAGATTTTACAAAAATGGGGAGATGACAAAAGTGTTGAGTTTTCCCCCGCGTTTTCTTCAGACTCAAAATCAGTTTACTGGTTAAAAAAAGTTGATGCCGATTCCACTCAAATATTCGAAGGTACTTCTCCCAAACAGGCGACACCGGTTTTCGAAACCACTGGCCACTATAAAAACCCCCAGCCTGTTCCCAATTCCTCCAATATTGTATTTAGTGGATTCCAGCCCGCCAAGAATCAGTGGGATATCTACATGTACGACAGGACAGCCAAATGTATTAAAAGATTGACTGACGGAAGCGGCAACAAACTAGACCCGGCCGTAAGTCCTGATCAAAATCAACTCGTCTATACACTTCAGACTGAAGGAAATTCGCAAATTTTCGAACAAAAATTTTTAATCCCCGAGGGATGCACTTCACCACAGGAATTGGCCTTGCCACAAAAGTGAGCTGAGGTTAGCCTCAAAATATGAAAACAAAATTTATTTTATTCACTAGCATATTCGTATCAATTTTCACTTCAGTCGCATTTGCGGCTCCGATGCCAGGCACCTCCAGTTCAGCACTGGTCGCTCCAGACCTTGGCATCTACCGCTCTCCGCTCGGTTTTGAAATTCAAAGCTCGCACTCCGGGTGGAAGCAGAGTGAGGCGCCAAAGGATAATAAATTTATGGTGGCACTCTATAAAGAGCAAGTTGACCCAAAAAAGAAGAAAGACCCAGCGACACTCACAGTTCGTGTCGACAAAATTGAACAAGGGCTTGCTTTAGATAAATACGTTCAGCGTTGGCAAAAAGAGTATCCCAAGTATGGATTTGATGTACTCGGCTCAAAGCCTTTCGTACAGGGAAAAGACAAAGGTTATGTACTCGACATCATCAACAAGACGTCGAAGCGCCAAATGCGACAAGTGGTCTTCTTGAAGGCAGAGAACGCTGTTATCCTCACCTGTCGAGATGAAGTGCAGACATTTTCGTCTGCATTAAAACAATGTAATCAGATCATTCGTTCATTCAGCTGGAACAACTAAAGCGCATATCTACTGAATATGAACGGTCGCCTCAAAATGCGCCGGCCGTTCTTGCCTATTGTCTATTTTGCCCGCTCCATTGTCCAAACTCACTTCAACTCTAGATAAGAAGAGCGTTTCCACCCAAATCTGGGCCGTGTGCTGGGAGTTTGAGGCGCTGTAAATTAACAACTGGTCCCCCGAACTAAGCCCGTCTATGATTTCGGACACGGGTAAATCAATCGTCAACTTTTCTTGCAAAAACTCAACTCTCACCACATTTTCTTGCAACACATATTTCCACCGCAATCGCGCATTAGAAACCAAATCACTTGCATACTTATCAGAAACTGAGACATCTAAATTGATCCAGTCTCCAAACTTCGCATGATGTCTCCAGATATTGTATCTTGTAGAATAGCTCAACCTTCTTGTTCCGAGATCACCATGGTCTGCTTTAGAATTGATTTTTAATTCTTCTGCATACCTCTGAGAGGAACACCCATCCTTGGTTCGAATTTTCAATGCATTTTTTGTTGCCCATGAGTCGATAAATTCTTCTTGATGACGAGCACAAAGAAACTCAACACTTCCCAAAAATTTTCTTTCTTGTGAGCGCGACAAACTCTTCTTTGCTAAAGCTAGCTCCGAAATTTGAATGAAACTCTTCTTCCGATCCCATTCAGCAATCTCAAAAGATGAAAATGGTCCAACTGAAAGCGCAAGGCAAGTAAACGAAATAGCCTCAAGCATCTTTTTAGTTGATACCTCTTTAAAGACAGAAATACAGGCCACGATCAAAAACAAACTCGACAGCCCGACTGCAGCCCATCGCGTTTCCGTCAATCCAAAGTTTGAAATTCTAATGTAAAGAGAGGTGAGCATCATCGCAAGCGGAACCACCATCAACGGCAACAACCAACGACGTAACACAACCTCATGCCGAGCCACACAAACAACACGATAATAGAGTGAAAATGCCAAAGTGCCCACCACACTGGAAACCACAAGTGGCGCAATCCAACCCTCTGGCCACTTTTGATCGACCAAAACTTTGACCGAATAGAGGTATAAAATTCCAAGATAAAGTACCAATGCAAAGCCTAGAACTTTCATCACAGATTCAAATCGAATTTCTCGTTTTTCACGAATGATGGCAATCAGATCTAAACACAAACCACCAACCCAATAGGGAAATGCAACGAACAAACAGAGCGCCACAGCCAAAACCGTGTAGGCAGATGAAAATCCAAATAAAAGCAAAAACAACGTCCCACCAGCGACTGCCAAACCGTATAGCAGCAAAGCCAAGACAGTGCGCCAAGCTAGACTCACAAAGAATCCCACAAGTACACGTTGCCACTCTTCAACCCCTAAAAAATAGAATCGACTCAAAGCCAAATACAGCGAGAAAAAAGAAGAACCCAAAAGTAAAATATGAATGCCGATCTGCCGTTCATTAACGGCGAGAGCAAAATAGAAGGCAAATATGAAAAATAAACCAATGAGAAGTGCAACCTTGATACTCAAATGGAAAAAACTCCGAGGGACATCTGTAGACAGAATCTTTTCAAGATATCTGGGAAGGTTCTTTTTTCTGTGCTTAACCCAGTCGACAAAAAAATCTATGAGTCCACATGTGAGCAGTGCAAATACTAAACCCTCAAGTATGTGGGCTCTCCAGGAGCTCTTCCCAGAAACAGTTGGAGAATTATACTCCCACCAGGCAATTATGGAACTTAAAAATGTCCAAATGGCTATTGTTGGGAAACGCTTAATGACTTCGCGCAAAGGATTCAAATTAAATTTATTTAATAGAATTTGTGTCACTCAAAACTCCAGATTGAATTTCAAATGACACTAATGGAAGTTCAATTACTTGAAAAGCCGTTTAAAGAAACCTTTGATTTTTTCACCAACTCCAGCTGGTTTGGCAGAAGGCAAAACCCGGCGTTGACTCGTCGAGGATTTTCTATGATCTACACGCTTCTCACCAGGACGAGTGCTTCTTTGTTCATGGGTTCGACCTTCGCCGTTCGTTCGCGACTGATTGCGATTTCTATTTTGCCCCTGGTGCCCACGAGACTCCTGACGTGGCGGACGCGCTGATCCTGAACTAGCCTGAGGACCACGATCATTTCGAGGACCACGGTCTTGCCGTGGAGGGCGATCATTATGCTGATACCGCTGTTCTCCCGAACCTGAAGCTGATCTATCGGCTCTTGGCGTTCCACGCCGTTGGTCGCGAGGTCCACCACCCTCTCTGCGCGGGCCTCCTGAACGACGATCAGAATTGCGATCAAAGCCGCGATCACCACCACGGGCCCCACGATGATGGGAATCACTCGGAAATGATTTAAACTCCGTCACAATTTCATCTGAATCCAACCAACCAGTTGTAACTTTATGCTTCAGATAATCTTCAACTCGCGCCAGCGCATCAACATCGCGGTCTGATACGAGACTCAAGGCCAAGCCCTTTGCTCCTGCACGACCAGTTCTTCCAATTCTGTGCACATAGTTTTCAGCATCATCAGGAAGCTCGTAGTTAACAACCATATCAACACCTTTGATGTCCAACCCGCGAGCCGCAACATCCGTCGCAACCAAAATATTGATCTCACCATCAGATTTGAACTGCTCAATCACCCGACTCCGCTGCCCTTGTGAAAGAAGACTGGAAATTCCGACTGTCGGAAATCCATTATCATTTAAAAATTGGGCAATTCGCGGAACATTCATTTTGAAGTTACTGAATATGATAAGTTGTTTGGGTTTGTGCTTCTTTAGGATACTCAAAAGGTAAGCGGGTTTCTCTTCGTGGCCCACGTGAAATATCGAGTCCTCTACATTTTCTGCTTTTGCTTGATCACGGCTGACATCGACTTCGATTGGATTTGCCCCAAATTGGTAGGCAACATTCATCACATCAAGATTCAGTGTCGCACTAAAAACCAAAAACTGTCGTTCTTTAGGTATACGCTGCAAAATAAATTTCATGTCATCTTTAAAGCCCATATCAAACATACGGTCTGCTTCATCAAAAACAATTGCACGCACTTGCTTAAGATCCACTAGGTGCTCTTTATAGAGATCAATCAGCCGACCCGGAGTGGCCACTACAAATTCAACACCATCTTTAAGGCCCTGCTTTTGTTTGTCGTATCCCACTCCGCCATAAATCGACACGGCACGAAGTCCTGCATCGCCACCAAACTTCACAACGTTTTCGTAAACCTGCTCACAAAGTTCTCGAGTCGGCACCAGGACTAGGATGAACTGTCGAACTTTCCAGTCAGCAAATGCGCGAGCCTGGCGCAGCTTCAATGATTCTTCGCTGGCACCTTCGGGAGCCGGAGAGGCCGATAAGATTCTCTCCATCAGAGGCAATAAAAAAGCCGCAGTCTTCCCAGTTCCGGTTTGCGCAAGACCAGCTACATCCTTTCCCTCAAGTATGTGAGGAATTGTAGCTTCTTGAACAGGCGTACAGGTATCAATGTTCGCGTTTGTCAGAGCTTGAGTAAGGAGGGGATTTAAATTCAGTTCAGAAATTTTCAAAGATTACCACCTGGATATCACGTGTGATGACACACAAATTAACACATTTAGTCAAATAGGCTCGTCCAATTTAGCTGATTTCTCACGCAAAAGTCAAAGAACTTGGACGGTACTAACCCGCTTTTTCCATCTTGGAATTTCCCTTTGGTGCCTTGGGTAGCCTGATGACAAAACAAGTGTTTTCGCAGGAGAGATCTAGTTCAAGGGTTCCCCCGTGCTCCTCAACGATTCCTTTTGAAATACTCAAACCCAAGCCTGTTCCCTTGCCTATGTCTTTGGTCGTAAAAAATGGCTGCATGATCTTCGCCGCAATATCCGGAGGTATACCGCGACCGGAGTCGATCACTCGCAGCTCTGCGAATTCCCCTATGTCGAGAACCTTGATTTCAACCCACTTTTCGTCAAAATCTTGAATCGCATCATAAGCGTTTCCGACCAAATTCAATAGAACTTGAGCCAATTGAACAAAACGCCCTTGGACTAAAACACCGACGCCATCATCAAAGCGCAGCTCTACACCGTGGCTACGAAATTTTTCGCTACAAAAAGCCAACGTGTCGGTCACTATTTTTTTAGAAGACACTGGTTCAAATGGATCCTTTTCTCCGTTTCGAGAAAACGACCTCAGTCCATCAATAATGCGTGAGATCCGTTTGGTTGTATCAACCACCTTTTGCAACTCTTCTTTGAACCACTCGGTCCGCACCCCATCTTTTTCGAGCATGCGAAGCATTTGTCCAACTTTTCCCTGAATAATCGCCAAAGGATTATTTATTTCGTGCGCGATCCCTCCGGCCATTTCTCCCAATGCCGAAAGCTTTGCCATATTTGCTGTCGGGGCTCTCTCTCGATTTAAATCACCAAGAGCTCTATACAATACTTTTAAATTT
>CAYONZ010000025.1:0-49237 GCA_964405465.1 uncultured Bdellovibrionales bacterium | reverse complement strand
TCGGCCGGGTTCGTAGATACAAGACTCCAAAAGACCTCCAAAAGACCTTGAAAGATTGTGAGAGACCGATGAGAAGCCATTTGAAAAATGAGCAAAACACATGCTCAGCTTAGGTCGTCTATATAGGCTTTTACACATCTTTTAGAATCAAGCTGACAAATTTCGCCCTTGATCAAATCAGATAAATACGGCCTGACGAACGGTTCACGATCTTGTTTTGGAATGGGGCTTGCAAAGTCAAAGTGATTAAAGAAGCCAAATAGTTTTCGCGAGATCTTGCTCGTGTTGAGATTCGGTTGTTTGATTTGTGGAGTTCCAGTGCTGTCTTGTGGGCTTTGGTTTGTGACAAAAATTGTAGATCGCGGCGTGTTTCGGAATTCAATTCATGAGAGACGGTCCGATTTTTTACATAGGTCCTTGAAGGTTAAGGCGTCTTTTCTTATTTTTGGCATTTCATTGCTTTTGTCATTTGCGACCCGTGCGCAGTCAGGCGGCGATCTTTCGGCCATTCCTATTGGGGCCAGTTGCCGGAGTTTAGTTGCCGAACCCTATTTTCCATTTAGTGATTTTCAAGAAAAGATTCGAATAAATGAAATCTATTTACCATACGTTCTAATCAAGAGCCGTACAGGTTTAATCGAAATGGTGCAAGACTCACTAACCGGACAGTTGAAAGTGGTTAAGCATCTCAATTCTAAACAAATCGATTCATGGGGCGGCGGTATCAATAGCGAAATAAATCGATTTAAAATATTAAATCATGTTTTAAATAAACGTTCGGGTGCGTTTCGTGTGGTTCTTCCGAGAATCTATGAAGGTGGGGAGGGTGCTGGAGGGTCGGGAGCCGTTCATGGCATTGAATCCGTCTTCGTATCAGGGCGAACGGTTCACGATCTTGTTTTGGATGAAAATGTGGATTCAAAAGTTCGTGAGAAAGTGAAGGCTATATTTTCATCCTATCTTTCTGATCTCGCCCAAGCCTTTCATCGTGAAGAACATGAAGTCTTAGATGAAGCCGATCCCATCTACTTTGCTTCTTCCAGCAGACCCCAGCTTGACGGGTTAAAAGTCTTTGCCTCAGAACAAAATGTCTGGCGCGAGGGACGATTGATCAACGAATTTCTTTTGATAAAATCCGACAACGTCATCGTTGATCCCTATGACCTCGAAAAAATGACGATCATCGATCCCTTCTGATTCCATGGGGATCGCCCAATAACTGCTGTTTTTCGAAAATCTTCTAACGCAGAAAGTTTCTTCTTGCGCGCCTTTGAAGCCAGTTTTTTGCAGAGTAAAGGTTAGTCTCTCGAACACCACAAGTGCCGCTTTTAGCGGCCTACAGTCGCCCCCTTTAGACTTTTTTAGACGAGAATGAGTCGGGAGTCGTTCAAATCATTTCATTATCGCATTGTCCGTCCTCAGGCCAAAAAATCTCTCTCGAAAATCGTGATATAAAACTATCACTCCGACAGTGAGTCCAGCTGCTGGAAAAATTGATGAACGATTTTTGGCATTTGGTTCAAATGAACATTAGATATTTAGCGATAACTCGGCTATCGGCTCTACCTGTCGTGATTTGAAAATGAAAAAGAATCATACAAGCAAAAATATTTTCGTAAGAAATGAAAGGAAGCCTCGATGACTCACAATCTAGAAAACTTCAGCAGCCCAACGAAAAGCAAATGGAATGAGTTAAAGTCAAATTTTGAGAAGCCTCCTCAAGACGAACTCATATGTGAATTCAATAAGCTTCAAAATCTTGAAGACCGACCACTCATTGAAACGACACAATTGCTATTCAAGCAGGAGCGGGTGATCTCAGAGAAGATTTTGATTTGTCTCCAAGAGATTCAAAAAAGAAAAATTTTTTGGAACTTAGGATACCGCAGTCTTTATGAGATGCTGACTACGCATTTCAACCTAAGTGAGAGCTCCGCCTATTCCCGAATTTCAGCCTTAAAAATTATGGAGAGTGTTCCCGAGACCCAAGTGATGTTACGGACTGGTGAAGTGAATTTTTCAACTTTGACTTTGGCACAAAGTTTTATTCAGAAAAACGAAAGAGCGAAGGAACGAAAACTCACAGCATGTGAAAAGTCCCAAGTGATCGCCACAATCAAAAACAAATCCCAGACAGAAGTGAAAAAAATATTCTCCGAGGTATGCCCTGAATTCACTCAACAGGATCAAGTCGTCACCCTGAACGAATACGAAAAGCGCCTGCATCTCACCATCGACAACAAGGTGATGCAGTTACTGAATGAAGCACGAGATCTCTTGGCTCACACCGTTCCCGATGGAAACAAAAACGAAATCTTAAAACGTGTCCTGCGACTGGCAAACGCTGAACTTAGGAAAAAGAAATTTGCTATCATTTCAGATGGCAATAGTGAACCGGAACACAAGAATAGAACAAGCTCAAGTTCAGCAGCGAGAGAGCATAGTAGCAAAAGAATGTTCCCATTGGACAGCAAGGCCCCTTCAAATGGTAGAACGATCTCTCGACACATTAAAAATATTGTTTTTCGACGCGCGCATGGAGCGTGCGAAAATAGGATCGAACCCAACCCCGACACTAAGGCTCTCAACCATGCAAAAAAATGTGGGTCGACCTATAAGTTGGAGTTTGAGCATGTGATGCCAATAGCAATAGGTGGAGACTCGTCTCTGCAGAACATTCAGCTGCTTTGTCGCAGTTGCAACTTGCAGAGAGCACACAAAGCAGGTCTTCTGCATCTTTCGCAAAAGAAATCCCAAAAGAAATAGGATCAATCCAGGTTGAACTTCTTCTCCCTCTCCCTGCCGGTTCTGTCTCGTTATTAAACAAAAAATGTTTTATGTGTTTCAGAATGATCGAGAAATATGAAGATTCGAGTCCGTCTTGCAGAACTTTTCGACGACTGACCAGTTTGTGATATCTTGAATTCAAGACCTCTCAAGCGCGAAAGTCCGGGCCCGGTAGAAGGACGAAGTGTTAAACAAGGGGGATTAAAATGGGGTTGCGATCGAGGGATAGAATGATCGACCCTCCGCCTGAGTAGCTAGGCTGGAATGGGTCGAGGATCTTACAACTGAATATGATCCTTCCTTTGCTCAAGGCAAACTTCCGGAAACGGTAGGGCGCAAAGCTAAGAGGGGCTAAGTTAAGGCGATGACCTCACATGGAGGAGCGAGTCTTAATATGCTAGCCAGTTGCCAGAGGTAGAGAACTGGGAGAGTTGGCATCGGGGAGGAAACAACAAGGGGCGAAGCCCCTCAATACACCCGCACTTAGTAGCGGGTTTCTTTATTTTAAAAACAGGTCACCGACGAGCGAATGGTTTCTGACTGATTTCGAGCGTTGCTACAAAAGGTTGAGGATCCAGACTTTGCACAAAGCATTTTTGTCACACGAACCATTTTAAGCAAATTATTTTCGAAGGTAAAAACCCAGTCCCAATGGGCATCGGCTTCACTTGGCGGCTGAGTAGCAGACGAAGACGTCGGTGGAGAATGAAATGGAGCTGCAGACTGAGAGGTCAGCCCCGAAGAAGTCACTCCCAAAGAAGTCTTCCCCAAAGACGTGATGCGCAGAGATTCATAACCATTAGACTGCCAGAGAGAAAGCCTGTTGATTGGATTTTTTGCGAAAACCGGCGACTCGAACGGCAGGATCAGTGCATGGGTGACTCCCCCAATGTCAAGGCGCAGACTTTGTTGCTCGTGGTTCACATCAAGTGAACAAGGCATCATCTGGCCGTTAAAGTTTTGCAATTGTTCAATGTCTACTCTTTTGAAAACTCCTTTTGTCGGCCAAGATTCAAGTGATTTTGAAATGCGAAGGCGGTCGAGAAACTGGTCGTTGGAGATTTCTTGGTGCGGGTGCGAGTCCGCTTCGAAGTCATGGCCATTGAGGGTGAACTGCGCAAAATAAAGATCCTTAAACAGAGCATAAGAGTTTTTCTGTTGAGCGGTTCTTAGCCAAAGAGCCGTCAGTGAACGAACCTGTTGATGATCTTCGAACGTTAGGTCGGCGGGCCTCCCACGAGTTGCGGTGCTCGCTCCCACGCAGTGTGCAGGGTTGTTCGCCTGAGCGAGACAGTCTCTGAATACCGAATCAAATTTGAGAAGGCGAAATGACATGAGCAGTTCATGAAAAATCAAAACGGCTCGCGCACGAAGAAGAGACTCTGATGCTCGGGTGAATTTATTGACGCTAAATTTCTTTTGCAGTGCTTGTTTAAGAGTCAAGCAAGAGGCTGTCTCTGCGACAAGGCCAACGCTGAATGGGTGGGAAAAAATCTTTTGACTTAAAAATACTTCACGAAAGTTGGTGAGTGCGGTTTGCTCTGAGTTAAACACCAGACCCACGCGGGCGCGCTCTATTTGCGGGAGCGCAGTTGGCACCACATACCAGTTTTTATTTTTATACCCACTGCGAATCACTCTTCCAACGATTGGAGCTTCACGATCCAAATGTTCAAGTAGCGGCTGCAGATATTTTTCAAATGCGGGATCGGTTTCAACTTCATAGCGACAATCTTCAATTGGTGAACCATTGATGGTGTTACCGCCACCGGCATCGACTGTTCCGTCGAAGGTGTTGGGGCTGCCAGGTTGGGCTGGCATGCTCGGGGTTGCCGGTTGAGCCGTTGGGGTTCCAGTGTTTAGGTGTTGGTCACGTTTGCCATTTTGCGGCTGGCAAGCCAATAAGAACACCACAAAAACCAAACGGATGGCCAAACTGTTTGCAAGATGGTTTTTGAATCTCGTGAGTGCCCGGGTTGAACCTTTAGCGCTCAGGGGATCATGAGCCTTGCCTGTGCTTCCAGCAGCGATCACTTTCGCTATCACTGATGCTATAGCTGTCGCGATTCTTCCAGCGAAAACCGAAAGGTTGAGACTCTGCCTGTGGGATTCAGCTTTAGCTGAAGCTTGATTTGTATTTGCCATAGAGCATCTCCGTTTTGGGGCGAGAGTTTTTGTGCCATTCACGCTCGAACATTCGTCCGGTTCCAAGTGATCAAAACTTAATCGCATTCCTGCAACTCAAGTTCTTTTCTTCCAATAAATGCCTTCAACAACTAGGCTCATTCATAGTTCCAATAGCTCAATCCCATAACCACTTCAAATTCTGGACCAGTTGAATTCAGCATTCCTTCGACCTCCGCTGAGCCTTGCCGATCGAGCATGGCACGCGCGCTTTGAGTGCGACCTAGTGAAAGATGGATCCACATCATCAAGCACTGTGCTTCGATGTGGATCCCTCGCTTGCCGCTTTTATTTCACTCCGGGTTGACGTACAAAAATATAGGCACAGCTTTCATCTGCAATGCCAACGAATCCATTCTTAAAGCTTCCGTCAGTGATCACTCCCTTTAGTGGAATCAATGCCGCAAGACTGTAGCCATCGACCAGTCGGCGGGCGACTTCGTCGCGCACGCGCAATGCTGTTTGAGTGGTATCGCTTGGAGTATTCGGAATACCACAAGGGGCAACCATGTCAGCGAGAAGCACGGGTCGTGTGACAAAGTGCTTGCTGTTGTCGATCGGGTCGGTCAGGTCGGCGGCTTGAGCTCTAGATTGAGCTATTGATTGAGCGACTGATGCGCAGATCATTAAAGCTCCGACGAAGGTCAGTAGGTTTGTTTTACTTTTCATTGCAATTCTCCTTGTGAGTCTTTTTATGGACCCGGTTTTAGTCGTGGCTCGCCTAGGGACTGTCCTTGCGCGAACGCACTCGTTTGTTGTTGAAACTGTTGTAGATTCTTTTTGATGCAGGGCATAGATTTGGTTTGTGAATTTTGACAAAATAAGTTTACAATAAGAAAACATAATAAATCTAAGGTATTGTATAATATGACAATTTATGAATTTGATAACTATAAGAAATTCATCAAAAAATGGATTTTTCTGCAACCCAAGGCGGGGCGTGGTTTGTACCGCAAGATGGCGATGCAAGTGGGTGTGAGCACGACGCTGATCAGTCAGATTTTCAACGGCGACAAAGAGTTACAGCTCGAATTGGCCTCAGATCTCGCCGACTTCATTGGCTTAAGCGAATCAGAAACCCAGTTTTTTTTCTTACTCGTTGAGTATCAGCGCGCAGGACACATGCGTTTGAAAAAGAAGATCAAAACCAAAATTGATCAAGAGCGTGAGCGTGCCCAAGACCTGCGTGCAAAGTTAAAAAAAGATGTGGCGTTACCAGAAGTGGTGCGTTCAGTTTACTATTCGCATTGGCTTTATACTGGCATTCGAAACCTCTCTGCTGTTGAAGATTTTCGTTCACTCGATGCTATTGCCAAGCACTTGCAACTTCCCCATGAGGAGGTGCGACGGGTGATTGATTTTTTGGTGCAACATGGACTGTGTGTGCTTGAGAGTGGCAAGCTCAGCGTGGGGCCACAGCGAACACATCTCGAGTCGGATTCTCCGCATGTGTCTCGACACCATCAGAATTGGAGATTGCAGGGGTTTCAAAAAATGCTCAAACAAGATGAAAAGAATTTGTTTTACACTGGGCCGATGTCTTTGAGCGATGCCGACGCAGCAAAGATCCGACAAGAGATTCCACAATTTATTCAAAGAATCCAAGAAATCGTGCATCCCTCTCCAAGTGAAACTGTACGTTGCTTAAATGTCGATTGGTTTTCTTGGTAGGCGACAATCGGACAAGAAAAAATGTGGCGCCAGAATATTTTGGGTTTGGTCATGGTCGCAAAAATGAAGAGGCCATAGATGGTTTCTCCACCCATGGCCTCAGCCTCCTCGCAGAGAGGAGAATCCAATGAACCTGGATTCTTATCGGTCATGGCTTGAGTGACTTGAGTTGATCTTGAGAATTTTAATTCTTGTGATCAAGATAGTGCTCAGCTTTGTGCAAAGGTAATCGAGTCTTTTGCGGGCTAAAGGTCTAGTGAAAGTGGGTGACAACCCTTTGTTCCAAAACCCATGTCGCGAAGAGGCGCGGTCAGGCGGTGGAGAAATCGCTATATTAAAATCGTTAAGTTAGAATCGTTAAATTAAGACCGGTGGCGCCCGTGCGGGAATTACTTTCGTCTTTGTATTCTTTGTGAACTCGAGCGTTCCGTCTGAGGAGCAGCTTGCGGTGGTGAATATTTTTTGCAGCTCTCAGTTTGGGCGAGAAATCGATACTGATTGTTGTCATCGTCATCGATGAAGTCATAGGCATAGAGAAGATGCTGCGCACTTTGTTTCACTCGCTTACTTGCTTCGCTCAGCAGGAGAAGTTTTTCTGCGGTGGTTGCGGCCTCTTTAGATTTGTCAGTCTTCATCGGCATTGTGGACCATTTTTGGCAGAGGTCTTGATCGAACTCCACCCAATAGGAAGTGGCATCTTTTTGTTTCACTTGGGTGAGACGACATTTTCCCTTTTTGAATTCGAATGTTTCAATTTGCTTGGCGTCTTGTACGTTTTCAAGTTTGGTTTTGCCCGTCGGGTCTGCGAGCTGACCGCTAGACTCCAGGCGAGCGATTTCTTTGGCTTTACGATCATAGCTGATTTCAAAATGCGAAAAATCAATTCTTTTGATTTCAATTTTCTGTTTGAAATTTAGGGTGATCGGTTTGCTGTTGAACGTATCCTTTGCCTGCTCATCAAACTCGAGTTGGGCTGAATGAGCTAAAAGCTCTTGAGCTGCAAGAAGTTTTCCTGAGGCTTTGTCGAGCAATCGTCCATCTCGGGCGAAGGAGTAGTTCTTCGCATTGAGATCTGGTGAAAGAGCGAGTGATTGATTGAAAGCGGATAGACAATCTTCAGGAAGCTCAAGGGCATGGGCTGAAACCGTGCAGGCGAGTGAAGCAAATGTGCAGGCGAAAATAAGCTGCAAAAAAAACTTGGACATTGGTTTGAATTGAAATCGACTTTTTTGGTAAACCACTGCAGAACTCCCGATAAAGGATTGTACAATCCTCTGTCGGTTTTTTTTTATGATAGTGTAGGGAACAAACCACTTGCGGATGAGTCCGATTGTTGGGTGCCAGCTTCATAGTTTAAATATTAAATTGGCAATTGCTGGCGGACTTTCTCTGCAATCTGCATAAACACATGGGCCTCTGGCGAGTCGGGTGATGATTCCACGACAGGTATTCCTGCCTCTCCTCCCACGCCTACGCTAGGATGAAACGGAATTTCACCCAGTTTCGTGATTCCACGTTCTTTTAGGTATTGATCCAGTTGTCCCTTCGGAAAAAGCTGCGTGCGCTCGCCGTTGTCTTGACGAAGGTAAGACATGTTTTCGATCACACCCAAAATCGGAACACTCACGCGTGCCCACATGTCGAGGGCTTTTTTCACATCAGTGAGCGCTACATTTTGCGGAGTCGATACGCCGATGGCTCCAGAGACCGGAACTTTCTGTGTCAATGAAAGTTGTATGTCACCAGTGCCAGGAGGAAGGTCAACCAACAGGAAGTCGAGTTCACCCCATGAAACCTCGCGAAGAAATTGATCCATGGCTTTGAATAACATCGGACCCCGCCAGACAACTGCGAGATCTTCGTCCACCAAGAAACCAAGACTCATCAGTCTCATTCCGAAACGTTCCAAAGGAATAATTCGTCGATCTTCTTTGATCTCGGGCTTTTGATGAAGAGCTCCTAACATACGTGGAATACTTGGCCCGTAGATGTCAGCATCAAGTAGACCTACGCGCGCCCCTTGCTTGGCTAGCGCAAGGGCTAGATTGGTGGCCACAGTGCTTTTACCAACCCCGCCCTTTCCTGAGCTTATGGCGAGTATGTGTTTGACTCCTGGGATAGGCGTCTGTTGTTCAAAAGGGTTTGGGGGCTGAGCCATAACTGTCCTCCTTTGAGGCATTTAAAATTCTTTATATTTTCTAAGGGAACTCTTAACCTACGTGATCTTGCCAACATGCATTCTAAACGTAGATAATCTAATCAATGGCCAATGTCTTGCCACTTTTTTTAATTGTGATTGGTGTGTTTGTCACTCTCCTTGTGGCATCGTACGCGTTTGCAAGAAAACGTGCTGATGAGCCCGTGCCATTGAACTTACGTGCGCAAGGTGTTCCGTTCGGAAGCAATCGTCAGAACTCGGCACTCGCCACAGTGAGGACTAAATCTCAGACTGGTGCCTTGAACTTGACGGTTGCCTCTTCGAAATATGCGGGTGCATCTGCGGCAGCAAATCTTGATTTGAATTCGGAGACATCACGTCATGATTCACCTCATACTCGTAAATCTCGATACACTGACTTTGATGTTGAGGCGTTCATGCAGAGTTCAGGTATGCTTCAAGAGAAGACGCTGAATGTAATTTTCAACTACAATGGTCACTCATGGGATGCGTTTGAAGTCTTGGGCCTTCCTGCAGGAAGTTCCAAAGAAGAAGCTCGACAGGCATTTGAAAAAATGAAGGCCAATGTCGCAACTGAATCACAAGAATTTTTAACAGCTGCCTTAGATTCAATTTTGCGCGCCAGTTGATCTGCGCAACAATTCTGCGCTCAAAATCAGTGATGGCCACCTTCTTTTTTCTCTTCTTTCTTTTCTTCTTTTTTACCCTCAGATTCGGCGCCTTTACCTTCGGTCTTTTTCTCTTCTTTTTTGTTTGCGCTCTGCTCGCCACCTTCGTGCGAGGCTTCGTCCTTGGCCTTAGGCCTTTTGACGATCAATCTTTTTTTGGGACGATAGACCGAGTGGCTTTCGGGCTCGATCAATTTTTCTTTATAATCAAATTTTGCCGAACCCTTATGGCAAGTGTAGCAATCTACTTTGGGTTTCGAGTTCCAACCTTTTGCGCTGTTAATGAATTCCACAACACGCATATGCTCTTTCGCTATCTGAAAGTTTTTAAGCTTTCCATCGCGAAAATTGGCTGGATCATGACAGTGATTGCAGGTGACCCCTAGCTGTCTTGACATCACCAGCATCTCCTCGCGGCGCGCCAGATCTTTGTCGAAAATCGGTTTTTTTTCAGCAGGGCTCGTGGAGCCTTCGTGGTCGGTCGCCGTCGCACTTTGCATTGAAGTGAGCGCAAAAACCAAAATAACTAGGGTTCTAAGCCAAAAAACCCGAGAAAATGCATGTTTCTTCAGCAGACCGCATGTTGGCATAACAAGACTCCTCACGTAGAGCGATAACTCATTGAAATCAGTTAAAGTTTCTCTGATTCAAAAGCCTTTGACAAGACTCGATTTCTTGATTCTGATTGAGCCGCGCTAATTTTATATAGAGGGAAGTTTCATGTCAGTTCCAGAGAGTACAGTGCCCGAGGTTCGTCGTCTTAAAGATTTGCAAACGCTTGTGTCTTTGTCGAAGCGTAGAGGATTTGTTTTTCAGAGTTCAGAAATCTACGGTGGTCTGGGGTCTTGCTGGGACTATGGCCCACTGGGATCATTAATGAAGCTCAATGTGAAACGTGCGTGGTGGACCACCATGACGAGACGGCCTGAAATTTGTGGCATTGATGCCGCGATTTTGATGCATCCAATGGTGTGGAAGGCCTCGGGCCATGTCGACGGTTTTTCTGATCCGCTGGTTGATTGTAAAGACTGTAAGACACGTTTTCGCTCAGACAACACTGAGTCTTATTTGAAAGAGCAAAAATGCCCAAGCTGCGGTTCTAAAAATCTTTCTGAGCCTCGGCAGTTCAATTTGATGTTTAAAACTCATATGGGCCCCGTTGAAGATCAAGGTTCGGTCATCTACTTGCGACCAGAAACTGCGCAAGGGCACTTCGTGAATTTTTTGAACTGCCAGGCGAGTACCCGTTATAAAATTCCGTTTGGAATTGCAGCGATTGGTAAGAGTTTTCGCAATGAAATCACTCCAGGTAATTTTATTTTTCGCACGCGTGAATTTGAGCAAATGGAAATGCAATATTTTGTTAAGCCTGGCACCGACGCCGAACACTACGAAGAGTGGAAGACGCGACGCTTGGCCTTTTATAAAAAGTTTGGCCTTCGCGAAGCGAATTTGAAGTTTGAACCTCATCCTCCAGATAAATTGGCTCACTATGCGAAAGCTGCCGTCGATGTTGAATACTTATTTCCAATGGGCTGGAGCGAGCTCGAAGGCATTCACAACCGTGGTAACTTTGACCTTAGTCAGCATGCAAAGTTCTCCGGAAAAACGATCGAATACTTTGATGAAGTGAATAAAGAAAAATTTGTTCCCTATGTGATTGAGACAGCCGTTGGTTGTGATCGATTGTTTTTGGCCTTCATGTGTGATGCCTACCGTGAAGAGGTCACTAAAGATGACAAAGGTACTGAGGATATCCGGGTGGTTTTAGGCTTTCACCCAGAGATTGCACCCATCAAGGTGGCCTTCTTGCCTTTGTCAAAGAAACCCGAGTTGATGGGGCTTGCTGAAAAATTGCGTGATCAATTTTCTGAGATCATGGATGTGCAGTATGATGAGAGCGCTTCGATTGGTAAACGTTACCGAAGGCAAGATGAGATCGGAACTCCGTTTTGTGTGACTATTGATTTTGATTCTCTAGTTGATCACAAAGTTACGGTTCGTCATAGAGATACGATGAAGCAAGACCGCGTTGAGATTGCAGGTCTTGAAGACTACATCACTAAAGGTTTGAGAAATTTTTAATTTTTTTGATTAACTGATTTGAAAGGAAGCGAGGCATGAATACGATGGGCCAAACGACCAACGCCAACCCAAAAGCACAGACCACGAAGAATGAGAAATTCGTTTACTTTTTTGCTGCTGGAGACACTGACGGCAACGCTGGGATGAAAGACATTCTTGGAGGTAAAGGTGCAAATCTCGCAGAGATGACATCGATTGGACTTCCTGTTCCTCCGGGGTTCACCATTTCGACTGCCATTTGTACGGCATTCAATGAGAATGGCCAGAAGTTACCTGATTATGTTTGCGAGGGAGTCAAAGCTGCCCTGTCAAAAGTAGAAACCAAAATTGGAAAAAAGTTTGGCGACAAATCGAATCCGCTTTTGGTCAGCGTCCGCTCAGGAGCTCGTGCGAGTATGCCGGGTATGATGGATACCATTTTGAATTTGGGATTGAACGACGAAACAGTTGAGGGGCTCGCTAAAAAATCGAACAACGAACGATTTGCGTGGGATTCCTATCGTCGCTTCATTCAAATGTATTCTGATGTTGTTATGGGCATGAATTCTTCTTTGCTCGAAATGTCTCTTGAAGACCTCAAAGATGAAAAAGGCTACAAGCTAGATACCGAGATGACAGCTGACGATCTCAAGCACTTGGTGACTAAATTTAAGAAGCAAATCGTAGATAGTCTTGGGCAGAAGTTTCCATCGGATCCGATGGAGCAGTTGTGGGGTGCGATCTCCGCCGTGTTTCGAAGCTGGAACACGCCTCGGGCCGTCGCCTATAGAAACCTTCACGGCATTCCGAGCTGGTGGGGTACCGCTGTCAATGTGCAATCGATGGTATTTGGCAATATGGGTGATGACTCCGCAACCGGCGTTGCTTTCACTCGAGACCCATCGACAGGGGAGAACCTTTTTTACGGTGAGTTTTTAATCAATGCTCAAGGTGAAGATGTGGTCGCAGGTATTCGCACGCCTCAGCCATTGACCAAGAAGGCTGCGGATGGAACTGGACTGCCATCGCTTGAAGAAAAAATGCCGAAACTTTTTAATGAGCTCGTGCAAATCTACAAAAAGCTTGAGGCACATTATCGTGACATGCAGGATATGGAATTTACGATCGAGCAGAACAAGCTTTGGATGTTGCAAACACGAAATGGCAAACGCACGGCCGCTGCGGCCTTGAAGATCGCTTCGGATATGATCGATGAAAAATTGATTTCAACTGAAGATGCGTTATTGCGACTTGATGCCAAGAGCCTGGATCAACTTCTTCATCCGACTCTAGATCCAAAGGCGCAAAAAACCTTTTTGGCCAAAGGCCTTCCCGCAAGTCCGGGCGGAGCATGTGGTGAGATCGTGTTTTCAAGTGAAGAAGCGGTTGATCTTCGCGAGAAGGGTCACAAAGTGATTTTGGTGCGAGTCGAGACATCACCAGAAGACATTTTGGGAATGGTTGCAGCTCAAGGAATTTTCACCACTCGTGGCGGCATGACATCGCATGCAGCAGTGGTGGCACGCGGAATGGGTAAGTGCTGTGTGGCCGGTTGCGGTGAGGTGCAAGTCGATTACTCTCGTCAAGAGATGCGTGTGAAGGGTTACGTTTTGAAGAAGGGTGATGTCATCACTCTGGATGGGTCGACAGGTGAAGTCTATTTAGGTGAGGTCAAGACTGTTGAACCAAAATTGG
The DNA here is from genome assembly GCA_964405465.1 of uncultured Bdellovibrionales bacterium. GTDB lineage: Bacteria > Bdellovibrionota > Bdellovibrionia > Bdellovibrionales > JAMPXM01 > CAYONZ01. The sequence continues at coordinate 35,989 of CAYONZ010000025.1, read as the reverse complement.
ATGCAGTTTTTACGCGAATGATGGCGTACGCCGATCAGCATCGCACAATGAAGGTGCGCGCCAATGCCGATACGCCTAAAGATGCAACGACAGCTCGTGAATTTGGAGCTGAAGGTATTGGGCTTTGCCGAACTGAGCACATGTTTTTTGGTGCCGATCGCATTGACGCCGTTCGTGAGATGATTGTTGCTGAAAATAAAACTGAGCGTGAATTGGCTCTAGAGAAACTTTTGCCGATGCAGCGCCAAGATTTTTACGAACTTTTCAAAACGATGAAGGGTTATCCAGTAACAATTCGCTTGCTGGATCCTCCTCTGCACGAGTTTGTTCCCCATACCGACGAAGAAACGCGTGAGCTTGCAGAGCGATTGAAAATGCCTTTTGAAAAATTGCGTGCTCGAGTTAAAGGCTTGCATGAATTTAATCCGATGTTGGGGCATAGGGGCTGCCGCTTGGCGATCACCTATCCTGAGATTTATCAGATGCAGACTCGAGCTATTGCCGAGGCGGCGGCATTGCTTGTTGCTGAAGGAATGACTTTGGTTCCAGAGATCATGATTCCACTTGTCGGCACTCGAAAGGAGCTCGAGATATTGAAGCAGCTTTCAAAAGTAGAAGTTGAAGCTGTTCAAAAAGAAAAGGGCGTGAAATTCGATTACACCATCGGAACCATGATTGAGTTGCCGCGCGCGGCGATGACGGCTGATGAAATTGCTGAAGAAGCCGAATTTTTTAGTTTCGGTACAAATGATTTAACTCAAACTACTTTGGGATTGTCGCGCGACGATGCGGGTAGATTCTTGGGAACCTATGTAGAAGAAGGAATTTTTGCCACCGATCCATTTGTGAGTATTGATCAAGATGGAGTGGGCAAGCTTGTGAAAATCGGCGTCGATTTGGGCCGTCGCACAAGATCTGATCTTAAGATCGGAGTTTGCGGTGAGCATGGCGGCGACCCTGAAAGTATCGAATTCTTCCAAAAAGCAGGTTTAGACTATGTGAGTTGCTCGCCATATCGTGTGCCGATTGCCCGTCTTGCGGCGGCGCAGGCAGCCATTAAGCAAAAAAAAGCAGCAGCGGTGAGGCACTAGGCGCACCGTAGCGATAGGCCACGATAAAAAAACAGGGCTCCGCAGAATCTCGTTGCGATTTTTGCGGAGCGCGGTTTTAAATTAAGATCTTATAAGTTTCGTAGAGGTTTTCTGCCTCAAGATGCGGCCGAGGATGGCTGTGTCGGGTTTTGGGATGTGGCAAATGGGGGCTGCATCGAACAAAAAAATGATCGTCATAGGCGTTCATGACAAGGGGTTGCTCAGTTGAGAATAAAAAAGTTAGAGCTCATCGGTTTCAAGTCGTTTAAAGATCGAACCGTTATTCAGTTTGATGCCGGAATTACGGGTATCGTTGGTCCCAATGGTTGCGGAAAGTCGAATATCGTGGATGCCCTTGTGTGGGTGATGGGCGAAATGTCGGCCAAGCACCTTCGTGGAACCTCCATGGAAGACGTGATTTTCTCTGGAGCCGAAGGCTATGCTCCAATGGGAATGGCTGAGGTTTCACTTACGCTTGAAAATGATGGCGGAGCTTTTCCTGTTCAATATTTGAAGCATTCTGAGATCATGATCACACGAAGACTTCATCGCTCAGGTGAGTCGGAATATTATATCAATCGTGAATCGGCTCGCCTACGGGACATTCAAGAAATTTTCATGGATACTGGAGCTGGTTCCAAAGGTTTCAGTATCATTGAGCAAGGTGCAATCGGTCGTATTATTACAGCCAAGCCTGAAGATCGCAGGATGTTGATCGAAGAGGCCGCTGGCATTACGAAGTTTAAAGTTCGTAAACGTGAGTCCCAAAGAAAACTCGTTGCCACTGAGCAGAACTTGGTTCGGTTGGCCGATATCGTTGGTGAATTGAAGCGACAAATTGATTCTTTACATAGACAAGCTCAGCGCGCTGAGCGCTATCGAAATTTGAAGCGAGAAATTGAAGATCTTGAATTGTGGCTTTCTTCAAAGTCTTATCTCGAGGTGTGCGAGAGCATTGAAAAATATCAGGTTCAGCTTGAAGAGGCTGAAACTCGTGAGCTTGAAGCTCAATCACATGTTTCGACCCTTGAGGCGGAACTCGAATCTATTCGTGCAGATCTTTCTGTGCGTGAAAATTCAGTGGGTGACTTGCAAAATCGGCATGCAACCTTGAAACACCAGGTGCAAAAGAAAGAATCTGAGATTCAAGAATTGAAATTTGAAATCGAGCAGGCTCGTCGAAACAAAGAGATGACCGGTTCACTTTTGCAAGAAAATGAAATGCGCCGCTCTCTTCTTGAGGCTGATCTCAATCGCATTCAAGAAACGATAGCCACTGTACGCGCCGATGCCGAACGCTTAAAACTTGAATTTGCAACCAAAAAAGAAATCTACGACAATAGTTCGGCACGTATTGAAGAGATTGACACCGAACTCAGTGCTGCTCGTCGCGAAATGCTGACTGTCAGCCAAGGAGAAAGTCATATCTCTGCCAAAGTTTTGGCGCTCGAAGAAACCATTGCTAATATTCAAGAGCGTGAAGTTGAAGTTCGCTCTATTCTCGAAGAACTTTTGGCGAAAAAAATCGATTTTGAAGCTCGACGCAACAAGGTTTTTACAAACCTTGAAAAGGAACGACAAATGCAAATGGATCTTTCTAAGGACGTCGAGACCTTGGAGGCCAATAAGCGCACATTGACGACGCAAATTCACGAGCGTCGGGATGAAGTTGAAAAATTTAAAGACAGTCTCAATGAAGTGACCTCTCGCTTGTATGGCCTAGAGAACATGCAAAGCAATTTTGAAGGTTTTCAAGAGGGTGTAAAAAATGTGATGTTTTGGCAAAGAAGCCGCCTTGAGCAGCTCACTGAAGAAGAGCGAGAGAAGGCAGAGCATCTTAGGCCAGTTGCTGAAGTTGTCGAGGTTCCAGGGGAATACGAACTAGCCATGGAAGCTGCTTTGGGGCCACGATTGCAAATGCTTTTGAGTGCCAATGAGGGCATGGCACTCAATGCGGTTGATTACCTCAAAGAGAATCAATCCGGTCGTTCGAGTTTTTACCCTGCAAATTACGCCATGCAAATGGTAGAAGCGACACCAGAAAAAGAACACTTGAAGTCGGCGAGTGGTGTGAAAGCAGTCTTAGAAGATGTAGTTCGTGCTCCAGAACGCTTTAAACCAGTCGTTGAAAGTCTTTTGCGTAATGTGGCAGTTGTCGAAACGATTCGCACGGCGATTGAGTTGCGTTCGAATTTTCCAGGTTGGACATTCGTTACTCCAGAAGGCGATTTGCTTGATGCTGATGGTGTTTTGACTGGTGGTACAGCTGAGAGTGCGGACTCAGGGGTGTTGAAACGCCGTCGAGAGATCAAAGATCTTTCCCAGCGCAAAGAAGAGTGGGCTGGTAAACTTGCTTTGGCGCAAACGTCACTCAAGAAAATGGAAGAGAACTTAAAGACTCTGATTCAAGATTTAGAGGGGGCACAAAAGCGCAATACAGAAAAAGAAATTCTTCTGGCCGAACTAAAAAAAGATCTTGAGCGTGCCGAGCAAGAAATTTCTAACGTGAATCATGCGATCTCTCGCCAAGAACGAGACGTTATGAGTGTACAGCAGCAGATTCAAACTCGCCAAACTGAGATGGAGCAACTCAGTGAACGCCTTGAAGAGCTGCGCGAAAAGAAATTCACGTTCGAGAGCACGATTGAACAACTGACCCAGGAGTGGCAGGTTTCACGTGGTGGTATTGACGAACTCTTGCAAGAGGTGACAACCCTTCAGGTGTCGAGTGCGACAAAATCACAAGAGCGGGACGGCTTAGAACGTCAGCTTGAAATGATCTCGAAGTCATTCAATGAAGTGAACTCACAGCTCACACGTATGAGTGAAGAGAGCACAAAGAGTTCAGAGACCATGTCGACAAATCAGATTCTTCTTGAAGAAGAAAAAGTTGGTCTTGAGGCCGTGATTCGTGAAGTTGAAATTCTTGAACAACGAGTTTCGCAAGAGCGAAATGACTACGAGATGGTTTATGCCAGAGCCAAAGAGATTGAAAAAATCTTGAGTTCACATCTCGGAACCAAGAATGAACTTATGACCTCGATGAATCAAGCCAGGTTACATCTCGATCAGGCTCGCATGAAAGAGCAGTATCTGGTGTCGCATATTCAAGAACGATATATTTTGAATTTACAAGACATTGCAGAACGGTATCGCGACCGAGAAGGCGATGTTGGCGAGGCAGAAAAGTCGTTAAAAGATCTTCGTGAAAAGGTCTCAAAAATCGGCGATGTGAATCTGTCCGCAATTGAGGAGTATGAAGAGGTCTCAAAGCGTTTTGAATTCTTGTCGAAGCAGCAAACGGATTTGATTGAGGCAAAAGAGCAGCTGAAAAAAGTAATTGATCGAATCAATCGTATTTGTTCGCGACGATTTAAAGAGACATTCGATCAAGTGAACGAACGATTTACCAAAGTGTTTCCGGTTTTGTTTGGAGGCGGAGAAGCCCATTTGACTTTGATCGAAGATCCAGAAAAAGGCGAGATGGGAATCGATATCGTGGCGAAGCCTCCTGGAAAAAAACCGCAGAATATCACTCTGCTTTCGGGTGGAGAAAAAGCTCTGACTGCGGTGGCCTTGATCTTCTCGATCTTTCTCGTTAAACCGTCACCGTATTGTTTGCTCGATGAGGTCGACGCTCCTCTTGATGATGCCAACGTTTTTCGTTTCAACGATTTAGTTCGTGAAATGGCAAAGCGAAGTCAGATCATTATCGTCACCCACAACAAGCATACAATGGAAGCGGCGAGCCGACTCTATGGAGTAACCCAAGAAGACAAGGGTGTCTCGAAAATGGTTTCGGTCAACCTTGGCGACAATCCGGTATAGAGGTCGGCGTAAGGGCAAGGTCTTGCCTTTGTCCGCCTTAGCAGTGGGGATGGGCAATGGAAGACAACGAGAATTTATATTTTATGATCGGCGCTATTTTTGCGGTTATTCTAACTGCAGTAGGCGTCTGGATTTTTAGACAGAATAGAAAATCTTCTGAACAAATTCAGGCTCGTCCGGCGCGACCGTCTGATTCGACGAACCTCATCAACTCCACTGGAGAAGGTCTTTCCATAGATCAGGCGGCAGATTCTGCGCCCGAGCTGGTTAAAGAAACGCAGGGTGGAGTGCCACATGGTGCCGAGTCCAGACCAGAGCCAACCAGCATCCCAACACCCGGAACCAAAAATGTAACATCGGAAACAGCGGCGCGATCCACGCAAGGCACCCAAGCGGGGCAACCGGCAGTTTTGCAGGATGCACTTTCGGCAACGAGACAGAATTTTTTTGGCCGTCTAAAAAATATCTTCACGGGACAGCCAAAGGTTGCTGGGCACGATCTTGAGATGATCGAGGAAGTCTTATACACTAGTGACCTCGGGCCCAAGACTGTTCAACGTTTGCTCACGGCCGTACAAAAACAAATCAAAACTGGAGACCAGGCCAGTTTTGAAGTTCTAAGGCTAGCGCTTCGCAAGGAGATCGTTTCGATATTTTCGCAGCTTCCTGAGCGAGCCTCACTGCTTGATGTTTCCAATGCATACAAAAAGCCGATGGTTCTGATGATCATTGGGGTCAACGGAGCAGGAAAAACCACGACCATCGGAAAGCTGTCTGCGCACTTGGCTCAGAACGGCAAAAGAGTTTTGGTGGCCGCTGGGGATACTTTTCGTGCTGCCGCAGGGGAGCAATTGAAAGTCTGGACCGAGCGAGCGCAGGTCGAGATTTTTTCTCCACCAGGCATAACAGACCCAAGTGCGGTAGCTTTCGATGCTTGCCAAAAAGGGTTGGCGCAAGGTTTCGATGTGATCATCATTGATACGGCTGGCCGGCTCCACACGCAGAAAAACCTGATGGAAGAACTCAAAAAAATGAAGCGGGTTATCGCGAAAGTGATGCCCGAAGGTCCAGATGAGACGCTCTTGGTACTTGATGCCAACTCCGGCCAAAATGCTTTGATTCAGGCAAAAGAGTTTCACGAGGCACTTGGAGTGTCTGGAGTTATTTTAACCAAAATGGATGGCTCCGCCAAAGGAGGAGTTGCCGTCGGTGTCGCCTGTGAATTGCAGGTGCCCATCCGCTTGATCGGGGTGGGAGAAAAGTTAGGCGACCTGCGTCTTTTTTCATCCCAAGAGTTTGTCGATTCGATTTTTTAAATCTCTCGTTCAAAAAACGGAATTCGCAATCAATTTGCTGAGGCTCTATCAACGTTCACTCTTTGTTCGCGGATTCGTCCCAAGGTGCGGCTTCTGCGTCGCATTTTTTGGGGGATCCTGAGATTGCTCTCCCCATCTGAAAAATTCTGTCATAGACTGGGACTTGAAGAGAGTTTTCGAGAGACTTCTAAGTCTAAGGTTTTTAAGGATTTCATGATGGATGGTTCGCAAAAAAAATATGATGTCGAAATCGCCGGGGTACCATTGCGGCTGCGGTCATCTCATGATGAAAAAACGGTGAGTGAGCTGGTGGAGTTTGTGAATCGCAAGCTTGATCAGGCTCTCACAGTCACTAAGTCGGGTTCAATTCAAAATGCGGCAATCTTAGCCGCACTTCATATTGCTGAAGAGCATATGCTATTGAAAAGACAAGCTCTGTCTGAGCTTGAAGGTTTTGAACAACGAGCCGAAAAAATTCTTGCTGACTTTGAAGCCTTGCGAGGAACTCAAGCGGGGAATTCTTAAGAAGAGAACACGAAGGTATGAGTTGATCGATCCCAATTTTCTGGGTTCCCTCTGCAGTTATCACGAGGGTGGATTTGAAAGCTCAGCTTCGAAGTGAATACAAATTGCGATTAAAAAACTGGATTCAAGGTGAAAACCTTGATCCCAGTTTTCTTAGAATTGAACAGTTGGAGATGCATTTAGAGAGCATCTTGAAGACTCGTTCAGGAATTTGGTCGTTCTTTCTTGCTCTCCCGTTTGAACCTCATCTCGAACTATTTTCAAAACGAGTATCACATATCACTTGGGCTTTGCCCAAGGTGGTGGGGTCGCAATTGCGGTTTTTTGTCTTTGATCAGAACTCCAAATTGCACCTCAGTCCCATGGGTATTCGGGAGCCGGATGAAGCAAAAGGCAAAGAAGTGCTTGTGAGCGAACTTGCTGGAGCTTTGATTCCGGGATTGGCTTTTGACGAGGTCGGAGGTCGATTGGGACGAGGTAAAGGTTTTTATGATCGAGCGCTCGAGCGCTTTACGGGGGAGAAAATTGGTGTTGGCTTTGAGGCACAGATTGCCGACGAACCATTACCCGTCGATCCTTGGGATATTAAAATGAACTGCGTTGTCACCGAATTAAAAGTCCGTGTGATACCAGGTTCAAACGAGAGAGAGTGAAAGGGAGTTTAAAGTGGAAGTGGTAATGTTGATTGTTTTTGCAGTTCTCGGTGTTTTGATCGGCGCCGTAGGTATGCTTTTTTATCGTCGAGCGATGGATGCCAAAACTCATAGGTCGGCACAAGTTGAAGCCGATAGGATCATGAGCAAAGCGCGAAGCGAAGCGGCTCGAATTGAAAAAGATTCGAAGGCGCGTGCCAAGGATTTTGAAACAAAAGCTAGAAAAAATGTTGAAGGCGATATCCAGAAACAGAAACAGAAATTGAAACAAGATGAACAGCAAATTATAGATCGCGAAGGTAAGCTGGTTAAGGAGTTTCAACAAAAAGAGGTTGAGCTTGAGCAAAAATTGCAGGAAGTCGTCGCAAGAGATGACCGGGCAAAAATTGCTGAAAAACGCCTGAGTGATTTGGAAGTTGAAGGTCAAAAGCAGATTGAAGAGTTAAAGCAAAAATTGGAACGGGTTGCGGGAATCACCACCCAGGAAGCTCGACGGGAACTTGTGCAAGCGCTTGAAGGCGAAGCTCGAGCAGAAGCCGGTAAACGTGCTATCTTGATTGAGGAAGAGGCAAAAGCTGAAGCGCAAACCAGGGCGAAGCGAATTATTGCCATGGCTGCAGCTCGATATGCGGCTGAGTTTACATCCGAGAAAACTGTCAGCGTGATGACGCTTCCGAGTGATGAAATGAAAGGGAAAATTATCGGTCGTGAAGGGCGTAATATTCGTGCACTTGAGGCCGCTGCTGGCGTTGATCTTATTGTCGACGAGACTCCTGAGGCGGTAGTCATTTCTGGTTTTGATCCGGTTCGTAGAGAAGTGGCAAGGCGTGCTCTCGAGAAGTTGATCGAAGATGGGCGTGTTCATCCTGCGCGAATCGAAGAGATAACTGAAAAAGTAAGAAAAGAACTCTTCAAGAGCATGCGTGAAGAAGGCGAGAAAGTATGTTTTGAGCTTGGGCTGCATGGACTTCACACGGAACTCGTGCGTCTAGTTGGGAGCATGAAGTATCGTCAAACTCAGACCCAGAATCTTCTTTTGCACGCATCAGAGGTGGCCTACTTGTCTGGGATGATGGCCGCCGAGCTTGGTGTCGATGTCAAGAAGGCACGACGAGCAGGGCTGTTGCATGATCTCGGCAAAGTGCTTGATCATAGTCATGAAGGTCCACACGCGGTGATCGGTGCCGATTTTGCCAAAAAGCACGGTGAGGCCGAAGACATTTGTCATGCGATTCGCTCGCACCATGACGATGAAAAACCAGAAACGATGTTGGCCTTTATCGTTCAAGTGGCAAATGCACTTTCCAACTCCCGACCTGGCGCGAAGAGACCATCGATGGATAACTTCTTCAGGCGACTTGAGGATATGGAAAGTATTGGCAATAGCTTTGACGGAGTGGTTCGGACTTTTGCACTCCAAACGGGCCGAGAGTTACGGGTGATCGTTGAGGGTTCTCGTGTCACCGAAGAGCAGTCACAAATGTTGAGTTATGATATCGCACGTAAGATTGAGCGTGAGCTAAGTTATCCTGGGCAAATTCGAGTCAACGTAGTTCGCGAGACTCGCTTTGTTGAGCACGCGAGGTAATAATGGCCTTTATTGCTCCATCAGAACAGCTGCGTGAATTAAAAAAAGGTGTGGTTGATCTCATATCTGAAACTGACCTTTTAAAAAAACTAGAGCGAAGCTTTAAAGAGAACAAGCCATTGCGTATTAAGGTTGGTTTTGACCCGACCAAGCCGGATCTGCATCTTGGGCACACTGTTTTGATGACTAAGATGAAACAGTTTCAAGATCTCGGGCACAAAGTGGTTTTTTTGGTTGGCGATTTCACTGCGATGATCGGGGACCCAACAGGTAAGAGTGAAACCCGACCAGCATTGACAGTTGAAGAAGTGCAAGCCAATGCTCAGACCTATGTGAAGCAAGTTTTCAAAATTCTGGACGAATCAAAGACTGAAATCGCATGGAACAACACCTGGTTTTCGAAGTTTTCGTCAGCTGATTTCATCAAGCTTTCGAGTCAATACACAGTGGCGCGAATGCTTGAGCGAGACGATTTTGAAAAACGCTATAAGTCTGGTGTTCCAATTGCCATTCACGAATTTCTTTATCCATTGGTACAAGGGTATGACTCTGTCGCATTGAAGTCAGATGTTGAATTGGGTGGAACCGACCAACGATTCAATTTGTTGGTCGGTCGTGACTTACAAAAGACCTACGCTCAGGAGCCACAGTGTATTTTAACAATGCCGCTTCTCGAAGGTCTTGATGGAGTTCATAAAATGTCGAAGAGTTTGAATAACTACATCGGCATTGATGAATCTCCACGGGAGATTTTTGGTAAAACCATGCGCGTCTCTGATGAGCTGATGATGCGCTATTATGAGTTGTTGACTGATATTTCAGTCGTGGACATAGAGAAAATGAAGTCGGCGATGGCGTCGGGTGAGGAGAACCCACGTAACTTGAAGGTGAACTTGGCTCGAGAGCTAGTCACTCGTTTTCACTCCGCAGAAGCTGGTAGGGCTGCCGTTGAAGAATTTGAACGGGTTTTTGTGAATAAAGGTGTCCCTGACGAAATGCCAGAGTTCACTCTGCCCGCAACTCGTTTGAGTACTGAATTTGATGTTTCTGCCCTATTGAAAGAGCTTGATCTCGTTCCTTCGACAAGTGAGGCCAGACGCCTGATTACCGGTTCTGCTGTTGAGATCGCAGGGCAAAAAGTTCGAGATCTAAAAATGATCTTGGCCGTGCAGGTTGGAGAATCGATCGTGATTAAGGTCGGCAAAAAGAAATTTGCTCGGGTCAAACTGAGCTAGAGGTTTGCATGAAAGTTAAATTTGTTCCGCAAAATATTGAGATCGATATCAAACCAAATGAGTCGGTTTTGCAAGCGGCAGAGGCGAACGGAATTTTTATTAAGTCTGTTTGCAGAGGTGTTCCTTCATGTGCTGAATGCCGAGTCAAGGTGGTTGAGGGTGATCGGAATTTGATGCCGCCTACGGCTGCCGAAAAAAATCTTATTGGTTCGGCTTATTTTGTTGATGGCCGCAGGTTGGCCTGCCAATTGAAGTGCTTTGGGCATGTCACGATTGATTTGAAAGATCAGCTTGAGAAGCAACAGGCGCAAATGGGAAAGCGTCCTAAAGGGCGCGGGGCGCGAGACGATGTTGGTGATTCCTATGCTGTTCGCGGAAGTATTTTGGCAGAGCGGGAGATTGAAGAAGCGCATCGGCGTGAGCGCGGAGAACTAGCCTTAGCCCAAGGAGCAGATACAAACGACCTGGTGGCGGCACAGGAAACTTCCTCAGGAAGCGGAGAGAGAACAGTTGCTTCTCGTGAGGCTAAACCCGAGCGAAATGGCGAACCTCACCAACGCTCAGGAGGGGCTTCCCGTGAGAGAACCGACGACCGGGGGCGAGATCAACAGCGACAGCCTAATCGCCAGGGACGTCCACACGGTCGAGATCGAGACTTCAAAGGCGAAGGGCGCCGTCAGGATTACAAAGGTGAAGGGCGCCGTCAGGAGTCTCGAAGTGAAGGTCGTCGTGACGAACGATCACATCAGGGGCGACACCAAGATTCATCACAGAAATTGGATCAAAAATCTGAACATCGATCACGTGAGTCAAGGTCAGGTCAGCCCCCAAAGGGCGGTGATTCTCGTGGACCAGGTGGGCATCACTCGCAAAGGTCTGAAAATAGAAAGGCTCATGAACCCAGGAGAGAGCAAAATCCACCCGCACAAGCGGGCCGGCAAAATGAATCCAAAGATCCCAAGAAGTCCTGAATCCTACTTCTAGCGCTGATTTGGTTTGGATGAGCCAGTTTCTTGGCTGATCTTTCGGAGTTGCTGATTGGCCTCAATCAAAGTGAGGGTCTTTTTTGTGTGTTCATTAGAATTGATTGTGGCAGCTTTGATTGGCGCAGAGTTGCTTCCCGAGACTTTGAATCGATCGTTGTGAAGAGCGCCAGAATGACCTTCGATCGACTTGTCGGAGGAGGCAAGATTATTGGCATTGTTTGCGTCCTTTACTTCATCACTAGAGCTAGGTTTTCGCAATCCAGGAACATCTCCTGTGGAGTAATAAACTTGCAAGAGCTGGTTGCGTAAGTCGTCGGGAATGTTGAGTGAGTTAATGGTATCTAGTGTTTGTGGGTTTACATATTCGACTTGGCTTTCATTGAGTTTGACCTCCTCAAACACCTGGTGAGCAGGCGCTGAGGTTGCGGCGTTAGGGTCACTTGCGGCTTCGGCCATTTTTGCATGATCTTCCCCCAAAACTTTCGGCAGCTTTTTGGCATCGTTCACCTGGACGACATCAAGGGTGGCGTCGAGGCTTTTGGTTTTTAATTTCTCAGGCAAAAATAGATAAGCTAGGCCGAAGGGGATACCCAGCAAAAATGAACAGATCGCAACATAAGTGAGAATCGCTTTTAACACTCTCATCGTCTCAACTTGATACCCTCTAGATGTTCACAAACCACACCTCCTCTATCGGTCACTTTTTGAAATTACTGAGTGAGAGAATGTTTTCCGCGAATGAAATTCATATCAAATTTGGAGGATTAGGGAGTCTCCTGATTGGGGCGAATTTGGTGAATGCAAACTTGAGAATTAGAAAGGCTCACACAGAATTTCAAAAGATCGGTAAGGAAAACCTCTTTGCATTGTCCGCTCCAGCACCCTATCTTTGTGCAGCGTTGCAGCAATTTTTAAAAATAATGAGTTAAGATTGTGTAAGATTCATTTTGAGATTGAAGAATCTCTGAATTTTTCTACCATTGAAGCTGGAGGGGCGATGTGGGTCAAGGATGACCGTCGAAGGTAGGACATCTCGGCATCGCTTCGTTTTTTCTCGCTCCCACCACAAGCATCATTACCAGGTAAAATCGCATAATATCTTTAATCCAATTGTGTCTGATGACCAGTTTTTGCAGTGATCTGCATTGGTTTTTTGAATCACCTTGACGGTCCATTCCCCAGAAATGCCCCGTAGGCCACCTGCCATTTTGCATAATTTTTAGGCAAATCCGAGAGCTTCAAATCTGCCTATCATTAATGCAGTCCTTCTGGGTCCAAACAGGGATCAACCCCATGCGCAGATGAGCTTCGATCTCCAGTCTCAGGCTGAAGAACAGGCTTGCTCGTCCCAGGCAGAGAGTTTAAATTTTTGCATCTTAAATAAATTCATAGCGCAGGGGACATCACGATCATGAAGAAGTTGGTTCTAGTACGTCACGGTGAAAGCGAGTGGAATAAAGAAAATCGATTTACTGGATGGAAGGATGTGGATCTGTCTGAAAAAGGCCGTCAGGAGGCAAAACAGGCGGGAACACTGCTTAAACAAGAAGGGTTTGTTTTTGATCGCGCCTATACCTCGGTACTTAAACGTGCTCTGCGAACTTTATGGATCGCACTAGATGAATTGGATCAGTTATGGATCCCTGTTGAAAAATCCTGGCGCCTCAACGAACGTCATTATGGTGAGTTGCAGGGTCTTAACAAAGCTGAGACTGCGGCAAAGCATGGCGATGACCAAGTGAAGATCTGGAGACGCAGCTACGACATCCCGCCTCCGCCGATGTCACTAAACGATGCTCGTCATCCTAAGAATGATCCACGATACAAAAACGTTCCGGCCCAAGACCTACCGGTTGGCGAGTCGTTAAAAGATACCGTGGGGCGTGTTTTACCATACTGGCACAAAGAAATCGCACCGAGAGTGCTCGCTGGTGAGCAGATATTAATAGCAGCTCATGGTAATAGTTTAAGAGCCTTGATAAAATATCTCGAACAAATTTCAGAGGCAGATATCACGGAACTGAATGTGCCGACTGGGGTTCCGTTGGTTTATGAGTTGGATGAGAATCTCAAACCGCTGAAGCGATACTACTTAGGTGACGCCGAGGAAATTGCAAAAGCTCAGGCGGCCGTTGCCGCACAAGGAAAGGCTAAGTAGATCGTAAAATGAAAACGAATAAACAAATTGAATTTATAAAAAAAATTGAACATATAGAATCTGATTTTAAAGTCGCACGTAAGCCGATTCGCCATCGTCCAAGGCGCAACCGAGTCAATGCTTCGATTCGCAAGCTTGTCAAAGAGACGCATCTTTCTGCTGAAGACCTCATCATGCCCTTATTTGTGATGGAGGGTAAGAATCAAAAAGTTGCGATCAAATCAATGCCGGGCCAGTATCGCCTTTCAATTGATAAACTGGTTGAACTGGCTCGTGAGGGATTTGATTATGGTGTACCGGCAGTGGCGTTATTTCCGGTCATCGATGACCGTCAAAAAGATCGATACGCACGCGAGTCGGTAAATGCAGATGGACTTTTGCAACGAACGATTCGTGAACTTAAGGATCGTCTTCCTGATCTCGCAGTCATCACGGATGTAGCGATGGATCCCTATTCAACAGACGGTCATGATGGCTTGGTTCATGATGGACAGATCATCAATGATGCGACACTTGATATTTTAGCCGCAATGGCCGTCGCGCAGGCAGATGCTGGGGCCGATATTGTGGCGCCATCAGATATGATGGACGGGCGTATTGGCTATATTCGAGAGGTTTTAGACCAAAATGGTTTTGAGAACACAGGCATACTTTCGTATGCGGTCAAGTATGCTTCGGCATTTTACGGTCCGTTTCGTGAAGCTCTGGACTCTGCACCTCGTTCTGGGGACAAGAAAACCTATCAGATGGATCCCGCTAATCGCCGTGAGGCCATCAGAGAGGTCATACTCGATGTTCAGCAGGGGGCCGATATGGTCATGGTGAAGCCAGGGATGCCCTATTTGGATGTAATTTCGGATGTTCGCAAAAAAGTTCAGGTTCCGGTAGCGGCCTATCAGGTGAGTGGCGAGTATGCCATGATTAAAGCCGCCGCTCAAAATGGCTGGATTGATGAAAAAAAAGTGATGCAGGAGTCTCTTTTGGCGATCAAAAGGGCTGGGGCCGACATGATTTTAACTTACTACGCTGTTGAGGCCGCAAAACTTTGGGCAGACTGACTCTTCTGAGGTGCTATTTGGGTTAAGTGATCTTGTTTAGTGCTTAAAAAATGTACAAAAAAAGCATCGCAGATTCGATAGCTTGCAGTTTTTTTTAAAAAAATTCTTTGTTTTTTTAAGATTAATTCTAGGGGTGTTTATATTTGAGAATCTGTGTTATAACGTGCTCTCTTTTTATCTTTCTATCTGTCTAAGTTTTTTTAGGGGGTGAATGTGGTGAGTACAACCGAGATTGAAGCTATTGAGGCTGTTGAAGCAATTGAGCCCGGCACCGATCAGTTAGCCGTAAATACAGCTCCAAACGCAGCGTCTACTGTGGGCGGTGATCTTGAAGAGGATGATGTTGATCTTGATTCGATTGACAATATTTTAGAGCTTGCTGAGGATCTTTTTCCGAAGTTCACTTTGGCAAAAAATAAGGCTCGTTTTCTTCGCATGGTGAGTTGGTATCGCTCAAAACAAGAGTGGCTTGAAGTGGCTCCTTTGAGTGGGGTTTCGAAACTTTTCAAGCAGCAAACCAAAGAGCTTGTAGATATCCGATCAAGCAAACTTGATTACGAGATGGAGCTAGAAACTGGAACACTGACTCCTAGTCAGAGATCATACCGTCGCGATGAGCTTAAAATGTGTAAAGTTCACGAAAAAATGGCAGTAAATTTGATTTCGAAAATGCAGGTCAAGATTAAATCTGGCCGCAGATAAAAGGACTGATAATTTTTCGGATTGTTGATCAATTGAGTTGGCCCGATAGATTGGGCCCAACCGCTCTCCCAGAACCTACTTTGCTTGCTGCGAGATCTACTTCTCGAAATGCAAGCTAACCAGGGCAAAATTTAAACCTGATAAAGTCTAAATGGTGCCACGCTCTTTGTTTATAAGAAGCGTGGTTTTTTGTTTCCCTGTCGGATTGGGCTGTCAGATTGGGATGATGGACTCGTGTGTTATCGCGATCATTTGCATGACTTGTTCTCAAATGATCCAGGGATCGATTGGCTTTTGGCTCGGAGTTGTCTCAAATCAATACACATTGGAAAGCAGATGATTTTCAGGTGCTTAGTCGGGATTCTCAAAATGGGGAAAATTTTTCCTCAAGTTTCTCAGAGTGATTCGCCGATAGGTTAATTGTGAGTCGCTTGAGACAGTTGGTTGTTTTGAAGTGACTCGATTTTAACGGGAGGTCTCGCATGGTACGTTCGTCGTTTGTAGTGGTCAGTGATGATCAGTCACTTGTTCAAAAGGCTCAACAATTTGGACAGATGCATGGGGTAACGGTTCAAGTTTTAACTCCAGAAGCCTGGGAAAAACTGAATTCTAGTCATTCAGGAAGTGCACCGTCTTTGGTCGGAGGCTCTCAACAAGTTGAGGGGGCAAAAGTTCTTCCGTTTCCAGGAACTGCAGGACAAGAAAAGAAGGGTGTTGCAACAATCAATCAGCTCGAAAGTGCTGCGATTGAAAACGCGATTGGCGCATTTAGAGGAAATTTGACTGAAGCCGCTAGGGCTTTGGGCATCGGGCGTGCGACTCTTTATCGCAAAGTGAAACAATACAATATTGATCCTTCTGCTTCTCGCAAGAAGAAGGCAGCATAAGAAAACAAGATATCGTATTCTGGGGCCTCTTCAGGGCCCTTTTTTTTTGCCTCAGGCTCGGAGTGCATCGTGAGTGGTCTTGGCCATAATTTGCGATCAGCGAAATATTTTTCAATTTTGGCAGGCCCAGCAATTTTGCTCGTCGCTTTTGCAACGTTTGTAGATCTAAAAAAAAACTACTTCATCAGTGTTCAACAACAGATCTGTGGATTGGTGTCCCAGCAATATTTTTTGCAGGGACAAGAGTTGAACCAGTGGGTTGAAGATTGTCGTGTTCAACCCCTTGGCGGTATTCCATCAGCAATGCCTTTGTCTGATGGGACTTTCCATGAGCCGAGCTCCACTACTCGGTGGGCTAGCTCGGTATTTTTTAAAAAAGAAAATTTTATCGATCAAATGAATCGAATTTTGGAGCAATTGGGAAGCTCACATCTGCAGATCTATTCGCCGCAAGCCGGTCAAGCCGTCTGGGAGAATATACAAGTTGATAATGGTCTGCGTGTTCGAAGATTTTCTGATGAGTACTTGGTGATGAAGGTCTTGCCTGGAAGTTCGGCTGATAAAAAAGAATTGCGCAGAGGCGATGTGCTTTTGAAGGTTAACGGCCGACATCCAAAGGGTTTGCAAAGCATCTTAGATGTTTCGGGAGAATTCGAGGTTAGAAGATTTGCAAAGCATCTTCGCGTGAATCTTGTCGCAGAAGAGCTTCATGAAGATTTGGCGATGACAATAGACAAAGTGGCTGGTGTGGGCGTGTTACGCATACCAAGTTTTCTTCCGCAATATTTCAGTGACGAAAGCCTATTGCGGCAAAAAATGATTCAGCTTCAGGGTACGAAAAAGATCGTGATTGATTTGCGCGGTAACGCTGGAGGAAGTTTTCCAGGAATGCTTCGAGTCTTGTCTTATTTTTTTTGTTCTTCCACTGAGATCGGCGAGCTTTTTCACCCGGCAGGGTCTCAGGGGGATGAGCTCTTGCCGAATGATTTGCGAGCCGAGACCCAGCTTGAAACTTTGAATCGGGCAAAGCGAGTGTATCTCAAGACCTTTGTTCGTGAGCATTGTCTCTCGCAAAAGCTTAATGTCTTAATTGATCAAGAAACTGGTTCAGTCGCGGAGATTTTTGCACAAGCTCTAAAAGAGCAACGGCAGGCACGCACCTTTGGGATGAACACAAGTGGGCAAGTGGTCATGGCTCAATGGTTTCCTTTGTCGATTCTCGGTAGTTCGGAATATTACATTTCTATTCCCGTTGCAGGATTTCTCAGTCACCACAAGCGCAAAATTGAGGGCGAGGGAGTTAGCGCCCAGATCATTTTAGACTACCAACTTGAACTTGAAAAACAAGGGCGTGATTCTTGGGTTGAGGCGGCTCTACAGATGTAAAATCTGGTGCGAGAGTTCTGTGAGAATCCCGTCACGAAGTCCTACATATGGAACCATAAGTGTGTGGACGGGGGTTGCTGCCATGATTTCTTGAGCTAGCAGTGCCGCGGGTACAATAACATCGGCTCTATCGGGGCGTAGGCGTAAAAATTTAATTCGTTCTCGGACAGACATGCTCAAGAGATGTTCATAAATCTGATGCAATTCCATGAAGGTCATGGAGTGCACAGATGTTTTGTTCAGAAGTGCCACTCTTAATTTTCCTAAGCATTCGAAATTTCCACCGGTACCAATGGCTGAAGTGATCTTGCAGTCTTTGGTGTGGATCTCAAGAAATTTTTGAATGGGCGGGAAATGTTCGAGAAAGACACTCTTGATTTGCTTTTCTTTGAGTTTACGCTCTTTTAATAAATTAAGAAGGCGAACAGTTCCGAGTCTAAAGCTTTCGCTAGCGACTATGGTCTGGTGATCCGTGACAGTCAGTTCGACGCTGCCTCCACCGATGTCAATTAAGACTGAGTTCTGCATTTGCAGGTCAACCTTGCTGGCAACGGCCGAATAAATCAAACGAGCTTCTTCGCGCCCATCGATGATTTCGATTTGAATTCCGGTGGTGTCTTTTATTTTTTTAACAAATTCATCGCGGTTAGTTGCTTCACGAACTGCGCTTGTTGCAACGGCTTTGGCATAGGCTACGTTTTGGTCTTTCATGAACTGACGAAAATTTTGAAATGCTCGCACTGCTTTTTCAACGGTTTTCGCAGAAATGGCTCCCTGACTGAACACATCTTCTCCTAGACGAACGGGTTCGCGAAACTTTTTTATGAGACGAATTTCAGATTGAGCATTGACCTTCGCCACAACCAGGCGAATTGCATTGGATCCAATATCGATAGCAGCGATTGTTTGCATATCTTAATGTCGGTTGTTTTCAAAATTTTCACAAGTGTGGAAGATTGGGCTCTTGTCTAAATCCTGACCTTTTGTTGATCGAGATCTGACTGATTCGGTTTAAAAATAAGTTGAGAATTAGGCTATGTTTTGGGCCGACTTTCATATTCATTCGAATTACTCCGACGGAAAACTAGCGATTCCAGAGTTGGTTGATCTCTATGGTCAACGAGGCTTTGGTGCGATCGCAATTACGGATCATCTCTGTGAAAGCACTACGGCTATGGGAAAGGCCGCAAATTTGTTTGGGCTCACTTTGCATCGCCATAACTTTGATGCCTATCTGGAGGAGATTTCTGAGCAGGCTGAAAGAGCGTGGGATGTTTACAAGATGGTTGTGCTTTCTGGCTTCGAACTCACCAAAAACTCGTTGTCGAATCAACGTTCAGCACATGTGCTGGCGCTCGACGTTAGTCAGTACATCGAGGCTGAGGCAGATGTGGTGACGCTGACGCGTTTGATTCGTGATCAGGGGGGGCTTGCCATCGCAGCTCATCCGGTTTCGACGCGTAAGTTTGAAAAACAGACATATCATCTTTGGGACCGGCGCGAGGAGTTGCGAGAGTGTTTTGATGCCTGGGAAGTGGCCAGTGGCCCTCACCTATTTGATGAAGTCTTAAGCAGCGGTCTGCCTTTGATCGCGAACTCCGATTTACACTCGCCTTCGCAGATCTCATCTTGGAAAACGATTTTGCATTGTGAGCGAAAAGTTGGACCAATTCTCGAGGCCATTAAGAAACAAGAGGTGAGCTTTCGCTTTTACCAAGATCGTCGAACCGACACTCTGTGGCGGGGACCATCCCTCCAAAGGCAAACCGTCTTTGACAAAAACCTGACGTGCCTTTCTAGTTAACGGTGTTAAGTTCAGTTTTCAATCAATCGTTCTATAGGAGGATCTATGAAAGCCGTTCGTGTATTGGCGAGTTTGGTATCGGTCTTGGCGTTTTCTTTGTGCACCTTCGCGGGTGAAAAAAAATTGATCACCGGAGCAGGGGCTACATTTCCGACGCCGCTCTATACCAAGTGGTTCTTTGAGTACAATAAGGTGAATCCTGACATCGAAATCAACTATCAGTCCATCGGCAGTGGTGGAGGAATTAAGCAGTTGGTGGCGAAGACGGTTGATTTTGGGGCAAGTGATGCTCCGATGACAGAGGATGAGCTAAAAAACGCTCCCGCCTCAGTGGTACATATACCAACAGTACTAGGTGCTGTGACGTTGGCCTACAATCTACCTGATTTGAAAAAACCAATTAAGATGACGGGTGATGTGATTGCTGAAATCTATATGGGAAATATCAAAAAATGGAATGATGCAAAAATTGCCGCTCTAAATAAAGACCTGAAGCTCCCAGATATTGATGTTGCAGTTAATTTTCGTGCAGATTCAAGCGGCACCACTTCTGTGTTCACTGACTATTTGGTTAAGGTGAGTCCTTCGTGGAAAGAAAAAGTGGGATCTGGTAAGGCCGTAAAATGGCCAGTTGGAATTGGAGCAAAAGGAAACGAAGGCGTTACGGCTTCAATTAAAAATACTCCGGGGTCGATTGGCTATATTGAGTTAACTTATGCTGAGTCACAAAAATTGACGACAGCAGAAGTGCAAAACAAAGCCGGAAAATTTGTAGCGGCTAGTATTGCATCTGTAAGTGAAGCGGCAGCTGGAGCGTTGAAGACCATGCCAGAAGATTTTCGCGTGTCGATCACGAATGCTGAGGGCGCAAAGTCTTATCCAATTTCTGCGTTTACCTATTTGTTGGTGTACAAAGAAATGCCGAAAGATAAAGGTGATGATCTGGTGAAATTTCTAGGTTGGGCAATGGATAAGGGGCAAAAGATGGCTCCTGAGTTGGCCTATGCACCATTGCCAACCTCAATGGTCGGAAAAGTTAAAGAAAAGATCAAGACCATTTCGACTAAATAGTAATTATTTAAAAGCGATCTAAATATTGGGCGTAATCAAGTATAAACCCACGTGTCGAGCGTGGGTTTTTTATTTTTTAAGAAGCATGTGAGCTCGAGAAAATATCTGATCAAACATGGGTTCGGTGAGTTTTTTGGTAAAGGTATTTTGTTGGCTCGGGTGAAAACTTCCTATTAGATTTCGGCCGTTTGCTAGTTCTAATTCTCTCCCATGTTGAAATTTAAGTTCGTACTTTCTTTGCTCCTTGAGGCGGCTCTTGGGATTGGCACAGTCGGCATGGATTACTGCGTTCCAGGCGATCGCGCCGAGTGCAATGATGACCGAGAACTGGGGGAGGTCATACACTTTTTGAAGAAAGGGCTGACAATGATCTATTTCCTCCGGGGTGGGTTTGTTGGCAGGCGGTGCACAGTGGTTGACGGCTGTAATAAGAACGTTGTTAAGTTTAAGACCATCTCCAATGCTTTCGCTTAATGGCTGATTTGCAAATCCTTGTTTGTGAAGGGCACGATAAAGCCATTCGCCGCTTCGATCTCCGGTAAACATCCGGCCCGTGCGGTTGGCTCCATGGGCAGCAGGAGCTAGGCCGACGACGAGCAGTTCAGCAGCGGGATCTCCAAAGTGAGGTACTGGCAACGCGTGATAATCCCAGTTGAGAAAAGCCTTCTTTTTTACTTCGCCGACTCTCTGGCAATAGTGAAGAAGTCTGGGGCACCTGGTGCAGCTCAGAATTTCTTGATTGAGTTTTGTGAGACTCTCCATTCGCTATTGTCTTTCTTATGTCTATATACCTAGGGCCATTAGGTCTGTAGTTCATCAATTAATTTTATTTTCCTCATAAATAATTTCACATGCACCGAAATTCAACATCCATGTGTCAATGCCAACGAACTGCGTGAAACAGCCTTCACGCCTGGTGTTTTTGAGGAACCCAGTCTTTCTGGAAGAAAATACAGCTCGCAAAACAGCGAAAACACCAGAATGGCGCAAGTCTTGAATTATCAGAAAGTACGGAGACTCCGAGTGCGAGAATGCACCTCTCCAGCGGATGGCTCAAGAAAGGTTGCTAGAAAAACCGCGAATGATCCTAAAGTGAATTCATTAAACGCCTAACGAAAGAGTGGAGTCGGTAAGTGATGAAAAAAAGTAGAGTGATAGTTCAAGCTCTGAGTGTTTTGGGATTAGGAGTTTTTCTGGTGACCTGCTGCGAGCCTTCGTGGGCTGAGCCCGTTCTGACAAGTGGGGCATCAGCGAATGCCAGTTCTAATGCTGTAAATGGATCGGTGAATATCTTGGTCGAAGAACTACATAAAAAAGGGGCTGCTACGACCAAAGTTGCGCCATCGAAATTTTCCTTGATCGCAGGGTTTGAAGCCAATCGATCGCTTCATTCAGAAAGTGACTATGACTTGTCTGGCGATTTGAGTGTGATGTTAAACCCAACTTATAAGATAAATAAAAACTATGTTGTTGGGGCAATTGGGGCGCTTTCTAAAGAGCTCACTGGTGAAAATCGGGACAATCTTGCCATCGCTAATACACAGATCTTTTTTGCGCGCACTCCAGTTGAAATGGGCCCAATCAAATTGGGTGGCGGTGTTTTTTCGACGCTTGCCACGAACAAGACAGCCGTTGAAAAGGACACCCTACGGGGTAGTGCTGGGGCCAACCTGAAAGCTCTCTTTGATTTTGCGGAAGCAGCACCTTTATCGGGATTTTTTTCTTGTAAAGGAGAGAGGTACTTTCATGAGTTTACCACGAATGCCGATGGGCAAATGAATATCCAGAACAAATTGACCCAATCCTTGAACGTGGCGTTTGCATTTGGTGAGCAAGTCAGTTTGAGCCTTCAGGGAGACATAATTGAGGCATGGACTTATCGCAATACAATTAAGAATTCTTTCAGCCTTTCTGAAGAACTATCGCTTTCGATTTCAAAGCATCTCAGTGTTTATGTTGGTCATAGCAATTCTGGAAATGCATATAAATACGATGGAAGTGAGAGCAACATTGAGTTCTTCAATGCGCAAACTTCAATGGCACGTGCGGGGATGACACTGAGTTATTAAAATTATTGTCCATACAAGGAGGGAGCAAAGATGAGGATCATGAGGCTAATGTTACTGGGGAGTATGTCACTTGCAGGCCTGCTTGTGAGCTGTACAAAAGAAGTACCATACAAGTACGAGTACAAAGAGAAGGTGATGGATAAAGCTGAGATCGATACTGATGCACAGTATATCTATGTTCCATCCTACAAAAATGCAAGCCGAAGCTCTGATGTTGCTCGTCCCTATTGGATGGGTGATCAAAAGGTTGTCAAGCTAGCCTATACTGAAAATGCCTTGCGCGTGTTCGAAGTTGAACAGGACTCAAGGTTTCAAGGTAATGACACTAATAACAAAACGGTGTTAGAAATTCCCGCGACTTACGTTTCCTACCGTTGCGCTCAAGATCGTCTGGGTGCTTGTACCAACAAGGAAGAAGAGAACACCGAGCTGCCTTGGGACAAAAAAGACAAAGTAAAGTTGGCGTTTCAAGACACCAAAATAACGGAGACCAGTATTTTGCCAATCGAACTTGACGAGGTTTTTGGAAGTTCATGCTATAAGCCTGTATCGTCGCATTTAAAGGGATACGAAGTATCGCCTGACGGATTAAATATCCAGATAGAGCGCACATTCAACGTTGATCTTGAATGTATGGAGTTTGCCGAGCATCTGTCGGATGCAACGGTAAATGTTGTCTATCACTATTCGTTGATGAAGTTGTCGAGCCTTACCTCGAATGGATACAAGGCTGTCGAGTACCCTCCATCGGATGAAAATACCTTTGGCTTCTTTACAACGGAACAGTTCAAACTTGATGTCGACAATCGAGACACAGTGAATAGCCAAAAAATGTTTATGAATCGTTGGAGCCCTGCTCGTAAAGAAGTCGTGTACTACTTGAGTGACGAGTTTAAAAAAGAAGAAAACAAAGGTCTTAGGGACTCGACATTTGAAGTTTTCAATCGCTTGAACAAGGGACTCGAACAGTCAGGAGCTGGTTTTCGATTGAGTCTCCGCGACCCAGAAAGTCGTGAGGCCGGCGACATTCGTAATTCTATGATCGTGATGGTTGAGGATCCAGTTGCTAGTAACGTTATTGGTTACGGTCCGACAGTGGCAAATCCACAGACCGGAGAAATCGTGAGTGGCCGCGTGGTGATGTATCTTGGGACAATAAAGAAGTTTATTGCCACGACCTATGAAGAAATTCGTGAACAAAGAGCCGAGGCAGCTGCGAAGGCGGTCAAGGTAACTCCGAATTTGGTGACAGCAATTGAACAACAAGACATGAAATCGCGTACCGAGAAAATGTTCAAATCTTTGGGTGATCTTGGTTTGAGTCTTGATGAGATTCGGGCTGCGAGCTCTCACGATGAGGCGTTTGAAGAGGCGTCTGGAGAAAGTCTGGCGGTCGCTGCAAAAAGTATTGCGCCGATTAAAACAGCTCCTCAAGTGCGAGCGTCAACGCTTGAGAAGATTCGACGCGATTTATTGAATCGAACCGCACATACAGATACCGAGTTCACATTGTCAAATCGGCTTGGAGCATTGGCCAAGCATTGTAACTATCCTGCCGAGTTGATTGATTTTCAATCTGCTGTGGCAGGCTCACTTGCTGGAATTCCTGATGGGGAACTTGAACCTTGGGAAAATTTGAGTGCCGATAAGAAAGCGAAAATTTTGGATGCGGTCATACCAGTAGTGTGGATTCCAACTTTGATTCACGAGATGGGGCACAATCTTGGCTTACGCCATAATTTTGCTGGCTCAGAAGACAAAGCGAATTTTTATTCAAAGAATGAACTTGAGGCGATGGGAATTAATCGTGAGATTCCATATAGCTCTGTTATGGACTATGGTTTTAGCGATCTCAATACGCTTCCGGTTTTGGGCAAATACGATGTTGCAGCATTACGCTTCGGATACACCCGGCAGGTTGAAGACATCGAAGGTAAGCTCATTGTTGTTCCTGAGGGAAAAGCAATTGCGGATGTAGAATCGCAAGCAAAGGCAACCAAGGCTGGACTTCGTTCCTTTGACTTTTGTACAGATGAACACGTCGGCGCCAATCCGAATTGTAAGATGTTTGATGAAGGCACTACGATTTCAGAAATCGTTCACCATCAGATTGAAAAGAACTATCTTGGCTACTACAAGCTTCGCAATTTCAGACATGGAGCTCGTAACTTCAGCTTGTTGGGTGACGGAGCTTACCTCGCCAGAGTCAAGGGTACCTTTGCGAATCTGCGACAGGTATTGGAGCGATATGACTACATCCGATCTCTGGTTCCTGAAGATGCCGCCGAATGGAACACAATTGATTTTCTAGTGGATTACAAAAAAGCAGTAGTTGAAATTGGTCAGCTTATGAATTCGGTGCTTCGCGAGCCAGATCGAAGTTGTGTCATCAAAAGTAAAGAGGCGACGGATTTGTCAGAGGCCGTACTTGTCCCGATTGCTGATCTTGATGCTTCGGCTGTTCGTTGTGCTGATATCGCGGACCGCCTGAACGAAAAATATGAAGTGGTGACAGAGGTAGGTAAACATCTTTTGTCTAAAAAGGATCCGAATAACCACAATCCATATATCGATCAAATTGATATTCGGGGAGTCTGGGTTGACAAGCTTGCTGCAATTGAGACGATTTTGCGCCGAAGTACAGGCTCGCTGAGTGATGATAAGACTTTGAACAATATGCTTGATTTTCAAACTCCGATTGCGACTGCCGGAACTGAGCCGGTTGCGATGAGTGCCCTGCTTAAGAAGACTTTGATTGATTCTCTCTTTGACCGATTTGTGGGTAAGTTCACATTTGCTGATCAATCTGGACAGCAACAAAGTTTTCTTGCCAGCTACACTCAAGGGGCGACATTCTTGCCTGCCTCGTTGAGCACTTCGGCTCGGAGGAATCTTGAACTTCCTGCAGATGGAACACTTTTGCAAGCGCAGCTTCTCAAAGCGGTCACGAAGTATTTGCCGAACAAGCTGGATATGCCTGGTTCACAACAGGCGCTGGCAGAGTTCTCGGTGTTTCGTACTATACCTAACAATGGTCGCTCCATGAAGAACTATGAGCGACTAGAAGCAGGGGCGACAGTTTATCTCGCCTTGAAGGAAAATACGGTAGCCAATCAGATGATTCGAATTGTGAAACTTAAGCGCATCATCGCTGGAGGAGCCTCCGAGGTACAGAAACAAAAGAAAGAGGTCACGCGACTGTTGAGTGGATTGAGTGATGATTTGATCACTGGACTTGTTAACGGTGAACTCGGAAATGAGTCCTACTTCTTAACCATGCTTGCGCTTTTGCCAGAGGCCAAATGACCCTAAGTCGGGCGGCAACTAAGGTTGAGCGGCCAATAGATGAGTGAAAAATGAAAGCAGGAGCTTCCAGAGCTCCTGCTTTTTTTGTTTCAAAATGAGACAGAGATTTTGCGACTTTCACTGAAGCCATTGTCTCGTCTTTAGAATTTGAGGAAATTGGAGAATGTGGACGGCTTTTTGACCGAACCAGCGAGACATTTTCATTTTTTTTGTCAAAATTAATGGCAGAGGTGAGTCTTTCTGAATCTTGATCCTAGATAAAGGTCTAGTTCGATATCTAATCGTCCGATGAGTTCAATGTGAACTGGTGATTTTGGATAGCAGCAGTCGCAATTGAATTTGACTACAAGATCACCAAACCCAGGAGGACTGTCTTGAATTCATCGAATAATTCAAACCCAAAAATAAGAAACTGGCGTAAATGGCGAGGTCTTTCCGTGATTGGTTTTTCGATGATCGTTATGATTCTGCAATTTCAAAATTGTGCGGCTCCAGTTCATCCCGGGGTGGAATCTGCGACCAATATGGGCGGAAAGAATACGACAGATCAACAGGACGCAGGTTTGCCAGTTACTGTGATTGACCCAGTTGAGGCGCAAGTTCGGGTATTGTTTCCTCAACCACAACTCAGTGTGAATGCACGGCTGTCCCCTCGTGAACATGTCTTGGGAATCTGTGGCGCCGATCAAACTGGAATCGGGCTGAATTGGGAGTTGATCTTGCCAAATGGGCATGTGCTTAGCCAGGGGCAGACTTTATGTGATCGAGGCAGTTTCTCGGTAGAAGTGGCTGTTGTCGAGCTGAGTTGCGATTCTCCAAGTGTTCTCAGGGCTCATCAAGGAATTGGTCCTGCAGGAGAAGTGCAGCTAGTGCGCAACTGTGAGGCCGAACACGCGATGTGATTGTCGACTCAAATTTGAGTGCGCTGAGCTAATTTTCAACTAAATAAAATTTGTTTTCCAATGGGTTGACCGACTGGTTTGCCTTCCGCCATCACAAGATTTCCGTCCACAACAGTGTGTGTGACTTTGCCAATGACTTTTTCTCCATCGTAGGGGGTCCAGCCAGATTTGGTGGCCATGTCCGTGTGATGGATGGTCCATTCTTTTTTAGTATCGACAATCGTGAGGTCGGCATCGAATCCGACTCGAATTTCGCCTTTATTGGTATACCCATAGAGTCTACCCGGATTTCGACATATGAGTTCAACAAGCTTGGTTAGCTTCAATTTTTTCTGTGCAACATGGTTGAGCATGATCGGAACAAGTGTTTGAACACCAGGCATCCCCGATGGACTTTGCGGGTAAGGTCGATTTTTTTCTTCAAGAGTATGTGGTGCGTGGTCAGTTCCAATGACTGTGACCGTTCCATTGTGAATACCTTGCCACAAGGCTTCGCGATGGCGGGCATCGCGAATAGGAGGATTCATCTGTGCCAGGGTTCCGAGTTTTTCATAACATTCTGGAGCGGCCAAGGTGAGATGTTGTGGTGTAACTTCGACTGTGGCCACTTGCTTTTGCTTTGCTAAAAACTCCATCTCTTCTGCAGTTGTAACGTGAAGAATGTGAACTGGGCGCCCGCATTGTTTGGCGAGACGAATGATTCTTTCTGTTGCTCTAAGTGCTGAAGTTTCATCTCTCCACACGGGGTGCATGGCCACATGTGGATCATTGGCGAGGAGAGACTTGCGTTCAATCATGCGGTCTTCATCTTCAGCATGTATCGCCACTCGGCGTTTACCGTTTTTCAGAACTTGTAAGAGGTCATCGTCGCTTGAAACCAAAAGGCTTCCAGTCGAGCTACCCATAAATATTTTCACTCCCACGCAGCCGTCGATGAGTTCGGTTGCGCCTAGTGTTTCAATATTTTCTTTTGCCGCTCCAACAAAAAAACCGTAGTGACACCAAGCTCGGTTTTCTGCAAGTTTGATTTTGTCGCGAATGTCTTGCGAAGTAAGTGTCGCCGGTTTGGTGTTGGGCATTTCAAACACCGCGGTCACTCCGCCTAAAATCGCAGACAGCGTTCCTGTATAAAGATCCTCTTTATGTGTTAGACCAGGCTCACGGAAATGCACTTGAGAATCAATGACTCCAGGGAGAATCGTTAAGCCTCTAGCATCGATGACAATTTTTCCCTCTGCACTTTGCAGGTTGCCAACGGCCGCAATCTTATTGCCAATGATGCCGATGTCGCAAAGTTCTTCATGAAGTGATGGGTCCTCGTCAAAAATTCTTTCAGTATTTTGAGTCGCGGAAAAGTGAGGGGAAACTTTCGTCGCCGCTTCGAATGCACTGTCTGAGACGATCGCGTTTGCATTTTTGATGATGAGGTCAAAATAACTAATGTTTATTTGATTTTGTCTTGAGGTTGGCATGTGGCCTCCATTTTATTCATCAAGCCAGTGTGCAGAATCAAGTCGTGCACAAACTAGACATAAGCCCTGACCTGCTTGTTTTCAAAATCTTGAATCTGGCATTTAGTCACGGCTAGGGTTTTGCGTTTGATGAGTGATTTCTTGACCGATTTTTACACCTTCTTCAGAATTAAGATATGAATTTAATGACCTTTTTCAGTTTTTTGACGACGCATATTGAGATGTTCATCTGGGGGTCAGTGGCTCTGATACTCGTGGCCGGAATTGCCTTGCTGGTTAGGGGAGTTAAAGATGAGATTGAGGGTCACACTGCGAGTGGAATCAATATCAAAGAGATTGAAGGGCTACTGAAAAACGTCTTGTCCCAAACCAACCTTCCACGTGCGGAGGGCAGTGCCCCTTCCTCCTCAGGTGAGGTTACCGTCTCTGGTGAGGGTGGCGGTGCAACGGGCCCCGGAGTCAGCTCAGAGGAGCTGGCAAAATTAAATACGGCAGTTTCAGAGCGTGAGTTGAAAATTCAAAAACTTACGGATGATCTCGAGGCGGCCAAGTTTGAACTCTCAAAGCGAGAGGGAGGCGGAGCAGACCCACTGAAGATTCTGGAGCTCGAAGAAAAATTAAAGACGGCAGAGGCTCGCCTTGAAGAGTACTCTATCATTGAAGATGATATTGCAGATTTAGGTCTTTTTCGCGAAGAAAATAGCAAGTTGAAAGGCGAACTCGATAGCTTGAAGGCTAAACTTTCAGAAGCAGAGAAAAACGTGGGTGTTGCTCAGGATGCTGCTAGCAAAGCACAAGCCGAAATGGCGTCACGGCCAGTTGCTGAAGCAAGTCTGATTGACAAGCCTCCGGTTGCCCCTCTTCAGTTTGAACCCGCTGAAAAATTTGGTCTGAGCGCTGATGACCCAGTTATGCAACAATTTGCAGCGTTTGCAGCAGATTCGTCTGCACCTAAGGTCGAGCTTGATACGTCGATGTTTTTAACTGAAGGTGTCGAGTCCGACCCAGAGCTTGAAGCTCTGGCGCGTGGAATGTCGCTTCCTGCCGCAGCCGCATCCCCTGTTGAATCGGTACAGAAGCCGGAGCAAAGTGAAGCTCCAAAAGCCGCAACAGCAGCGATGGATCCGCAGGCCTTGATCGATGCAATGATGCAACAAGAACTTGAGCAAAAGGCCAAACTCGAAGCGGACATCAAGGCTCAACTTGAACAGGTGAAACAGACTGAAGCCTCTCCAGAAAACAGCGCAACAGAAATTCAAGCTAAAGTTGGTGCTGAGGATGGGTCAGAAAGTGGAAGCGAAGTAAAAGACAAGATGATTGCAGAGATCGAGGCTCTGCCTACTCCCCAAGGCGATGATGGAGATGTTTTAGCTGAGGGACTTGATACAGACAAGTTACTTCAAGAGGTTGACTCTTTGGCAGCGCAACCGATTAATCCATCAGATGATTTGATGGGCGAATTTCTTGAACCAGCAAAGGATGGCACATGAAGAAAAAGAATGAACGCGAATTTTCTCGAACGCCCAACACAATATTGTACTCTTTGTTTTTCATTGTCGGCGGGTCTGCGTTGGTTGCCTTTCAACCATCGGCAACAGCAGCAATTCCTAAAAAAAGTTTGGCTGAATCTGCACGTCCTTCGGTACAGGCAACCAAGCTTGCCTTGAGCTTGCCCTTGCAAAATCGTGTGACGGCAATTCGTGACCAGGGTCCTGAGGGCTATAAAAATCTGATCGAGATCATGCAAGACGAAAAGGCTGGAATGAATTTGCGATGGCGAGCTGTTACTGCGGCGGGGCGGGTGGGAGGACAAGACAGTCTTCCTGAGTTAAAGAAAGCTTTGCAGAGCTCTGAATGGTATATGCGCAGTTCTGGATTGGTTGCTCTGACTCATGTTGCACCGGAAGAGGCAAAGATTTGGGCGAGAAAACTTTTATCGGATAAAGCGCTGGTGGTGCGAGCTGGTGCTGTTGATGTAATTGCACAGCTGGGTGATCGTGAAGCGAGTCAATTGCTCTGGCAAAAACTCTACGCACGAGAGAACTTTAAAGGACAACAAAGTTTGTTTATTCGGCGACGAATTGTAGAGGTCCTGGCAAAGCTTGATGCTGAGAAGGTGGAGAAGTCATATGTTGAGGTCCTTGCAGATCGGGATGAAACTTTACATCCTGTAGCTATTCAGGCGCTCGAAAAGATGACCAAGCAAAAACTTGGAAAAGAGCGCGAACCAATTAAATTTAAGCGCGCTTATTGGCAACAGTGGTGGAAGAAAAAGCAAACTCTTTAAGGACCCAAAAAGATCAGAACTGTACAATTGAAACCAAAAGGCACCCTTCTTGTATTCGATGAAAAGATTTTAGGTATTTTTCTTCGGAAAAAATTTGGCCTGTTCCTTTTTTGCCAATGCCGCACATATTGAGAGAGGCAATAGCCTAAGAATCATTGCCATCAGGCGATTTTTCCATCCGACAATTCTATGACTGTGTTTCGACCTTAAAAGCTGAATCGCTTCTTGTGCGACAACGTCAGCACTCGTAAAGGATTTTTTCTGTTGTTTCAGGGCGCTTTTGTCGAGTCCGGCCTTGATGCCGAAGCCCGTATCAATTCCAGCGGGGCACAAAGTCTTTACGCGCACACCAAAGTCTTGCGTCTCGGCATCAAGTGCAAGCGAAAGGCTGAGGACATATGACTTGCTTGCAGCGTAGACAGCGTAGGTCGGAATCGGCAAAAATGCAGCGAACGAAGAGATATTGAGAATCTGTCCTCGGCGTTCATCTTTCATTTTTTCTACGAAAAAACGACATAGATTTGTGAGCGCTTGAATGTTGAGGGCCATGGTCTGATGAATTGCCATTTCTGACATTTCACTAAATGGCCCAGCAAACCCGATACCGGCATTGTTGATCACAAGGTCAATGGGCTTGGCAAACTCTGCAACTTGATCAAATTTTTGTTTTGCTTCTAGATCCCAAATATTTTCTAAATCTAAAGTCAGGAGGTCCACCTCACCAGAAAAATGCAAATCGCGTTGGAGCATAGTTTTAAGCTCAAACAAGATTTTTTCATTGCGTCCCATGAGTATCATGTTCTGGGTGTGCCGGCTCATTTGACGGACCAGCGCTTGTCCCAATCCTCCGGTGGCTCCCGTGATTACGACTCGACGAAAGTGCGGTTTTGTTTCTGAAGACGGGCTTGGCAATTGTGACACAAGCGACTCCTACTGAATGGTAGATGACATAAACATAGTTTATTGTGTCGGCGACAATGAAAAGATGCAACGAAGAATCGAACTGGGTAGGGTTTCTTGTCGAAAGAGTTTTTTAGTTGTGGCCCGGTAAAAGTGCAATCAGGTCCATCGGAGATGTCGGAGAGGAATGCAAAACTGCAGATCTGAAATGGCCTGGACCGAAAACAGTAACCTGTAATTAAATTCGGTTGGCAGAATTCCGATGTACAAAATGTGAAGGCTATCTTTTTGTATTTAATAGTTTTGTTGGTTCCGATCGTTACAAAAGGCGATGCGCTCAACTCAGTAGGAGGGCTCG
Organism: uncultured Bdellovibrionales bacterium; assembly: GCA_964405465.1. Lineage (GTDB taxonomy): Bacteria > Bdellovibrionota > Bdellovibrionia > Bdellovibrionales > JAMPXM01 > CAYONZ01. Next base: position 4,407 of record CAYONZ010000025.1, on the reverse strand, counting down.
TTCATGGTTTTTTGTCGGCGGGTCAGCCAGCAAGGGATTTCGGTGGATGTGGTCGGGCCTTTCAAGATAAATCATATTTCACAAGTCGAAGTGGTTTCGTGTCTTTCGTGTGTCGGAATTCCAGAACGGATTCTATCGAGACACTTATCGAGAAGTTGCGGCAGAATGGCGGAGCTGATGTCATTACAAGGGCGTCTTCAGGTGAAATCACGTTCGAAGAGTTTACGACGAGTTTAAGATATTTTTTGAAATTCAATTCCACGATTGTTAAGGATTTCTCAGTGTCCTCACCGAAAGACTGGCAACTGACATCACATCGAAATGATGTAAAATGCTCGTTTTCATTCGAAGGTCGGCGCGGGATGGGCGCAGAACTCCAGTTCAATGGGTTTACCTTTGCAGGGATTACTCATTTTTATCAGCAACAAGGCGAAGAACCCAGTCGCGCAAAGCGAGACTTGCAGCAGCGCTTGGTGCGCAATTCTCCAGATGCAATACTGCTCGAAGGTTATGAATTTGGCCAGCCCTTACCTTGCGAACAAGTATTGCAGTCTGTGTTGACTCCTGATGCGGAAATAATGATGGAAAATGGGTTTTTGTTGAAATACGGATTTCTCAAAAAAATCGCGATGGTTCCAGCAGACAATCAAACAATTGAAGAGTCCGACATACCTCGATTTTTTGGTGGCGACCAGAGAAAGGCGCAGCAAGCCTCTGCAGAAATTCAGTTTGTTGACATTCTTCATCAATATTTTGTCGAGCTTAAGAATGGTTCTAAAAATGCGCTAGCAAGTGCCATCCAGAAGACTCAAGGCAAATGGGTCAATCACCTACATTGGGATTCCGACAAATTTAGACAGAAGTACCAAGAACTCAATGGTCGTGAGCTTTCCACGGATCCACAAGTGATTGAAAAAGATTTTACGCCTACTAACAAATTCACTCCCAATCGAGTTGTGCAAAATCCTGGTGGCACCAATCGTCTTGTCGATCAGCAAGACCTTCTGCGAAATCAGGCTTTACTGCAAGCCATTCAAATCACCATGCTGAATCATGTTCACCCCATGGCGATCTTTGGGGCGGGTCACCTCGAAGACCTTGCTGATGATCTTGAAAAATTTCTGGGCGCCCCTTTGACAACTGATTTAAAAAACAGATGTAAGTAAAATGAGAATTCATATTTGTCGCACGATCTCGGGGACACAATTTCTGAAGCACAATCTCAGTCAGCTCTAATTTTTTGAAGTTAATTTGCCGAAGCCCACGACCGACTTCACCTTGAATTGACTCGTACGATATTCGCCGCCGACACTGTCTCGTAGACCACCACCCCAGCTGAAACCATTCTTCAAATTTCGCACATCAAATTCGGAGAATTTTACTCTGCCAAGTTTAAATAAGAACCGCCACTCCTTGGCAAAACAACTTTCAAATAGTGGCTCGTCAAATGCGGGTGCAATGATAAATTCTTTCGTTTCGTCTTTGTTGTCTGATGAAATCTGGATAAATGTGACCAATCCCAATGCTGGCTTCGGTGAAGCGACCGCCTTTAAAGCTGAGTCGTAGATCAGCAGATCCTTCTTCGCTTTTTCGATATCGTGATCAAGTTTCAACAGGTAGGATTCATAGTCATGAATGAGCGGACTTTTTTCCGTCAGGGCGTCTCTTTTTAATTTTTCACGAGTTTCCACGTAATTATTTGCAGCATCGTGTAGGGCACTGAGAAGTGTATGATAGCGAAAACCATGGAATTCATTTGTCATGTCCCCACCTGCCGGTAAAGCGCCATAGAATTGAACGGTCGCTTTTAATTTATTGCATAAGGATACTTTGAAACTCTAGGCCTGCAAAAACATAATGACCAGATCTATATGAAGGGCCAGTACCGAAGACCTAGCATTGCAATTTGAAATCCCAACGGACTTTAAATTTTCAAAAATATTTACGAATCAAAATCTTGGTGGCAGTGAAGACATCTTACACTGGTGAAAAGGGACTGGCCACTGTCTCGCAGACCACCGCCCCAGCTGAAACCATTCTTCAGATTTCGCACATCAAATTCGGAGAATTTTATTTTGCTAAATTTAAATAAAATTCATTTAAACCTCAGTTTCTTGGGCTAGGTGAACAATTTGATTCGGTCCGAGGAATGCTGTTGACACACTTGCAGCCGCAATGACACATTTCGGTTGCAAACGGGCTCTGGGCCTGAAATCGAGCGGCTGGGTTCGTTTTGGCTCGCACGACATGGATGGGGTTTGGCTCCCAGAGTTATTGATCCCAGAGTTTGGATTATTTCCATTTGGAAATGACAAAAAGATTTTTCAAAAAGGAGAGTTTGTGAAAGTTCTTATTTTAGTATTTTTTTTCACTCTTGCCCCGTTGGTGCACGCAGCTGGAACTTCTAACACCACTAACACCACTAACACCCCTAAAAATTGTGCCGAAGTCTCGCTGACCGTGAATGATTGCACTGAGGTTCTGTTTAATTTGGATGATTGGTCTGATTTATCTGCCCAGGCTACGACTTGCTTGGAGTCGAATGAAAATTTTCAGAAAGGAATTTCCACTTTATGCGATGCTAGCCGGTCTCAGTTATCTACCGAGTACACACAGTTTCTTAAATACCAAAAGGAATACGAAGACACATTAGGTTGGTACCAAGGGTTGTCTCCTCAAGAACAGCTGAAGGCTTCAGCTAAATTGAAATTGCAGCTCGCTAAAGAAAATTGGGAAACCTTGGGGCAAAAAAATAGGCTTCGAGCAGTGAAGAGCAGACTAGATGAATCATTCAGATCATGTAATCCTATTTAACTTAAAATTTTCCATTGCTCTATGTTGACCCTGCTGGAGACCCCTCAAAACTTGTTCTCTGTCCCCAATCGGCGGACTGAGTATTAATTAAATAAAATGTGTTTATTGACTGGTTGTTGTTGCGTTGCCATAGTTAAGTTTATGGATCTACAATTATTATTTGCTGGATTGGTTGTCGTGGTGACCTGGGGGTATTTTTTAATCAGGACTTACTCGATTTTCCAAAAAGGGTCGGCTATATTTACAGCCCCACTTGGAATCCCAAATATTGAGCTTTCGGGGATCCGAGCTGTTTTGATGCAGGTTTGGATTTTGCCGGTCCCCATTTTTGCAATGGCTCACTTTCTGTGGTGCTTAAATAGATCGACTGAAATGTACGATTACCGTGAAATCATGGGGGCGTTTATGGCGGCCTGGATGCTGGGTGGAGTCTTGATTTATCTTTTAGTCCGATTTCTAAAATACCTTGGTGTCAAAATTTAGCTATTTATATTTTGTGAATACAGAGAAAAATGGTAGGCTCGACGCTGTTGTAATCGAGCCAACAGAGTTAAGCATAGGACGAGCTTGCAAGGTTCCGTGGAAGAAAGAATACAAATTGAAGCAGTTCAGCATGAATGAAATCAACATTGTGTTGAAAAAATGTTGATTTCATTCATGCTACTCATATGTCTAAAAATATCGTCCCAGAATCAACTAGAAACTTGGGCATTACAACGGCCAAGCTCATTCAGAAGAAGCTAGGCATTTCGCAACCGACACTTTCAAGGTGGGTCAAAAATGGTGAACTCCTCAAGCTAAGCCATGGTTTCTATGTTCATCCAAAATTTGGAATTCCTCCAGAGGAACTTGACTTCGCTGTCGCTTGCGCAAAGTTTGGCTCCAAATCAACTATCGGGGGACTGAGTGCACTTTTTCATTATGGTTTAACAGAGCAACCACCCGCACAAGTGTGGGTCGTTGTACCGCCCAAAAAATCATACAATGGTCCTTATTACAGAACCTTGAGAACTAAAACTTCATCGAAAGTTGGAGTTAATGCTTTCAAATTTTATCGAATAACAAGTATAGAACGCTCTATTATTGAAGCCTTGAAATTTGCGACCAAGATCGGGCCTCGAGTTGCCATCAAGGCAGCCAGAACGGCACTTCGAGATGGAAAAACTACTGAAAAAAAGCTCGGTAGAATGGCGAAAGAAATGAAATCACGCTCTGCATTTGAAAAATATTGGGAAGCCATTGTTCAATGAGAAAAGAGGATCAAGCTAAGTCAATTGCTGCCAAATTATCTAAAATTTCTCGTACGACGGGGATCAACTACCAAAATATTTCGACGACATTTCTGTTGGAGCGACTTTTAGCCAGGTTGGTAGCGGACAGAAAGCTTGCAAGATCTCTGGTATTCAAGGGCGGGTATATCGGTCTTCGCGTTTACAATTCAAATCGCTATACAGTCGATCTTGATGCCTTACTTATAAAGGCTGATATTCCATCAACTTTGAAACAAACTGCGAAAGCGATTCAAACTGACATTGGTGGGATCATCACGCTTGAGAGTGGGATGCGTTGAGTTAAAAGAGTGCTGATGCATGA
>CAYONZ010000024.1:21323-54697 GCA_964405465.1 uncultured Bdellovibrionales bacterium | reverse complement strand
ATGTATGTTGCTGTAAAACAAGAAAACAACATTTTAACTGCAGAGCTTTTGTCGCCTGAGATTTCTGAGGAACATGTGCAGGATATCGAGGCTTCTGCACGTGGACGTCATTCTTTTGATTTGATGGTTTGTGATTGCCGGGAGGCGCGCTCCATTTCTGACGGAGCAGTTAAGCGGCTGGGCGATTTCGCAGGAGAACTCAGTCAGGTGCATCGCGAATTCATACTATTGGCGGGCCATGAGGTTCTCGCAACACTTAAAGGCAGTCGCCTCGAAGAAAATGCGCGTTCAGTGATCGAATTTAACCGGCTTAATGTGAAGCCTAAGCAGGGTAACTCCGCGAGTGTGGAGCGTGCGAGAGAGGTGTTACTCTCTTCGACCATTCAAAATATGGCGACCTATATGGGAGGCTTACCCAAAATCAAAAACAAATTTTCGCAGGCCAATTCTGGGGCATCGAAGTTAGCGAATCTAGAGATGTTTGGGATGATTGAGATGAAAGCTCCTTCTTGGCATGGGGCTCTGGTCTTGTCTTTTCAAAAAGATGTATTTTTAAATGTGATTTCAAAAATTATGGGCACCCAGTTTGTCGAGATCGAGCCAGAAATTGCAGATTGGGCAGCTGAATTCGTGAATATGATTGTTGGTCTAGCCAAACAAACAATGGCAGATGAACAAAGTGCCTTTACTGCTGATTTGCCACGAATGGTGATCGAGGCTGAAGTGCAGAAGCTTCAAACTTGTGTGGGGCTGTACGAGGGATATGTTTTTACATCACCATTTGGTGAGTTTCAATTGGAAGTCTGTACCAGCACATAATCCAAAAATTTTTCACCCAGTCTTTGAGGAAACAGCAGAGGATTCAGTCTTGCATTCAGCCCGCTGTGTTTAGGCTTTTCGGATTTTTTCCGAAATGATAATCCCAAACGAGTTCGAGCTTTTTACTTAAGATCGGAGCGGTCATTGGCTTGATCATATAGTCGCTTACGCCAAGTTGAATCGCGCGCACGACATTTTCTTTTTCAGACTCTGCGGTAAGAATAATAAAAGGAATTGCGGCAGTCTCTTTATTCGCACGAGTGAGACGCAGAAACTCAAGGCCATCCATCTTTGGCATTTTGAGGTCTGAAATCACCAATTGAATGGGCTGTGGGGTCGCAAGTGAGCTCTTCAAAATGGAAAACCCTTCATGGCCGTTTTCGGCTTCTAAGATTTTCGTGAAGCCCAGTTCCTTGAGCTCTTTCGCGATGAGAAGCCGAACGCCCTTCATATCATCCACAAGTAGAATATTAGTCGTAGGTGCAAACATACAGTTTAAGTCTAACGCTGTTGCTGAGAAATTCAAGTCCAGTCCTCGTCTTAATATGAGACACAAGCTGAAAAATCTGAGTCGAATTATTACAAAATTGTGAAAATTAATGTGACCTTGATTTTCTTGGTTGTCCGATCACACTTGCACCCATTGCCGCGATCAAAATCAGCAGGGCGCCGAGGGTCTGATTTGCTGAAAGCTGCTCATCAAGAAGCCAAAAAGAAAAAAATCCGGCAAACGGTGATTCAAGAAGAAACAATAGGCTTGCTGTCGATGGCGAGATGACTTTTTGGGCGCGAACTTGCAATGCAAATGCGAACATCGATGCACCAAATGTCAGTGCAAAAAAACCAATAATCGCTTGCGGTGAAACCGGCATAATCGGGCTAGCTTCAAAAAAAGGCGCGAGAAGAGCAGGGATCAGAGCGGCCCAGAGCGCTTGAAAAGAGTTGAAGCTAAAGGCATTGCCAATTTTCTTTTGGTTGAACCCGAACCAGGCAATGTGTAGCGAGGAGGTGAGTGCACAGATAAAGCTGAAAACATCGCCAAGACCAACTTCGCCGCCTTGAAAGTCGGTGATCATGGCTGTTCCGAGAATTCCGCACGCAATAAGTAGGTAAAGTTTTTTCGAAAGTTTTTTATGTAAAAAAAATCTTTCAATGAGGGGAACAAAAAGCACATAAAGGCAGGTTATGAATGCACTCTTTGTTGCTGATGTCGTTTGCAGTCCCCAGGTCTGAAACAAGACCGTAAGGCCCAGAAAAATTCCAGGCAAAAAGCTCAGCTTTATATCTGAGAAGCGGAGCAAGGCTCTTGGGCCAGGAAAAAGTAACATGAACAAAAGTGAAAGCAAGCCCGCGACCAGGAAGCGAAGTGCTGAAAGAGTCAAAAATCCGAATTCTGCGAGTGCAAATTTAGCGGCAACAAAACTAAATCCCCAGATGAGATCGGCGACAATTAACTCGCCGACGCCCCAAAAAAAGGCACGATTTTTTTTCATCATGGAGATCTATTTTTTCTCTGCAGATTTTGCAGCTGCGCTTTCGTTCACATTTTCGTTGGCGCTTTCTGCACCTTGTTTATGGCTGACAGGATAGTCGTAAGCTGGGGTTGACGTGAAAATATAAAACCGGTCGCCATCATAACTCCACCCCAGGTGGCGGCTCCAAATTTCTGCAAGGTAGAGTGCACTCAGACTGATTCGCTCAACAATCATTCCGTGATAGGCCGCAGTGGCTTGTTTGAGATTTTTGCGTCCGATCTTTTTGTCGAGCTGCAAAAGTTTAGGGAGAGCTGCAAAAGAATTTAGAGAAAGTGCAACACTCAGCTGACGAATGGTTTTGTCAGAATTAGCTTTATGAAAGGCACTCCATTTTTGGGTGATGCTCTTTTGCACTTCACTCGCGATTTGAGGGTACAATTCATCGACGACTCGGTCTTCAAAATACGCGTGAATTCCCTTTTGTTCAGTCAACTGGCCATCGTAATTTTCGGTGACATGAAGGGGTTGGCCTAGATCGCCCACATAGTGACCGAGAGTGCCAGCCTTAACGAGCCATTCGGCTTGAAGTTTTTGATGTTCTTCTTTTTTAAGTTCTTTATCATTGAGTGCCGAAGTAATTTTTTTGAGATCTCCTACCATCTCATCAATACGCCACCAGGAGCGTCCTGCCTCGATTTTGATTTCTGGATTTTCCTTTTCAAAATTCATTCGCTCTGATGGCGTCGCCAATTTATCGGCAAAACCATTGGCTTCTTTGGGTGTGAACTGGTGGGTGCTTGCCGTGTCGAGATGTGCTTCTTTGCGAAGAAAGATTTCGAGGTCAATAAAGTGTTGCGGAGCTTCGATCTTATAAGTCTCGGTCTTCTTCCAGACAATGTCGGGAACATTCGCATAAAATCCGAGATCAAAACTGTGGGCCTTTAAAAACTGACTATCTGATTTTTCGCTCAAGAGGTAGGCCGCTGAGGTGTTCACTAGGCTGTGGCCGCGTCGTCCCCAGGCTAAAGCTTCAGAAAATGAAAGGCACAATGTCGAAATAGCCAGTGAAACCTTAACTGAAAGGGTGATGAACGATTGTGAGCGAGAGTTCGATTTTTTAATATTTAGATCGGTGTGCATAGTGCTCCTTTAAATTGTTCATTTGAAGAGAGTGCTCTGGGTGAGCATGTTCTGGTCGTCACCGAATTGTTGGAGGGGTGTTGCGATCAATATACAATTCACCGCGACCAGCATCGAATCGAATTGCACAGGACAGATCTCTCACTACACAAACATCTCAGGCCATCGGCTCAAAACATCTTCGCTCGAGAGTCTATTGGGCTTTCTTTTTTCTCGCAACTTCAGAGTGTTGAGAAATTAAGTTTTCTGCGGTTTTCATCACAATTGGTTCATTTGCGGGCAAGGTTTCGAGAGTTTCAAAAAGACAAAAGGCGACATCTTCGTAGGTTAAAGATTCTAAGCCATGCTTCTTAACCAAAATCTGAACAAAACGGATGCTTCGATCGATGAGTTTCATATTACTCGCCTTGACCCAAAGCATAAGATTGCCCTCAAAACGCCCCATTCTTCCCATGACGAGAGTAGATGAAATATTCATCATGATTTTGACTAGCAAATGTTCAACGAGCAGGGATTTTGGCAGTGAGAATTCGGCATGGAGGCCTCCAAGGGAAAATGCCAAAAGTCGCTGTGATTCAAGTCTTGCGATACGAAAATGCGAGAGCACACGATCCTCAATATGTTTTTCGCGGTAAGTGATCGTGGATTTTGAGAAATCAAAACCGTAGAGGGCGCCCAAGCCAAATTTTTCTCGAAAACCGTCCCAGTCGAGAGCACGAGGGGCACGCCTTAAAATTTTTCGCCAAGACTCTTGGGCCGACTCGCAGAGTGGATCAAAAAAATAGGTCCAGGCCATCGTGGTGTCACGGTAAACATGATTTTCAAATGGCTGCAGGCTAAATGTGGGAGATCGCTCTGTGAGATCTGTCAAAACCGTGATCGCATAGGCTTCTGAATTGTGTACAAGGAAATCACCAGCCTGATAAAGTGCCGCCTCAAGTTTTATAAAATCAGCGAGTTTCTCGAGAGGTGTTGCCAAAAGAGTCTGTTCGAATTCGGCAATAATCTCGAGGGTGGAAGTGGACGTCAGACTCTGTAGGAGGGCCGAACCTGCTGCCAAGGTCAAAACCGTCGTGGCTTGCAATCGTGTTGAACCACATAGGGCCATAGGACCCACTGTTAAATTGATTTTATTTATCTTGGGGTTTTCGATCACGCGTTGAGATCGCGGCACATGTTTTTTTAAAAGATCATCTGGATTGCAGTACAAAAAATAAGGTGAACGGGAAGAAATCTGGGCCGCAGCCTCTGTGGCTCCAATGACAAATGGAGTTTCACCACCCTCAGTTGTTGCGATCAAAAGATCATCGGGACCAAAACCGAGATCGGTCAGTTGGCGTGCGCCGTATTCCGGAAAATCTTCAAAATTTTCAATCGATCGAACCAAAGCAAAATCGCCTCCGGCCATGAAGCTCACGACCTGCTCAGGCTTGAATACCGTTTCCGAGGATTGTTTGCTCAGCGCTTCGTGCCATAGGGTTTCGATGGTCAGTGAAAGGCGACCGGTGGCGCCACATCCACAAAAGAACACACGGTTTCCGGCAGATAGGGTGGCATCGATACGGTCGCTCATTTCTTCGATGAGGTGATGTTTTGGCTTAATGAGTTGCAGTGCTGTGAGTTCGACGTCACGAAGTATAGTAATGGCCTCAGGCAGATTGTTTTTGGCGAGATCTGAAAGGTTATGGGTGAGTGGGTGCGGACTCTCTGTCGGCAAAATTCCCAGGCGAAAATCATGGCTTCTGGCTAAAAACATTTTGGCTTTTTCATGTGGTGTCGGAGATTTTGGCGTCGCAGAGTTGGTCATAGATACAATTTGTCACAGTCTGAAATAGAAACCAAGAAACACGCTCGGCTTTCGCTTGCAGCTAGACGAACATCTAGAGAGTAAACGCAAAAGGAGTCAAATCGGGAGACCTAAAAAATAATGGAGCCAAATAAAAATGGAGCCCCTTCATCGCAGGCTCCATTTTAAAGAATTTTTTTTTGAAGTGCCGGATCAGTAAAATCTATGAAAGACTTTTTGCTAGATCACTTTCCTGGGCGGTGTGCTTCAAGCTCAACATGTGTGGTGACGCCATTTTGCTTGGTGTACACGTCCACTTTGACAAGGCCAAAGGTCACATCACCGACCCAATCGGTTTCGATTTGGTCTGCATTTTCACTTGTGAGTGCGCATGTTTTGAACGTGCCTGCTGCAACTTTTGTGTCTTCGAGTTTACCGCCGTTCGCTTTGCAATTGGCCAAAAGGTCTAAAACCATATCCTGGGTCACCATATCTTGCGCCCAGTTTTCTTGTGATTGAACCTGTCCACCCATATTGGCTGTATTTTTAACTTTGTACTGGCCAGAGCTTGCATTGTAATCGGTGATCTCAAGTTCGAATGAAGCTGGAAAACTCTGCGTTCCGTTTGAGATTGTGCCGCTTAATTTTGCGTAGTCATGTAGGGCAGGATAAGCCAACGCCGGAGCTGAAGACAAAGTAATTAAAGCAAGAGCTGAAAAAAAACTTGAAACAGAAAATGACTTCATAGGAACCCCTTTTGTGATTTCAATCCTTTCAGAAAGTCACCGTTGCTCCTCTGCTTTTAACAAAATTCAAGCTGGTGATTCGATCGGATCGAAGTGTTGTTCGTGCCGACACTCCTTCTTAGAGATGAGCACGTAAATTTAGGTCATCCGTGATAGATGGAAGTGGAGCGCGAAGGGGGCATGAAGGCAAATAAATATTTTCATTTGCGGCGCTGTAGCAGCGCCGTGAGCAGAATTTAAAATGCCGAAACGAGTTCTAATACCGGTTTTTTGATGCGGCGGATTCCCGAGCGAACTTGTCGATGTAGGCCAGCGACAAGGGAAGTGCGTTTTTCTTTTTGCAAGGCAAGGCGTGTCTGTTCGAGCAGTTGTGCTGAAATTTGCATAGACCAAGAGGTTCGTTCATTGATGAGCTTCGCGTAATTGCGCAATACCCTTTCGGTATAGATTTTGGGAACAATTTGTTTTTTAACAAATTTTCGTGTCAAGTTTGGTCCGAGATTGTAGGCGGATAAAAAGACCTCGTTTTCACCGAATTCTTTTCTCAGTAAAGCCAGATACGCCACTCCAAGTTTGATGTTGGTCACAGGGTCAAAGAGCGACATCTTGGCCGACCAAGTTTCATCTGTGTTCTCCGCAATCCATGCCGCCGTGTCTGGACGCAGTTGCATGAGGCCTTGTTCTTTGTGCTGCCCCTGTGCATTGACCCGAAAGCGACTTTCTGTGGCGATCACCGAGGCGACTAAGACTGGATCGAAATGGTATTTCTGCGATTGAGTCAAGATGGTTTGCGTGACTGCAGCTGCGATCTTGCGTGTTTCCTCGTTATGCGAGGCTGAGCGCTTGGGCTTCGCTAGCGTCTTCTCTATGTAGGTAAATAAAAAGTCCCGATCTGAGGCATTCGTTGAAAGATCAATGGTCTTGACCGACCCATCCGAGATCGGCATCAGCCATTGGGAGCGAAACAGGTCTGATTGTGGAGAGGGGCTCGATTGAGCAACGTGCGACTGGGTGTTTGCGAGAAAGAACAAGACCCCTAGTGTGTATCCAAGCAATCGTCCTTTAAAGCCGAGTGTCTGTAGTGTTTGGGGTATTTTCATTTGATCCTCCTCGCGAAAACTTCAGTTTTTTGCAGAAATCTTCGACGTTTTATTGATCATAACAATCCCAAAACAATCTCTGTGTCTCGATTTGGAGCAGACAGTTGTCGATATCGTAGGCATTAGCTAAGTGTTGCGCTTTGCTGAAGTTTTTTAGGGCATGCGAGGCTGGTCACTTGAAAAGAAAAAATAACACCTGATAGTGCTCTATTTTGGTGCAAATTTCGCCTCAGATCGGGATGGCATTAAACGGTAGAGTGCGGGTTGTCGTGCGTGCCTCATGTTTGCGGCGTGTGCAGTGGTTGCGCATTAAAACGACATTGGGAATATCTGTCACGGTCGTGCGAGGCGATGGGGCGAAAGGTATCAAATCTTAAGAGTAGAGCTATTTAAAATCGAGCGTTCTCTTCACCCTTAGCCATTTTGCCACAGGGCAATCAAGGGTGGGGTACGAAATCTCTTGCTTGGCTCAGCATGTGCAAGACAAGATGGGGAGCATATTAACAAAAAGGGAGAATGAAAGATGTCTTATGTTGTTTGTTGGTTGGATTCTGAAGAAGCAAAAATCTTTTCTTTGTCGCCAGAAGGAATCAAGAAAACCGATTTGAAAATCAAAGAAGAAGAAAAAACTCAGCATAAAAAGGGTGATCTGCATCACCATGATTCCAAAGCCTTTTACGAGCGAGTGGCGAATGAACTTAAGTCTGCGAAAGAGATTTTGTTGGTGGGCCCTGGTATGGCGAAGAAGCATTTTAAGACCTTTATTGACGAACACAAGGCTTTGAAAATGTCAGATAAAGTCGTGGGCGTAGAAAATATGGATCATCCTACGGATAAGCAAATTGTAGCTGAAGCACGCAAGTTTTTTAGGGCTCATGATTTGTTTGAATCTTTGAATTTCTAAATTTAAGTCACGCAAGGCTTTTGCCTTGGCGTGCGAGAAGCAGTTGCCTTCGCATCTGGCAAAACCCATGAGGTCATCATGGGTTTTGTTGTTTTCATCCTTCCTGGTATTTCGGCATTCCCAAAAGCAGAAGGGAGTTAGTCCTTGTGCTAAATAAATGGGAGTGTAATCCCTAATGTGAAATGACAATTTCAATTCTTGTTCCAGGAACATAGGTCTCGGCCTGGTGACACATCTGTTGGAGATCCGCATATCCGAGAAGAGGCTGATCGCTGCGGTCTCGATCGATGCAAAACGAAGAGGAGTCTTGATAAGTGCGGAAGTCAGAGCAGGCATTCAATAAATCTTGTCGGCGATTCCATACGGCCCAGTCGCGATCAATCGCCTGGGCAAAAGCATAATAACCATTGCGAATGCGATAGTACGCCTGGGTGTAGCTATAGGAGCAGGAGTTCTCACTTAGGTTAGAAACCGGCGTGTCGTCGATGCGAACCACGCATCCTGTGCAAAGAGCCATAAGAGTGGTCGCCGCTATTTGCACAAAAGCCGTTTGCGTTCGGTTGTTCAAGAAAATGTTTTTCATATTTCATCTCGATTCTTTTGGAATCGTCTCCTTCTTATTGCCATCTCTGGCTGGTTTATAGAGGGGCGCTTGATTGGCTCCATTTCGTTTTTCTTTCCGAAAAATTTTGATGTATGTGTTGAATACAAAAAAATTGCGCTTGTGATCACTTGAACTAGAAGTTGTTGGCCGGTCAAACTTGGACTGATCCAGATTGTCGGAGCAAAGTGTTTTACGTTTGGATCATTCAAGAAAATGCTTGTGATTTTCAATGTTTATGTAAAAGTTAGGGTGATCCATTCTGTGAACAGAAATGGCGTGTGGCATCTGCGGTGGGTGTCATTTTGGAAAAAACCCCAAATGTTTGGAGAGAAATATGGAACGTCGAATTTTAGATGCTTCACAAGTGCAAGATGAGGCCTTGAAAACCATTGGCAAATTTCATCATGAAGTGATCAACGAAGTTGAAAAAGAAATTCGCAAACATGATCTCGTCGTGGTCGGAATGGCGCAGAATCCATTTGTTAAAAAAGTTAAAGTGGCACTTGATGCTGCCGGACTGACTTATCATTATCTCGAGTACGGAAGTTATTTTTCAATGTGGAAGCCACGGTTGGCGATAAAGATGTGGTCGGGATGGCCAACTTATCCGCAGGTATTTTTGAAAGGGCAATTGATCGGTGGTTACCAAGAGACGGTTCGACTTTTAGAGCAAGGGGTCATTCAGGCGAAGCTAAAATAGCGAGCATTTGCTTGGTAATTCGACTCCCAAAAAAAATGAATAAAAAAGTGCGAAGCAACTAAGGAGCAAAACTTGAGTGCCCCGTCGAGACAGAAAAAATGGCGCGATCGTTATGTGGTGCAAAGTGATGATGTCGATCCACATGGAAATTTGAGTTTAGTGGCGCAACTCTGTCTTCTGCAAGAGACGGCCTGGCGCCATGCAGAGTGCTTGGGCTTTGGCTATTCAGATATTTCAAAGAGTCGGCTTCTTTGGGTGGTGACGAGGTTCTTGCTTGAAATGTCAAAGACGCCGAAGTGGGGAGAGTCTCTTGAGATTGAGACCTGGGCCCGTTGGCCCGATGGGATTTATGCTTATCGTGATTTTGTGATCTACAATGAAGGCCAAGAAGAAATCGGACGTGCTAGTTCTTCTTGGTTGATTTTAGATGAAACGACTCGTAGACCGCAGAAAATTGAAATGCTTGGCCCAGTGACAGACGTTAGCTTACGAGAATCCAATGGACTCGAAGCCAGCAAGATCGAACTCGATCAGAGTTTTACCCCACTCCATGAGTATCAAGTGCGGTGGAGTGACCTGGATATGAATCGTCATGTGAACAACACCAAGTATGCTCAATGGATCATGGATTCATTGCCGGCAGAATGGCACGCGCATCATCGCGTGCGGCGCTATCTTGTCAATTTTTTGGCGGAGATGCATCTTGGCGATACGGTGAAGATTGAAGAGAAGACAGATGATCAACGAGACAAGACACGTGTGTTTAAGGGTCAGCGTCCGAAAGACAGCAAAACAGTGTTTGCTGTCGAACTCGGATTTGAATGAATTTAGAAAGCGATCTCTTTGCTCGGTGTGATGAGTTTATAGTAGCGTGCCATCCAGTACCCATGGAGGTAGTCGACGCCAGAGTATTCGATGTTGGGGTCGACCTGAGTTTTAAATTTTAGTGCCTCGCTCTTCCATAAATAATTATCATTTATGGCCGCCAATTCAAAAAGTGGCATACCGAAAAGTCCCTGGTAGCCAAACGACGCGGGAAGATCCTTTTTGACTAAGAACTTCCATGGAAGTCTTGGAAAGGGAGACACGCTCCAGTCGGAGCTGATGGAGTGATCGATCTCGCCATCGAATCTTGGTCGGGGAGCTGGAATCTCTCGCAGGCCCCAAATCGCATCGACAAACGAAGAGCGAAATTTGGCTTGATCTTGCGGTTTAATGCGATCACCAGAGGATCCTTTAACAAGAATACTAAACAAATGTTGGTTAGCATTTCTGAAAGGCTCCCAGGTGTTGATATTATTGTCCTTCAATATGCGTTCAAAGCGGGGATAGGTCTTAAGGCTTTGGGCAATCAAAAGATCTGTGATGCCTCCCACAGCCGCAAGGTGATTTCCACTCCAATCTGCAATCCCTATGAATAGAGGGATATTGAAGGTGTATTCGCCATTATTGATATTTTCGTCATAAGCCTCAGTGTAATAGGCCGCAGATTTGTTATTGAGAATATTGATCAGACCCAAAACTTTTCCATAGTTGGTGGCGCGTCCACGAACGGATGGAACAGTTTCAAGCTTGAAGCAGGCTTCGAGCATTTGTTTACGTAGCTCTTTTTCACCTTCAGGAAGCGCCATGTGAGCTGTGATAAACGCATAGGCGAACCCCTTAAACATATCGTTGTTGCCACCTTCTTTATAAATGATATTGGCATACTCTCCACTTCCACGATGCCACTCCGAAGGAATTGTTTGGTTTGGGTCATAGGCTTTGAGTGCGCGTGCGAAAGTCTGGGTGTCGCCGGTGATTTTAGTCATGATGAGAAGTGCAGTCAGCGATTTTTTTAAGTTCGCAAGTGCCTCGGGGTCTTGGGTGACTTTGTAACGAAATGCTTGAGTTGCAACATAAGTACCTGTCCAAAGTGCAGCGTCGCCATCTTCAACTTCGCTTATGACATTGCCATCGTGGTCCACCTGCACGGGTACGACCACGCCTGTGCTGTTGATATGCTTTTGTTTTGTATTGGCGTCGTAGTACTTAGCTTTTTCAAGCAAGGTGGGGCCGAAAGCATTTTTGCGGAGCAGAGACTCATTAAGGGAGATCAAATCAATGGGTTTATTGGTGACTCGAATCATGTTTGGGTTGTTACGGTAGAAATCAAAATCCGTTCGATCGCGATAGAAAAAATGAACACCATTCTGAAAGTCGGCACGATCCTTATATTGTCGCACAAACGCATCGTCGCGATATTTTTTAAAAAGCCAGTCAGTGAGTTTTTTCCAAAACCAACTCAGTTTTTTATTGGCGCTAACCAGAGTGACATCATCGTCATAGAGTGGAGTTTTGCCGAAATCCGCCACTCGAGTGGCTACGTCATGCGATGTCGGTCCATCCAACATAAACGAATCTGGTGAGTTGGGGGAGAGCGGTAAAAACTTAAGAGTGAGTTCAATCGGCTTTCGGTCGGCGTCAGTGCGTGAGACATTTTCAAAACGGCGAATGAAGTCTGCTGCTTTAAGCACGACATGTGCGGAAGCCGAAGATGCGTCCATCACTCCCGTCCAAACTTGTTCTACAACAAGGTTGTTGAATCGATAGTCTGCAAAGTCGACAATGCGGGTGAATGCAAAACTTTGGTTTTTTGTCGTAGTGTCTGGGCGAATCTCTAGCCAGCCTTGATAGGCGCCAAATTGTGGATCGACACCCTTTACTTGGTAGATTCCCACAGGTTTTGTGGTCAACTGAGGGGTTGCTACTATTTGCTTGACCGTATTTGTGGGGCTTAGTGCGGAGGTGCTAGCCGTTGAACTTGCCACTGAGTTTTGTGTTGCAAGTAACAAATACGAAATGCCAATAGCGATTTGGCTAAAAGCAATTCCAGAGGATTGCTTCGTCCATGTTTTATGTGCGGGGTATCTTTTCGATGCTTGCGTTAGCGCCCATTGTTTATTGTGAATGATCATAATTTGACTCTCCCTCGTTTGGTCCATTTGAGTTCACTATTTGCATCTCTCTATTTGTGCTTCTAATTTTTCAATCCAATCAGATCTGATGTTCTAAAGAGCGCTCAAGCAAAAGTTGTTCGAACTACAGTCGCTGAGGAAATACAAATAGAGTTGGCCATTATATCATTTAGTCTCAATAAAAATCTTGAATGAAATGCTTTTTGAAAAAAAAGACAAGCAGTGACGAAATGTGATGGGTGGCAGAACAGAAGACCACAGAGAGAATTGAAGAAAGACTGATGCGCGAATTGGCCGAGCTCTGAGCAAGCCTGATATGGTCCAATCATTTACTACGCAGTTTGCACGTGCCACCAGTGACGAACTTTGTGACAGGGTTAGAAATCATTTCAAGAAGTTCGTCTAAATATGAACGGCAAGCACACTCTAGTCAAAGGTGAGCGTGATGCCAGCGCCATCGAACTTGGCAGGGCTCTTGCTGATAGGCAGGCAAGGGTAGAGGGAGGGTGTATGTATTTACAGGGGACGTGTCCTAAATGTGGAAGCGAGCTTTCACAAGATCGATACATTAATGGAAATCCAATCTGTCAGTGTGGCTGGAGTCATAACCGAGCAGCAAAAATTAAAGAAACGCAGTGGCAGCACAAAGTCTTTAAGAGCTATGGTGTATTTTCAGTCGTCTTGATGGCATTTTTTGTTTATGCACTCCAGTGGGGTGGCTACGTTTATAAAATGCCATTGATTCAGTTGGCTCGGGTCGTTGGCGCAATCACGCCTGCTGGATTGCAAGAGTATATTCAGGCCTGTTTAGCTCTTGGAAAATTCGATAAAGCGCAAGAGGCCTATATCGAGCTTTTTCAGAAGACACAAAACCCAGAGGTGGCATCCCAGCTGGCGCAGTTGCAGACTCGCCTTGGGGATTTGGATGGTGCGATTAAGACTTATGAGTTCTATCTTAAGACGGGCGGTAAAGACGCGACGACGATTTTTCACTATGCTGAAATTCTCGAGCGACGCGGAGATATTGCCGGTGCGACAAAATATTATCAGGCTTCACTTGATGCAAAGCCTGATGTTTTGAATGTCAGTGCGCACGCTGGTCTGGTGCGAATTTTGATGAATCAGAAAAAATGGACCGAGGCCTATGAATATATCGCAAAGTTTCAGTCCACGTCCGAACAGGCAAAAGGCTATCTCAACACTGAGCTCATGCAGCTCGAAAAACAGATTGAACCCAAAGTGTTGAAGCGCTTAGCTCGACATGATGATTGAAGGTTTACTAGGTTAGGTTGTGTCCGCCTTTGGCGGGCTATGCCTGCGGATTTTTCGTTCAAATCGTTCGTTCGAATCTATCGTTCGAATCTATCGTTCGAATCTATTCAGCCACACTCTGCTTTGGAGTGTGGTCTTTTTTTTAGAAGGTTTTGCGCGTCTGAGTATTAGTCTATGCGCTTGGCCTTACTCTCGAATCAGATACGGCTTCCATTCGTCTGGAACAATCTCCATGCGAAACTCTTGTCGAACTAACGGCAACCAGTTAGGAGTTCGTGGCTCTCGAAGAAGTGGCATGCCTGCTCCGAGTGGAGTCCGGTTTGCTTTGCGATGATTGCAGCCGCGACATGCCGCGACCATATTGTTCCAATCGCGGCGCCCGTTCTTAGAAGCTGGAATGACATGGTCAAGAGTGAGATCTTTTGGGTGAAATCGTTTGGCACAATACTGACAAGTGTAATTGTCTCGGATTAAGATATTTTCGCGAGAAAATTTGAGACGGGCGATCTGCGAAGGTGAGACATATTTTTTGAGTCGCAAGATGCTCGGCAGGCGAAAGCTAGTGTATGCGCTTCGAACAAAGAGAGCGTGAAACTCAACCACTTCGACTTTGCCTTGAAAAAGTAAGATCAGCGCTTTTTGCCAGGTTACCGTTTTCACTGGTTCGTAGCTCGAATTCAGGACCAGTGATCGACACGTTTGCTCGTTGAAGATCGAACCTCCTGTTAGAGTGCTTTACTTATTGTGCACATGGGATGAGACAAATTTCAAGGTCCAGATTTAGGGGTGAGACAGTTTTTGTTTTAAAATGAGATTTGTTTAGTGGAGAGCATTAAATCTTTTGTATTTAACCCGGAGCTGGACTTTACCGGACCCTTGTTTTTCTCGAAATGAAAGATGAGGGCTGAAAGTATCTTGAGAGATACCCTCAAAAAGGATGATGTTTGGCCACACAGCTTCCGGATCTTGAAAAAGGAACTCGGCGTGTTGATCGTAAGCCGCGCTATCGCTTGCAACCAGAAGATGAGTTGCGGGTGCGGTTCTATTTGCATCATGATCCTGATTCCGTCTACACAGGCTACACCCAAAATATCTCCCTATCCGGAATGAAGATCGTCACGGATTTTCCAGTAGACGCTCGCGTTGGTGATTTGGTCACGATTGATTTTTCTGTGCCTCGAACTTTTAAGCGGATGCGTTTGAAGTGTCGCTTGGTTCGATTCGAAAAGGGGCGGCATTTCGGTTTGGAGTTTTTGGATTTGAAAGATCAAAATCGGTCTTGGCTAGAGATCGGTATTGCTCGAGGGTTCTCATATCTTGAATGGCGGCCGTTCTTTGTTAAAATGAGAATATGGCAAGAATGGCTTTGGACTTATCGATGGTCTTTGCTGTGGGCTTCGACGGCCCTGCTGATTACAGCTTGGTTCTTCATTTATTTCTCTGGTCCGGTCGGGCACTATGGACCCAATCGGTGGACGATGTGGGGACAAAGATTCGGTGATTCCGAAATAGAACGAAAGCCCGGCTCTTCTTCACCTAAAAAAATCCCAAGGCAACGCCCTCCGGAATACTGAGAGGTCCTTCCAGCGTTTCTTCTTAACCAAATTGATAGTGGTCTGTGTCCAAGAGATACAGAGATAGATGGCGAGAATGGGCCGCAAAAATACGGGACAGTAGCGCCAGCAAATAACTCTTCTATTACGTTGAAAATAAAATAAAGTGTAATCGATTTTTTTATGACAGGTTTTACCAATTTTGTGACGAATCTCTCCGCCCTCAACTCGGCCGAGAGGAATCGAAAGGAGTTGCGTGCGTAGTGAAAGATCCACGTCTTCCCAATAAGACCCAAGCTTTTCATCAAAACCTTGAGTGATAGAAAGGGTTTCGCGGTCAATCCAAAATGCGGCGCCGGGAACATAGAACTTTTGGTTGAAGCCAAGAGGCGGAAGCTTGGGGTTGAAACTTTTGATATGTCGCAGATAGGCTTTGGTGAGATTCAGAGTTGCGCCCCAAGAATCGAGATGCTGCGTTTGGCGTCGCAAGATCTGTGGCGAGTGGAGGCCGTGATTTTGGGGTAGGCGTGGAAAACTATGGATCTCGATATCATTGCTGAGGAAAAGCATCCATTCGCAAGATTGAGCGGCGTGCTTGAGGCCAAAATTTGCGCCACCCGAAAAATGCCGATTGTCTTCTAAAATCAAGTGTTCAAATTGGGGAAATTTCGCCATCAACCAGTTGCGATTTTCGAGCGAGGAACCATTGTGCACTAAAAAGAGGCGATCGAAAAACTGTTCGCGTTCTTGAGTAGCAAGTACAGACTCAAGGCAAAATTGAGTGAGAAGCGGGTGATTATAACTGAGTACGACCAGGGCTTTTTGCATGAAGAAGTTTTGCCATAACAATTAAAAAATTGCAGCCGATAAAATGGAGATATTTTTTTGTGCCTTGTTTGTGGATTCTGCCATGGATTGGTTTATAGACTTATATTTGAAATTGGCTTCGGGTAGGGAAAGCGACCATTGGGCCCAGAACTCAGATGGATCGGAGCTGTCGGTGGCAATTTATCTAATAGTTTTGCCTTAAGTGATTTGCCAAAGAAAAATCGGTTGGTAAAATTCGTCGAGGAGATTTTTTTTGGTGAGGGATCTCGAAGAAAATTATTTGCCGTAAATTAAAACTATTTATCCAGGCAATTGCAAGAATTGCATTGAGATTTCAAATTCTTTTATCATCATTAACATTTGTTGAATATTTGTGAATCGTAGCAGTTTGGTTTTGTTCGACCTAATGCTTGAATCTTAGCGTGTTCGCAATAAACAGCTTTCATTTTGTTAAAGTCTTTGCCAAACTTTAACAAGAAAGAAGAGGTAATGGATATGCGTCAGATTTTAATTGTGGATGGATCATTGGAAGATCAAGCAAAAGCCAGAGAGTCACTGGGCCAGTCTTATGCCGTGCAAATTGCAAATACTGCGGCACAAGCTGTCGATCTTATGAAGAAGACAAAATTTGATGCTGTGATTTTAGAAGCAGGCCTTCCTGATGGGGATGGTTTGAACCTTTGTCAGCAAATTCGATCTGATCGAAAACTCGAGGCTGTGCCTGTGCTTTTTGTTTCAAACCGCAATGAAACTCAAGACATCGTCGAAGGGTTTCGTGTAGGAGCAGACGATTATATTACGAAACCTTTTGCTCGCGAAGTTTTGTCGGCAAGAGTGGATGCAAGAATGCGTCGACCTAATAAGGGGCCTTCGTCGATGGATCTTGTTGAGCGTGGTGATTTGCGTTTTTTGGTTGGAACCCAGAAAGTGGTTCACATTGAGAATGGGCAAGAGCACGATTTAGGTCTAACTCCCAACGAGTTTAAGATTTTATATCACCTGGCTTGTTCAGATGGTGAAACTTTGAGTCGTGAGGCTATATTGCAACATGTCTGGGGCAATAGTCTGCATGTGGTGGCGCGAACCGTTGATAAGCATATTTGCTCGCTTCGCCGCAAGATGGGGGCACGAGCTTCGTATGTCGTGTCGGTACCTGGTCAGGGTTATTCTTTCGTGGCCAAAAGCTAGACGGAAGTTGAGCTGAACTGAGTTGTGTGGTGCTCTTAATTTCTTGTCTTGGTCAGTGCGCGATCGATCTCGTTTAAAATGGAACTTGCGAAAAGTTCATATAAAAAATATCTCGCGCGCTAAATACTTCTAGGTTAGCCTCTTCTTATGGGGCAAGTGAAAATGCTTAATCAAAACTCAGTACTTGAGGTCTGTTTGTCAGATGCATGGGGTGGTCTCGAGATGGCCACTCTCGAAAATTCTCTGCATTTTGTAAATTCAGGAGTCAAATGCCAATTGATCTGCAGTAAAAATGGGCAGCTGCATTTGGCAGGGGATCGTACTCAGTTGCGGGTCTTGCCTGTGGGCGTTCCGCAGAACCGCTTTGTCAGGTATTTCGATTTTCGTTTGATTCGCCAGATAGCAAAGATCATTGGCGAGAGCCAGGTGAAGACTGTGATTGTGCAGCGTCTTTCAGATCTCTGGGCTGTCGTACCTGCGCTGCGTGGCTACCCACAGGTCAAACTTGTCGTCGTTTCACATATTTTAATGTCGGTGAGCAAAAAAGACTTTTTGCATGCTCGTCTTTATGACCGAATTGATCGGCTCATCGCTCTCACCGAAGTTCATAAACAAAATTTATTGACATACCTGCCGATACCCTCTGCGAAAATTTCAGTCGTTCCAAATGGTGTTGATGTGTCGCGTTTTCATCCCAGTCGGGCATCGTTCTGTATGCGCGATTTTTTAGGGGGAATGCCTGAGAGAATTTTATTTGGCGTGGTTGGGCGGTTTGATGTTTTAAAGGGGCAGCGTGAAGTTCTGCAGGCGGCGATAGGCTTAATTGAACAAGGATATGAATTTAGCCTGGCCTTTGTGGGTGATGACACCCATCGCGGACCCTCCGTCAAGAGTGAAATTTTGCAAGCGATTGAAGACCATGGTTTAGAAGACTACGTTCGGGTTTTGCCTTTTCAGAAGGACATTGAAGAGGTGATGGCGAGTTTAGATGTGTTGGTGGTTCCTTCATTTGAAGAAACATTTGGTCGAGTTGTCATCGAGTCAATGGCTGCCGGCACGGCCGTGCTAGGAACTAAGTCGGGAGGAATTCCCGAGATCTTGGATCACGGTCGCATAGGTGTTCTAGTTGAACCTCGAAGTGTGGCGAGTCTCGAGGCGGGCATGAAAAAGTTTTTGGACACTCCGGAGTTGGTCGCAGATCTTGGGCGAGTGGCGCGTCAGCATGTGGTGAAAAGATTTTCAGAGTCTATTGTGAATGAACGCTTTTATGCAGAGATCAAAAGCCTTTGATGCGAGAGCATTTGATACAAGAGCATTTGATACAAGAGCCTGTTTAACGGCCACGAATTTCTTCAACCAATGCATTGTACAAAAGAAGCATGTCATTGTTCACCTTTCGCATTCGCTTCATAACGGAATGTGCGATCTTGCGATAGATCGGCATGGCCCAGCGTGGATTCTCTTGGCTGAAATTTTCAAATGTTTTGCGGTCAAGGACTAGGCACTCCACATCAGTTTCTGCGCGAATGGTTGCTGATCGTTGCTCGGACTCAATCAGACCATTTTCTCCAAAGGCCGCATGGCGATCACCGTATAAAATGGCAACTTTGTACTCATCTCCTTGAGGAGTTGTTTTGAATACGGCGGCATTTCCTTTGAGTAGGATATACATCTCGGTGCCCTCTTCACCTTCTTTGAGAATGTAATCTCCTTCAGAGAACCGGACTTCTTTCATGATGGATGAAAGTGCGATCAGGGCATCGACGTTGAATTTTAGATCGGCAAAGAGTTCCACTCCAGAAAGAATCTCGAGAAAAGATTTCTCATTACGCGATACGAAGAGTTTTCTCACCAAACCCATTGTGACTCCTTCTTCGTCGTTTAGCGATCACGATGGCCATCGATCCCTCTTGTACGGGGTAGTCGGGGGCAGGGTGAAACACCGGATTATTGCATCTTAATTCTTTGATGCTTTGGAGATTCTCTAGAAGTTGCGCCATATCTGGAGTCTGTTGCGCTCGCCGCAACGCCATCTCCTTGATTCCATGAGAGTTGCCGCTGTTTTCGAGTAAGCCAATCACCAAAAGATCTGGATAAGAGCGTTCAAGTTCGCCTTTGACGTCTCGAAAGAATTTTCCAATTAGGTGTTCTGGAAGTTCACGCGAGGTGATGTGGGCGCTGGCTGTGCGATCGAGAAGATCAAAGACGATGTTCGCAATTCCGGTTCCTGTAGATGCATTACCTAAAAGCAATCGCGAATATTCACTCGAATAAATGATTTCGGTTACGTTGGCGAGTTTGAGATAATGATCCATCTTTGGGTCTAGGATTTCGGCTGTGACCACTGTTCCTCGAGCCAAATTAGAAAGTGTCATGGCCGTCATGATGGTACGTGCGTCGATTTCTGTTGGCGTGGGAAGTTGACCGTTGGCGCCAGGGTTGCGGTCGGCAAGAATCAAGACTTTCTTTGCTTTGTCCGGAGCTGTTCGTCTTAAATTCATTTCACTAAAATGATCACCTATCACTACATGTAAATCGGCCAGTCTTGGATCTGAGCAAAGTGCATCGACTTGGGGCTGTGAAACATTGGCGAGAATTATGATATCTTTTGATGTCATGCGCACATTGAAATCTAAAATGTGTGTGACGAGATCATGCATGTTTTCGTTCCACCCGCAGATAATAAAGTGATTGCGAATTTGATCTGTGTCCAAAATTCCCCTCCCATCGCGAAGTGCCTGTTCTAAAAAGATCGAAGATATTTTTGCTGTGATGATACCGACACAACCTACGCCCGACACCATCAGTATCCCGGCAACAAATCTTGCTTCAGGTGTAATTGGAAATTTATCGCCATAACCAACGGTGAGCATGGTGACGATGCCCCACCAAATACTGTCATTGAGTGTCGTGATGTTGGCGCCTTGGGCTTTGTGCTCATAAAGATAAACCCAATACGAAGAGGTGGCCCAAGTGGAGCAGAGGAAAATCAAAACAGACCAAACGACATGTCTCCATAGAAAGCTTTGCAGGCGCTTTCGGTAAACCTGTACGCGGTCTAGCGCACGGGTCACGAGGTTTTTTTTAGGCTTTATCTTGGGCTTTTTCACATTCTCTGTTTCGACAAAATTCGACTTTAAGACAAGTCTGACGTTGGTCGCGGATTTTCTCTCCGATCTGATTTGCTGTTCGGGTCTCGTGATTGCTGGAGGTAGGTCTAAAATAGGTCGAGAGAAGTCGCTGAATGTCCCTATGGTGGCAGATTTGGTGTCAAACTACGAGAATCACCAAGGACGGTCGAATGGCAAAAGTCAGCAAAGATTTTTCTTTTTTCACCTCGAGAAACCAATCTCTTCCAACATCAAGATCTCTCGTTGTCTTTTTTTCGATCATAATGCTAAGTCCAGCGTTGCGAGCGGCTAGCACACCAGACTATTGGAAGTGTGCGAGCCCAGTTGGCGGATCGTTTACCTGGGGACAAGTGCCAAATGGATGTGATACCTCCGGCTTTCTCGATGAAAAACTAGCGGCCCAGAAATATAAAGAAATATTGTTTATAGAAAATCAGGCAGGTGATCAAGAGCGAACTCGCTACATGGGTAAGCTTTATCCCGTAATCAGAGATGCAGCTAATTTGTTCTTGCAAGCTCGCAAACCCACTGCGGTTGTCGATGAACAAGTGGCATGGCGTCGCCTGGTGTTTGCTTGTGCTCATCAGGAGAGTTTTTGGAGCCATTATCGGATCTTTACCCAGGACAAATTAAAGATGACGAGAGGTGATCGCGGTCATGGTCACGGTCTGATGCAGATTGATGATCGAGCCCACTTTGACCTGATTCAAGCCGGTGTAGGTGCCGATTTTGTTCAAAATTTAAAGGCTGGCATGGATGAGCTTTTTGTTGCCTGGGAGAAGGCCAGCTCAGCATCATGTCTAAAACCCACCGAGTGGACTAAGCGCGCTCGAAGTTCTTATTCAGCCTACAATGGCGGAATCAGCCAGCTCTGTCGTTGGACGGATTCTTGGAGTCGTTGGAGAAAAAACGATCAAAATTTTTTGCAGAAGTATCAGGCTCAGGAGTGGGAGCGTGGGCTCGATCCAAATCAAAAAGCACCATTTGATGTGGGATGTTTTATGCGTGAAAAAACTTGCGAGGTCCCTACGACAGAAGAGTTTAAAACAGACTCCGAAGGGCGAACCTGTTGGTTTAAAGCAAACTCATCGGTTTGTGTGGACAGTCCTCGTGACCGTGTTTGCCTATCTGAGTTTGCGAAGCGGTTTCAGGGATTGGATATCGATTTTTCCTCGATGAATTCCGAAAGGTTTTACGTTTGCGAAAAAATTATTCCGGGTCTTGTGCGACCTTTGTCTTGGGTGCGTATTGAGAACGACCTGGCGCTTTCTGTGGGGGTTGATCACGGGGCACAGCAGCTTGTTTCGAAGAGTGAGGCTTTGCAGGTGATCGATTTTGAAATTCGAGAGATTGAGCAAAAACTTTCGGTTGTCTATTTTTTGCAAAATGCAAAGCACCGTGGGTACGTGCGAATCGACCAGCCTGGACAGCTTCGCGAGATCTCAGTGACAGTGCTTTCTACTGAGGAGTCACGCTCTGGGCTTGCGACTACTGGAGAACGAGTGCGAGTGGTTCGAGACGGTGGAATTCGACTGCGTGAAAGTGTGGGGGGCAAGATATTGGCGGTTGTTCCTAAGGGCCAAATTGTAAAAATAGAAGGGTACCAATTGACGGGGGCTGATCAGGCTGTCGCGATCGAGGTGAGTTACCAAAACCAAACAGGATTTATTTATGCGGGACACTTGCGTCCTGAGGTCACGCAAAGCCTCTGGGTCAAGCGCGAAGGCGATAAGGCCAAATGAGAAAAAAAGCCGCGGTCTTGTTTTTGAGTGTGGCGGGTCTCTTGTACCTTCGTGCGTCGCGAACTGGGGAGGCTTTGGCGGTCGCATCGAGCTCGAAAGCCAAGTCTGAACTACAGAATCGAGCTCAACTTGTGGAGCAGAGTCCTGCAAAGGAAATTAAAAGTAAAGAGGTGAGTCAGGCACATACCGATCGCCAGCCGGCCTCGGAGGATCGTGATCATGAACTAAAGAATCTATTGGCCTGCTGGCGCGGCCGCGCTTGTTATGCTGATGGCAGTGATGCCAAGGCGGCACATCTTGAATTGGTGGAGGCGACCGAGAAACTTTTGCGAGCAATGCAATTGGATCATACGACATTCGCCAGGGAAAAAATGTCGGGATTAATTGATTTATATGCATTAGCAGATGAGCGTATTCGGAGAGTGTTAACCGAGATTTTTTTACAACAAGGTCTCACCGAAGAGGTGCTGTCATTGTATGAGCATGAACTCGAATTGAGTTTTTCAGATGGCAACCTCACACTCGCGTTAGAGGATCTTAGGAGGTACAATGAGCATCCGGACTATGCAGGGCGG
The DNA here is from genome assembly GCA_964405465.1 of uncultured Bdellovibrionales bacterium. Classification (GTDB taxonomy): domain Bacteria; phylum Bdellovibrionota; class Bdellovibrionia; order Bdellovibrionales; family JAMPXM01; genus CAYONZ01. Next base: position 32,177 of record CAYONZ010000024.1, on the reverse strand, counting down.
GTAGAGAATGAAGTGGCAAAGCTGATTCTGCATGGAAGCTCGCTCTCAAGTGTTGTTGTAGCGACACAGATCTTACCTTTTTTAAATTCCAAAAACATTGGCTTCTTTGAAAGAATTCGCGATCAATTGCCTGAGGGGTCAGAGAAGCGCGAGAATCTCACTTTGAACTTTCGCGAATATTATCGTCTCAAATCGGGAGGGTAGTGAGCATTTCAATTGTTAAGTGATTGCGGAGATGAGGGGTGGATTGTTGAAAAATATGGCGAACCTGCCCTTAATTCTGCGAAGATAGCAATAATTCCTCTTGTGTGGAGAAAATCAAACAACCTAGACTATTTAGAAAATCTTTAGAACTCCCGAATAAAACACTATTAATGTCACAACCTTGAAGAGAACAAACTATGGATCTATTTAAAAGTGTAGAAGAAAATGGTGTGAATGTCATAACCCTGCCGGCGATGCTTGACGCAAAAGTTGTTAAGGATCTTGAGGTGGCAATAAAGGGCTGGTTGCTCGTGCCCTGTGCCATCCATGTTCTTGATTTCAAAGAGGTGCAGGCATTTACTTCGGCTGTGTATAGGCCATTTGTACTTTTCAATCAGGCACTGAAGAACAATCAAAAAGCACTTTACTGTTTAAATATTCCGGCCAAGTTTGGACCGCAAATTAAGCAGGATGGGCTCACCTCGGTCTTTGTCGGTGTGAGCAGTATTGATGAAGCACAGAAAAAATTTAAGGGTCAAGTTGAGAAGGTGACTGTGGACGTTGAATTTATTAATCCATTCATTATGGCAGCAAAGACTGTTCTTGAGACGCAAGCAAATACGCAATTGAAGCCAGGGAAACCCTATCTCAAGAAACCGGATGAGCAAATTCAAATGGAAATCGCGGGTGTCATTAGTTTAGTGAGTCAGGACTTCAAGGGATCGATTACAATTTGTTTTCCGGCTGTCGTGTTTTTGCAGATTTACGAAAACATGGTGGGCGAAAAACATGCAAAGATCACTAAAGAAATTGAAGATGCTGCTGGTGAACTTTTGAATATTATTTTCGGACAAGCCAAAACTGTATTGAATGATCAGAAGGGCTATGCACTTGAAAAAGCCATTCCGACAGTTTTAGTTGGAGATCGCCTGACGGTTCATCATCAGGCAAGAAGCCCGGCTTTGATTCTGCCGTTTGAAAGTACCGCAGGAAGTTTTCATGTCGAAATCGTCATGGAGCAAGGTTAGTTTTAGGCTAGACTTAGGACTGATGTCTTTAAAGGAATTTGTTTAAGTGGTTTTTTTTTGTAAGAATTGAAGAAGGAAGTTAAGGAGTTCGATCATGTTTGATGCAAAGACGCGAGTGTTGATTGTAGATGATATGCTGACAATGCGAAAAATTGTGAGCAAAGCGTGTAAGGATATCGGCTTCACAGATCTGACTGAGGCAGCTGATGGTCAGTTGGGTTGGGATCAGCTCAATAGTGCTGAACCACCGATTGGCCTCGTAATTTCTGACTGGAACATGCCCAACTGTTCAGGGCTTGATCTGCTAAAGCGAGTTCGCGCGGACAGTCGGTTTAAATCAATTCCATTTGTTTTGTTAACTGCAGAAAGTGAGAGCCATCAGGTTGCTGAGGCTGTGAAATCTGGAGTCGACAACTACATTGTAAAACCGTTTACTGCAGATACCTTGAAGCAGAAGTTGGAAGATACCTACAAGAAGACCGCAAATCGCTAGTTTTGGATGGTAATGCTCGAAACATTGGGGGCGCTCGGTGGTCCCTGATAAAGCAGAGCAGGATGGTGAGAAGGAACGAATGAGTGATGTTGTCAGCCAGCGCATTTTGTTGATTGGACTTGATGAAAAGTCGCATAAGCTTCTCGAAGCCGAGATCGCTGGCGCGAAGTTTCATTCTATCATGACGCGTGCTGAATTTGAGTCACAATATGAAGAATGGCAAGATGGTACGTTTGTCGCAATTTTTACGGGCGACGCGATGACTGAAATTCCTAAATTTGAATTGGCTCAGGTATTGTTGAATCAATGTCCAGGGACAGCGAAGTTCTATGTCACTTATGATGTCGACAAATACGAACCCCGAAACCTTTTAAAGAATGGATTCTCGCAAGCTTTCTGTTTGCCGCTCGATATGGCAACTCTTAAACGAGTGATCCGTGAACAGATTTTGACTATCATCAAAGGGCAAAAGTCATTTCGTGCCGTACGCATTTTTGACCTCAGTGCCAATAGCACTCTTGAATTTGATACCTATGTGTTTTTGCCGTTAAATCGCCGCTATATTAAATTTTCGGGCGCCAACACTTCGTTTGATGAGTCACGCCTTGAAAAATTGAGCCAAGCTCAGATGAATAGTGTGTTTGTTGATTCGAAGGACATGCCGAAGTTTTATCAGTATTCGGCGAAACGACTCAAGGATCTGACAAATGATAGCGGAGCAGTTTCTTCAACCGAGCGCCAAGAGAAATTGCGCGAGTGTGTGCATGGGCTTTTCACCGACATTTTTGACCAGTCGTTGAAGTCAGATTTTGCTGAGGGAAAACAGACCATCGCTCAGTGTGAAGGCATCATCTCCAATTATATCACCAATGGTGCAAGTTCGGATTGGTACACACGCTTGATGGCAACAGTTGGTGAGTCCGTTGATACTTATAATCATTCGTCAAATGTCGCCACCTTTGCCGCACTTTTTGCAATTGGAGTTGGTCATCCACACCCTGAAGACCTGGCGATGGCAGGTCTCTTTCATGATTTAGGAATGGGTGGACTTCCTGCTGATCTCTTGGTGAAGCCTGAAGCAGAGTGGAGTAATGAAGATCGTGAGATGTATTATTCACATCCAGAAAAAAGTTTGAATATGATTAAGGCGAAGCGAATTATCGTTTCACCTGCAGTTGAAAAAGCAATCTTGCAGCACCATGAAAAGTTCTCTGGTAAAGGATATCCTCGGGGCTTATCTGCTGGAAGAATTTCGGATGAAGCGCAGATTCTTTCGTTTGCTGATCAGTTTGATTATCTTACGCGACTCGAGGAAGGCAAACCTCGTTTGGGTCCTGTTCAAGCTCTTGAAGAGATAAAACGAAATGGAAGTATCAATCCTGAGTTCATCTCGAAGTTCAAAAAGATTCTTGAAAAAGAAGGTCGGGCCGCCGGCGCCGGTTCTATTTCTGCCTAATTTCTGACATTCTGAGTCTGGTCAAAAGAAAAAACAAATTTGAGAGAGTGTTCGCATTTACTGATAGAATTTCTATTTTATCCAGGTGATTTCTTTTAAATGATATAAAAGGCGATCTTCGTTGATTGTGAAATAGCCATTTTGGCAGGTGTAATCTCTTGCAGATAGTTGCGATTGGCTAGAGCAGGCCTCGCGAAAATCGGCCTTGAGCGAGTACTCGCATTGTGATGTTTGCCTATTGAAATGGCGTCCAACGAGCGTGAGCGAAGCTGGGCGCGATTTATCCTCATCAAAGAGATCGCCAGAGAATGTTAGTGTCGCCGCATTTTGGGCGTCGAGAAGCTGTCGAATACTTTGCCGTGATTCTTTTGCCACCTGATTTTTTTTGCTCAGAACTTCAAAGTTTTCAGTCTTAGGTTGAATGCGCTCCAAACAAGAATTATTTATAAGGCTCTTGATGACATCCTCAGGTGATGTTCCGGTGATGGCCCGACCAAGCCCCAAGAGGCCTGTCCCCTTAAAGATTTGCAGCCACGAAGTATTACAGCGAAAAACCAAACCCTCGGCAAGTTTACTTCGCGATTTTTCAATTTCTTTGATTGAGACCAGAAGGCTCTGTTCGTTGATTCCGCGGTCGGCCAGATACTCCTGAGAGCAAAAGCCGATTTTTCGTGCACTTTCAAGTGCTTTCAATGGGCTTGCTGTCTTAAATTCAGAGAGCTGGGCTGACGAGGAAGTAAAGGCATTGTGAAGCCAGGAGTCCGGTGAATTGGTTCTTAAGGCGTCAGGCAAACCTGAGTTGATGGCTGTAGAGTTGGTGATATCAAGTGCTGAAACCGGTTTACCCAGTTTTCGCGAGGCCAAGTCACTTGCAGAAAAAGCAAAACTCCAATCATAGGGAGCCTGGGTATTCGGTGCCGCAAACCGATTTGCGAGGTTGATGCTATAGCATTTCTCGCTGGCATTTCTTTGGTCTATTCTTTTTTCTGTGTTTTCATCTAAACTGAGCTCACTTGCGAATTTATCAAACAAGCGGCGATTTGCTTCTTCGGATTTGGCGTTGTCTTGCCTGATGACATGGATAAACGCGAGTTCGTCGCGTAAGATTTTTTTTATCTGCGGGCAATGCGCAATCTGACGGTCGATCTCTTGGAGTCTTGATTTTGCGGTTCCCTGATGACGAAGCGGTGTCGCTTCATCGATAAGACGGCGAATTTCAAGTATTTGCTTTTGCTCTTGAAGTATGTTGGCGCAGGGTTCATCAAGCTCCTGGGAGGTCAGGCCTGGCATTGGTTGGTTTGCCCCAAATGCAGAATCGGGCAATTGCATCACCGTAAAGCAAAGCGGAGCTATGAGCACAGCGATTGAGGTTGAAAAAATAGATTTGCCAATATGGATTTCTGTCTTGATGCCGTCCTGCTTGGGCTGAGATGGATCCTCATTTAGACTTAAGTGTAATTCTGTTGGAGAACAAAGCTTGGCTTGCATGACTTTCAGTTTAAAAAAACAAACAGGTATTTGCTAGTCTGGATTACGTTCGGGCGAAGTCCAGAAGGCGGAGGGTGATAACCTGTTCACTTTGGGTTCTTTATCGTGGAATTCTTTTGAAGAGAAGGTCTAGTGTGAACAGCAGGCCTAGGTTGTTATCTCTAAAGAGACCGGGCAATGATCAGAACCTTTCACTTGAGATTGAATGCCTGCATTTTTGAGGCGTTTCTGACTGTCGGGATCACAAACAAAATAGTCGAGCCGCCAACCAATATTTTTTTCCCGAACCCCTGGCCGATAACTCCACCAAGAATAATGCCCAGGGCCTTTTTCGAAATCGCGAAAAGTATCGACATAACCGTTGGCCAAGAGCTCATCCATCCAGGCGCGCTCCTCTGGCAAAAACCCGGCGTTGTCTTGATTGCTCTTTGGATTTTTGAGATCTATTTCTTTGTGAGCAATATTGAAATCCCCACAAAGTAAAACGGTGTCTGACTTCTTTCGCAATTTCTCAAGGTAATTCAGCATCTGCGAGCAAAACCTTAACTTGTAATCGAGTCGCGCATGATCCCTCTGTGAGTTTGGAAAATAGGAGTTCACAATGCTGAAGTTTTTGAAATGTAAAGTGAGAACCCGTCCCTCATTGTCAATTTCGGCATCGCCGATTCCGTAGTCCACGCTCTCTGGTTCTTGACGAGAGTAGGTGACCAGTCCGCTATAGCCAGGTTTTTGAGCCGAATGCCAAAAGGAGTGGTAATTTTCGGGATGGAGAAGGTCTGCCTCGGTGAGCTGTTCTTTTTGCGCTTTGATTTCTTGGAGGCAAACCACATCGGCTGAATAATCTCGAAACCAATCTATAAAACCCTTTTTTTGAACGGAGCGAATTCCATTTACGTTCCAACTTGCGAGTTTCATGATTGAACTCCCGATTTTTCTAAGGGCTGGGTGATGTGGTCAGCGGCATTTGACTGGGATTTCTCCGATCTTGACCCTTCGCCTTTTGGCGAGTCTGATTTGATCCAGCCTGTGATGGCGAGTTGTAATGCTTTTTCAACTGGGATGTCCAATTCGTGCACCAAATCTTTATCGACGAGCAAACTCATGCCGCCAACCGCGAAGCTATAGGGCACAAAGACCACTATTTTGTTTTTGAGTTGTTGGGCAAGAATTTGCGCCGGTGGAGAAGTAACTGGAGAATTAGATGGAGAACCAGCTGTAGAAGCACCTGGAGACATAGTTAGAGAAACAGCTGAAGAACTAGAACCTTGGGGCTGCGGCAGCGTCTCAGGTTTTGCCAATTCATCGAACCGATCGCGAGTGACCAGGCCAATGACCGAGTTCCCTGGGGAAATGTCGACCATTACGACACGCTTGAGAGTCTGCTTTTGATTTTGTCCAAAAAGATTCATCACATCTCGTAGGGGATTGTAGATGGCTTTGACGAACGGAACTTTCTGAATTGTATGTTCGAGCCACTCGACAAATTGGCTTGTCACATAAGAATTCACGAACAGACCAATTAGAAAAATGAGCAAAACACCGACGGCGACGCCCATTCCTGGGATATAGAATTTATTGGGTAGGACCTCTTGCAGTGGCTCGCCGAGGGTTCCTTCAGCGGCGGCGGCCAACCAAAGAAGAAAATAAATCGTAATGGCCAGCGGGAGAACGGCAAAAAGACCTTTGAGAAAAATTCGATAAATGGCTTGCATCGTGAACCTCGTGTGAATGTTAAAGCCATATCATATATCGATTGAGGCTCAAGGTTTTTGTGGCATTTGTCCCAAGTAAATGTGTTTTTTAAAAGCGAATTTTCTCTGGTGTTTTGCAGATTGTTCACCTTGCCACTGCTCGGGCTGTGTCGCCCCGAAAACTATTTCAATGGGAGGTTGTCGTGGAATGAAGATTTATCCTGAGCAAGGAGCTTTGCGAAAAAAAATATTTTTAACGAAACAGGCTTGAGTCTTGGATAAAAATCGGTACGATTAACTAAAACAAACGTTCAATGACTCAAGGAGAGAATCATGACTAAGCGACTCGGTGTATTGTGTGCAGCTCTAATTTTGGCTTTTGCAGTTGGTGCTTCGGCAGCAGGAACCATCGAAAACATGGATGCAGGTGTGAAAGTTGCAAAGACACACAAAAAGAAAAAGAAAAAATCAGGAGCCAAAGCTTCGAAGCGTTCTAAAGCAAAAAAAGCTAAAGAATCGGCTCCAGTTGATGCACCAGTTGGTGGAGAAGCTCCTGCTGGTGGTTCAGGAATGTAAGAATTCTTTCCTTACGGGAAGAGTTAATCTGATCTAGATCTTGATCCAGCTCAGCGGTTCAAAGTTTGAGGTCTAGACTTGCTGTTTTACTGCAGTGAACATACTAAGGCGATGCCCTTTTCTTCCGAAGAATAAGGCGTCGCCTTTTTGTTTTTTTTTCGACAGACTATGGCCTAGGCGACACATAGTTTCGTCGATGATTTGCGAAGAACTCTTGTTGAAGACCTCGGTTTTTTCTTTTTTGCGCTCTCCACGTCGGTTTGGTTTTGCCGATATTTTTTATTTCAGTTTGATGGTGGGCTTGGGGGAAACTTTCTTTTCAGCCTTTGCTCTGGCTCTTGGTTTTGACCCCATACACTGCGGTTTGGTGGCAAGCCTGCCTTTGTTTGGTGGCTCCATATTGCAACTTTTAGCTCCGTATCTGTTGAAACGCATGGGGTCTTGTCGTCGTTGGGTGGTGCTGTGTGCGTTTCTTCAGGGATCGTGTTTTTTGCCTCTCATGGTTTTGGCATTCTGGCGTCCCGCTGGCGCAGAAATTATATTCTTCATGATACTGTCTTTGTATTGGGCTTTCGGGTTGGGGCTCAGTCCGGCATGGAGTGTTTGGATGTCCTGCGAGGTTGGTGAAGATTCTCGAGCTCGCTACTTGGCGATTCGCAATCGGGTCGGGCAGTTTGGTCTTCTTTTCGGAATGGGCTTGGCGGGAATATTTTTGGATGATCAGGTTTCCGCTCAGCAAACTCTGCGTGTGGCGCAAGATGTGGTTAGCACTTCAATTGCACAGGCATCTCCTGGTCTTTTGGGTTTTGTTGCGGTGTTCGTGGTGGCAATGCTAGCGCGGTGGACCTCGGCTTTTCTTTTGTCACGTCAAGTTGAGCAAGTGCCTCTAGGTAAATTGCAAAAGCGCATTCCTTTCACCGACCTTGTACGAAGATTTGCCTTTCAGTTTGATGGGCGCATGCTTCTGGTTTTGATATTTTTTCAGATGGCCGTGAATTTGAGCTCTCCGTTTTTTACGCCTTTTTTGTTTAAGCAAGTGGGTGTTAGCTATGGAGACTATCTGTGGCTGCTCGCCGCTGGATTTATGAGTAAGATTGTCGTATTTCCTCTTGCAGGACGGTTCGCCGACAAATGGGGACCGTATCGCTTGCTTCGCACGGGAGCTTTGGGTGCTGTGCTTTTACCGGCGCTTTGGAGTTTTAATTCGAGTTTTCAGTTTCTACTTTTTTCGCAGATTTTAAGCGGCGTGATGTGGGCACTTTATGATTTGGGCGCGGCCATGACCTTCTTCCATTCGTTTAAAGATGAAGAACGCACAAGCTTCATGTCGTTTTATAATTTAGCTAGTAGTGTGGCCGTGATCACAGGAAGTTTTGTGGGCGCCAAGTTCTTAAAGACTTGGTCTTCGTCGGATATGGCCTACCAACACCTGTTTTTACTCTCATCTCTGGCAAGACTTTTGGCATTTGGAGTGATCAGTGTCGTTTTGAATCGGGCTCAAAAGGAACGCACCTCCATCTGGCATCTCTTGCCCTCTTCGTGGATTTTTTCATCCGAAGTTTTGCGTTCAGCCGAATTTGAATGGCGGGCATTTTCTGGCACAGTGTTGCCACTGCTACGCTCGCAGGTTTCCCGAAGCTCCCAGGGGCTTCGCTATATTTCGAAAAATGCTAAGACAACTTTGGGTTTGACGAGTTCGCTCGCGCCAAAGATTGACCGTCGCGAAGAACCAGCCGACGATAAAGATAATCAGCAAGCCAGCTGAGCGATGATCAAGTTATGTGACCGAAGCCGTGCGAGTGTGGATTTTATAGTTGGGTATGGTTGCAGTGATCGTCGCGTGGTTGTTTTGTGATTTCTTTGGAGGACGCAGTGGGTTCGTTGGATGGAATTCGAGTTTTAGATTTATCGCGTGTTTTGGGTGCACCATTGTGCACCCAAATTCTGGCAGATCACGGCGCTGAGGTCATCAAAGTTGAATCGCCACAAGGGGATGAGACCCGAAGCTGGGGACCTCCTTTTCGTGAAGATGGCTTAAGTGCCTATTTTATTGGTGCGAATCGTGGCAAATCGTGTGTGACCATTGACCTGACACATGTCGAAGGACAGAAATTGCTCGCTCAGCTCTTAGAGAAGACAGATGTCTTAGTTGAAAACTTCAAGCCAGGTACACTTGGTAAATGGGGTTTTTCTGACGAGGATTTGCAAAAAAAATTTCCACGCTTGATTCATTGTCAGCTCACGGGTTTTTCTGATCATGGCCCCTTGGGGGGACTTGCTGGATACGACGCTGCTCTACAGGCATGGACGGGCATGATGAGTCTCAATGGAACTCAGGAGTCAGGGCCTCTGCGCATGGCGCTTCCCTTGGTTGATCTCAGTTCTGGTTTGTATGCGGCTATTGGTGTGATGCTCGCACTTTTTGAACGCGAAAAATCGGGGAAAGGTCAGCGAGTGGCAACTTCGCTTTATGAAACGGGTCTCGCGCTTTTGCATCCACACGCGGCCAATTATTTTTTGAATAAAAAAATTCCTCAACCCCAAGGATCGGCCCATCCCAATATTTCTCCGTATGATAGTTTTCAGACGGGAGATGGTTTAATTTTTCTGGCCGTAGGAAATAATGCGCAGTTTGCAAAACTCTGTGAACACCTTGGGCGAGCTGAACTCGCTTGTGATTTGCGTTTTCAAAATAATAAAGATCGTGTTGTCAATCGGACTCAATTGAAAGCCGAGTTAGAAATTGCCATGCAAAAATACCATTCGCAAAGTTTAGCCATGGATCTTTTGCAGAAGGGTGTACCCTGTGGGCCTGTTCATAATCTCGCCGAAGCCCTTCAGCATGAACAAGCAAAGGCCTTAGAGATGGTGGTGCAGGTTCAAGGGTGCGATGTTTTGGGTGTACCTGTGAAGCTTTCACGAACTCCCGCAAAGCTGACGAAACCTCCAGAGAGGCAGGGGGAATCGACGGAGAAAGTCTTGCGAGATCTTGGATTGTCTGCAAGTGAAATCGCCGAATTAAAAAAGTCCAAAACGGTATTTACCTAGGGCGTGTCCTAATTTTAAATCGTTACAAATTTCCGCAAATAGGACTGCAATTTTTTAAGGAGTCTCACCAGGTGGCTTGATAGGCAGAGGGTGCCCAAGAGAAAAAACCAGATTGCACGTTCACAGTTTTTACAGGCACTTGACTTGAATTGAAAACCAGTTGTCCCCGGTGGAGCCATTTTAAGATGCCACCCTCAAGAGAAAACAGCCGGCCTGCATTGTTTTTGGATTTCACCGAGTTCACCCAGACAGTGCTGCGAAATCCCCAGGTGTCATAGGCAATATAACGATCGTTGACGTTGAGTTCATGATTCTTGTCGAACTCCTCACTGGAAATAGCGTTGGGAAGGCGGGATTCTTTTTGTTCTTCGGTTGTTCGGCAATCGACAAAAACCACATGAAGCTGAGTATCTTTGCCGGCCTCAATGGCTTGGTCGACCGTCATCATGATAGATTCGGAGCCAATAAAAAAACCAATTGAGCTGGAAAACACATCTACGACTTTTTCTTTTTGGGGGTCTGTGACAAATTTTTGTAGCTGTCCTACCGACATGGCGATCGTCGCGACCACTGCTCCCCAAAAACTGATTTGAATGAGAAAGCGCAAGACGAACTCCTTTTTGTTACTCATTCTATTTAGCCAGGTGTATTGAGAATTTGTCAAATAAGTTTTATTTGGTAGGTCGAGGTGAAGTCAGAGAAAAACAAGGCAAGGCAGAAAAATGTGAGGTGAATTCCAGGTCCGGTTAAACAATGCTCGGCCCCAGGCAAAGCCTGGCCAATTCGCTACTTGTGGGTCAAGTAGGAGAGGGTGTCCCTCTCCTGGTCCCGCGCCGGAGGGTGGCCTACGCTGACGAAACATTCTAGGAA
>CAYONZ010000024.1:0-21223 GCA_964405465.1 uncultured Bdellovibrionales bacterium | reverse complement strand
CCCTCTCCTGGTCCCGCGCCGGAGGGTGGCCTACGCTGACGAAACATTCTAGGAAGTTTCGTTCGACGAAACTGGCTTAAAAAGTTTCGTCGAACGAAACTGTGCCCGCAACGCCCACCTGGTAAGCTGACACTCTTCTTTCGAAGAAGTTGGTTAGTTCTTGGACATCTTGGAGTTCCATGAAGCCAAATGGATTTTTGGCGTTGAAACGTGGGGCAATGTGCAGTGCTGCCAATCGTTGGTCAGCGATGTACTCGAGGTACTGGCGCATGTCGGTCAGTGAAAGCCCCGCTATGCCATGCTCTAGAATGTCTTGAGCAAAAGACATTTCGCAATCGACGGCCTCTTCAATCATCGCAACGACCATGTCTTCCATTTGTTTGTTGAAGAGTTCAGGTTCTTCTTTGCGAACAGTTTCAATTGTTTGCATCGCAAAGTTGATGTGACAGGTTTCATCTCTGAAGACCCAGTTTGTGCCTGAAGCAAGGCCATCGAGAAGTCCCTTGGACCTTAAAAAGTAAACATAGGCAAATGCGCCAAAAAAGAAAAGACCTTCTACACAGGTCGCAAAGCAAATCAAATTCATCAAAAAACGTCGGCGGTCTTGAACCGTCGAGAGTTGATCAAGTGTATTGATGGAGTCCATCCATTTAAAACAAAACTCACCCTTTTTACGAATCGACGGAATATTTTCAATCGCAGCAAAGGCCATGGCGCGTTCGTCATGGTCGGGGATGTAGGTGTCAAGCAGAGTGAGGTAGAATTGTACGTGCAAGGCCTCTTCATACAACTGGCGAGACAAATAGAGACGGGCCTCAGGTGAGTTGATATGTTTGTAGAGATTGATCACCAAGTTATTGCCCACAATAGAATCACCGGTCGCAAAAAATGCCACCAGTCGGCTGATGAGATGCCTTTCCGCCGTTGTGAGTCGGGTGCGGAGATCATTCGTGTCTTTAGAAAAATCCACTTCATCGACGGTCCAAGTGTTTTTGATGGCGTCTTTGTACATCTCGTAAAACACAGGATATTTCATCGGTCGCAATGTGAGGTCAAAACCAGGATCAAGTAACATTTAAATTCTCCATCTTCGTTACAATTTCGTGTTCAATTTCCGAATCAATTTTGCTGTAAGCTAGGCCCGGCAGGCCTAGCATCGTGCTACTGACAGGCCTCGCAAGCTTCAGGGTTCTCAAGCGAGCAAGCAATGGCCTCAGCATCTGAAACCTCTGGTTTCACTTCAATTGGTTTTTTGATCGTCGTCTTTGCAATTGAAGTCGCTGGGCGTGACCGCAGGTAGTAAGTGGTTTTTACACCTTGTTTCCATGCGTACATATACATCGACGACATTTTTCCAATCGTAGGACTTTCCATAAAAAGATTCAGCGACTGACTCTGATCCACATAGGCCCCACGTGCAGCGCTCATATCAATCAGTGCTTTCATCGGAAGTTCCCAAGACGTGCGATAGATCGCTTTCAAATTTGCAGGAATGGATTCAATCTCCTGAATCGATCCCTCATGCATTTTCACTTCATTGCGAGTTTGATCATTCCAAAGACCAAGTTGCTTGAGCTCTTGAACCAAGTACTTATTGATCTGTAAGAACTCACCCGACAGCGTTTCGCGTTTAAACAAATTAGAAACCTGAGGTTCGATGGATTCGTAACAACCCACAATCGATGCGATCGTCGCTGTTGGTGCAATCGCAATTAAAAGCGAATTGCGAAGTCCAACTTTGGTCATTCGCGCTTTAAGTGCATCCCATCTTGCTGTGTCACTTGGAATCACATTCCAAAGATCGAACTGCAAAAGTCCCTGAGACGCACGCGTTTCATGAAACGAAGGATGCGCACCAAACTGTTCGGCGAGATCGCATGATGCTGAGATAGCTGAGTAATAAATCTCTTCTTGAATGCGCGTTGAAATTTCACGAGCTTCATGTGAATCAAACGGCAAACGCAACTTGAATAGAGCATCTTGTAAGCCCATCACACCAAGGCCCACAGGTCTCCAACGGGAGTTGCTTGAGGCGGCTTGGTCAATCGGATAAAAATTGATGTCGACCACTCGGTCTAAGAATTTGACCGCGGTGTGCACAGTGCTTGTTAGTTTTTTGAAATCAAAATGACCGTCAACAACATGGCGAGAAAGATTCACCGAGCCTAAATTACAAACCGCCGTTTCAGAATTCGAAGTGACTTCTAATATTTCGGTACAAAGATTTGAAAGGTGCACAACGTTTTCGGGTTTGAGCGTTTGATTGCACTTTTGGTTCGAGGCGTCTTTGAAAGTCATCCAGCCGTTTCCAGTTTGTGCCAAAGTTTTCATCATACGCGTATAAAGATCGCGCGCTTTCACTTGGCGCATGGCAAGGCCTTCTGCTTCTGCTGTAACATAAGCTTTTTCGAAAGCAGCTCCAAATAAGTCGGTTAGATGTGGCACAGCCTTCGGATCGAAGAGTGACCACATTTCGTCTGCTTCCACTCGGCGCATGAACAAATCTGGAATCCAATTGGCCAGGTTCAAATTATGCGTTCGTTTGGCCTCGTCACCTGTGTTGTCGCGAAGTTCAAGAAACTCTTCGATGTCGGCATGCCATGATTCAAGATAGACACAACAAGCACCTTTACGTTTTCCCCCTTGATTCACTGCTGAGACAGAAGAATCGAGAGTTTTGAGCCAAGGAACAATTCCGTTGGAGTGGCCATTGGTCCCCTTGATCAGTGAACCACGAGCGCGCACGCGATGGTAGGCGACGCCGATTCCACCTGCGAATTTTGAAAGCAAAGCGATATCGGTGTACTTGCTGTAGATCGCCGAAAGGTCATCAGCCGGAGAATCAAGCAGGTAACAGGACGACATCTGTGGGCGAAGTGTTCCTGAATTAAAAAGAGTGGGTGTGCTCGGCATGTAATCGAGTCGCGAGATCAATTGATAAAGCTCAGTCGCCTCATCCGCAGTTTGCGCCAGTCCACAGGCGACGCGCATAAAGAAATATTGTGGAGTCTCAAAAACCATGCGGCTTTTTGGATCTTTAAGAAGATAGCGATCGTAGACCGTGCGCAATCCAAAATACTCGAAGTTGTTATTGCGGCTGATATTGATCGCTTCTTCAAGTTGTTGGTGATGCTTGCGGGCAAAATTTAAGGTGTTTTCAGCGATAATACCTTTGGTAAAACCAAACTCAATGCTCTCAAGAAATGTTCGAACCTTGAGACTTTTTACTTCTTCGTCGATTTCTGTGCAGAGTAAGCGTGCTGCAAGCAGAGAATATTGTGGTTCTTCGCCAATTAAAAGCGAGGCGGTTTGTACGCAAAGATCATCAAGCTCTTTGGTTGATGCTCCATCGTAGAGACCACTTATGGCCTTGATCGCCACTCGGTGAGGATCGACGTCATAAAGGCCACCGCAAACACGGGTCACACGGTCGATGATTTTCTGAACATTTACCGGCGCCAGTGTTCCATCACGTTTTTTAACACGCATCACATGGCTTGGAGTCGCTAGAGGTGCATCGCCGTAATACTCTGCATTCGACTCTTGGGTCAGCAAGTCCGCGGTTTGTGAAAAATGTGTTTTACCTTCGCCAGCCTGGGGTGCCAAGGGTGTTTGCTTTTTTTCGTTGCTCCCAGTTGTTTCGGTCATTTCCATATGTCCATCCTCTCTCGTTGTCTCATATTCGGTGTCTGCAATTTATAAAAACAATCTATAACAATCGCTGTTTTTGAATTTTAAGAAAAGCCAGCCTTTCGGTCCCTATACGGAGCTCCAAAACGGTAGCTCTGTGATGTGGAGATCGGGTGAGTTTTGCCAAAAATCCTTTTCAAATTTTCTTTTTTGTGACGAGCAAAGTTTCCTTGTAGGCATGGCTTCGGTCTTCGATGCTGGACTCTGCGCAGGCGGCAATAGCGATGGCAATGCCGACCCGTAAAATCCAACGCGATCTCAATGAAAAAAATCGAAGAGATATGCATCGTCACAGCAAAGACGGTAGTACGTGGTTCAAAATTCTGTCAAACGGCATTTCAGATTTTTCTAAAGAAAACTTTTTTGCAGTGAAATTCACTTGGCGGCAGCTGGCGTTAGGTTTTTAAGATCCTTGGTATTTTGCGGGTTTGTGCTGATAATTACAGCGTCTCGGTGTTTTGCCTGTTCGCAGAAAACGGGGAAATTAAAAATCAAGTTGTTGCATAGGACTTGAGCATGATGCATCCGCACCTGCTTAAGTTTCAAGCGGTGATTCAAAATCACTTGCATCTTTTTAGGATTTAAGATGCACCACGAGGTACGAGACGTCGTCGGGAAGAGGCTCGTCTTTGCGGTGCTTGGCAACTTCATCAGAGACGACATCCAACAGGTCTTTTGCACGGCGAACTTGTTTGGTTTTAATGATGGCATTTAAGAGCCCTCGTTCGCCTAAGGATTTGCCGAGTTTGTTGCGACAATCTGGAAGACCGTCGGTGTACATAAAAAGCGTGTCACCGAAATTGAATTCAGCCGTGGATTGGCCATAGGTTGAATCGCTGGCTTCCCCTAAGCG
Source organism: uncultured Bdellovibrionales bacterium (assembly GCA_964405465.1). Taxonomy (GTDB): domain Bacteria; phylum Bdellovibrionota; class Bdellovibrionia; order Bdellovibrionales; family JAMPXM01; genus CAYONZ01. The sequence goes on along the minus strand of CAYONZ010000024.1, from coordinate 16,680 downwards.
TCGGCCATGAACATCCGCCAGATATTGAAAATCAGACTTCTTTAAGACCCGTGTTGGTTCTTGTTGCGAGCTCCAGCCTGGCAACAAAATCGCGGCTTCATGACTTGCTGAGGAGTAGATGATTTTTTTGGTTTTTAAATCGAGCTGCAAAATGAGAAATGTCATTTGCAGCGCTCCACGTGAAGTTTCATAGATTGCAAGATTGAGTTTTCGCATCATTTCACTTGGTTCATGTTGTCCGTCTTGAATGACCGCGATAGCGGAGCGAGCCGCTGCCGTCAAAAGTGCCGAACTCAGACCATGGCCGGTCACGTCGCCAATGCAGGCGAGCAGTTTATCGTCATGAGCAAAGTAATACCACCAATCTCCGCCACACTCGTTGGCGGATTCATAAAAACCTGTGATATCAAGACGCTCATTTGAAAAATAATGAGCCGGCAAAAATTGCTTTTGCACATCGCGGGCAGTGGAAAGCTCGACATCTTTCCGAACACTTTCTTCTTTTTCAGTGATCAAGTTTCGAATATCGAGCGCCATTTTATTGAAAACTCCCGCGGCTCGTCCGACTTCATCTTTGGCGGTGTCGCGCATCTCGGCCGTCATTTTGCCTTGACCAAAGGTCTCCATGGTTTCAACCAAAATGCGTAGTCGAGCGGTGAGACTGTTTGTGAGAAAGTAGCTGACGACAAAGGCAAGAGCGGTAATTAAAACGAGAATAGCGAAAGTTTTAATTAAAAACAAAATAGACGCGCGATGCACAGCTGATTTGTCCATCATAATCAAAAGCAATAGTGGTCGACCTGGAACCGAGGCAAACGAAATGTACTGTGAAGTGTTATTCGGTGATGCTCCTTCAAACGAGGCTTCGACAAGATTTTGATTCAAGACTCGTTCCAAGCTTTGGCCGTCGAGCAGAGCGCGCAGATCCGGAGTGTTGGCATTTTCGCTACTCAAAAGCACATTGCCTTCGCTGTTTACTAAATAAAAACGATTTAGAGAATTTTTGAGAAGAATTTTTTTGGTTTCTGTCGTTGCCAATTTTTCGGCGGTGAGGTCCGTGTTGTTGTTCAGGTCATGCCACTCCGAATTTAGAAATTGCGCCATGGTGACAACGAGTTGCAAATTGGAATCGAGAATATAAGATCGTTTGTCTTGAATATAGAAATTGGTGCCAAACACAAAATAGCCCAAAAGTCCTACGAGCGGAAAGAGTGTGAGAAGTGAGAGAATTTTATTGCGAAGACTCACGAAGCTTTCCTTTTGCGAAGAAAATAGATTAGGCTCTTCTTTATGAGCGTAACATCTTTGAGCGTAACAAGGTTTCGATTTCTCATCAACAATCCTATTTATATCTCGATGGCGGTTTTGTTTGCCGTGAGTGTATTTGCTTTTATGGTGGTGGTGAGTCAGGATCTTCCTTCAAGTTGGATCCCGCTTGATACTTCTGGACTAAAGGTTTTAACAACCCAGTATGCATTCGAGGGTCGTGTGCAAAGGCGTCTCATTAATGACAGTCTTTGGCTTCCACTCAATGCTAAGAGTCCGATTTTTGAAGGGGACACGCTTTTTGTTGAAGGCGGCGGAAAGCTGGAACTCTCAGTTGATCCGGGAACCAAACTAGAAATTCCAGAAAACACGATGGTGCGTTTGCAGATTTTTGAAGGTCGCCTCTTGATCGTACTCAAAAAAGGCGACATGAAGGTGATGGGTTCGACCGAGGTCAATGTGCAGGTTGGGGAGACGCGAAAGTCTGAACCGATCAAAGAGGGTAAAATAGCTGTTCGCCCGGCGAACCCCACTCAAGGAGAAGGGCAAAATCCAACAGATCAACCCAATTTGGAGGTCATTGAAAATGAAGATCTCAGGCCAGAAGACATCACGCTAAAAAAATTGCCGTACCCTGAGAATAAAACGGTATTTTTGCACTTTGGTCGGGGCAAAATTCATTTGATTCCGAAGAAACAATGTTCCCGTAAATGTCGACTGGTGGTTCGCCAGGGTACAGAGGTGATTTTCGAACGCGAGTTTTCTACGGAGTTTGTGCCTCAGGCAAAAATTGAAATTGGCATCTCCTCAAATGGTCTTTGGTCTTGGTCGCTTCAAGATAAAGACGATCTCGAGGGGACCTTCGAAATTGCTCCGATGACTTCTGAGAATTTTCAGCGTGCAGTGAAAGATCAGCTCAATGTCGAAGTGCTTGAGAACTAGCGAGATCTACGTCTGGGTCGAGAGATTTGCGGCGTAGGTGTGAGGTCGAGTAGCAGGTCTAGGTTTTTGCGGTGATTTTTCTGTGGGGATTTTGGTCGTGGTTCTACCTTGGTCATGTTCAGTCTTCGCCACAATATACCGTTAAGCAGACTATGAGAGTCTTTATCTTTTCTTTAATTCTTGGTTTATGTTTTGTGGGCTGTAGTTCACGATTGGTGATTTCAAGCGAGCCGAGTGAAGCACGAATTTTTGCGCGTGCTCCAGGTGGATCTGATCGCATTGAACTTGGAAAAACACCTCTGGAAATGAAGACCTATGAGCTTCAAGATAAAATCAAAATACCAAATAACTCAGGTGAATACCGTGAAATTTCAATTGAAAAAGAAGGATTCTCTCCGCAAAAGTTAATGCTGCCTGCTGCACGGATTGGCTCGATCGAAACTAAACTGTACGCAAAACTTGAGCCTCTGCCGCCACCTCAGCCAGAATTGGCAGAGAAAATGTTGCAACATCTGTTTAATGCTCAACAGTTTGCCCAATCGAAATCATTTGACCGAGCCCAGGCTGAGCTTGATGAAGCTCTTCGTCTATATCCTAAATTTACCCGAGCCCTCTCGATGCGTGGGACGATTTTTTATTTGCAGCAGAACTACACCGAAAGTTTGAAATGGTACGAAAAAGCGATCGAGGTGGACCCTCAATACCAAGAGGCAGTGAAGATGATTGCACGACTCAATGAACTTTTGAAGGGAGGTCGCCCGTGAAGAATGCGATGAAACATGTCATGCAAAATGCGGTTCTCCTGTTGATGATATTTTTCGTGGTTAAATGGCCGAATACGGCGTTGGCGCAAACGCCAAATGCACAGCCCGCCACTCCGCCAGAAAATGCCAGTGCCAACCAAGCACCTGGTCTTACCAGTGATTTGCCGGTGGATGGGGCATCGAACGCGGTCGCGAATTCTCAGGCCAACACTCCGGCCACCACTCCAGCGACGTCTCCAACAGCTGCGGCTAGCAGCTCAATAGTAAACAGCGCTGCACCGAACGCAGGCGCTCCAGTGAATAGTGCTGCTGCGCCAGTCGCCGCTTCTAAAGTTTCGAATCAACTTCCGCAAAAGGGCGGTCCTGCATTGAACCCGGCACCAGGAGTTGCTCCAACGATAGACAGTGCGGCCAACTCGGCATCTCCAAATGGCGGAGTCCTTTCGCAGGCGGCCTCGGTGCTCAAGGGATCATCGCTCGATCTTTTTGCAATGAAAGGTCACATTGAAAAACAAATCACCGAGCGAGTCAGTTATTCGCTTGGTACGGCATTAGCGAAAGACAGCTACTGGGTGAATGTCGATGTGCAATTGGTCGAAAAACCCTTAGAGAATTTAAATCGTGAGAGTGCTTTAAAACATGAACCCATCCCAGGTGATTTAACTCTTGGAGTGGTCGATGCAGAGCCATTGATTCGACTCTATGCCGATCGTGTGCGGGAGCTTGAGCAAACTCGTGGGGCGAGTGAAGGTAAAAGTTTAGATCGTTATCAAGTGGTGGGCGTGCATCTTTTGGTGGGGATCGATGAGGGTTACTCTGCAAGCTATCGGGCTGAGCTCTTAACTTGGCTCAAGCAATGGTCGAGTAATAATTTTGGTCCGCAGACGACGGTCGAGATTAAAGCTATTCACAATCCGCCACCGAAAAAAATCGAGCCAAGTCCTGAGGAGAAGGCGAAAGAATTAGCACAAGAAAAAGCTCGTGAAAAAGAAAAACTCGAAGAAAAAGAACGTGAAAAACAAAAAGAACTCGAGGCCAAAGAGCGCGAGCGTGAACGAGAAAAGGCACAAGAAAAAGCCCAAGAAAATGCCAATAAGCCAGAAACTTTCTTAGATCAAATGCACAAGATTCAAAACCTTGTTGGGTTCGGCTTCATTGCGCTTTCGTTGATCGTCGCGGTGTTTTTGATTTCGACAACTCTTTCGAAAAACAACAAAGAACATCTTGAGCATCTCGAGGCCATGGCGAAACAAGCACGCCCTCAGCTTCCGGTGCAGCAAAATGAAGAAGAGAAAAAGAAAGAGCAGGAAGCCAATCTGCCTATCTCGGATGAGTCGGTCACGGTTATGCGTGACCTTCGGGAGCTGAAAGAATTGAATCAAAAGGTGGTGGATCTTCATCAAGAACTTGGCTTGCAATTGCGGCCAGTTCTTTCGATCTGGTTTGATAACTCGAAGCCTGGTTTGCGCAAGTTTGCTGGGTTTTTAGATTGTATTATGAATAATGACGAAACCGATTTAGCGAATCTCAATTTGCCACCGGTGCCTGAAGACAAAAAGCCGATGATCGCTGAAGTTTTTCGTGAGATGGCCAATTTATCAGCTCGTGAAAAAGTCGCCATTATGAGGCAGGTGTACTGGGAGCTGATGACGTCGCGAGTGATCGGGCACGATACCCTGAAGCGACCTTTCAACTATGTCGGCTCCATGTCGGTTAAAGAAGTGCATGAGTTGGTGCAAACTCAACCTACAGAGTCGCAAACCTTGCTTGTTTTGAATTTACCCGACACTTTGCGCGAGCCATTTTTGAAATCTTCAGAACTTGAACTGAAGCGAAAAGTGATTAAGCAAGCGCTCAGCACAGATTCTTTTGAACCTAAAGATGTCGAACTTTTAAGTGAAGCCGTCAAAGTGACCGCCAACAAAATTCGCACGGGTGGTTTTAAAGTTCCAGTTCTGCCGCTTGCGCAGCAGGTGCTTCGCGATATGGATGCCGGCGAAGAGGTCACCGTGCTTCGCGAGATCACGCCGAGTCTGCGTGATCGTGGTGTTGAGCTTAAGATGAATCATTTGACTCTCGCCTTTGTTGACGAATGGAAAGACGAATGGATCAAACGATTAAGTGATCGCACGCAGCCCGAACATTGGGTGGCGCTCTTGCGTGTGGCTCCAGCGATTGAAGAGCGGGTTTTGAGTTTGATGCCCGTTGGACTCCAAGAGATCGTGCGCGATGATTTGAAGCTCGCCGATCGAACCAAGCCAGCTGAAAAAGACAAATTACTTCGTGAGATGAAATACTATTTGCAGATTGAATTGGGCGAAGCTGGACTTGATACCAAAGATCTCTATGAGTTCAAAGAGGAGAGCAGTGCAAGAGCAGCATAGACTACTGACATCTCAGCCTCTCGTGTGGACGATGCTGAAAATGATTTTGCTCTGCTGGTTTATTCTAGCAACAGCGACTGACGCTCAGGCAAAGACGGTTCGCATTGGCATTTTGGGTGGCTTTGGTTCGGGTTATTCGAAAGCGCCAGACAACACACTTTCTGAGGGGCCTCTTTCGGGTGAACTCTTTATTGATTACACACTCGATGATCGAATGGTGATTGGAGTTGAGCATCAGCGTAGTGCTTCGATGTCACCTCCGGCAACGAGCATTTCGTTCACGGGCGTCGAAACCAAGTGGTACCCCTATACAGCGCAGCCACAGATTTTGCCTGATGAGAAAGATCTGAAGACATCGGTTTTGTATATGCGTGAATGGGCTCCCTATGTTGGTTCTGGAGCGGGATTTGCTCAGTCGAGTGTACTTCCTCCAGTTAAAGGGCAAAAGCCAGCGGCATCGGTAGATTTGTATATCAATCTCAAGGGCGGAGTGGATCTTCCGGTGTGGAGAAATTGGGGTGGGCGGGCAGAGCTTGGAACGTCGATTTCTCTGGGCGGCACAGGGTATACGACTTTGTCTTATATGATGATTGGGTTTTATTTTTACTTGTAGTTTTTTTGTTGAGTGCGGACTCGACAGGGCTCTCTCAAAGGAGGGATGAATGAATTTTTCAGGAATTTTTGGGTTGCTAGCAGCGGCAGGAATGTTCATCACAGCATTGATGATGACATCAGGGAGCAAGGCCATCTTTTTTGATGCTCACGGTATGTTTATCGTTTTTGGTGGCACACTCGCGGCATGTTTACTGTGTTTTCCAATTTCAACTTTGCTCAATTTAGGACGAGTGGTTTTTCAAAAAATTATTGGCAAATTTTCGCATCGACATGAGCAGGTGATTCGTGAAGTGGTTGATCTCTCTCGGGGCTATCGGGAGAATTCCCAGTATCTGCAGCAATCTGTAGGGCAAATTAAAACTCCGTTTTTGAAGGAAGCTGTTGAGCTGAGTGTTCGTGGTGGTATCTCGGAGTCAGAAGTGGATCAGATTCTTGAAATGCGGGCGGCGACGTTGTTTGTAAAGTACGAAGAAGAAGCTGGAATTTTTAAAACCATGGCAAAGTTTCCTCCGGCCTTTGGTCTTATGGGAACAACCTTGGGTATGATTTCTTTGCTGAGTAATTTGGGAAATCCAGATTCAATGAAATCTCTTGGGCCCTCGATGGCCATTGGTCTTGTGGCCACCCTTTGGGGGATTGCTTTGGCTAACTTAGTGTTCTTACCAATGGCAGAAAATTTAACGAAGTTGACCAAAGATGATGAGCTATTAAGAGACATCGTACTTCAGGGTATTAAGCTTGTGCGCATGAAGAAGCACCCGGCCGTTGTCGAAGAATACCTGAAGAGCTTTTTACTTCCGAAAGACCGAGAGAAGATGAAGAAGGCGGCGTAAGTGGCTTTAGATAATCGTGCAGAAATAACTCCAACAGGATCGCGTCCTCCGGATCTCAAGCCGGATCTCAAGCTTGTTCCTCCAAAAAAGGAGGCGCATGTGGGGCGCATGATGGAGATTCGGCGCAGGTCACGCGGAGTAATGAAGTCGGGTCATGATGATGAATCGAATTGGTTGGTGTCATACGCCGATATGATGACCCTTCTGGTAGGGTTCTTTGTGATGTTGCAGAGTTTTTCTAAAGTCGACACGGCCAAATATGAAGCGATGAAACGAGAGGCAACAAAAGTGTTTGGCGGAGAATATAAGGTTCCGTTTGAGAGCTTCTCCAAAAAATTAAAAGATGTTGTGAAAAAAGAGAGTCTTCATGATCAGGTATTTTTTAATGAAACTGATGAGGGTGTTAATATCACCTTTCGCGGCGCTCTATTCTTTGAATCTGGTAGTTCAAATTTGAAACCAGAAGCCGCAAGTTTATTGCTTAAATTGATTCCGACGATTGCTGAGCAAGGGCGAGATTTCGGTATTGTAGTTGAGGGCCACACCGACAATCGCCCGGTCAATGGCGGAATCTATGCTTCGAACTGGGAGCTTTCAAGTGTGCGTGCTTGCTCGGTCTTGCGTCTCTTTGAGCAAAAAGGCTTTGATCGAAATAAGTTAAAGGCACTGGGGTGGGGAGACACGAGACCGATACTACCAAACACGGATGCCAAAGGGGCTTCGCTGGCTGAAAATCAGGCGCAAAATCGGCGCGTGGTGATTCGTATTATTCGAAACTGGGAAGCTAAATAAAATCCACTGAGTTCAATCAAGTGCTGGCGTGGCTGGCTTCATTTTCTTCGACGTCACCAATAGATTCTGAAACATAATGGTAAGTGATTGCGGGTCCTGGCTTGATGGCTAAAACTCCGCCGAGTTGAAGCACGTCTCCTTGACCCTCCTGTGAAGGGGCCGAGCGTTCTCCAGCCATCATAAGTCTGGCAACATCCACCACACTTGACGGCCCGAAGGCCGAAAGCAGGCCTCGTTTAAGGCCCGCTGCTTTAAAGGCGATGAGTGTCGGATCTGTGTAGATCGGTGCACCTTTGATTTTTAGTTCTTCTTTGAAGGCCTTGATCATTTGTGGTTTGCCGTTGCCGATAAAGAAAATCTGCGCACCTTTGGCTTCGTATTTTTCTTTGTTTCGCCAAACATCTTTGGCGTGGGCTCGGCAGGCAATACAGCCAAAATGCCTGAGAAAAATCAAAATCGCGGGTCGTTTCTCCCAAAAAAGACCGGTGCGAAAAACTTCGCCCTCTTCATCATAGAGCAAAACCTTGTCGAGTGTTTGAAGATCGACGACTTCAGTCGGATTTTGTGTCATTCCCATTTCAGCCTCTCTGTTGTTTGCTCGCTCATAATATCGTATGGCAAAAATCGGAATAAGGAAATTCGAAATCAAAAGCCGCAGACATAGAAAATTTAAAAACACGTTGCGAGGTATTTGCAGATAGACTTAGGTCGGTATTCTCAAATATTGCACGCTTCTTGATTCTCGTTTGGCTCATCGTCTTTTAAACTGAGGCATGCTCTTTAATTCATTCGAGTTTTTGATTTTCTTTCCACTCGTGACGGTGAGTTTCTTCTTGCTTCCGCAAAAACTGCGGGGCTATTTTCTTTTGCTGGCGAGCTGTGTGTTCTACATGTACTTTGTCCCGGTCTATATTTTGGTTCTATTGGCTGCTATTGTAATCGACTACTTTGCGGCCCTCAAAATTGCGGAGTATCACACACCAGCAGAAGACCTTGGGCACCAGACTCTTTCTTCAAGAAACCTTAAGAAACGCTTATTGTGGCTGAGTATTGTGGCGACTTGTTCGCTCTTATTTTTTTTCAAGTACATTAATTTTGCCATCGAAAACCTGAATAGCTTTAAGAATCTAAGTTTTTTGTCGCCGGTGTTGACACCGTTTTTTTCAAATATTTTGCATCGTGATCGTTCTCAAGATTTTGCGCTTATCAATATCATATTGCCTGTGGGTTTGTCGTTTCATACCTTTCAGAGCCTAGGGTATGTGATCGAGGTGTATCGGAAAAACATTGAACCCGAGAGAAATTTTTTTCGCTACGCACTTTTTGTGATGTACTATCCGCAGCTGGTTGCAGGACCCATCGAGCGACCACAGAGTCTTTTGCCACAACTACAGAAATTTAAAAATTTCGATGCCGCTAATGTTAGAGCAGGATTGCAATTGATGCTTTGGGGTCTATTTAAAAAAGTGGTTGTGGCCGATCGCATTTCGTATTTGATTGCGCCGATGTTTTTACATCCCGAAGGCTCGAGTTCGATGATCTTGTTTCTGGCAGCCTGTCTTTTCACGATTCAAGTCTATGGTGATTTTTCAGGATACTCAGATATCGCGCTGGGTGCCTCACGGGCGATGAATATTGAACTCACGCAAAATTTTGTCACCCCATTTTTCTCTAAAACATTTTCCGAAGTTTGGACGCGCTGGCATGTGAGTCTGAATCGCTGGATGCACGACTATGTGTTTGTGCCGCTCGGAGGATATCGCTCGAAATATGGCACGCGCAATCTCATGATTTCTTTCGCTGTCAGCGGTTTTTGGCATGGGGCACGCTGGACCTATATGTTATGGGGTCTTGCCAATGGATTTTTTGTGGTGGTCGAGCATCGGGTGCGAAGATTTTTGCGCAAAAGATCAGTGGCGAATATTGAACTGCCGGCATTCCTTGATCGTATTGAATTTTCTTTGCGAAGTGTTTGGATTTTTTTTGCGATTTCATTCACCGAAATATTCTTTCGTTCGACTGATCTCAAGAAGGCCTGGATACACATCACGCAAATTTTTAGATTTCAAGGAAGGATGGATTTTATATTTCTCTCTCCTTTTGAATCCATACTTTGTTTTGCTTCCGTCGCGATGATGTTGCTGATCGATCGAGGGATAGATAAGTCTGAGTTTTCAAGATGGGTTTCCTCAAAAAAAACCTATTGGCGTTGGAGTATTTATTTTGTTTTGATTGGTAGTTTGCTCTTATTTGGTGTGATGGGGAATGAGAAATATGTCTACTTTCAATTCTGATTTGAATCAAGCGGATCAATTGAAACCCCAATTCCCTAATTCCATTTTCTTTTTGAAACTCATTTTTCTTGGTTTGCTTACTGTCTTACTTTTGATTCTTGTTAATGCCTTAAATGATCCGAATCGACTCTTACATGGTGATGAAGGCGGAATGTCTTGGCGTGAGCCGAATCAGAACTTTTTGAAGATGCGCCATCTTTTAAATCACAAGCCCTATGATTTATTGATTTTTGGTTCAAGTCGAGTGCAGACCATTCCCTTTGCAAAGCTTCGACTCCCTGAGGGCGTAGTCTACAATATGGGAACTTTCGCCAGAAACCTCTGGACCACCCGCCATGATCTAGAAATTTTGAAACGCGAAAATAAACTCCCGAAGAAAATTCTCTTAGGTCTTGATGAGACCGTTTATGCAGGAGACGAGATCAATCGACAAAAGATGAAGGGCTATATTGCCTATCCTGCTGATCTTTTCGAATGGCTCTGGTTCTTTAAGACTTATTTTTTGAGTAAGGATCAAAAGTCTTATGAATTTATTGAAAGATTGTGGTGGCCCAAGCCTTTGATTCGTACTTTTGATATCACGGGCTCGGGAGAGTTGAATTACAGCTCGAATGAATCACAGATCGAAGCAAATCCTATTGCTTGGGCAAATCGGGCGGTTTTCGGAACAAAGATCGAGCAAAGAGTCGCTGTGGGTGTACGAGATGATTTGGTAGATTTGGTCGCCATTAAAAAAATCTGTGATGAGAATCAAATTGAGTTGCAGGTATTTTTCAATCCAGTCTACAAAAAGTTTTTTTTGGAGGCTGACCTTGAACGCATTCTTAATTTAAAAAGACGGGTGCTTGCCATCACTGAGTTTCGTGATTTTCAAACGCAGTTTGATCTCTTGGGCTATGCAATACTGTGGTACGATCAAGAACACTATGGTGTGCGCCTAGGAGAATTGCTCCTCCACGATCTGGTGGAAGTCGATGGCACAGCAGATATTCATGCGGACACTTCGCGTCCTTCGGATTCACTGGATTCACAGGATGCAGAGGTGTCACGGCCCTCAAGACTAAAGCTTAAAACCTCGAAATCCGGCGAACGCTCCGTTTGGGTGACCGCCGAAAATTTAGCATCCCAAGAGGCACTCTTGCGTGAGTATTTTGAACGAGAAAAAAAGTAAAATTCTCAGTTTCAATTGGATTCTTGTCAGTTGGACTCTGGAGAAAAAATCAAGCTCACTTACGAGCTTGATTTCTTAACGGACAATGATTTGCAGAGACATTGCAGAAACAAGGAAACAAAAGGACAAGCTGCTGGTCTTCTCTTGCAATGGTGTCATACACACAAAGGCCCCAGTCGAGAAAATAGCGAAGGCCCGTTACTCTCCCATCCATTGCAGTACTGGATACCCTGTGGATGAACCACTTGGCCAACTCCATACAGTTGAAAAATCCCAAGCCGCGAAAGTCGTGCCCGATCGATTTTTCATTTCCGCTGTTGTGGCCGTCGTAAAGCCACTACAACTCGTCGCCGTACCATAGTAGTTGGTCGTCGAGGCGATCGTGCTATCAATAATGTTGTTGGCGTTCACTGCTGCACTACAGACCATCGTCGCAGGGTCACTTGTTGTGCTTGATGAGGTATAGGCCGCAGCCAGTTTACTTGCTTTACCCACAAAGAAGTTATTGTTCGATGCCAGTGTGACATTTGAGTTGGGAGTTGAGGATGTCGTTCCTGGCAAAATATAAGATTGGCCGACTTCAAAACAGTCAGAGGTTTGAACAGTCGCACCCCCAACATTGCCCAGGCTGATGAATTTGAAATCGCCCACGACATTTGCCGAATTTGTGGCTGAAGCTCCGGTGTTGAGGAGCTCTGTTGATATGATGTTATTGTTCAGAGTCAAAACATTCTGTGTACCACCAGCTAAGTAGAATCCTCCAGCATTCACTGGTTCATCAACTAAGAGAATTTGCCCGACAGCTCCTCCACCGCTACCTTCAAGGTAAGAGTATTTTTGAAAGCTGGTACGCGTGTAAGATTCACTCACGGTAACTTTTGGAGCGAGAGCACTGTGATAGATCGCAGGAGTTCCCCCTCCACCGGAGCCAGCTGCTACAGCTGCCGTGTAGGCATTTTCGATAGCATGAATAGAGCCAAAGAAACCTCCCGCACCACGAGCGAGGAGATATCCTACGCCGACAGCATCCAAGGAGTCTTCTTTGAATTTCGGTTGTGTGTAGTTAGATGTGTCGTTGAAAGTAGCTGTTACCCCTGACTTGGTCATGTTGAAATTGAGATTGTATTGGTTTGTACCAGTTGCTTCGACAGAGTAGGTTGCAATATAGCCACCAATTCCGCCGCAACCAATAGTACAGCTGGCGGTGAGCCCACTGACCACGACGTCATTGAGGGTGATACCGACATTTGTGGCACTGCCTGAGCCGCGTGCCGCGAGCACTCCACCAAAAACACCGCCCACATCGTAAAGCGGTTTGATAAAGCTTCCGCTTGCTCCTGATCCCACAGAGGCAATATTCGCAGTCACCCGAATGTGGCTGAGGGTGGCATCGGCACCTGTCACCATAAGTTTTCCAAATGCGCCTCCGAAATGGCGATCGAGTGAAACTGGATATATTTTGGATGTAGTGGCGGAACTTCCACTGCCGCCAAAGTTGGCTGAGTAATTGAAGTTCTGAAGTGCATCGTTCACTTCTGAACCGAATACGGTTCTTTGATCACCGGCTGCTTGAACACGGTTGATTGTGGTGCTCAAGGTGAGGTTAGAAACAGAGGTTGTGTGATGCAGGTGACCGATGGCACCTCCAGCACCCTGTGATCCGATGTAGTTGTTGCCATACACCGAAGACACTCCACCAACATCTGTTGTTCCTCTAAAGTTAACCACACCCGCATTTTTCACATTGAGAGTGACAGATTGTGTGGTCCAATTGTCGAGATTAGCTTGGGTCACATAGCCAAATCCGCCACCACAGTAAAAACCGCAGTTCACCGTCGTCGATGAAATCGTGATATTTTTAATGACGTCTTTGGTTGCGGAATTCAAATAGCCACCAAGGCCACCGGCTTTTGACATGTTGACGAAGTTATATACTGGCAAATCAGTGTTACTCGATCCAACTTTCGTGGAGTTATATCCAGGGGCGGTGATCGTGGTGCCTTGGACGGTGATGTTCTCAATCACATTGAGGTTACCGTTGGTTTGCGTATCCATCCAACCAAAGAGTGCTCCCGCAAACGCTCTATAAACAGAATTTGTTTGCGCGGTGCTATTGACGATTGTGATGTTCGAGAGTGTAAGTGCTGTTGGCGCCGTCGCTCCATGGGCGTTATTTGCTACCACTATGGCGGCATATCCAGAGCCGGTGAGACCATCCGACGGTTGTTGTGACAGAGTTACGTTCGCTGTCATATTAAAATTCACAAGAGCCGCATTTTTGAAACCGAAAGTCGTTTTGACTACGCCAAAAAGTGCAGCCACAGAGTCTTTGGTGGCCGAGCTATTGGTATAGGTCAGGTTGCTCAGCAGGTGACCCGCGACATCAACCGATCCAATAAAAGGTTGTGCCGTTGTCCCGATGGGAGTGAAGCCCGTGAGCGAACTCAAATCAATATTGTCTTCGATGCGATAATACTTACCCGCACCAACATAGGTGGCATTGCCCATGAGTTGCACCTGGTCGGCATTACAAATGATGTAGGGATGGTTCTCGTCGGCTCCGGTTCCAGAAGAAAACTGCGTGGTGTAGGCATTTTGTGGAGCTGTGTCGCAAGTGGAATAGGCATAGGCGATACCATCGGTAAACGTGTAGCCATTGATCAAAGAGGCTTGGGTCCCATCAGGATTTACCATCGTCACTGTCTTAGGTCCAGAAGAGGCAACCGCAGGAGTTGTACAAGTGAGTATCGTCGAAGTGAGTATGGTTGGGTTCACGCAAGCCACGCCACCAAACAAGATCTGTGTCATTGTGCCGACGTTATTGTTTGCGGCATCTGAAAAGCCAGAGCCATTGATCACCACTAGGCGACCACCGGCCATCGTACCTGAGGTGTTGGCAATTGAGGTGAGGGTGATGGTGTTGTCGAAGGCAAAGTAAGTCGACAGCGTCGAGCGATTGCCATTTTCATCCATCACTTCGATCAGATAATTCATGTAGCCCTTCACGCCTGAAGACCCAACAAAATTATTGATGGTGACATAGCCTTTTTTGTTTACACCACTATCAGTGCTTGAAAAACTGATGTTGGCACCAATCGAGGCGGGGTCAACGGGATCAGAAGTTGTCGCGGCCGAAGGGGCCGATGCCGAATATTTAGAATATACTTTGATGGACATCGCAGCGAAAACCGATTCGTTTTCTTCAACATAAAACTTCAAATACCACTTCTTATAAGTTGTCAGCGTGTCATTGGTTTTATCACTGGTGAGTGAACCCAAGACAGGCGCCACCACGTCTGCTAAGTAAAGTTCTTTGTCAATGGGGTCACAGGTGCGATTGTTTTGGTTGTCGAAGGCACAAGCCAAATAGAAAAACCGTCCACCACCGGTGAGTTTCTCTGAAGCCGTCTCGCCGGCTTGATCGCCATCAAGATAGCTCGTGGTTGTTGAACTTCCACGGTAGTAGGCCGTTGGCGGAGAGACCTTTTCGCCGCTCGTCCATGCCGAAGATTTTTTACGATAGATTTTGTAGGTGATAGTAGAGGCAGAGTCTTGGTTATCAGTTGCGGCGGTCCAAGTGACTTGCGCTTTTTGTGTCGTCGGATTGTAGGTGACAGCAAGACCAGCTGTATAAGTCGGCGCAACAGTGTCAAGTACACGTTGGCTTGCGCTCTTAAATTGTGGATCCAAATAAGTGGTCACGTTTCCGCCCGCATCGTAGGCTCGGGCATGAAACTTATAGGTCTTATCGGGAGTCAGGCCGGTGAGTGTACATTGCAGATCGGTGGTGGAGTTACACTGGTGGGCCGTTGCACAAGGGCAAGCCTTGATGAGTGTAATATTGTTGGAACCATCAACAGTGTAGACGTTGAAGCCAACATAATCTGCATACTCTGCTGAGGCTGGTGTATCGAACCAAGTTGGCTTTTTAAATTTCACGATCACTTGGCCATTCGCTGGAGTTGCTGCCGTTGGAAGTGTGGATGAGAACCAAGTTAAATCAATTCCCTGAAAAGCATCGGGCGGAATAATATCTGGAGGTGTAACCGTGAGAGCGTCAGATTCATTGCTGGCCGTACAGTTGTCGGCACTAACACCTGGGATTGTTGAAGCATCATCGCAGGCATCGACAATGGCATACACCTGAACGTTATCGTCATATTTGAGATCGACGTTGTTAAAGAGGTAGCCGTAACTTGTCCAACCATCAGTGACATTGCGAGTGGCCGTGATCTTTCTGGTGGCCGCCGCATAGGTCGTGGCTCCAACCCAAGCTTTGATTTTATAGTACTTTACGTTTGAAGAAAGATCATTGGCAGGATTCCATTCTGCTTTCAATCGGTAGAGGCCATCAATGGAGACTCCACTAAAAGATTGAATGCCATCAAAAACCGGTGCGGTCTTGTCCCATGTCGCAATGGTTGGAAGCATTGTGGGATCTTGATTTCCTGACTCGTTGCCAGCGGCATCAACGGCCTTTAAACAAAATCGATAGTAGGTGCGCGGAGTGAGACCGGTGAGAGTAAGAGTATTGGTCGTTGCTGGAGTGTAAGGTGCTGCCGGAAACAATGAGCTATAGGCCGTACCATAGGTGCACGGGTCGTTGGGAGTGGCAGTACCGCTATTCACATAAGGTGTGGAAGTAAAATAGACTTTGTAATTGCTCGCGCCTGTTGCTTGGCCAGCATCCGCAGTTCCCTCGCGGTCAATTGCGGTAAAGGTGATGTCGACCTTGGTGTCTTCAAAACCAGACTTCACCTGATATGAAGACAAACCAGAAAACACTGGAGCGGTTAGGTCACCTGTGTTGGGAATCATGAGATAGTACAACTGTGAATCGTGATTTTGCGTATCGACATCGCGAACAATAAAATGCTGAGTCGATTTCTCGATGATTTTCGCGTCGACGATGTTGACGTCGATGATTCCGGCACGAAGAGTCGGATTATAGAGCGTAGTCGATGGGACGTCGATGACCTTGAGCTGGTTGTAGTTGTTGCGGAAATCGAGCCCGCCCGTCGTGTTCGAAGGTTTATTGACGTAGATATAGCGTTTGCGAATCTCACCCATTTTATGGGTCCATGGCAAAACGAAATGCAATCCTCCTGCAATCCCATTCCAAGATTGAATTCCGGTGGTGAGTGCAGCGCCACTGTCGAGTGTTGAAGCATTTTTGTAAGTGTTGCCGCCAGAACAAAGATCGTTGGAGGTACAGGCCATCACAGAAAATGAATAATTCAAATAATCACCAAGTTCGCCAGCGGCGATGGTGTAAGTTGAGGCCGGAGCCACCACCGTTGCAAGTGGTGTTGCGGTTAAATCAGTGTGTGAACCTGTTTCAAGATTTGCATAGATTTTATATTTTGTGGCTTTCGCACCGGTTTGGCTCGGAGCTTTCCAAGTCAGTTTGGCCTGGGTATTGTTGATAATTGTGACTGTGTCTATTCCGGTAAATGTGGGAGCATCTAAGGCCTGAGTTTGCACGGTGGGTTGATTGACGCCGATCACTCCTTCGCCAGCAACCACGGCCTTACAAGAATAGCGATAAATATCGCCAAGACGGGGAATGCTTGAATCAATAAAAAACAAATCAGCATCGTCATGAAATACCGAACCAAC
>CAYONZ010000023.1:0-55325 GCA_964405465.1 uncultured Bdellovibrionales bacterium | reverse complement strand
GTTCGTCGAAGCAGTTATTGATCTGAACCGTCATCGTGGTTTTCGTTTGTGGTGAATTGAGCGAGATCTTCTGGAGTGTTGAGATTGAAGGTGATCCATGGGTCGGAGATTTCAATTGTTTGTTTTTTATCAGAGTTTATTGATCTTAAAAAATGATCGAGTCTGGCTGTTTGGCTTTGCGCTAAGACAGCATTAAATAAGGATTGTTTGATAAAAAGTGGGTGGCGTTTTTGCCCACGTGAATAGGCGAGGCAAACCTCCGTTTTTGGGTCGAGCGCATTTTGCAATTGGCGATAGGTTTGGCTTAGTTTGATAGGGTTGTCGAGCGGTAGTAGATACAAGCCCGGGGCTTGTTGTAAACAATCGATGCCGAGTTGTACGCTAGAGAACATTCCACGGTGCGGTTCAGTGTTGATACGCGTACTGATTTGCATTTTGGTTCTTTGCAGGTAGCGTTCCAGAAGTGGCTCATAGCTTGCGGCGTGTGAACCTAAAACCACACATGCACTTTGCCCACCGGCATTTTCGAAGACCTCGAGTTGGTGAATCAACAAAGGTTGTCCGCGATCGAGCTCAATCAGTCCTTTCGGAAAACCCATACGTGTCGAAGCACCACCAGCCAAGAGTAAAAGTGGAAATACATCCATCAAAGGCTCCTTTGATTTTTAATTGCCAAGATTCTTGCCCAGACCGAAATGGCGATTTCACCAGGTGTTTTGCCACCAATTGGAACTCCCATTGGGCATTCGATGCGTTCGAGCTGTTGGGCCGTGACGCCTTTGGCTTTTAGACGATTTTGAAAACCCATCCATTTGATGTCGCTTCCAATGAGTCCAAGGTAGGCTAAATTTTGCCGTGACAGAATTTCGATCAAGTTCTGGTCGAGTTCGTGGGAGTGAGTTAGCACCAGTGCATAGGTGGATTTTCGTAGATGTATTTCGTTTGAATTTTCTTTGCTCCATTTTGCAATGAGCTCTTGAACGAAGGTGAGAGGGTCTTGATGCCAAAAGCTACAGTTCATTTGTTCTTCGCGAGTGGTGCTCTGGAGTTTGTTCGCAGTGGTATTAAGCCATTCTGGTCTTTGATCAATAAGATGCAGTTGAAATCCGAGTCCTTTTGATTTTTGTGCAATTTCGGAGCCGACATGACCAGCACCAAAAATGTAGAGCTGTGGTCCCGGAGACACGATCTCAAAAAAAAGTTCAACGGTTCCTCCGCAGCATTGTTTGGTTTTGGCTCCGAGAGGATAGGTTTGTGTTTTGGCTGAGGTCGGCAATACACTCTCATCATGTAAAAGAGCACGAGCCTCTTGAAGTGCTTGATGCTCAAGTTCTCCGCCACCGATTGTCCCAAAAAAGTTTTTTTCAGTGACGAGCATTTTCGCGCCGACCTCACGTGGGGTGGAGCCTCCCTGAGAGATGAGTGTGACCATGATAAAGGCCTCACCGTTTGTTTTGAGTCGATAGGCGTGCTCAATCCAAGAGTTCATTTAAAAACTCCTCAAGCAGATTCTGAGCCACATGCTTGCGATACTCTTTTGTTGATCGAATATCATCTAGCGGATGAATTTCTTTGGCTAAAATCTTGCGGGCTTCTTGAATCAATTGGCTCGTAAGTATTTGACCCTTTAAGAAGTTCTCGGTGGCAACGGCTTGAGTGACTGTGGGGCCAACGCTGGCAAGTGCCAGGCGAACCTGAAGGATTCGTCTTTGTTCGGCGGTGTTTGGTCCTGAGGTGTTGGTCGAAGTACTGGCTAAAGAAGTACTAACAGTGGCTCTTCCCGCCAAACTGACTTTGGTGATACTTTGTGCCGCACGGGTTCCCACCTTTCGATAGTAATGCCTTTCGCTGAGCACCTCGTTTTGCGCATTGGTGTCTCGGCTTTGTTGGGATAGGCGAGGCAAAATGATTTGGCTTATGAGTTCATGTGGATGCAGATCGGTTTTCTTGTAGCCCTGGTGAAAATCCCGATAGGCGACTTGCCTTCTGGCAATTTGCGAAACACTTTCGCGTTTTGCTTCATAGCAAACGATCTCGAGTTTGGCCTCATAGCAAAGTAGGGCAGGAGGTGAATCGGCTGCGGGAGAGGCGTTGGCAATATTGCCAGCAAGAGTGCCCCGATTTTGAATAGCCCAAGCGCCTGTGAGTTTTGCTGCTTGAACCAGCATTGGAAATTCACTTTGAAGTAGAGGGTGTTTGCGAATTTCGCTGTAGGTGACCCCTGCGCCTATTCTAACTTCATGGTCTGTTACAATTATTTGTTTCAGTTCCTGAAGACGGTGCAGCGAGAGATAGTTGCCCTTTGGCAAACGACCTGCTTCGAGTTGCACCATGAGATCGGTGCCACCAGCAAAGGGTCGGGCATCGGTGAGCGCGAGCCACTCGAGTGCCTCAGGCAGATTTTTGGGACTCATCAGATTGTAATCGGCAGTGAATCCCTTCATGATTTACTCCCCTTTGTTTCAAGCTCTTGCGGTGGCAAAAGTTTTGCCGCTTCCAAAACGCTAGCAAAAATTTTGGTGAAACCAGTGCAGCGACAGAGGTTGCCTGCTAGGGCTTCGCGAATTTGTTCGAGAGATGGATCTCGAGTTTGTTTTAACAACTGGGTGGCCGCCAAGATCATCCCTGGCGTGCAGATGCCACACTGTGCACCCCCATATTGAAGAAATGCCTTTTGGACGCAGGAGAGGTCTGCAATATCACTCCTCGTCTTTGGGTACTCTTGAAGCCTCGCTCGGTCTATGGAGTCGCGAGTGGCTCCGCCTTCTTGTTGAAAATCGTCCGCATTTGAAAGAGTTTTACGTGCGGGATTGAATCCCTCAAGCGTCTCTACAGAGGCGCCATCAAGTTGGGCCGCTGGAACTAAACAAGAATTGACGAGTTGTCCGTCCAGCAAAATGCTGCATGCGCCGCACTCTCCCTCGCCACAACCTTCTTTGATACTGAGACTGCTTGTGTTTTCGCGCAAAACATCGAGCGCTCGGTCGAAACTTTGGCATTCAATGCGCGTGTCGACGCCATTGAGGCTCACTTGTAATCTTATTTTGTTTACCATTTTTGAATTGGATCCGGTGTGTGTGGAGGGTTTCAGGGATTTCATGTTTAGTCCTCTCCTTTTGCCGACAAAAGCTCGAAAAGATCTTCAGGCAAATACGGAATTTTTTTTGGCTGCAAGGATATTTCTTTATTTTTACCAGTGCTGCCGAGAGCTTGGGCGAGAGCGTTGATCACAGCCGGAGCGGGTCCATCCATTGGTAATTCGCCAATTCCCTTTGCACCCTTTGGTCCATAGTGTTGATTGCGTTCTTCAAAGTCGACGCGTATCTCGGGCACATCACTCGCTGTGGGCATAATATAATTTGTCATTTGATTGTTGATCATGATGCCATTTTTCATGACGACCTTTTCATAAAGTGCCCAGCCAATGGCCTGTGCGACTCCGCCTTCAATTTGTCCAGCTGCTAAAATTGGATGCAGAACTTTGCCGACTTCTTGCAAGGCATAGAATTGATCGCACTTTGTTTCATACGTAACGGTGTCCACCGACACTTCGGCGACATAGATCGCCCATGCATAAGTGGCATAAGCGTCTCCCTGGTATTTTTGGTCATTCCAATGAACGTTTGGCGGCTGTTTGTATTGGGTGTCGACGCGAAATTTCTTGTTTTTAAGCGCGTAGTCTTGTGCTGCTTTTTTTAAAGCGCCTAGCAATTGCTCACGTGAACGGTCGATCGCGTCCAGGTACCCTTCGGCACAGAGTCTTTGGCGTAAACCAATCGCTGCCGATTCAATGAGCTTGCCTACGACCATTGAAGTGCGCGAGGCCACTGTAGGGCCGGAGTCGGGGACCAGATGGGTGTCTGGATTGATGATGCAAATGTCTTGGGGCAGGAGAGGTAGGGCTTGGGTCACGATTTCGGTAAAAACCGTATTTTTACCTTGGCCGATTTCCGCGCTCGATGCGAGAACCTCAAGCTGACCTTGGGTGTTGGCTTGCACAGCTGCGATTGATCCCATGAAAGCCTCACCTGAGCCGGTGAATCCTGCACCATGCATGAAACTCGCAAGACCTATTCCTCTTTTAACTTTGCTTTGCGGGTTGGTCTTTGTAAACAAATCTTGTTTTGCTTGAAAATTAGTTTCCCTGAGGGCGCGATCGAGCATTTCATTAAAGCCAGGCTCTTCTCTTAAGACCTGGCCTGTTGCCGTTTGGTCACCTTGGTGAAGAAAGTTGCGACGTCTGATTTCGATTGGTGATAGACCGATGGTTTCGGCAATCACGTCGAGGTGTCGTTCAAGAGCGAAAATACTTTGTGGAGCACCAAAACCACGAAATGCCCCATAGGGAAAAGTATTGGTGGCCATGGCTTTGGCGGTTATATTCACATTTTCACATTTATATGGACCTGCGGAATGAACGCAGCCGCGAGAGAGTACGACACTTGAAAGCGTTAAGTAGGCTCCGCCGTCCAAAAGAAATTCGATGTCCATGGCAAGGAGCCTGCCGCTGGCAT
Source organism: uncultured Bdellovibrionales bacterium (assembly GCA_964405465.1). Taxonomy (GTDB): domain Bacteria; phylum Bdellovibrionota; class Bdellovibrionia; order Bdellovibrionales; family JAMPXM01; genus CAYONZ01. Next base: position 50,811 of record CAYONZ010000023.1, on the reverse strand, counting down.
CGACCGCAGTTTTGTGACGCGTGCGTGAGGGATGGCGCTTCGTTGTATTCGCCATGTCTTCAGTTCTTGAGTAAATCATTTTCACGGGGCGTTTTGCTTTGAACGCTAAGAGGGCACAGTGGCCAGCCAGTAACGACGGAAATTCTTCTTTGCCGCCAAATCCTCCGCCAGTTTCGGCTTGAATGATGCGAATTTTTTCAGCTGGAAGAGCAAACAAAGGCATGAGTGCTTTGTGAATATAATACGGGCACTGTAGCGATCCCCAAACTGTCACGCCTTCGATTGAATCGTAGCAGGCCATCATGCCATTGTTTTCAATGTAGAGCTGCTCTTGCGCGCCGGTTTCGTAGACGCCTTCAATCACATAAGGGGCATTGGCAAAAATCTCAGCCGTGTCTCCTTTTTTGAGATGATAGCTTTTTAGAATATTGTCTTGTCCCCAAACAACTTCTGTTTGTTTAAGGGAGTCCTCAAGTGTGAGGACAGCGGGAAGCTCCTCTATTTCAAGACGTATATGGTCTCTCGCTTTTTCGACGAGTTGGCGATTGCTATGGGCGATCAGAGCTACGGCTTCTCCGTTGTGATTGATGTTTTTTTCAACCAAAAATGGCCAATCATTTTCGATCATTGAAATATAGTTTTTCCCTGGAATATCTTGGGCAGTGACAATTGTAAATTCATGCCAAGGGATCGGGCCTTCAAAGTGTATTTGCCTGAGTACGCCGCGTGGAACATTGGCGCGAATGGTGGCGCCATAAAGCACTCCTGGCAGAGAAAGATCGTCAATGTATCGCGCTGAACCCGTGACCTTAGCCAGGCCCTCGGTGCGTAAAAGATTTGATTTCGAAGATTGTTCGGCCATTTGCAAATTCCTTTTCTTAAGAGGTTTATTCTATAAAGGAATTTTGTGAATGCAAGTGCAGAGCACTGCAGATCCGCGTTGAACCTAGCTTCGCAACCTAAACAAGTTTTCGTGATTGACAGAAATTTGGGAATTTGAGCGAGTTTTTCGTTCGTATTTTTCTCTCTTTGATCACTTTGGTTTAGATCACTTTGTTCAGTTGGTCTTTGTTCGACTGCTTCTTGTTCGACTGCTTATTTGATCGTTGCAACTTTGTAGAACTTTCTTGTGTGTTCATCCTCTCGACAGTCCGTGATTTAAAGTGCAGTCTTGGGTGTATCGGCAAATTTTCGGGAACCGCCATCTCATGTCGAGCCCAGACAACTCCAGCGCAGCTCCAATTCAGCTCCATTCCAAAAGCGTGGCAAGAGCCACGCTGTCAGTCCTCAATTTAACATTTAAACAAATGGCCCAGATTTTGAACCCGTTTTTGAAACAGCTTTTGAAACAGCTTTTGAAGCAGGTTACGAAGCAGGCTTTGAACTCGATTTTGAAGGTACTGCGACTTGTGTACCCATACTGTCGCCGTCGTGTTTATAAAAACCTTTAGGAGAATATGATGAAGAAAATGTTGAGCTCTGATGGAAATTTTTGTGCAAGGAGAGTGGTGTTTGATCGCAGTCGAATGCTGTTGCAGGTTTCGGCTTTTCTTTCGGTCAGCTTACTCCTTGGAACTCGCTCTTTGGCTGACGGCAACTTGAGTATGGCTGCGACCACGAAAACGGCAGCTGCAAAACTATGCGAACAAAATATCGCGTTTGGCCCGTGGCTTGAAGGCGTTCACCAAGAGGCTCTGCAAAATGGAGTTTCGGAGCAGGCCTGGTCGGCAGCGAAAAATTTTTTAGTGCTGGATGCAGAAACCCTAAAGCGAGATCGCAAGCAGGGAGTATTTCAGCAGTCCTTTTTGCAGTTTTCAGATCGCATGGCTTCGCTTGATCGAATGAAGCGTGCGCAAAATCTGATTGCAACAACCAATAAAGGTCTTTTTGATCAAATAGAATCTGTTTATGGGGTGCCTGGGGCCGTGATCTCCTCTCTCTGGGCTCTCGAGAGTGATTTTGGTAAAGTCACCGGAAAATTTTCGATTCTCAGTAGTGTGACGACATTGGCGTATGATTGCCGGCGCCCCGAGTTTTTTCGTGGTCAGCTGCTCTATGCACTGAAGCTGGTCACACGTGGAGATTTGCGCCCAGAAGAAATGATTGGCAATTGGGCTGGCGAATTGGGGGCCACACAGTTCATGCCCAAAGACTATCTAGAGTCTGGTGTTGATTTTGATCGTGACGGCAAAGTGAATCTTGTGGTTTCCACGCCAGACACTCTGGCGTCAGTGGCAAAGTACTTTGTTCAGCATGGTTGGCAACGCTCGCAACCTTGGTTGCAAGAAGTCAGTGTCCCGCAGGAGTTGCCGTGGCAAGAAGCTGATCCCACCATTGCCCATCCGATTTCTTTTTGGACTCGCTTGGGTGTAAAGCCTGTTGGAGTTAAATTTCCTAATAAGGATTATGATGTTTCACTCATTCTTCCGATGGGTCGATTCGGACCAGCCTTCTTTGCCTATCCCAATATGCAGGCTTTCTATGCTTGGAATTCTTCAATGGTCTATTCGACAACTGCGGCCTATTTGGCGACCAGAATTGCAGGTGCACGGCCGGTGCAACGTGGAAATTCGAATGTCGAAATACTCACGAACGAACAAGTTGTCGAGTTGCAAAATCTTTTGTTGGCAAGAGGATTTGATATTGGTCAGGCGGATGGAAAAATTGGATCTGCCACACGGACCGCGGTCAAAGAAATGCAAATGCGCTTTGGCTTACCGGCAGACTCCTATGCAACTGTCGAACTCATCAAACGCTTAAAAGGGCAGTGATGCATTTCTAAAAATGATCATCGCCTAAAGAAAGATCATCGCATGCCTACGAAGGTGCGCAGTTTGCCACCTTGGTGGCTTAACGCCGTTCGACCCACGTGTTCTACTTGGGTCAAGAAGCCCATTTTGCATCTACTTTAGTAATACTTAATAAATGGTTTATTAATTTAACAAATACAAATTGTACCAGCTCTTGAATTGGAAAAAGATCAAGAAGTCGACATTCATCTGAAAATGAATGGAGTGGGGTGTCTGAAGTGAGTCAGGCCTCCCGAGACTCAGCTGTTGTTCGCAAATTTTGCGCGCGATGGAGCTGTTTAAATTTAAATGGTGCGGGGGCACCTTGGGGGAAAAATGAAAGCTATAGTTTTAAGTCTGATCACGTCGATGTTGGTGCTTCACGCTCATGCAAAAACGATGACGCCTATGGGGATCATAGAAAAGACCTCGTATCAAATTTCTGGTTTGGTAAATAAAGGCAAGATCGACAAGAGCTATCAAACGGATGTGACTTTGGTCGCTATCCAAAAGACTCCTCAAGGATTCGAGGTTCAAGCAAGCTCGCCATCTGCGGACCTACAGAGTCCCAATCTTTTAAATTTGAGCTTTGATTTATCCGGAAAAGTCGTGGCCTTCAGCTCCGCTTTTAACTCGGTGAATTTACAGAGTCCGGTGTTTTCGTCGGCCAGTGCAGCCGAACTTTTGGACCTCGGTGCTGAGGCCTTTGTGGATCATCTGGCGGAATCAGCAGATTATCTGACTGTCGCACAAAATACCGAAGCGGTTGAGCTCGTTAAGAACAACGCAGGAGTTTTGTTGAATGTGAAACTTGCTGATGGGCGAATCTATCATTTGCAAATGGACATCCAGGGAAAAGTACTTTCACGCGGTTTCTAGGTTGATCTGCTACAAAATAGCTTTACGGCCAAGTCTATATACAAAAGTTCGATATCCTGAATTTGAAACTTTTCGGATACCGAAGCAAAAAGAGGGGTGTTGATCATGATCAGTGTTTTGTCGAGATTCAATTCTCTGGAGTTGCAATTGCAAAGAGATCGGATCAATGCCCGGTCTCAGTTTAAAATCTTCGGCGCGGTCTTGAGTTGTTTTGTTGCCTTGTTCGCCTCACCTGAAGCCTTGTCACAAAATTTACTTGCGACCAAGAATTCGGTGGAGTTTATCGCAATTGGCAAACCTGCCATGCTTAAAATTCACGGCCATTCAGAGAAACTGGAGGCCACATTGTCTATTGATCAGCAAAAGCTGAGTGGTGAAATCAGTTTGCCACTCGCTTCTCTCGACACGGGCCTTGAAATTCGCGATGAGCACATGAAGAAAAAGTATTTAGAGGTCGAAAAAGCACCGCAGGCCATTTTAAGATTTGAATCCTTTGAGTTGCCGATGGATCTTGAAAAATGTTTGCTCAGTAAAGAGAAATCTCGGTTCAAAGGAACTCTGGAGTTGCATCAAGTGAGTCGCGTGATCGAGGGAGATTTTTTGCTCACGAAGTTAGTACGATTGCCAAGTGATTCGACAGGCAAAAGTGAAATCGATCGCTCAGAAGTGGTGGCAAATTTTTCCTTGGCATTGAGTGATTTCAATATCGAAATTCCTTCCTATATGGGAATCAAGGTCGCCGATCGTGTGGAGATCGAAGTGAAGCTTGAACTTGAACGCAAAGGAAAATAGCCATGTCGATTGTTATTGAAATTCTGAGGACTATTCAAAGTACTTCTGGCTCAAAGACAAATCGTGCTCCAGTTTGGATGATGGTTCTGACCTTTGCTCTCATGATGTTCGACTCAAATTCGTCTTTCGCCTTTGTGGAGATGACACGATTCCAATACAACACCTGTGCCGCTTGTCACGTTTCTCCTTCTGGAGGGGGCCTGTTGACCTCGTACGGAAAAAGTTTGAGCTCAGAAATTTTGAGCACCTGGGGAACCGAAAGCGAAGCCGGGTTCATGCATGGATGGCTGGATTCCAAGTTGCAAAGGGAAGCTCTTGAAAAGTGGGTTCTCATCGGAGGCGATGTTCGTGCGGTACAGGTTCACAAAGAAGACGCCATAATGAAACAGGGTCGCTTTGTAAAGATGCAGGCGGACCTCGCGCTTGGTTTGGTGCGTGACCTGTGGGCGGCAGTCGTCAACATTGGTGAGGTCCAAGATTCAGGAGTGGCTGAGGATTCATTGGTCTGGCGTGATGTTGGCACTCAGTATTATGCGATGCTTCGACCAATTGAAGAATTGAGTTTTCGGGTAGGACGGTTTGTTCCTCAATATGGTTTGTTTTCTAGTGACCATATTGCTTTTGTTCGAAATTTTTCTGGCTTCGGATTGGGTGCTCGCCGTGATGTTATTGAGGCACAATGGACAGGTCCTGTTTGGTCTGGAAATATTTCGCTTGCTAAGCAGTTTGCTGAAGAGGATCCGGAGCGATCATGGTTGGCACAGGTACAGTACAGCTTTCAGGATCGATACAAATTGGCGTTCAACCTTCTGCATTCCACCACAAGTACTGCACGCACCGATCTATCTGGGTTATGGGGTGTTTTGGGTTTCAGCAAAAGGTTTTTTTGGTTGAGCGAAATTGATCGCAAGAATGTGACCACCAAAGGTGCAGGATCGGCTGAGGACAATTCGGTCGGATGGGCGAGCTATCAGAAATTGGGCTACACTCTGTTCAAAGGTTTCGATGCCTTATTTTTTCTCGAATCGCAACAGTCCGACGTGCGGGACAATGAAACTCGAATGCGGAGACTCGGCCCTGGATTTCAATTCTTTCCTCGTCCACATTTTGAAGTGAGTGGGGCCTTGACCCAGCAGGTGAACATGTCTAGCGATCCAAAGGAGTCTATTTATGCCTGGATTCTATTACATTATTATCTTTAAAACTGTGCTTTTGCGTATTTTCAAAGATCCGCTTTTGCGGAGTCACGATGTTCGATCTGTGCAAGTTTTTGTTATGCGCAAATGGATTTTGCGATTTGCTTTGACGGCAATGGCTTTTGTTTTGGCGAGCTGTAACTATCGAACCATAAAAGACGCCAATGCTTTTGCCGAGAGGGCACAAAAATCCTCGGGTAGTGAATTGACAGGGGATTCTTTGATCTCTTGGCCCGTAGTGCAAGTCGGTGTTTTGTCGAGTTGTCGGAGCTGTCACTCTGGAAAAAACAGTCCTGATCTCAGCACCTTGTCTTTAGTGAGACAGAAGCTAAACCTTGTGCAAAGTGAAATCACAAGTGGCAGCATGCCGCCCGCAAAAAACGGCTATGCACTGTTGGATTCATGTCAACAGGCCGTGCTGAATGCCTGGGTAGCTAGTGGAGCTCCAGAACAGGGGAGTCAAAAAGTTTCATCCTTAAGCGAGTGCAAAAATAGAGGTGCTGGTGGTGGCGGTGCGAAGCTGCCTCTTTCTGAAATCGCACTCACTTATGAGAATGTGGTTCAGCGTATCCTTCAGCCCAAATGCATCACCTGTCACAATCCTGATGCTGATGATATTGAAGTCGCAGGTATTTTGTTTTTTCCATATGAAGAAATTCAAAAAAGACCAATGCTCTGGCGGAGCCCCGCAGCGAGTAGTAAGTTCATTCATTCGGTCACACGATTGGATGAGGATCGAATGCCTCCTCCCCCAGATGAGGGATTGACGAAGGAAGAGGTGGATTTTCTGCTGCGCTGGATCGATGCAGGTGTTCCTAAATAGAATGTATTTACAGAGAGGTGATGGTTTTCTTTTTTTGGGGGGGCGAATGGCGACTGGCTTCCCTCATGCTAAATTTCGAACCAATCAAAATTCAAGCAGGCCAGTTTTTCGTCGGGAGAGTTCTTGAGGCGCTCGACGACTTGCTTGAGAAGTTGTGAGAGTTTTTCTCGCACCCACTCATAGTCCTCTTTTGAAAGTGAAATCACTCCAGAGTAGTGGAGATTCTCGAAGGATTTTCGATCGATTGTATCAATAGCCCGTAAACGCCAATTGGTGTGATGGAGCTTGATAAGTGGCGATTCAACTTCAAGATGCAACACGGGTTTAAGAGATTTGAATCGTCCTTTCTCAAAAGCGATCAAGCCACGATTGACAAGAAAATCAAGTGTTGAACGAAGCTTAGCTGGAGGGATAGCAAATCGGCTTTGCAAACCCTCAAGCGTTTGCAGCTCAGGAATTAAAACCGCCATATGTAGTGTGGCGTAGGTCCATTCTGAGTAATAGATTTGTTGATCTTCATTGGAGAGCGTTTCTGGAATATTAACCCGTTTTTTTAGCAGAGTCTGCTGTTCGCGTTTTTGTGAAATCTGTCTCTCAAAATGTTTTTGGAGATTTTTGGTTCCGGCTCGCTGAAGTAGAATCAATTGAAAAAAGAAATCCAATTCGGATTCTTCGAGACCCATCCATCGCGCGCATGCTTCTGCCTGTTCAAGACTGAAGTGGTATTCGCCAGACAAGACATGTGTGACAAACGCCGTTTGACATCCCAGTGCTTCGGCAAGTTTGGTTCTGAGCCCACGCCCTTGCTGAGGGCTCTGGTCGATCCAATCACGAATAAAACGCTTGTAGTCTTTGTATTCAAAAATGGAGAGCTTCATTTTTACCTTTAGCAATACTTAATTTTGCCTTTAGTTTTTAGCTTTAATCAATTGCCTGTCAAACGCTCACGTGTCAAAAATGAAGAGGTAGGCGTGGGCTGTTTTAGGGGCGCTTGAACGTGTTCGGTAGAGAAAACGATAAAGGGGTTGAAAATGAAATTTTCTGGGGTTCCAATTGTAGGGCAGTTACCACTTGAATGGCTAGGTAAATTGATCAGCTTGCCCCTAGGATTTTTCATCGGATTTGCGAGAAGTTCGATGGACAGATGTTTTGGGTCCCGCTTTCGGGGGCGCGGGCGTTTGCGATCGGGATTTATTTTTTTCGGCGTTTTCATTGTGGCTCTTCAGGCTCAGGCTCAGGATTGGTCGAATGCGAGTGTTCAAGAACGTTTCACGGTGAGTGATTTTTTAGGTGCTCCGCCCTCGCTTACGGCTTCAGTATTTGATGATGTTGGCGGAGTCAGTGGAGGAGGAGGTAATGTCATGAATCCCACTCCTCCAGAGGGATATCAAGATCCTGAGATGGTGGAAGATCAAGTGAAGTCGCTGGTGTCGGTTCTTAGGACTTATTTGTTAAATAAACATAATGAATTTAAGAAGGGCACTTTGTCTCCTGAACACAATCGACTTTTTGGCGCACTTTTTTTGCCTCCACAAAATGTATTTAGTGTTATGCAATCTGTGGTTCCGCATGTAGATGATGATCGGCCGTGTTTTGATAGTGATCGCAGGCCTGTTGATGGCAGCATCTTCAGCCATCGTCCCAATCGATTCTGTATCAGCTCTTTCTCGCTTGCAAGAAAGGTCCATTTTAGAGAAATACCGGCGCAAGCCACGGCATTGATGCTTCATGAGTATTCGGAGTGGATGGGGTTGAGTGAAGACCAGGCGCAGGTTCTACAAGCTAAGGCACTTGTCGACCTACGTTAGACCGAGACAAATGTAATGATCGGCTGCAACGATCGACTGGCAGCGAACTGACTGCAACGATCAGTTGCAAGGATCTGCAATGGGCCTGTGCCAGAGTCCGAGCACGAAGTAAAAGGGTGAAGAATCAACTCGGCGTCGGTTCGTTGGCATATCCAATCAGACCGATGACTTGCCCGAACGGATCCCGAAGTTGAGCGATACTTTGTCCCGTTGGTATTTTCAAAGGCCCGCGGTAGATGGTAGCGCCATTATCAGTGAAATGCCGAAGACTTTTATTCCAATCCCAAGTTTTAAAGTAGGCCACACTGCCTCCACAAGAAATTGGCGATTTCTGATCAGCTCGGTGAAAGCTAATTTTGGTTTGATGACTGGCCTGTAATTCTCCAAACACATCTGAACAATGAGTGGGCTCGACGCCGAAGACTTTTGCATACCAGGTCGTACTTTGAACAATGTCTTCCACAAAGAGATAGATGAAGTCGACCCCTTGAAACCAAGGGTTAGCCATCGGTTGCCCTGATTTAGTCGCGTGAGTTTGCAATTTGGCAAAAATCACGGAATCACGATATTTGATATTGGAATCGGTTTCGAGGTCGATGCGAGACGGGGGTGACCTCAAGGTGTCCTCACGGAGTAGTCCCTCGTATTGATAGCCATTGCGAAGCGCCACTCGCGCAGATCGTGTGTTGTTTGCATCACAGCGAATTTCAATTCGATGAAATCCGAGATTAAAAATTTCTCTTTCAAGTGCGATAAGCGCCTCGGACAAAACCCCTTGGCCCTCACTGAGTTGATCGAGCCAATAGCCGACTTCGCAGTGACGTTCGTTCCAGCAGATACTATGCACACCGATTGACCCGATGATTTTGTTTAAAGATTTATCGCGAATCGTATAATCGAAAGTTGAGCGTTGGGTCCAAAACACCTGTGCTTCCTGCAAGTACGCATGGGTGTCGGCGATCGAGACAGTGAATTTCACCCACGGCATGAAATGGTTGAGATGATCGCGGTTTTTAACAATGACTTGGTAGAGTTCGTCACAATCGGCCAAAGATCTTTTTTGTAAATAGAGCCGAGAGGTTTCAATTTCCGGAGGCATTTCCATTGGTTTTGTTTCATTTGTCATAACTGTCTTCGCTGTCTCCCATATGGTGATGTGCGGAAACCATGCTCTTGCCTTAAGAGAGTGAAACTCCAGCGAGGAGAATCACTCCTAGTGCTCCCAAGCTGATTGGTAGGGCAATAAACAATGAAACTAAACACAAGAATACACCTCGACACAGAGATTGCGAAATACCGATCTCTCGCAAAACCAAAAAACTCTCTTTAAGTCTAGAATGCAACCAGGAGAGAAGAGACAAAAATCCGACAATCCCAAGCGTTCCGGCGAGAAGGGTAAATTGCTTTAGGGCAGCGAAGAGTTGCATTTGTAGCTCTTGATCTTTTGCCTCTTGCTCCTTGATCCAATAGGCTTGACCAACGGTTTTTCGATCAATCAAATCTTTCAAATTCTTCATCATATTTTCTGGGCCGGAGGCAAAGAATCCGGCGATGACATGCGTACCCCATTCCGGAGTTTGATAGGCCGTCTGTGGAGCCCAATTCTGCTGAGTAATCAAGGGCGGAAGCCAGCTGAGGCCAAGATGATCTCCTTTGACTAAAACCATCGGATTTTGTTGGGCATCTCGGAGAGGCAAGATGGCGCCCAACTTGAATTGACCCTGGGCCAATTCAACAGTGGTGTTGAACATAGCTTCGGGTAAAAGTGCCTGTGTTTGACCAGAGAGAATCTCTTTGCGAAAGTCTTCAAGGGAAATGCCTTTTGGTAAAATCACAAGGTCCGTGTTCCAACTTTCGTGGGTAGAAAGCAGAGCAATTTTTTTTGCCGAACTTGCGGTCAACATCAGACTTGCCCCAAAGCAGACCGAAACAAGAAAGAGAGCCACAAGGTGAAATCTATTCTGACGTATTTCATTTCTGACCGTTTCAGCAAAAACTTTCTTAGTAAAAATCGTCTTAGCAAAAAGGGACAATCCTGGTCTCATGCTTGCTCTCCAAAATTTGCTGATTTTTTTTGTAGAGATGCGGGAGGTGATGCCGCGGTTTGTTTTTTTGTTGATTGCAAATCATGAAAGGCAACCGGTGATGAAAAGTACTGCTTTAACCGTTGATCATGACTGACAATTAAAGTGGTGGTGTCTTTTAGGTATTTGGCGATGAGGTTCATCACTTGCTCCGCGGTTTCGTCATCAAGATGCGACGTGGGTTCGTCGAGCAAGGCGATCTTCGGCTTCTGCAAAAGCAGGCGAGCCAAGCTTACACGTTGGCGTTCACCGCCGCTCAACTCTGATGTAAGTTTCTGTCCGAAGTGAAAGTATTGTTTTTTTTCACGTGATACTTTGTTCGAATCGTCAGATTTGGGTGAGTCTTGTGTGTCAAGCCCATGAAGGTCATGGTTTTGCAGGTTAAGACTATTTAGATTTAGACCAAGCTCCATGAGAAGCTGTTTTGCTGAGAGGTCAGTCTTGTGAACAGAGGTGTATTTTGCGAGATTGAGATTTTGTTCAATCGTCCAGTGGCCGATTAAATGATTTTCTTGGTGAAGAAAACCAATATTCTGCCGGCGAAACTCATCTTGCTCCTTCGGACTGAGTAAATTGAGTTTCGTGGTAAGGCCATCCTCTGTCGTGTATTGAATGGATCCGGATTGGGGCTGCAGCAGTCCTGCTAGGAGTTTAAGGAAAGAAGACTTACCAGATCCACTTCGCCCCTTGATCCATAGATGTGAGCATGAAGGCACCTCAAAATTAATTTTATTTAGCAGTGGTTCGGCACTATAGGCAAAGCTCACGTCCCTGCAGTGAAGATGCATGTGAATCTCCTTTTGTTACATTGGTTCTCTTCATTCCAAGATTCGAGCCAACCAATCTGGATGTAAATTCCAGTTTAAGAATCCTGCAAAGCCAAAGGTCAATCCCACACCGACCAACACTAGCGCAAAATAAAACAGTGGTCGTTTCTGAATGAGCGCCGTGATGCCTAATATTGATAGCGCCAAAGAAATGGCCGCCTCAGCTAGATCGAATTGATCGTCATGAAGATTGAGCTTCTCATATTCAATTTGAAAAGACTCAGCTTGAATCTTTAAATCATTTTTTTCTTTCTCATATTTTTCAATTTTGCTTTGGCTTTCTTCGATGAGTTTTTTTACTTTTTCTTGAGCTTGTTGATCTATATGAGGTTGAAACAAGAGGTCGATTTCTAGCTGGTTCTTGATGTTTTCGGCCAGGTGTTGTTTGGTGCTTTTTGCCTGGTAAAATGACCAGGTGTCAATGGCGTGGGCCTGGGCTTGCGACATCGCCTGCACAATATTATTGTCTTTAATATTGAAAATTGCCATGAATGAGGCTGAAACGGCCACGACAATAGCTATCCATGAGTTTAGCTTTGGGTCATTGCTTGTTTCGTTTGCGCGTTCGACTTGTTCGGCCACAACTTCGGTGATTTCACTCATTTTCTCTCCTCTGACGACGCCAGGTCCTTAGCGTGATAATTTGAGTTCTTCGCGAAGTGTTTTTGCTAGTTCGCTACGGGGTACTTCTTTTTGCGTGCCAGTGCTCAAGACTTTTAAAGACACGACAGCTTTCTGAATTTCATTTGATCCTAAGATTACGGCTGCGAATGCTTTGATTTTATCTGCACGCTTCATGCGCTTTCCCATATTTCCACCAAATCCAAGGTCGACAGAAAATCCATGCGCCCGAAGTTCTTGGGTCAGTTTTAAAGCTTCGGTTTCGGCCTCTTCACCAAGTGGAACAATCGCAATGGGCTTTGTTTCTTCGGGTAAGTTCGTGGTGAGCATGGCTAGGCGTTCAAGTCCGGCTCCCCATCCAATACTTGGGGTGGAGGGGCCACCCAGCTCTTGCACCAACCCATTGTATCGTCCACCGCCCAGAACTGTGCCTTGGGCTCCGAGTTCGTTTGAAACAAACTCAAACACGGTGTGACCATAGTAATCAAAACCTCGAACCAAATAAGGGTTGATGGTGTATTTGATCCCGAGTGTATCAAGCCCTTTGCAAACCTCAGCAAAAAAATCTTTGGCCTCGCCACTCAAGGCATCGAGCAGCTTTGGAGCATCCTTGATGATGGCGCGATCTTTTGCGTCTTTAGAGTCTAAAATCCGTAACGGGTTTTTCTCAAGGCGAGTCTGGCTGTCATTTGAGAGCTCGGCTTTGCGAGATTCTAGATAACTAACTAATGTTTGTTTGTAGCCGGCGCGGCTTTCTGGATCACCCATCGAGTGAATCTGTAATTCAATTCGATCTTTAAGTCCGAGAGCTTCGAGAAGATGTTGTGCCATGGCGATCACCTCGATATCGGCTTGCGGCTTGTCACTTCCCATCAGTTCGGCACCGATTTGATAGAACTGTCGATAGCGTCCTTTTTGCGGTCGTTCGTAACGAAACATGGGGCCGCAGTAAGAGACCTTAAGTGGAATATTTTGTGCCAATCCCTCGCAGACAAAAGCACGCGCAATTCCAGCCGTTCCCTCGGGTCGAAGAACCAAATCATCACCACCACGATCTTTGAACGTGTACATTTCTTTTGCGACAACATCGGTCTCCTCACCGAGAGTCCGAGCAAAAACACCAAGCGGTTCCAAGATCGGCGTTTCCATTTCGTGAAATCCGTAGCGTGACATGATTTCAAGAGCAAGATTGATGATATGTCGATGTTTGCGGCATTCCTCTGGTAAAAGGTCTCTTGTTCCCCGCACGGCTTGAACTTGTGACATGACACTCTCCTTTAAAAAACTCTGAGATCTTTTGCCAAGATGTTCGGCCAGCAAACTGTACAGTTCATCGGCAAGAGCAGGTTAATAGTGGCTTGGCGAGAAAATTTACGTTACTTTCACTTGCAAATGATAAGGTCAGAAGGGCAGGTTAGGCAAGTGACAAGCTTGAGTGTAAATGTAAACAAATTGGCGACGCTGCGAAATTCAAGAGGCAAAAACAACCCCGATGTTTTAAAATCCTGTCACGACATCATTGGCTTTGGTGCTCACGGTATAACTGTACATCCAAGGCCAGATGAACGACACATTCGAAAATCTGACGTGTACGAAATAGCGAAGAGCATTTCAGTTGAATTTAATATTGAGGGCTACCCCTCAAGCGAATTTATACAGATTTTGCACGACGTGCGGCCTGCGCAGGCGACCTTGGTGCCAGATCCACCTGAGGTTTTGACATCAAATGCCGGCTGGAAAGTTTTTGATCAGCAAAACCTGCTCATGAAAGTTGCAAAACAAATCAAAGATTTGGGAGTGCGGGTATCGGTTTTTATCGATCCCTACAACGTCACCTTAGATGAGCTAAAGATTTTGCATGACTGTGGTGTGGATCGCATTGAACTCTACACGGAAGCCTATGCTGAAGCCTTCGGTACAAGCGGTCAGGTGAGTGTCACAGATGTTTACTGTCGTGTTGCCGAGCAAGCCAAACAATATGGACTTGGATTGAATGCAGGGCATGATTTGAATCGAGACAACCTTGCTTATTTGGTTCAACGGTTGCCTTATTTGGATGAAGTCTCGATTGGGCATGCGTTGATTTGTGATGCTTTGCAATTGGGCCTTCGCGAAACGATTCGTCAATATCTTCAATGTTTGCAACAGGAGTAAAAGCAGGTGTTTCCATTACGTGACACGATCGCGGCTCGGCGTTTTCCATGGATGACCTTGTTTTTGATTGCGATCAATCTTTTTGTCTTTACCTATGAAATGCGCCTATCCCCTCGTGCCATTGAACTCTTTGTGCATCGTTTTGGTCTTATTCCAGCTCGTGATTTTTTACCTTGGCTGGGTTTTTCGGCCATTTCCCTTTCGGGAACAAAAACCTTTTTTACAAGTTTGTTTATCCACGGTGGCTTGGCTCATTTGATCGGCAACCTTTGGTCGCTTTGGTTGTTTGGCGACAACGTCGAAGATCGTATGGGGCCCATTGGTTTTTTGCTTTTTTATATCCTGTGTGGTGTTCTTGCCTCATTTGGGCATTGTTTGTTGCAGAGTGAATCTATTGTACCCGTGATTGGTGCATCAGGTGCCATTTCGGGTGTGATGGGAGCCTATCTTTTGTTGTTTCCATCGGCACGCCTCAAGATGCTCACTTTTTTTGTTTTTTATCCAATTACTTTTGAGATTCCCGCGTTTGTGTTTTTGCTGATTTGGTTTTTGGGCCAGCTTCTTTCGGGCCTCATCTCCTCGTCTCTGGCTCTGTCGGGAGGGATCGCGTTTGCTGCGCACATTGCTGGTTTTTTAAGCGGTGCTTTTTTAATGCCAGTTTTCGTGTTTGTCCTGGGGCCGAGGTCGCGAAGTTGATTCTGGTCCTGACATTTCGTGAACCCGGTCTTGAGACGGGTGCGTTCTCAATTCATTCTCAATTGTCCATCAGCATGGACTTGATCTATGGGCTTCTTGACCCATTCGTTGACCGGTTCCGTTCAACATTTTAGGTTGGTCAAAGATGGTGCGAGAGGGAGATCAATGTCGTTAGCAAAAAAACAAAATGGATATGAGGGTAAGATTGATTGTCTTGCTGGGGATGACGTGCTTTTAGAGCGTCTTCGGGAACTCGGTTTTTTGCGCGGAGAGACAGTTCGCCTGGTGGGCCGCGCACCTTTTGGAGAACCTCTTTTGGTTGAAGTGCGAGGCATGACCATCGCCCTACGCAAAGTTGAAGCGGAGTGTATACGTTTATGACAATAGAAAAGAAACCAGCTGCGGTTACCACCGAAAATTTTGTGAACGGTGGCTATGTGAAAGAAAAATTTGTTGTGGCTCTTTTTGGCAGTCCCAACTCAGGTAAAACTACTTTATTCAATTGGCTGACAGGGTCTCGCTATAAAACTGTAAATTATCCGGGAGCCACAGTTGAATACTCGGTGGGAGGATCGCATCCTCGTTACGGCGAAACTGTTTTGGTCATGGATACTCCTGGTACCTATAGCATGTTGGCCAAATCACCAGATGAAAAAGTCGCAGTCGAGGCGGTTTATCGCCACAAGGAATTTGGAGTGGCAAAGGTTGTTATTTCTGTGGTGGATGCGACTCAAATGTCACGGCATTTGTTTTTGACGAAGCAACTTCAGGAGGCTGGCTTCAGAGTGGTGGTTGCTCTTACAATGATGGATATTGTTCGTGCCCGTGGGGAGCAGATTGATCTGGAATCAATGTCCAAAGAGCTCGGCTGCCCGGTCGTCGCTATTGATGGCCGATTAGGTGGCGGTGTGGTCGAGTTGTTCGATGTTGTTCGCACGGTTATTTCTTTTGATGGGGTTCCTCATGTTCGTGAGTTGAAACACTGGACTCATGAGCACACCGAAGCGGTCATGCAAAAAAATGCCGAGCTACAGGCTAAGGTATTATCTAAAAACTTAAGTGTGCGCGCCGACCAAATTCGAGATGCTCGTTTAAAGACACAAAAAATAGACCGCGTTCTTCTGCACCCAGTTTGGGGTCTTCTGTTTTTTGCACTTGTGATGGGTTTGCTGTTTACCAGTATTTTTTGGGCGGCTCAGCCTCTTATGGATGCCGTCGACGGCGGATTTTCTTGGATCGGGGCGAAGATTTTGGAGCATTGGCCTGACTCTTTGTGGGCCGATTTTGTGGCCAACGGTGTGATCGCAAGTTTCGGTGGGGTGTTTGTTTTTGTGCCGCAGATTCTGATTTTGTTTTTAGGGATTATTGCGTTTGAAGATTCCGGTTACCTTGCGCGCTCGGCGACCTTGATGGATAAGCCGTTTTCAAAGCTTGGTTTAAATGGTCGGTCATTTGTGCCCCTATTGTCTGGATACGCCTGTGCGGTTCCAGCGATGATGGCTGCTAGAACCATCACCTCCCGACGCGAAAGGTGGATCACTCTTTTTGTAATTCCCTTGATGTCTTGTAGTGCAAGGTTGCCAGTCTACGCGTTACTCCTGTCATTTTTGTTTCGAGGCGCAGCCGCATGGAAAGCAGGCTTGATGTTAACAGGCATCTACCTTGCGAGTCTTTTGGTCGGTGCGATCGCTGCTGCGATCGTCAATCGGTTTTTGCAGATGAGCGACAAGAGTTGGTTCATGCTCGAGCTTCCATTGTATCGACGCCCTGATTTGAGCACTGTTTTGCGTTCAGCCTACAATCGCACTTTGAGCTATGTGAAGCGAGCAGGTCCTCCCATTTTCACTTTTGCTTTGGTCATTTGGCTTGCAACGACATTTCCAAATTTTCAAGAAAGTGACAAAGCGTTGCGTTTACAGGGGTCATATGCGGCACAAGTTGGTGTGGCAGTCGAACCTATATTCAAACCCATGGGACTCGATTGGCGCGTGGGTGTGGGCTTGATTTCGGCATTTGCGGCACGCGAAGTATTTGTCTCGAGCCTTGCTGTCATGTTCGGGGTGAGTGACGATAATACCGATTCTATGCAGCAGGGACTCTTGAGTAAAATGAGTGAAGCCAAGACTTCAGATGGACATTTGCTTTTCACGGTTTCGAGCGTGCTGGGATTGGTGCTATTTTTTATGATTGCCCTGCAGTGTTTGTCGACGGTGGCGATGGCTGTTCGTGAGGCTGGGAGTTGGAAGTTTGCTCTTCTACAGCTCGCGGTGTTCAATATTGTAGCCTATGTGTTGACGATTCTTTTGGTGCAGGGATTGCGAGCACTTGGTGTGGCTTGAGTGGTATTTCGGAGTGTGGTCTGCGCAGAGTGGACATTGCATCAAAGGCCTAGAGTTTTCGTGAGGGCATTGGTGAAGAGACTTTGCCCTTCAAAAATAAATGGCGAAATAGGTTTTAGTACAAATTGACAGCGAACAGGGTAATCAACCAAGGTAATAAAATGGCCAAACAAATTCGTGTATATGAATATTCTAAATGCAGTACCTGTGTGAAGGCATTAAAGTTTCTTGAAACACATCAGATTTCTTTTGAAAAACGTGCGATTGTCGAGACTCCGCCATCGGTGGCCGAATTAAAAAAAGCCTTGGTGTCGCTTAAAAAAAATGGGCAGGGGTTGAAGCACCTCTTCAATACTTCAGGCGTTCAATACCGTGAACTGGGTATTGCCGGTAAATTGGAGCAGATGTCTGAGGCCGAGGCCCTGAAGCTTCTGAGTGAGCATGGCAAGTTAGTGAAGCGTCCACTGTTGATCTCCGATGAAATTTGCCTTGTTGGTTTCAAGCCCGAGTCATGGGAAGTGCTACTTTCTTAACCAGTCCGGGTTAGTTTTACGGCTCAAGACCTCCTGTCTTGGTTGGTTTACGCTTCAAGACCTCCTGTCTTGACTAAATCCTGACAATGGTTTGGGATGTTTCCACTTATAATTGCGGACCGTATGGATGTTCTTAGTGAACGCGGGCAGATATTATCTTGTGATACGAAGACTTTCGATCGCGGTCGGGACTGTGATGAGGCGAGGATACCTAAAGTGATGCAGCGAGGACGACATTTTGGCGATCGCCTTTTTTATTGGCTTTTGAAAGCGATGAGCTGGGCCGTGATCTTGCTTCTTTGTGGTATCGTATTTTTACTCCTGAAAATGGCTTGGCCCACCTTGACCACTTTAGGATTCAAATTCTTTATCACGAATGATTGGAATCCGCCGATGGAGCAATATGGTGCTCTCGCCTTCATTTATGGAACTGTGATGAGCAGTTTGCTTGCTTTATTGTTGGCTGCTCCTGTGAGCTTAGGTGTGGCACTGTTTCTGACCGAAATTGCACCCAAGGGAATTGCGAAAGTTGTTGGATTTTTAGTTGAAATGTTGGCTGCGATTCCGAGTGTGGTCTATGGGCTTTGGGGCATTTTTGTGCTTTCACCTTTTATGCAATCGACAGTGCAACCGAAGTTGAGTCTTTGGCTTGGACCCGATAGTTGGTTTTCGATAGGGTTGGGGTTTCTCCTCACTATACCTGCGTACGCTGCGGTTTTGCTTGGCCATCTTTTTGGATGGACCCAATTGGGGCTCTCCGACGTTTCAAATCTCATGCACAACTATGCAGGTTCTCTATTTGCCGGGCCGGGATTTGGCGTGGGCATGCTGACAGCTTCGATCATTTTGGCTGTAATGGTCACGCCTACCATAGCGTCGATGTGTCGTGAGATATTCAACACCGTTGATCCTTCAATTCGAGAGGCTTCATTGGCCTTGGGTGCGACTCGTTGGGAGATGATGCGCATGGCAGTGTTGGCTACCGCTAAATCTGGAATTTTGGGCGCTGTGATTTTGGGACTTGGACGCGCATTGGGTGAGACCATGGCGGTCACCATGGTCATTGGCAATCGTAGCGATATCAGTGCCTCCATCTTAGCTCCGGCACAAACGATGGCCAGTGTAATTGCCAATGAATACCCAGAGGCGAGTGGCTTACAGCTCTCATCACTGGCTGCAGTTGGTCTGGCTCTGTTTGTGGTGTCTTTGGTGATCAACTCCGTTGCGCGTTTGATTATTTGGAACGTGGAAAAGAAGGCGCGATGACCAAAAATCTGATTCAAACAGTCAGTCTTCTTGATCGCAAACGAAAATGGGTGAGTCGCGTTTGGCAGGCCTTGATTGTGACGATTTCATTGGTCGCAATCTTGCCTCTGTTTTTTGTTTTCGCCTACGTCATTTTTAAAGGTGCACCGGGTTTGAATATTGAGTTTTTCACCGAGACACCACGACCGATTGGTGAGCCCGGAGGAGGAATGGCCAATGCCATCACTGGAAGTGCCGTGATCATTTTGATGGCGTCATTATTGGGTGTGCCTTGGGGAATCGGCGCCGGAATTTATTTGGCTGAATATCGCGATGGAAAAACAAATAAAATTCTAAAATTCATGACGGATTTGCTGACCAGTGTTCCATCGATCATCGTGGGCTTATTTGCTTACGCTTTGGTTGTGGCCCCACTCCATCATTACTCATCTTATGCTGGATCCGTCGCACTGGCGATCATCATGGTGCCGATCGTGGCGCGAACGACTGAAGAGATTTTGAAACTGATGCCGAATCACATTCGTGAAGCAGGTTTGGCGTTGGGGTTACCAAAATGGCGAGTGATCATGAGTGTTGTTTTACCTGGGAGTCTCGGTGGCGTTGTCACAGGTGTGATGTTGGCTTTGGCGCGAATCGCAGGAGAAACTGCACCGCTACTCTTCACTGCATTTTCAAACAATTTCGGATTTCGGGGTTTAAATTCGCCGATTTCCTCTTTACCTGTACAGATATTTAATTATGCAAGCTCGCATGATGATCATCTGCGAGCTCAAGCATGGACAGGTGCTTTAGTTTTAGTGAGCGTTGTATTGATTTTGAATTTGAGCACTCGAGCCTTGCTGAAATGGTCGAGACGCTAGGGGAAAAAGATGGAAACTGCTTCAGATGTGATTTTGTCAGTTAAAAATCTCAAGGCCTATTTTGGTCAGCACATGGCTGTGAAAGATGTGTCGATTGAATTTAAGCGTAAAGAGGTGCACGCTCTGATTGGACCAAGCGGGTGTGGTAAATCGACATTTCTTCGCTGTTTAAATCGCTTGCACGAAGAAGTTTCAGGCGCGAGGGTTGAGGGTCAAGTTTTATTGGCTGGCGAGAATATTTATGGCGCAGGAGTTGATGCTGTTTCTGTGCGACGAAGCGTGGGGATGGTTTTTCAAAAACCAAATCCGTTTCCGTCCATGAGTATCTATGACAATGTGGTGGCAGGGCTTCGATTGGCAGGTGTTCGTAGGCGATCGATTTTGGATGAGGTGGTGGAGCGTTGTTTGCGACATGCGGCTTTGTGGGATGAGGTCAAAGACAAGCTTAACGCCAGCGGTATGTCCTTGTCGGGAGGGCAACAGCAGCGGTTGTGTATTGCTCGCGCGCTTGCCGTAAGCCCGCCTGTGATTTTAATGGATGAGCCTACAAGTGCGCTAGATCCAATTTCGACTGCGAAAATTGAAGAGCTTGTGGTTGAACTAAAGAATGAAGTGACCGTGATCATTGTCACTCACAATATGCAGCAGGCTGCACGGATTTCTAATCAAACGGCATTTTTCTTATTAGGAGACCTGGTGGAAAATGGAATCACCAGTCGAATTTTTACTAAGCCAAAAGATGCGCGAACGGAGCAGTATATCACGGGACGATTTGGTTGAGATCCTGAGCACAAACTCACTCGGCTCTGATGACTGGCGAAGGTGAGTGAGGATAATTGAAGTAGATTTTGTAATCGGTTAATTGAGTTACAATAGGGATGTGACCTAACGCCAAGAAATTGCAGATGACATTGCCACTTAAAATGCAGCGCCATCAGATATGTCAGCAGAGGGCGTCGGGGGGAAAAGGGAAGGCAAATGGGGAGTGAAAATGGAAAGAAGATTTGAAAGAGATTTGCGAGACCTGAAGGGTCGAATTGCAACCATGGGTGGCTATGTGGAACAGGCTATTGAAAAAGCCACTCAAGGATTGCTTGAGCGTGACTTAAAAAAACTTGAAGAAATTCTGGCCATTGAAAGGCGAATCAATGAATCGCATATTCAAGTTGACGATAATTGTCTTCAGGTCCTGGCGCGAATTTCGCCAGTGGCAGGAGATCTGCGTTTGATTTTGGCGATCATCAAGATCAATACGGATCTCGAACGCATGGGTGATCAAGCTGTGAATATTGCTTACAATGCTGAACACTATTTGGCAGACACGAAGTTGAATTTAAAATTGAATTTGCCGGGAATGGCTGCACAAGTACGACTGATGGTGCGTGATGCTTTAGATGCTTTTATTCGTGAAGATATTGATTTGGCGCAGACAGTGCTCGAGCGTGATGATGCGATTGATGAGTTAAAGAACCAAGCGTTTGAGCTCTGTGTAGAGCAGATGAAAATAAATGCGGATGTCACCGAGGCAGCGCTCGATATTATATTAATTGCGAGAAATCTTGAACGCATGGCTGATCACGCTACGAATATTGCCGAGGATGTGATCTTTGCTTTCACCGGTGAAGATGTGAGACATGGGTCATCAGTAGAATAGACCGGGTTGTGGGCAACTGAAGGGGCATTTGCTTAAGTGTTTGGAGTTTTTCTGATTGGATCTTGAACGAATGAGGTTTGATATGGCTGAATCAAGTGGTGCCGGAACGGTTTTAATTGTTGAGGATGAAGTCGAAATTCGCGAGTTAATGGAACTTCATCTTCTACGCGAGGGTTATCAGGTTACAAGTGTAGGATCCGTCGAGGAGGCTTTGCCAGCACTTAAGGCAAAGAAATTCCATACGCTTATTTTGGATTGGATGCTGCCAGGAGCCTCAGGCGTTGATCTTATTCAGTCATTGCGTAAGAAGAACGAAGCTCATCAGGGTATTTTGATGGTGACCGCAAAAGCTGATGACGCTGATATTGTGGCTGGTCTCGATGCCGGTGCAGATGATTATATGAGTAAGCCGTTTGAAATCTCGGTTTTGAAGGCCCGAGTGAAAGCCCTCGTGAGACGCGCGCGGGTCGATGAAAAAAAACAACCAGGGGAGTTGCTCACTCTTGGAGGAATTGAAATTAATCCGGCCACCTATGAAGTCAAATGTGATCACCAGTTATTGCAGCTCACTCCTTCTGAATATAAACTTTTACATGCTATGGTTTCTCAACCGGGAAAGGTACACACTCGTGATTCATTGATCGAACAGGTACAGGGAGAAGGAGTTGCTGTTGTGGGACGTACAGTTGATACCCATATCTTCGGATTGCGAAAAAAAATGGGCAACTGTGCCGACCTCATCGAGACGATTCGGGGAATTGGTTATCGGGTGAGAAGCAGTGACCATTGAACGAAGTTGCTTGAATTCGCAAAGTATTGAGTAGGGATCACGAGATTGAAAATTTAAAACGAAACTAGGGATGAGATGGAGATTCGGATCGGTCGCAAAAGAAGATATTTTCCGTGGCAAATTGCCAAGCGTATGTTTTTTAACTACATCGGTTTTGTTTCTATCACGGCAATAGTTTTTGGTTTTTCGGTTCGATATTTTGTTTATACGCATTTTCAGCCGGGCGTTGATTTGAATCGCTCGCTTGGTGATTTTGATTCGTATCTCACGACTTTGTTTTTTTCGATTATGCTGGTTGCAGGGCTTTATTTTGTTATTGCCTCCCGCTGGTATTTCCGCCCCATGGAGAGAATCTTACGTAAAGCGAGAGACATTCGAAAAGGTATTGAAACCGAATCAACACTCTCTGATTTAGAGTGGGAAGCTCCCGGAGAGTGGTATGATTTGGAGCGGGCGCTTGATCGCATTCGCGCTAAGCTTTTAGAAAAAAGCGGTGAGGTCGTAAGAGATCGTGAAGAAATGTCGGCCTTAGTTTCGACTTTATCTGATGCCATCTTAGAAATTGATAAACATGGAAGGCCGGTTTTTTTTAATTCACCATTTGCGTTGGCGTTTGGTCCTGCTTTGGGGCCCAAGCGAGACAATAATATTCGGCAGATTTTTCGCTCACCTGAGGTGATTCGTGGTTTTAAAGAGGCGTTGACAAAAGGGCGTTCGCAAAACATCAAAACTCTGATCAATACTTCACACCACAGCATTGCAAGGTTTTACTCCATTTCTGTCACTCCACTTAAAGATGGTCGTGGAGAAGTTTATGGTGCTGTTGGTCTTTTTCACGACATCACCGAGTTGAAGCAGGCCGAACAAATTCGCATTGATTTCGTAGGCAATGCTTCGCACGAGCTGCGAACTCCGCTCACTTCGGTTAAAGGATACGTTGAAACTTTGCGGGAGGATCTGAAGGCAAATCGCTTGGATTCAGCTGAAAAGTTTCTTGATATTGTTTCGCGAAATGTTGATCGATTGATTTTGCTTTTAAATGATCTCCTTGATCTTTCTGCATTTGATTCGGGTGCCGAATTTACTAAAAAAATTTCGAGCACACGAGAGTTGACTGAAGACACTCTCCGAAATTTAGAGAAACGTCGGGCTGCCAAAAAAATTGAAGTGACCACAGTTTATGGGGCTCGTGAAGTCTATGCTGATCCAATTCGAGTTGAACAGGTTTTGCTCAATTTGATTTCGAATGCCATACAGTATATTCCCGAAGGTTCAAAAGTAGAAGTGATTTGGGAGTACCGTGAACCGAGCTCGGTTTGTCTTCGTGTTCGTGACAATGGTCCCGGAATACTTGAAGAACATCAAACTCGACTCTTCGAGCGTTTTTATCGTATCGATGAGGGGCGTTCACGCGAACAAGGAGGCACAGGCCTCGGCCTTTCGATAGTGAAACACATCGTCCAAAAACACGGCGGAAGAGTCAGTCTCGAAAGCCGCGTCGGAGTCGGCAGCGAATTCATCTGTGTGTTTCCGCTGACCGACCCGCAGTAAGCGGGTCCAAGATTTAAACCCGCAGTAAGCGGGTCCAAGATTTAAACCCGCAGTAAGCGGGCAATCAAGCCAGCGGTAGGTGGGTGCATTAGGCTTCATTTGTTTCTATGGCTGCTCGTTGTTTCTCGCGAATACTCGTTTGTGAGCTTGATCCGAGATGCGTTTCTTGCCTGCGTTTAAAATTTGGTGTGAGATCAAGCCAATGAGGTGAAAAATGGGCAACTTGATTTTTAAACGCGATCCTTATCGAACAAATTTGGCTTCAGCTTCTGCTTCGCATGACTTCCAGAAAAGTAATCGAGAGTTATTTCAAGCCAATCCGAAATCGGCATCTTCTATAGAGTTTGCCGAAATAGTTTCGCCAAATGACGGCGCGGTCTTGGGTAAAGTTGAGAGTTGTTCAAAAGATGAAGCACATCTGGCCCTAGAAGCGTTATATCAACATTTTCACAATCTGGAGTTTTCATCCTCCCTGGTATTTTCTAACGCGCAAAAGTTGAAGCGAGTGGCAGAGCGTCTTGGCGAAGAAAAAGAATTATTTGCCCAGAGAATTGCCTCGGAGTGTGGCAAACCTATCCGCGATGCCCGAGTGGAGGTTGATCGCGCCATTTTGACTATTCAATTTTCGGCAGAGGAGGCCTTGAGATTGGGTGGTCGGGAAGTTCCGATGCGGGCTTCTCCGGCTTCCCATCAGCACATGGCTTGGACCACTCATGAGCCCTTGGGAGTGGTCTTGGCTATCAGTGCCTTCAATCATCCTTTGAATTTGATGGCACATCAGGTGGCCCCTGCTTTGGCGGTTGGTAGTCCGATATTGTTTAAGCCTGCTTTGGAGACGCCGCTTACGTGCTTCGAATTTTTAAAGATTTTGCATGAGTGTGGATTTACTGATACACAAATAAATATTGTTTATTGTTCTAATGATGTGGCCGAAAGCTTGGTGCAAAGCACACGTATTCGGTTTTTTAGTTTTATTGGCAGTAGCAGAGTCGGTTGGCATTTACGTTCGCTTCTTGCTCCAGGTGTTCGTTTTGCGTTAGAGCACGGTGGAACTGCATCGGCATTTCTCGAGCCCAGCGTTGATCTCACAAAAGTAGGACCCAGTCTGGTGAAATCGGCTTTTTATCATGCAGGACAAGTTTGCGTGAGTTTACAAAATCTTTGGGTGCATCGATCGATTCTCAAAGAAACTTGCGCTGTCTTGGTTGACCTTGTTGCGAAACTTAAAGTGGGGTCGGCGTTAAATGAGGATTCAGATCTTGGGCCTTTGATTCGCAAATCTGATCAAAAGCGAATTCACGAATGGGTTGAGGAGGCAAAAACCATGGGTGCTCAATGCCTCAGTTCTGCCCATCATGGTGATTGTGCAGGGGAGATGGCCAATGAATTAGGCAGAGAATTAGCCAGAGAAGTAGCCAGGGAATTATCCAGAGGAGTAAACAGAGAAATAGGCGAAGAGGACATCAGAAATTCTAGTGAAAGCCAGATTTATTCAGGAAACTTCTATCCACCGACTCTGCTTCTTAATCCGCCGGTGCATGCTCGCATTCGACAGCTAGAGGTGTTTGGTCCCGTGCTATCGGTCATGGTTTATGATGATTTGCATGAGGCAATTCGCGAACACAACCAATCTCCCTGGAGCTTACATGCTTCGATATTCACTCAAGACTTGGCTGCGGTGAACTTTGCAATTCGGCGTCTCAAGGCCACTGCAGTACTTGTTAATGAAGTACCAACCTTTCGAGTGGATTGGATGCCATTTTACGGGGATGAACAATCGGGTTTCTCAAAAGGCGGCGTGCCATTTACCATGCGTGACTATCTCAAAGAAAAACTAGTTGTGATCAAAAACGCCGAGTTTTAATTCGGACAGCGTGAGATGAGAGCATGTTTTGTCGCTGTGATTTTTTCGAGTTTCTTCCAGCGCTGGCATTCAAGCTCAGTCAACGGGTAAAGCTTGTCCCATGCTTCAAAGAGTTTTCGATTCTTGTCTGAGATGATTCCGTGTCCAGGGTGGGTGGTCTCCATATGAAGATAGGTACGGGCCACGATTCCTTTGGCGAAGTCCATGGGTTCGAATTTTCGATCATGAAGTTTAGCTTTGCAACCGCCAAAGTCATAATCAGACTCATTGAGTTGCGCCATGCTGAAATTGCTACGCAATCCATTGAGTTCACCAATCTCAGGAAACAAATTGTAGACATCACCTTCCATTTTTGAAAACTCTAAGTTGGTCTTTGCACACTTTCGGCCTTTCTTGCCATGGCATTGTGGTGCACCAACGCGCCACTCAGAAAAGCTTTGGCCAAAGGCTTCGGCTGGCACGACATGCTCCCATTCGAGACGAGCCGCTCTTTTGGGATTAGATTGAATTTTATAGCCGCATGATTTGAGATCGATATTCCTTCTTTGAACCAGACAGCCGCAATAGATAGTTTTGTTTGCAAACAAAACTAGGTTCTTGTTGAGCAGTTTTTTTGCCTGAGCAAAATGATCAGTCGTGTTTTTCTCGGAGTCCCCCACTTGGAAGCGGTCTTCGGGCTTGTTTGTCAAGAATTGGATATTTGCTTTAGAATTTGATCTTGATTTTTCATTCGACCATCCAGTCAGTAGGTAAATCA
Organism: uncultured Bdellovibrionales bacterium; assembly: GCA_964405465.1. Classification (GTDB taxonomy): domain Bacteria; phylum Bdellovibrionota; class Bdellovibrionia; order Bdellovibrionales; family JAMPXM01; genus CAYONZ01. Next base: position 24,528 of record CAYONZ010000023.1, on the reverse strand, counting down.
TTACGACCACGAAAAAAACGCTGAACCCTAAATTAAAGAACTTCTTTTTTGGCAAGATGAAATCTCCGGTTGAATTCGAGTTTGCAGATTAACTCCGAAAAGCACTCGCATCAAATCGAATCTTGTGATGCGATAGTGTCTGGGGCATTTGGTGGTCGAAGAAATTGGTGATTGGAGCATGAGATACTGAGAAACAAATAACCGGCAACTGAAAAAAGACCTGCGGTCCAAGAATGCAACCAGAAAATGAAATCAAAATGCACAACCAAAAGATTAATGCAGAGATCTCATCCTGGTCTACCGTCAGGAATTACAACCAAGTGATACAGCTAGGAAATGATACGAGGACTTCAAACAACGAGGATAAACAAATGACGAGTGAAGAGACAAAAAAACCATTGAACAAAACAGTGATCCAACTTGGTTTGGTTTCTTTTTTTGCCGATGTTGCAAGTGAGATGCTTTATCCGGTAACACCCATTTTTTTGACTGCAGTCTTAGGTGCATCGATGTCCTCTCTCGGTGTGATCGAAGGGGTTGCAGAAGGTGTGGCAAGCCTGCTTAAGACGTTCTCAGGCTATTGGTCTGATCGTATTTCAAGGCGTAAACCCTTTATTGTGATCGGATACCTTTTGGGCGCCATTGCTAAACCGATGATCGGTATCTCCACTCATTGGCTTGGTGTGCTCGGTGCACGGAGCCTGGATCGCACCGGCAAAGGTTTGAGGTCGGCACCGCGCGATGCTTTGATTGCTGATTCTGTTTCTGCCGAGCAAAGAGGGGCGGCTTATGGCTGGCATCGTGGAATGGACACTTTGGGTGCTGCGCTTGGCCCCTTGCTCGCCATTTTATTTTTGCAGAAAAACCCTGAGCAACTTCGTACTCTGTATTTTTGGGCGCTTCTTCCAGGATTAATTTCGGTGGCTTTGCTTTTTTGGGTCCGCGAAAGCCAGAGACCGCAAGTTGCAAAGACTGAAAATAAAATCTCAATGCGATCGATGCTTGGCCTTTGGAGTCAGCTGAATTTTTCGTTTAAACAATATTTGTTTTCTTGGGGAGTTTTTTCTCTGGTGAATTCTAGTGATGTGTTTTTATTGATGAAGGTAAAACAAACGGGAGCTTCGACAGCTCAGGTGATTTTGTATTATTGTCTCTATAACTTGGTCTATGCACTGAGTAGTCCATTTTTGGGTCGATTATCTGACCACTGGCCAAGAAAGAGAATCATGACATGCGGATTAATTGCCTTTAGTGCTGTGTATTTCGGTTTTACTCAGGCCTCATTGCCCTGGCATTTTTGGTCGTTATTTATTGTTTATGGTTTCTATATGGGTGCCACCGATGGTGTGGGTAAGGCTCTGGCTGTGGATTTAGTCGCAAAAGATCTCAAGGCCACAGGGCTTGGGCTCTTGGGTACAGTCACAGGGATTGCGACCATCATGGCCAGCACTGCTGCTGGTTTTTTGTGGGATCATTTCGGGGACACAGCTCCGTTTTGGGTTGCGTCCTGTGGATCGCTGCTGGCAGCGGTGCTCCTGCTCGGTGTTCGCGGGCATGATGCGCAAGCTTCCTGAATAGCGCGATTCCAAATTAGTCTTGTCATTTTGTAAACCTTCTGAAGAAAATGTCGTGAGCCCCTTGATGGAGTACGCAGTCCCAGTATTGTTGAATCGTAGTTGATTCGTTACAGTAAAGCTTTACGGCAAAACTGAAAAGTAAAACGTTACGGTAAAACGTATTGAAAAAATATTGGTACAAAAAAACTTTTAGAAAATAACTGTTTGGAAAAAACATTTTGTAATATCTGACGAAGGAGAACGTTAATGAAGGCCTGCTTTTTATTGCTTGGACTTAGTATTTTGCTAGCAAGTTGCGGTGGAAGTAAATCGGGTTCTGATGGTGGTGATAGTGGCGGAGGAGGCGAAAAACCGCGTCGAGCAGCGTACGTCAATTGGGAGGCTGTCGATTCAAAGTTTAATCCAAAAGTTGATGAAATCGGCTTTCAAACAGATGGTGTTGCGAAGATCAATGTTGATGCTTTTAGTTTCGATCGTGATTTCGAGGTGATCTACGCAAAAGATTTACGGCCAGATATGGGGTATTTGCGAGTTTTCAAAGTTTGGGCAAAATCGGTGGAGTGGTATGACGTCAAGACCTCACGCAGTGGTCAGAATTTGGATCTCAAAAACTACGGAATGTATAAGTGCTCGATTCGGGTTCAAAATGGTGAGATCACCGCGCTTGAGGGTGGTTGTTATGTGCGTCTTCAAGTGGTTTTGCCTGTAGGCTCTGAAATCGAGGTCTATAACCTCGGTCATTTGATGACTCAGAGATTTATTCCTATGGACAACCAGTCTTTTCTTGAACAGCTAGATCGAGCGAGCTGGGCAAAAGATAAATTTGCTGTGATTGAAGATTTCTTGGCCTCCTATACAGGTTCAAGAAAACCTTCTGTGACCAGTTCTGAGTTGGGAAAAGCGATTCATGAATTTAGTTTCACTGAAGAAAAATTTAAGGCACTCAAAAGACTGCACTCCATTGTTTCAGATCGCCAGAATCTTGGCACGATGATCGAAAATGAATTCAGTTTCTTTGATCGTGAAGAAGCACGCAAGATCGTTGGACTGAACTGATCATGTTTCGCAATCTGTTTCAGATTGCGATTTGCAAACGTGATGGCTGCACAAGGGACATCAAAGTGATGTCTCTGAAAAGTACATCAATGTCCCTGGAAAGGACAGCGAAGTGATGTCTATGCAAAAGACCTCGAAGCGAAAGTTAGCAGACTTGAGATCATCAAGCCTAAAGAAACTGATACTTACTGCTTTGTTTATATCTTTAAGTAACGAGTGGGCCTGGTCTGATCCGGCCCCAAAGCAAGAGGCGCTAAAGAAATCTGCCGAAAAATTAACAGAAAAACTAACAGAGAAGTTTGAACTTCGTTCTCGGCAAATTAAAATGGCCATTACGTTTGATGATTTGCCGACCCATGGTCGTTTACCTCAGGGGACCTCGCGCCTTGAAATTGTGAATTCGGTTCTTGCGACGCTTAAGAAGTTTGCTGTGCCAGAGGTCTATGGATTTATCAATGCGAAAAAATGCCAAGAGGAGGCTGGCTCCTGTGAAGTTTTAAACCTTTGGGTTAAAGCCGGGTATCCTCTGGGAAATCATACCTATTCGCACAAGAGTCTCAATAAGGTTTCGGCAGAAGAGTTTCTGCAAGATCTGACTGATAACGAAAAAACTTTGGCAGAGATGGGATCGAGTTTTGATTGGCATTATTTTCGTTATCCATTTTTGCACGAAGGCGATAATGTCGAGAAGCGCAACCAAGTTCGCAAGCGTTTAAAAGAAAAAGGCTACACGATTGCACAGGTGACAGATGATTTCGAAGACTGGGCCTGGAACAGTCCCTATGCGAGATGCAAAGACAAAAAGGACCAGGCTTCGATAGCAAGGCTGAGAATGCTTTTTGTGCGATCAGCAATGGTGAGGCTCGAGTTAGATAAAACTATTTCTGATAAATTGTTTGGTCGCCCGATCTATCATATATTGCTCTTACATCTCGGTGCTTTTGATGCCGAGATTTTGCCTGAACTGCTTCAGGCCTACAAGGAAAAGGGCGTTGAATTTGTCGGGCTAGCAGAAGCTGCGAAAGATTCGGTCTTCAATCAAGACCCAGGAATTTTCGGCAAAGATGATGATTTTCCATTTCAAGTTCTAAAGGCGCGCGGATTGACCTTAAAAGACTTAGGCCTGACCGACGAAGCCACCCCGTTAAGCGAGCTACGAGATTTTTGCAAAAAATAAATTTCATCAAAAGGTTGATGTATAATGGTACAGAAGGCCTGATCAGAATATCTTTTCAGGAGTATTGGGCTAGTTTGCTTTATGCTTGTTTTTTCTTAGTTTCCGTTAGTCTGTCGCCTATCCAGAAATTGATCATGTCTTTTTTTTCGATCAACAAATTTAAACATGGCTTCTAAATCGATGAGGGTCGACATCAATCGACAAATCAAGGGCTCGAGTCGGTGGTTCATGCGACATTGCATATTTGGGATACTCGAAATTTTGCGGGATACTTGGTTGTTCAAAATAAAACGGCTTAAGGATTTCTTTTTTAAGAAACCCTCAACGTTAGGTGATGTTTCGGATAGATTTTTGAAAGCATCTCAATCAGTTTGTCTGTTGAGAATCTCTCGTGTCGATAGCGAAGAACTTTGCTCATCAGGCTTTCGTCAACACCAACAAGTTTCGCCAGTTCTTTGCACTTCAATCCGTGCTCTCTTTGATAGATGACAAACTGTCGACAAATTTCATATCGAAATTTCTCCAAAGGAGTTGCGTTGGGAGACAGCGCAAGAGATCCACGAGCTTTTTCTAGCTTCGTTCTCATTTTCTCTAATTCTTTTTCACTTGGAAAGCTCATAACTTCCTCCTGTATGCATTGACAACTCCGACATATAATTGGTCCTCCTCGAGGAGCCAAATGAGTTTATACTTTTTGTCGTTCAAAATTAAACCATCGGTGACATAGTACTCATACCGATCCGACGTGGTCTCGGGGGCGAAGTCTCCGCCATTGAGAAGTGCTACGAGCATTAAAATCAATGAATCAGAAATTGAATCGGTGTGTTTCAGCTCGTAGTGGGGATCAATTGCAACCTTCTCTATGTTTTTGCCGTTTATCCCATTGTCTATTTTAAACGATCGTCGTGCCACATGGACAGTCTATAGTATCTGGGCATATTTGTCCAGATATATTTACCTGTGTTCGATGTCCTCCCGATCGCTGCCTTTTTTTGATACTCACTTTAATCCGCTAACGGGTATCTTTATTTGAATCTTGATTCCGTCCTTCGAAGGCAAAGTCAAAGCTAACCTTGGGTTCAGTTAGGTGTGATGAAAGGTGAGCCTAAACTAAAATCAAGATTGGCCATAGAAATTCGAGATTGGTTGCAGATAGGCACAGCCCCTGGCGACCCACGTTTTCAAAAAGTTCAATTTCATGGTTGTTTCTGAGTCCATTCAATTCTCCAGATTTCGAGATAGACTTTATTGTTGACCGCTCTCTCTATGTCACTGAAACTTTCCATATGACTATTAAATATGTTTTGTTTTGTCTTTGTCTATCTGGCTGTACTCATAGTACAGTAAATAATTCTTCTTCTGTCCCTTTGTCGAACAAGGCTTGTCTTACCGATGAATCGGTAGCACAAACATTACGCCTTCTTGTCGAAACTTATCAACGAAGTGTATCTACTAATGATGAAAAGAAGAAAACTCCCACACTTCAAGATGATCAGTGCTGGAAACGAAAATATGTTATTGGTGATTATACGTTATTTATTTATCAGACGGACATCTCTCCATATTCCGTTGTAGGATCAATGGGTAAAGTGCATCTTGATAAAACATTGGCAGCGGAGTGCAAAGAAAAGGCCTTAAAAGAAATAAAAACTCTTTCAATTCCCTTTAGTCAGGATCTTATCGATCAATACAGAAGAGTTCATTCGAAAATGTGGGATGATGAAGATGTCGGTGTCGCCAAATGGTTAAATTGTCAGACTGAAAATCTTGTGGAATGGCTGTCGTCTTTGGGGACATTTTTACATGAAATTAGTCATGATGTAAGTGATGACCATTGTCTTTTTTCGAAATATCAAAAAGACAAACTCTGCTTTAATTTTTCCAAATTGCTCCCTAAAGCAAATATTGCCAGATTGAATTCCTATCCGACATCTAACGAGAGGGCGATTGAAGGCATCGATTTTTTTCAGAACTTATATTTACACGAAAATGAAAGCTTCCTTACCTTTTTGGATGAGGTCCGTGCATATGGAATTACAACATTTGCAGAAACAGCTGCTCTAAAAAAATATAATAAAGCTGGAATATTTGTTAATGTAAAAGATGAGAAATCTCGAATCTACTTTGTTCTCCCACAGATGTTGAATCACCTGATGATTTATTTGCAAGCTTTGAAAGATAAAGAACCAAACTTATTTAAGGAAGTAGTTTCCCAAGATAATTTGAGTGCCATTAAAAATCTTGTTCGCCAGACTGAAAATGATGCTAGTGAGTGGTTTTCGGAATTAAAAGCTCATAACCTAAAGCCTCGCGATGTAGAGATTGTATTTTGGCAACAGTATCTGGAAAGAAAAAAACAACTAGATCTTTTTTAGGTACTTAACTGTGTACAGTCGTGGCACTTCGTTACCAAAATGCTCAGTATTTACAAGTCTGAGGCCGAATTGAACGATTTGAAGGCTGAGCAATGACTTGATTGCAATTTGTTTCTCTGATCTTCTTATCAGCATGAAGTCAGTTTCTATAGCTGTTATCAATCTCGTGTTTTACTTTTCTTTAAATGCATTTGCAGAGTCCACTTATATCCCTCCGAGCTTTGCTCTAGATGGCGGTAGCGGACAAGCCATTTTTGTCGATTTTTTGAAAGCGGAATATCAAGTCGTATTTGATATTTCTAAAGCGGAGACTCGTGTCAAATCCGTCATTCAGTTTCAGAACGACGAAACTGGTATGCCGATTTTCGATCTAATTGATGAGCCTCAACATATCGAAATTGATGGGCAGACTGTTGTCTCGCGACTGACAGAGACCCCGCATCAGGTATCGAGTACTGATTTCAGCATGGTGCGAATCGTCCAAAAAAATATTTCAACTGGAACGCATCAAATGACAATTGAACATGTTTTAAAGACGTTTCCTGCAAATTTTAGCTCTGGCAATGTTGAAAGCGGCTTTTTTATGTCGGACTTCGAAACACGCGGGCTACTTGAGCGATATTTGCCAGTAAATTTTGAGTTCGATCAAGTTACTATGGTTTTAACAGTTTCAGTTGTTGGCGGCACTCAGGAAGAGTTAATATTTACCAACGGTACGGTTCAAAAAGTGAACAACAACGAATGGTCTATTCAGTTTCCCTCTTACTTCAACTGCTCGGCGCTTTATTTTCATATTCGGCCAAAACAAGAAACCCGAACTTTGCAGTATCTCTACAATTCTATCGACGGTCGGAAACTTCCGGTTGTTATATATACTGCAATCGGACCTGGAGATGATTTAGCAGATTTCAAAAAGAGCCTTGATCAAGTCCTTTTATCGAATGAATCCATTTTAGGTCCATTCCCTCATGACTCCATCACCGTATTTATCAGCGGCATAATTGGCGGAGGAATGGAGTATGCGGGTGCCCTATCAACGGATCTTGATAGCTTACCCCATGAGTTAACACATAGTTATTTTGGACGCGGAATTATGCCTGCTAATGGAAATGCCGGTTGGATCGACGAAGCGATGACTTCACTTATAGGTGGCCCACAATCCCCAAACCCAAATGATATAAAACCGATGAACATGGCAAATCATTCTGTGTATTTTCGCGCCAACGATACGCTTGGATATTATTACGGACAAAATTTCCTCATTTACGTTGGAAAAATGTTTACTCAGAAGGATCCATCGCTGAGCATGACTGGATTTCTGAAGTACTGGATGGCCCTTCGTAATCAACAAGTTGTAACAACCGAAATTCTTCGTTCAGATATGGAGCACTATTCGGGATTGGATTTATCCGCAACTTTTAAAAAATTTGTCTACTAGGCAAAATTGTAAAATTATACAAATGAAGGCAGTCAATGCACAGGATCGGCCTGCAGATCTGCTTTTAAAAATTTAAAGAAAATGTCTGGATTGACCTTGCTGACAACAGACACCTCGAAAGAATTTTTATGACTGCGCTTCACCGATCCATAGTGTTCGTTTGGTTTCGTCACAATTTCGAGGTGAAGTTTATGTGATTCTAGAACATACGTAGGATCAATCAAAAAAGCAGAAACCAGAGTGTCCCAGCTTTGGAGGATATATTTTTCATCAGAAAACTTTGGACCACGATCTGTTTTTAAAAGATTCGTATACGGTGACTCTTTTGTAGTTAAGTCTAAGAAATATTTTTTATTTAGTGTGATTTGATTGCTGATGTCCAATGGGAAAAGAATTTTTTGCGAGATCTCTGACGCCAAAACGATTTGTGCGGCTTCAGGGTCTAAAAGAAAATTTAGCTCTGCAAATGGAGTGGTGTTTCCTGGCACATCTATATTTCCGCCCATAACCAACAGACGTTTGATTTTTTTTGAGATGGATGGATCTTTTTGAAGAGCTACAGCTAGATTAGTCAGTGGTCCAATTGCTACGAAAGTTATTGGCCTTGAACAATCATTCAAAGTTTTAACGATAAAATCGACGGCTGATTCGTGTTTAGGCACAACTCCAGAAAGCGCTTCTCCTTTTGCAGGTTCAACATCTTCAAATTTTCGAACTTCTTTGGCGCGGCTGTATGCCCCTTTCCAGAAACCAACTTTTTCGACAAGGTGTTTATTAACTAGAGTTTGATCTATATGATTCAAAAGATTTCGATTATTTTTTAATGGCTCGTCTGAACCAATAAATAGGGGAATATCTTCTCGGCCTGCGACTCTCAGAACACGCGCCAAATATTCGGCACCTTGATATGGCCAATGATTGCCGATAACCGTAGTAACACCTAAAATCTGCACCTTATTAGGATGCTGAAGCAGCATGGCCAGCGCTGCACCATCATCCCAAAAAACTGCTCCGTCACTATCCACAATAACTTGCTCGACAGAATCGGAAGCAGAGGTTCTATTGGAATCGAACCTCTTGTTTGAAGTGCTGCACGAGGCGGCTGTGATCACAAGAAGTATGGCGAAGATATTTTTTTGCAACATGCATAAATGTTATGCCGGGAGATTGCTGTCCGTCACGAGCGAAATGCCGAGATAGGCCTGAAATGCTTCAGGCCTATAAAGACAAGGGCATTGAATTTGTCGGGCTAGCAGAAGCTGCGAAAGATTCGGTATTCAATCAAGACCTAAGGCTTTTCGGCAAAGATGATGATTTTCCATTTCAAGTTCTAAAGGCGCGCGGATTGACCTTAAAAGACTTAGGCCTGACCGACGAAGCCACCCCGTTAAGCGAGCTACGAGATTTTTGCAAAAAATAAGTTTCATCAAGAGGTGGATGACTGAATTCACTAGAATCTATTTACATACCAGATCGTAAGTAGCTGAGCGGAGGCCATCAATACGTTCAATCGGGTTCTGAGAGAATCGAATTCTATCGCCACTAATCTGAATTTGTCCAATTTTTCGTGTCAACACAGCGTTGCCATCTACAGCCGTGGCTATTAATTGAAACTCATTAGTTCCAATGCTTTTTAGTTGTCCACTGAAATTGGAAGGAAGGAACCAGCAACCGACATCCCCGGCATGCAGCAAGAAGGATGAATTTCCAATGACAGATTCTCCAATAGTAATCCGCATTTCACCATCACCGCATACAGATTGATTTTCTACATGAACTGAACAGGATTGCTCGGCCTGTGCTGCCATCCCAAAAAGTACGATAAATACATTGAGAGCTAATAATCTTTTCATAAGTTCCTTTCTATTGATTTAAAAGGTATTTAGCAAAAATTACTGGTGAATAATATCGAATATTATGACATTATTGGTTCTATATGGAGACCAATCGCCTTCGGCAGTTTCAAACTGTATCTGAATTAATGAATCTGCGAAAATCAGCGGAAGTGCTGAATATGTCCCACAGTGCCCTGTCAAAATCGCTTAAAGTATTACAGGAGCAATTGGGAATGAGTTTGCTCATACAGAGGGGACGAAATATTGAGCTCACTGAAGAGGGTGTTCAGATTTTGCCTAAAATCGCGGATTTGTTAAATGCTGAAGATCGCCTTGCGAGCAAACGGGTGAATACTGACAAAGTCGTTAAGGTGGCGACCTTCGAAGTCTTTAGCACGCACTTGATTGGTCATTGTTGGGGAAAATATTTCCCAAATACACAGTTGGAACTTCGCGAATTATTACCAGGAAAGTTGGAGGCTGCAATTGTTGATGGTGTTTCGGATATCGGATTAACCTATGAGCCCATTCCAACCAAAGGTATCGAGTTCATTTTAATGGGAACAATTGAAATGGGTATTCACGGATTAAAAGGGAAATTTTCATCCGTGGACTTTTCCGAACTGCCTTTTGTAACTCCCATTTCTCCAGTGTCAGGAGCTCCTACAGGAGTAAAAGGTCTTGATGGTTGGCCTGAAAATGAAATACCACGTTTCTGTAAATTTCGCGTTGATATGATGGAAAGTGGTTTGGCTTTAGTTCGCGCAGGAGAGGCCGTAATTTATGCACCACTTTTTGTTATCCATCATCACAATAAAAATTTATTAAATTCATCGAAACTAGTTAGGATTCCGGGCCCAAAAAAATTAAAAGAGATTAAACGTAATGTGTATTTGATAACCAGAAAAAGTGCCAATGAGACTAAAGAGTTAAAAAAAATGGCCTCATTAGTTCGCAATGAATGTCTGCGTATTTAAGTTTAAGGCCGAAACAGGACTGCGCGCGCTGAGTTGGAATCAATGAGCCTATCAGTTTAGTGAAGCGGACAAACGCCGTGCTGTCGACGACTATGTCTCAGGTAGAAGGTCAGCAAAAGATGTAGTCGACGATTGCAAAGTACCGCTCGGGTAGTCTTTTTATTTAATTGTATGATATTGTGAAAGAAACAACTCCGCCTGTGCTATCATAAGTCTTCCAAATATGAAGTGTTCCATCAATAGAACGAAAGACTTCTGCACGATAGTGATCGCTCGAAACATCATTGAACAACTTTGCAAAATGTCGAGAATCTATTCTGTCATTAATTCCCATTAATACCCACTTTTGATCTTTGCTAATTACAGCTCCAGGCGATGAAAATTTAAGCGTGCACGAAAAAACTTTGGTCAACTGCGATTCATTGCATGTCAAATCAAATACTGGCTGAGCATACATAGTTTCGTAGTTGATATGCTTTGTAAGTTTGTTGCCGTCGTTTGAGGGAGCAACATTCATTGCCGCATAGAGGGAGCTGGCATCAGTGTCGTTTCCTTGAATAATCAAGGTCGCTTCATCAGCAGTGAAAATCGCACCAACGTTGGCATGGGCATAACCGGCGAAAAGAAAAATTAATACATTAAAAATAATTTTCATAACTCCTCCTGCTAATGAAACTAAATTTTTATTAAATCGTATTTTGAAGCTTTGTAGAATTCAAACTTATTTGTTTCTTATTCAAGATTTGGTCTATTTTCTATATTGATCTTTGCTGAAACAGACCTTCGCGTTAAGTGTATTTCTTTAAAGAACTCATCCCGAAGGCGGTTCTCTCAAGATATCGATTGTCTGCCCATCCGACATAGGAAGCCAATACTCAATCGGACTTGGATTAATCCAGAGTTGAATAGAGGCAATATACGAGTGATTCAAGTTATCAATTTCGTCGCAAAATGAACCTTAAGATAAATATGAGTTGACATATTTAATGCAAAAAGTCAATTTATATTCATATGACTAAACTGCCAAAAGCCCTTCAGAAAGGGCCATTTACTTATCAACAAGCGCTTGATGCGGGGCTCACATTCAGTACATTAAGACGACTGGTTGCTAGTGAGCAGTGTTATTCTGTCTCTAGGGGCGTTTATATGCCCATAAACATCGACTATAACGAAGAAAATCAATTCAAAGTAGCCACGTTGATCACAGGCGAACCTTCGGTAATTTGTTTGCTGTCTGCATTGTCCGTCTATGGTCTTACGGATCAAATTCCTCGTCAAACTTGGGTTACGGTACCAAAATCAAAACGCACAAGGGAAAAAAGTCTCAAAATTCTTCGGCAAGTAGATCCTCAGTGGAATATTGGAATTCATAAAAAAAATGGCTACAGTATTACTTCTATTGAGCGCACTATTGTGGAAGCTTTCTTTTATAAACGAATGCTTGGAAGCAACGTTGCTATCAGTGCCTTGCGTGAAGCTGTTAAGGCAAAAATAACAACACCATCGAAAGTATTGGATATGTCCAAAAAGCTCGGCGTTGTTCGTAGTATACTTCCTTATCTTGAGGCAATGGCATGAGTAAAATTCTTTCGCCTTAAAAATCCAAGGGTAAAAATAAGACCAGTTAAACCTGTGTAACGACTGGATATATTGACGGTTTACTCTTTTAATATACCGTGGTATATTGGTATACAAGTGGAGGTATACCTATGGGTCGAGCATTCAAAGGTCAGATTCATGTGAGAGTTACGCCCGACGTTCACGAAGAGGTGGCTAAGGAGGCCTTTGATCGAGGCACGTCCATCAGCGGAATATTCGCTCAAGCCTTGACTGTGCGAAAGGCTCTTCAAAACATCAACCCGTGGAAGGCCATCGCGGAAGTCCGTGAAGCCAATAGTGGTCTTAGCGAAGACGAAATTGAATCGGCTGTTGATGAGGCTATCAAAGCGGTCAGAAAAGATAAGCGTCGTCGTGTCTAAGAAAATTCCAACGGTCGTTATCGACACGAATGTTTTCGTGAGCGGACTGATTTCTTCCGCCCACAGTCCGCCAGTTAAAATTCTTGATGCTGTCAAAAATAAGAATGCGATCCATCTCGTCAGCGATCCCATCGTTGACGAGTACTTGCGGGTTTTGAACTATCCGCGCATTCGCAAGTTCAAAAAAATCACCGACGAATTTATTAGAGACATCGCGGCTTACCTCGTTCACTGGACCGAGCGCGTGGAGATTGTCTCGCAAATTCGACAGAGCCCAGACCCTGACGACAATATGTTCCTTGAAGCCGCAGTTGATGGCGAAGCGACTTTTGTCGTTACGGGCGACAAGACCGATTTACTTCACCTCGGTGAAATTCAAGGTATAGCGATTGTTTCGGCTGCTGAAGCCGTCCGCCGTCTTCACTTGTAATTCAAATTAACAAAAAGTTATTTTGTTCGACTGTTTTGATTTTTCTGCGGGAACCAAACATTTCACTGATGTGAAATGGAGCGGGTGATGGGACTCAAACCCACGGCCTTCGCCTTGGCAAGGCGACGCTCTATCAACTGAGCTACACCCGCATTTAATCGTGAGCAGCTAAGCTACAAATCGTCCGGCAAACTGTCAATACCAAAATTAAATCTACTGCGATTTAATTTTGGTTGAAAGGCTGAATGGTTTCTTTTTTTTGGTTAAAGAAGTGTTCCGCGCAGAATCATCTTGGCGACCTCAAAGTAGATCACTAGGCCGGTGACATCCACCAAAGTCGCAACCAGAGGGGCTGAGGCACTGGCAGGGTCAAGGCGCATTCTCCTGAGCAAAAAGGGCAGCATCGAGCCAATAAGCGATCCAAACAGCACAACTCCGACAAGGCTTGTTCCGACGGCTAGTGCCACCATGCGAAAGTGTTGGGTGTAGAGGTCTTGGTGATTGGGCCATAACATAATACGAGTCATCCCGATCGAGGCGAGAATTAAACCCAGTGAGGCCCCGCAAACAAGTTCACGTAAAAACACTCGCCACCAATCTTTCAGGCGCAATTCTTTAAGAGCCATTGCTCGAATAATGAGCGATGTGGCTTGGGAGCCAGAGTTACCGCCGCTTGAAATAATCAGTGGAATAAAAAGTGAGAGCACAACGGCTTTGGCAATTTCGTCTTCAAAGCGTGCCATGGCGGTGGCTGTGAACATTTCGCCAATAAATAAAAGCGTGAGCCATCCCGCGCGTTTTTTTATCATTTGCGGCAAGGTGACTTCTGGGTATGGGGCATCGAGTGCTTCGGTACCTCCGAGTTTTTGCATGTCCTCAGTGGCTTCTTCTTGAGAGACGTCGAGCACGTCATCCAGGGTGACGACCCCCTTCATTTGATTCTGTGAATTGACCACCGGTAGAGCGACGAAACGATGTTGAGTAAACACACTGCTGATGGCCTCTTGCTTCATCTCATCCGGAATTTTTATCAACCGGGTTTCCATTTCTTCAGAAATCTTTTTCTCTGCAGGAGCGATAAACAATTGGCGCAAGGACATCACACCATGCAAGATATTGTTTGAATCGAGAACATAAACGTAGTGCAGGGGATCTTGGGTGTTAACAGCCTGTTTACGTACATAAAGTATGGCTTCAGCGACCAGCATGTCGGGGCGACAGCGGGCAAAGCGCGGGCTCATGAGTCCGCCGGCCTCGTCTTCTTTGTATGATAAAAGTCCGGTGATCTCGAGTTTAGTTTTGTTGTCGACAAGCTCGATCACTTCGAGGCGGAGATTTTCGGGGAGCTCTTGAATCAAATCGGCGGCATCATCGGGAGCAAGATAGCGAATCCACATGCGCCGTTCGCCTCGAGTGAAGTCGCGAAAGAGACTGGCCTGTTGCCCAACATCAATTGAAAGAAAAAGATCTTCTGCATCCTCAGAAGCGAGGCTTCGAAAAATTCCGAGACGTTCTTCACGGGGCAGATAGGACCATGCTTCGAGGTGAGCTTGAACAATCGAGTTTGTGTGAGGAATGGTATTTGTCATGAGAACCTCAGCGCTGTCTGTCTCTCGTGTTTTTTTCCATCAATTTTTAACCTCATGACTTGGCGTCGTCACTTTTTTGATGGTGTCTTTATCATCGGAGTAAGGCTCGTTTGAATTGAGAGAGTTTCATTTGTTTTTGGTTAAAATGTTTTGGCCAGATTTAGTTCGCTCGTTCAAAACGAGGTAACTAGTGAAGACTACTGGGTTCGACAAGAAAGAATTGGGGGATCTCAGTTTCAAACTTTTCACCTGAGTCGGTGAGCATTTGGTAACTCCCCTGCATCGATCCTGTCTTGGTCGGCAGAGGGCAAAAGGACTCGTACTCAAAACTCGAACCCGGAGCAATATGTGGCTGTTGTCCCACCACACCAGGGCCTTCGACCTCTTCGGTTTCGCCCTTGGCATCCGTGATCAGCCATCGGCGACTGACGAGTTGTACTGTTTTGAGACCAAGGTTTGAAATACGAATTTTATAGCCAAAGATATAGCGCCCTTCTTCTGGCTGGGAATGCTCAGAAAAATATTGAGTCGTGACCTCAATGGCAACATTGTTGGTGACCTGGCGAATTGGCATGCGGCACTTTGCTTTTTTACTCACATAAAGTCAAGTTTCAGCCAGGTGGAGCTGTTAAATTTTGTGTCGATCAAAAGTGTGTGGCTCAGAATTTGGTATTCGGTCTGGGCCATTTTTTAGCCCAGCGGGTACCTTTGTAAAAATCATTCTAGACCAATATTCTAGACCAAGGATAAGATCGTCAATCGATAGTTAAGGTTTTTCAACAAATCGTATTTTGTCTCAATCTGAGGCTCTTGGGTGTTTAGAACTTCTGCACTTTTGCCGATGAGAGGTGCATGAAGAAGACAATGCGATATACTCAGACACTTTCGATGGCGTTGTTGCTGTTAGGGCTGGTAGGATGCTCAGGGGATGACAAGGATATCGATAAGGACAAAGATGGCGGTGGACGTGATTCTCGAGCCAAGATCACGGGTAGCTATGCCTTGGGTGATGAGGAACGTTTGCAGTGCTATGCCAATTTACCCTTGGCCACCGAAGCCCGGTCGCGACTTGAATCGACCACCCAGGCTTTTGGGGTTGCGGGAGCAGATGATTTAAGCGCTGAAGACCTAGGGGTTCAGCCTCTGCTTTTAGATCAGTGTCGCTTTCGCTACTGAATTCTCCACTCCGAAAAAATACAAGTGCCGATACTTTATTTTTTTTGTTCGCTCTCAAGGATAAGCTGAACCTTCAATATGGCAATGATAGATAGGGCGTCGGTGATTTCTCCTCGGGAGACCATTTCGACCGCTTCACTAAATTTGAGTTTCTTAATCGTCAAAATCTCAGTTTCCTCGGGTTCGCTTTGGCCCTCAGTCAAATTTCTAGCTAAATACAGATGTGCAATTTCGTCCGTGCATGAATTGGATGGGTGGGCTTTGCAGAGATAGGTCCATTCGGTGGCGGCTAGGCCAGTTTCTTCTTGCAGTTCTCTTTTTGCCGTCGCCAAGGGTTCCGTATTCTCTGGGCATCCTCCTTTGGGGATTTCCCAGGTGTATTGTTCGAGTGGGAAGCGCCACTGCCCAACAAGATAGGTATTAAGGTCTGAATCGAGAGGCAGAGCCCCCACCGCGAGATTTTTAAAGTGTACGGTACTGTAGGTAGTCTTGATTTTGCTTGGACTCAGTACTTCGTGTTCTTCAATTTTGATCCAGGGAGACTCGTGCTTGGTTGACTTGTTGATTTTGGTCCAGGGATTTTTCATTTTGTTAGGCATGAGCTTAGTACATCATGGTTGCTTACAAATGTAAAACTGTACAAGAGAAGTTGGTCGAGGCAGCTTCGAAGCCTATTCATTTCACGTGACCTTTTTGGCATTCGTTTCTATTCTGAGTTCGTGTTGAAATCGCGAAAAATTCTTTTTAGCTTTTGTGCTTGTTGGAGTGTCTTGTTGGCGTTGGCCATAGGCGGGGCTCCAGCATGGTGCCAAGAAGCAACGGGTAAAGAGGAAATCCCACATCCCCATGGGTTTGAGTTTGGTTTCTACACGGGGCCACTTTTGCCAAAACGGATTCCCAATGTGACAGAGATCTTGCCAGCGTGGGGGATGCGACCAAGTTTTGATACGGCTATGGGGCGAATTGAAATTGAAACTTTGCATGCGATATCAGAAGGTGTTCGTTACCATGGTATTTCGAGTGATCTTCGGATGGATGTTTGGAACAATCTTTTGCCCGTACATGTGAATTTGGGATTGCATATGGATTATATTATGGGCGCGGGACAGAGTCAGTACAAGACAGCCGGGGGATGGCATTATGGCGGGGGCATTCAATACCCGATGCTCGATCCGTTGTGGTTTCGCTTTGATTTCAAATACAAATTTAGCCCAGGGCAATCATTGCTCGTTGAAGTGGGTATGGTTTGGCATTTTTCAGCTGCTGAAAAAAATTAACTCTAGGGTTCAAATGTGAATCTTTTGGTGCAATTGGTTTGTGATCGGGTTGGCATAATAAAATTCCCTGAGAGTTCGAGCTATTTTTTTTGCCCCTCGGTGTCTGGATATGTGTGGCGGAGGTAGTCTTGAAGCTCGGCTGCATGGTTGGAAAAGTACCACTCTGTGCCGAGTTGATATTCGCGGTGTAAAATCGAAATGTTTGCAATAAAGCCCACACCCTTTACTTGATTTTTTTGTCGGGTATGGGGAGACAAAAGCAGATAGTGACCAGTCATCCCTCCCCAGAGATTTTTTTTGGTTTTGGTGATAGTCTCCACAATATTGAATTCCGCAATTGCCAAATACGCTTGTTTGGGTATGGATTGTAGATGCAAGTTTTCAAGCAGCTCAGTTGAGAGCGAAAGAATATGAAAATCGACGATGGGCTTGAGTGGCATCAAAGCTTTTTCAAATTCCATTTGCTCTTGAGGATTGGGACACACTTTAAGTTCAATCATAAGATGAAGTTTGCTCTTAAAATTTTGGACAACCTCTTCGAGTGTCGGAATCTCCGGAAGGATTTTGCGCAGGTCTAAAAAAAGCGTTTCTGCAATTTCGATCTCCTTTTGAAAGACTCTTAGAGTGTTGGAATCGTGAGAGACGATGGGTACTGCGTCTTTGGTAAATCGCACGTCGAACTCAATTCCAGAGATCTCTTTTTTTTGGGCCAACTGAAATGCAGCCAAAGTATTTTCGCGAACGTCTGGATGGTTGAGGTGCTCTCCGCGATGGGCGATGAGTTTGACTCTTGAGGCATTGAAGTCTCGAGGTGCTGGGATCGCTCGTAGTGCAAAAATAAAATCCGCAGCTCGCATCAATTGTTCGGAAAAGATTTCGAGACCTCGGGTCTTAAAGTGAACAAAAAACGAATCAAGATTTTGGATCTTTTGTGATCGGCTCATGACTTTACTTTGGGGGGGGCATGCGAGGCAGTCAAAGGCTTTCATACGTGATGAAAGTTTGGATCCCATTCGGGTGAGTCCCAGCGAATAACGTTTGATTGATGCGCACAGATGAGAGCGCGACGTGGTTACAGAGACTGGTGCTGATGCGTATGCTGAAAGAAGCTCATTGAATTGTGGTATTGAATCACTAATGACAGTCGAAGTTTTGCCTCATACACTAAGAGTGGCTGTTTGCTGATGGTAACATAATACTTCAAGTGAGGACTGTGATGATCGAAACAGATTTAGGTGCCGATTTTTTTACTCATGTGAAGATCGATCTGCCTGCACGGGTTTGGATGCAAAAGGTTGATCGTGCGGATAGGGTTTTAGTTTTAATGCACGGCTATCAGCAGGTCGCCTCTCGAATGCTCGAGAAAGTGAAAAGAATTTTTGGTTCTGAAGTATACATCATAGCTGTTGAGGCTCCATTTCCGGTGCCTCAACGAAAGACCGATGGCTCTTTTGAAGCCGGATACAGTTGGTATTTCTATGATCTAGATAGAAAGCGAGCCGTCATTGATTTTTCGGTGAGCGTTCATTTTATGAAAACAGTGCTTGACCAATTACATCTCGGGGAACGTCCCCTCACTTTAATGGGGTTTTCACAAGGCGGCTATGCAAGTTTGGCTGTGGCAGATCAAGTATCACAAATCGATCATGTTATCGGTTTGGGCTGTCAATTCAGACCAGACCGCATCGGGAATGATGTGCAGGGACTTTTAAGATGTCGCGTGGATGCTGTGCATGGAGAGCTGGATGATGTGGTCGATTTTGATTTGGCCAAGAAACATTTTGCCGAGCTACAAGGGCATGGTGTGCAGGGTGAGTTTGTTTCGGTGCCTGGTGTTGGTCATCGTCTTGATGATCGCATTTTAAATGAAGCGTTGAGGCTCTATCAAGCCAAATCCAAAGGAGTGGTATGATGTCGTTTGCTGAATTGGCATCGGCGACAACTCTTCAATGGACTGCTGCTGTGATTTTGTTTGCGGCCGTTGTGCATTCTTTTTTGGGAAGGCAAATCCAGAAACTCGCGCATCGATTTGAGCCCCAATCCGTGCCCTCGAACTTGAGCCATCTCTTTGGTGAAGTTGAAGTGATCTTTGGCTTTTGGGCCGGAGTTTTAGTTTTAGTTTTGGCCATGCATTCAGGGGTGAAGGCGGCCGTAGCTCATGTTGAAGCTCTCAATTACACCGAGGCGTTGTTTGTGTTTGTGATTATGGCGGTGGCATCCACGCAGCCACTTTTGGATTTGGCTGAAATGGTTTTAAATGGATTGTCGCGAATTTTGCCATTTGCCTTAGCATTTCGGCATTACTTTGTGTGTTTGTCTGTAGGTCCGTTGTTGGGCAGTTTTTTGACGGAGCCAGCGGCTATGATTGTGGTCGCCTTGATTTTACAGCAGCGATATTTTAGGTCGACAGATTCCACTCGTTTTAAGATGGTCACGCTTGCAACACTCTTGGTGAATGTCTCAATCGGTGGATCCCTCACTTCGTTTGCAGCACCTCCGGTTTTGATGGTGGCTTCGAAATGGAATTGGGATTCACTTTTTATGTTCAACCATTTTGGCTACAAAGCTGTGATCGCTGTGTGTATGAACAGTCTCTTGGCGACGTTCTTGAATTTTCGTGAGCTCAGATCTATCTTGAGTCGCAAGATCCAAGGTGTTGTTGAGGGCGACCGATCAGTTTTGCGTTCCCGTCGGCTCTCCTTTTTGCATTTTATTTTTTTATTGGCGATAGTCTTGATGTCACATCATGCTGTCGTATTTATGGGTTTGTTTCTTTTCTTTCTTGGTGTTGTGAAAGTCACGGCGCCTTTTCAAACAGAGCTTCGTATTCGCGAGAGTCTTCTCGTTGCATTTTTTTTGGGTGGTCTCGTAGTTTTGGGTTCCATGCAAAGTTGGTGGATTCGTCCGATACTGCTCAATTTGAATGATTTGTCTTTGTATCTCGGCACTGCCGCTTTAACGGCAGTGACCGATAATGCTGCTTTAACTTATTTGGGGTCGCAGGTTGAGGGACTTAGTTTAGCTTCGCAATCAGCTCTGGTGGGAGGAGCCCTGGTGGGAGGCGGATTAACTGTTATGGCCAATGCGCCGAATCCGATTGCGTTTTCTGTTTTTAAAGAAAGTTTTGGTGAACTGGGCATCTCTTCTGGTAAATTGTTTTTATTTGCTCTACCCCCAACTTTGGTGGCCCTTGTGGCTTTTTGGTTTTTGTAAATGAGATGGTATGTATTTTTCGTGATGTGGTTTTGTTTTGCAGGACAAGTCTCTTCGGCTGAAGAGAAGCAGCCTTGTGTTGTTGATGGTCATGGTCCCTATGATGAGACGGTCGAGAGTTGTCTGGCTCTTGGGCGCGACCAGGCTCGGGTAAACTGTATTTTGCGTGAGCAGGAGGCCGTCGTTGAATATCGAGTTGGTAAAGAGTCCGGCACATGTCGGGCAAAAATGCAAAGCGGGGAGTGCCTACATGGGGTTTGCATTTGTGGAAATTGTGGCAAGGTGGAGCCAACTCAGAAAAATAGATCTCACAATGGCAGCAAAAATCCAGTTATGAGGAAGCAATGAAAGAAGCGTTGGGACCGTCAGTTGCACAGTCTGAAATGAGTTTTGAGCAGGAATTGTCTTTGATAAGAAAAGAAGTTCAACCCTTTCTTCAAGTGCAAAAGAGCATCTATTGGTTTGATTTGCTTGTTACTGGGGTTGCCGCCTGGGGTTTGATAGTCTTAACAGCTAAACTCGCGTTGGGTTCGGGTGGCTGGATGATTTGGGTCAGCGGATTGTTCGCTAGTATTTTTGTTTATCGAGGAGTTTATTTCATTCATGAGTTGGCTCATCAGTCACGTGAGTCTTTACCTGGTTTTTTTGTAGTTTGGCATTTGCTGTTTGGTATTCCCTTTATGTCGCCGTTTTTTATCTATGGAGCGATTCATCGGTACCATCATTGGCAAGATGGATATGGAACTCTGCTTGATGGTGAGTATATCGATGCAAACTCTTGGCGTTTTGGCTCAAGCACTTTTAGAAAAAAGGCTTTGGTTTGGTTGGGGTTATTCATTGGCAATGTCCTATTGCCCGTGTTTTTTGTGAGTCGATTTTCTGTTTTAAGCATGTGCAATTTATTTTCGTCTTCAATGCGCAAAAAAATTATGGAGAAGTATACCGTTGTGGCGCTCCGGTTTCCGTATCAGATCCAACCGACAGAAGGCTTTGTTAAACAGAGTCAGTGGATTTTGTATGAGACCTTGACCTCGCTATGGGTTTGGGCGTGGATCATGTTTGGAGTGTTTTGTTGGCACAGCTCTTCGATAGGGGCTCTGTTTGCTCCTTTTGCCACGTTGTCGGAGCCTACTCCTTGGGTTCTCACAGGGTTAGGTGCTGCGGTTTTCTTAAAAACAATTCTTGTTTATTATTTTGTCTGGATGTTTTCGGCACAATGGAATGTTTTGCGGGTTTTGTTCTTTACTCACGGATATCATAGCCGCGGGCAAACATCTTCTTTTGAATTTCAATTAAAAGACTCGGTCAATATTGTTTCTGGAGGATTGTTAACTGAGATTCTTTGTCCAGCTGGATTGCGCTATCATGCTCTTCATCACTTAGTTCCATCATTGCCCTATCACTCACTACCCAAAGCTCATCGAAAGTTGTTGGCGATACTTCCAGCTGAAAGCCGATATCATCGGTCATGTCTGGCTTTTTGTGAGGCCATAAGCCGTCATCTTGGAAATTAGATCACGACTATCATGACTTTATATAAGTAAATTTTATCAGTTTAGTTGGCCCTCAGTCGAGAATATTAAAGTCTGTTCACATTTTCTTTATTGAATCCTAAAGAAGTGCCGAAAAATGCAATGTGGAGAAATTTATGAAAACAAAAGTTCGTTTGGTTTTTGGAATTTCGTTGGTTTTGTGTTTGCAACTTGCTTGTGTGGAAAGCGGCGATAAGTATGCATCAGTGACAGAGCCGTCGACCAATACACCCAGTGCAGATAACACGATAAAAAAATATCTATATGTCGCCAGCGGTGCTTGCTATGCTGGGGGGCTTGGCACTTCAGTGAGGTCCAATACAGTTGCTCGGTTTGAGTCGGGTACTGGTAAATTCGATCGTCTTGTTGTCGACTACAATGCCTTTTCTCCTGGTGATGCTCCTGTTGGAATCGGAGAACAAGACAAGACTAAACTTTATGTTTTGATTGAAAATGCTTCTGGTCGTCGAGTGGACTCAGTGGCAAAAGACGGTTTGTCGATAGCCACCTACCTCACAAATTCAACTGCACTATCTGGGGTCTTGCGCGCGCTTTGGGTCATGCCAGATTCAAGTCTCTTGGTCAGTAAATCAGTTGCGATCGAAAAGTTTTCTTCAGGTAAAGCGCGGGTGATGGCTGGGGCTTCGCCATTTGTAAATGCTCCAGCAAGTACGTGCGCAACCTCCACCACCTTGATGTCGGGGCTCACCACTTTTGCGAATGGAAAAATTCTTTTTTTGCATGCTGGAGCCACGCCGAATAATAAATTCGGTTTGATTGCTTCAGGCGGGTACAACGTCACGGCCGATTGCTTGGCCTCGCAAGTCGCTCCAACAACTTTGGCTCTGCCAACGGCCGTTTTACTTCATTCCTCTGGTCATACGCTCGTGGCTTATGGAAGCACCACTTCGACCAGTAATTTTATTTATTCATACACGATAGATGCCAATTTAAATACAATTTCAAATGTGACAGCAAGCTATACTAATTACGGAAATGTCATGGGCCCTTCGGCGATGGCCGAAGATCCAGAAACCCATGACGTTTTTGTTGCCAATGGTGCTAGTACCCACAACACCATTGAGCGATTTTCATATGATCCCGCTACACGCCTTCTAACTCGTGTGGGGTCAGTGCCGTTTGTGGGATCGTCCGTCTATACCAAGTGTGTCTCCGGGTTGAAGGTGATGGAATGAAGAGTTTCTTGGTTCGAGTAATTTGGATACTTGTCGGTATATTTTTTGTACCTACAGTCTTTGCTCGGTCGCAAGGCGATAGTCGAGGTTCTGAGCTATTCGTGGGTGGTGGCTTAAATAGACAGATTCTACAGCTCAAGCCAGTTTCTGGCGATACGACGTTTGCTGGTTGGGGGGCTGACGGCATAGCCGGTGTAAGCATCTTGGCTTTCGATGCCTTTGGATTTTCAGTCGCAGGGCAGGTGGAGACAGGGGACCTGCTCAACACAGCCACCTCCTCCTCGCAAATGGAGAAGGTGCAATTGTCTGCTACTGGAGTTCGTGCTGGATTTTTTTATCGCCACTTTGAGTTGGGTGGAGGAGTTCTGCAGAACAAATTGAAGGTGCAATATGTGAGCTCGAGTTCTTTGAGTTCGAGTGAATATGAGGGGCAAACCCCTTTTTATTTTGTAAGTGCAAATTTTGATTATCAAGGGCGCTGGCGAGCTCAGCTCGATGGTCGCTATCAATCGGGTGAGTTGACTACCTCAGGTGTTGCGGTTCCATTCACTCGGTGGACTGTTGGGATGCAGTTTTTTTTAATTCTATTCTAGCGCGTGTCCTCAATTGGCTAGACTACTACGCAAAAGCAATAGAAATGATTCGAGCGTTACTCGTCGTCGAAATAGCACCACTATTTCTCCTTTTCGTGCCTTCAACTCATTTCTATTGCTTCCGCTCGCGACGTCCGACCAATTGAGGACACGCCCTAATTTTGATTTAGGCTATCCAGGTGACTTTTTTCCTGGGACGCCGGATCTATCGAGATCTATAACTCTGGTTTTTCTCCATAGCGTGCGCTTACGCATTGACCACGTGTTTCTTCAATTTCAATACAGATCTCTGCAAAGTAGGATTTCCATTTGCTGACAAGTTTTGCAAGGAACCAGCGTGCTAGTTCTTCTGATGAGATATTGTCCAGCTCCATGAGCACGACATCTTCTTGGGGCAATGAGTAGGTTTTTTTGTGAAACCGAATGAGCCAGTTGCTTTGCTGTTGTTCGATTTTTAAATATTTGCACTCTTTGGCAATGAGAACTTTTTCGTCGAGCTGTTCGCAGATCTTTCGAATTTCAGGTTTAAGTTCATTGAAATCAAAGGCAAGGCCATCTTGCAGTAAGCCTTTTGTTCGGGCAGTGAATTTAACATAATAGTTGTGCCCATGCAGAGACTCCGCATGGGTAGCCGAAAAAACTGTAAAATGGGCGGCACTAAATTTAAAATACTCTTTTGCCAGATGAAGAGTGAATTCAGAATCGTATTTTGCCACGAGGGTCTCCTGGACATGAAGTTCTTGATTTGGACATAATGGCCAAAAAAAACAATTTGCTCAAACTTTAAATGATGGAATTTAGTCCAGACCTTAATCTAGATTGCTAAGAATTTATCAATACCTCAAACCAAACTTTTAAAATACCGATTCAACTAAGGCGTATCCTCGTTTGGTTGGACGTCGCGAGCAAATGAGGAGATGGCCTAAACAAAGTCGATCAACAGGTGGCTTTTGCCTTAAGGAAAATGCCAAAAGGAAAAGCATCTGCGGACGAAAAGCAATATTGTGAGGAGCAACGATTGGTAGCGCGAATAAAACAACAGCATTGGCTTCGATTCCTTATTTTAATTGCAATTTTGGTGCAAGGTTCATCGGGGTTTGCTCAGGAA
>CAYONZ010000022.1:54193-56084 GCA_964405465.1 uncultured Bdellovibrionales bacterium | reverse complement strand
GTCGAGGTGTTGTGGTCATTCGATTCAGATTTGGTCAATCGCGATTTCAAGTGGGAAAAAGCCAGCAATCGCCTGCGAGCGAATCTCTTGGTGCAAAGGGGACGAGTGGAGCTTACCAGCGATGTCCTAAAGCGATTGCATAAAATGCTGAAGGCATCGGACCCGCTTGAGGTGTCGAGTGCGCTCTATGCTGTCGGTGAGATCGCACGTTTTTATTCAGAGAAAGACTCTGCCGCGTTTGACTGTCATGCCGAGCTACAAAAACTTTTGGCTATTTTGATTAAAAACGTGGATCATCCTCACGAGCTTGTTCGTAAACAGGCCTGCTTGGCTTCAAAGAAAATCAAAAACAAGAATTGGGAATTTCATTTTACCGAAGCTGTGAGTCAGCTTTCAGGCGAGGCAGCCAAAGCCGACCTGCAACGCTATTACTTTGACGGCGAAGCTGTATCTTTAGAGTCACAAATTGCAAAATGAATGGAGGTTAGGGTGCAAACGGAATCGCTTATTCACTTCATTACGCGGGGAATGCTTTCATTGAAGGACAATGAATTAGAGCAAACGATCCGATGCTTAGAGGAGATCTATCCACAGGTTGATTGGAAAACACCTCAGAAAGTTGATTCTTATTCTGTGGCAGGAGTGCTTCCAAGTGGTGAGACAGTTGGTTTTTTAGAGTGGTTGACCGAGCTTAGAAAAAGTGGCGCTCAGAAAATCCAAGTTCGAGATGAACCTTTTTCTGAGACAGAAGCAGCACTCCCCCCCCATGTTGCGGCTGCGTTTGAAAATGGGGTTAGTTCGCGTGTAGAAATTCTTTGTGGTGATCGGATGCGTATCTATGCACCCATTAGTTTGTCTAGCAGTGGCTACTCGATTTCTGGGCCAGAGCTGGAAGCGCTATTTGATGCTCAGTTTCCTGCTGGACCTATGCGCACGTCACTTTGGATGCGATTGCTCGAAAAAGATGTGACCCGCTGTGGTGGATATTTTGATGCAACGACAGAAGATCAGGCTCGAGATTTTACCAGAGATATTCGTAGCTGGTTCGCCACTTCAGACCTATTAAAAACAGCCCAATATTTTTGTGCAGAGGCAGGCCAGTCGTTTCAGATTCCAGATCATCTGCGCCAGCACCTCTACCGTGAAAACCGATCCGAACTGGAGCGAAAGATTTTTGCCCAACAGAATCCAGGGCGAGAAAAGGAATTTGTTCCGGACTCTGAGCAAATCTATTTCGGGCGTTCAATTACCCCAGGTGAATATGTTGAATTTATTGATGCTCAAGGTTTCAAAGAAGGATCAGCAGAAAGTCAGGAGCTCTGGAGTCGATTGCAGAAATTGGTTTTCTGGGTTCTAAGGTTTGGTGACAAAAAATTGCCTGAACCGTTTTTTGAGGGACAAAACATTTCTGATTTTCGGAAAGCCTTCCTAGGTTTGAATGAAAAGACTTTTGCCGACATTCCCGGCGGAAATCTGAGTCAGTTGGTTCAAGAATTTGTTCGAGGTCAAGATCGACCACTTGTTGTGCCCGATTGCCTTAAGGAAACTATGCGTACGAACACACAAAATAGAAAGTCCCTGGTGAGCGAAGACGATCTTTGGCGTCCCAATGAAAATCCTCACCCGTGGCAAATGCTTCTCCATACTTTTGTTAGTGAGAAGAGTGCTTTGCACTGGCAACAGCCGATTCCACACACTAAAGCGCGGCAAGAGTTTCTTGTAGCCCTCAAGAGGGCACAAGTTTTTGCTCATAAGAACAATAATTCGTTCGAAGAAGCTTTTCGTCTCACAGCTTGGATTCTTGAGTCCAGTCAGAAGTGGAATTCAAAGCAAGGTTTTCTGAATGCAAAGCAATCATTGCCAGCCGCTGGGTTTTCAGAAAAGGCGCAGC
>CAYONZ010000022.1:20403-54093 GCA_964405465.1 uncultured Bdellovibrionales bacterium | reverse complement strand
TTTAGTGATTTTATCATTGGTAGAGTCAGGCTTCTTTTCATCGCGAGAATTTCAGACACTCTGTTCTTTCCTCCGAAATACTTAGCAACATCAGCTTGAGTCAGTCCCATTTCTTCCATTCGAAATTTAATGGCATCCACAGGTGAGGGTGGATCAAAGGGAAAATGATGTTTTTCATATTCTTCCACTGCTAGAGAGAGTAGCTTCAAACGTTTTGCTTCGTCCGAACCAGGAGAGGGATCAATAAGCATAAGATGCTCGAGCTCTTTTGAATATAATTTGTAATCTCTTTTTGAAATCAAATTTAGTTTCATCTGCTTTTGTTCCTTTCATCATATTCGGCGTGAGTGCCGACCCAAACAATTCTAACCATTTTTAAGTTGAAGGCTACGATAACCTCTAGTCGGTAGTTGTTTCCCTTTACGTTAAAGATAACAAGTTTCTTTACAAAGCTGGCTAAAGGATATCTTGCCTTGATGTCATGGGTAGAATTCCAGCTAGAGTTTTCAACATCAGCCACCCAGTTGTTTACCCAGGTTTTGCATATCGAGTGTTTAGCAACAAATTTTTTTAGAATTTCGCGTCCGGTGATGTTCACTCGAGCACCCCAATGTTATTAACTAAGTTCAGTGTAGTTCCCAAATTGGGAACAGTCAAGGGAAAACTTTGATCACTTGATTTGTCTCAAAATGGCATTCAAGGTTTTATAGTTATGCGGACTCCAGCTGTTTTGCTCGGTCAAGGTGGTTAACGTGAAGGTAAATATCTTGTGCTACTTTAATGTCCATTCCTAAATAGGAGCAAATCACAAGGGGGTTGCTGCCTTTAGCTTTAAACGCAATCGTTGCGTGGGTATGCCTCAAATCGTGGAATCTGCAGTTAATGTTTAAGCTTTGTTTTATGCTCATCCATTTCTTTTTAAAACCGCCACGGTCCATTGGTTTGGTAGTATCTGCCAAATTTGGGAATAGGTACTCTGTATTTAATTTTAATTGCTCGGTTAGAAGTGGCATAACTAATTTGTGGACAGGGACCTCTCGGTATTTATTTGTCTTGGTTAGCCATGCGGGTAGCTTGATCATTCCGTTTTTCAGGTCAATTGGTTTTACTGGTAGTTGTGTTATTTCGCTTGATCGCATGCCCATGTAGTAGCCCATCGAAATCCATAGGTTGTGTTCAAGCTCACCTCTGGCAATCATCTTTGTTACAGTGGCTTTAGGGATTACTGTGCCAACTCGCTCTATATCGTTGTCGCTGGTGTTGGTTTTTTTAGGTAGGTAAATATGCGGGGCTTTTGTTATTCGGTTAGTTCTAAGTGCCCACTTAAAAAAGCTGATTAAATTGGCCGAGATGTTGTTTAGTTTTAAGTGATCATTTTCTTTAAGCAGATTTAGCCAATCGTCGTCGGATATCTTTGAAAGTTGCTTGTGCCCAAAGTGTGGCTCATAAAAATTAGTGTAGTAGTAGGTTAGGTTTTTCATAGTTGATTCCCTGGGAATCCGAGCGGACTTCATATATCTGCCGTGCTGTTTGTCTTCAATAAACTTGATCCAGGCGTCTTTGAATAGCTCGGTCTGCTCGACTGATAGGGGTTTACCGGTAAGTACTTTGGCCTGTAAGTCGGCCAGCATCCTTTTAGCCACCTCAAAACTTTTGGTCTTTAGGCTCTTCCTAAATCGTTTTGCGTTCAGCATAAAAATCGCGTGATACGTGCCGCTGGAAGAGTCTCTTTTAATGTGCGGATGTTTTGTGTTCTCTAAAACGGCACCCATAATAATACCTCCTAAAAGCCAAAGTAATTGCCGGATTATTGCCGGATTTTAGATCACCATGATTTTCAGGATTTTATTTAAAACTTGTAAGTAGCTGAGATAAATAATGAAAAATGGTGACCTCGGCCTGGATTGAACAGGCGACCCCCAGTTTAGGAAACTAGTGCTCTATCCAACTGAGCTACGAGGTCACGCGAAACTCTAGTGTATAGTTGATCTCGGAGCTAAATTCAACTCTGTGTCAGGATTTTTTCTGGACAGAGTTTGGGCTCTAAGTAAGTCTTCTTTCATGAAAATTATAAATTTTGCCCTATTTGTAGTCGTGTTGCTCATGGCGACCGAAAAAAATGCTTCCTCTGAATATGCTCCCTTCAGCGTTCCCCAGCTGGTCACTTCTGAATCTGCTGACACCTCAACCTCAACTACGGGCGACGGGTCGGTGGTGAGGGTGAGCGAGCTTGGGATTCAGCTCGCTCCTAATGGACATCCAGGCAAAGCTCAACGAGAAAGAATGTATCACGATGTTTGGGCGCTTTCGGGGGCATCGGGGCATCGGTTTTATAAAAACACCGACGCCTTAAACAGCGCTGCTGAATATATTAAAAGTGAGTGGCGTAAGCTTGGACTTAAAGTTTATGAGCAGCGGTTTGAAGCAGACGGAGTGATTTACAAAAACGTGATGGTCTCGTTTGGTCCAGAAGAGGGAAAGCGAATTGTCGTGGGGGCTCATTATGACGTCTGTGGAGATCGTCCTGGAGCTGATGACAATGCCTCTGGAGTGGCAGGCCTCCTTGAGCTTTCACGTTTATTGGCGGAGCAAGCGGGGGCCGATCGTTTTGGAAAACTACAATCCAGATTGACGAAGCGAATTGATTTGGTGGCCTATACGCTTGAGGAGCCTCCCTTTTTTCGTACTGGGTTCATGGGTAGCTCTGTACATGCTCGGTGGCTCAAATCAATCAACGCCGATGTTGAGTTGATGATCTGTTTAGAGATGATCGGGTATTTTACCGATAAGCCCAACTCACAAGATTACCCAGTGGGAATGATGAAGTGGATGTACCCAACGACTGGAAACTTTATCGGCGTGATTGGAAACTTCAGTGGCTTTGGTGCTGTCAGCCAGGTGAAGGACCTTATGCGAACACATGCAAAAATTGATGTGCAAGCCCTCAATGCGCCGTCGTTTATTCGTGGAGTGGATTTTTCTGATCATCTAAATTATTGGAAAGAAGGTTTTGATGCCGTGATGATCACGGACACTTCTTTTTACCGCAATGAGAACTATCATGAGGAGACCGACACAATTGAGACACTTGATTTCTCAAGAATGAGTGAAACGATCAGCGGTGTGTTTGCGGCAGTCACTCGACTTTGAGTACGGTCTTTGAGGATGTCGAAGTTTTTTACAATTTGGCGTTCTAGGGCCGATTTGAAATAGCAAGAAAAACACTGGTATTGATTTTCTCTCCCTAATCAAACTCTGTTTAGTTGGATAGACTTTGTGAGCTCTGTTTGTGTGCGAACTATTTAAAATTTTTGGTCTAGATCTTGCTCGAAGCAAAAGGGTCAATTAACTCTTTTGCCTTCGAGGTTAAGAATGAGAGCCATTACTTTGCGTTCGATTTCTATTGCTTTAACATTTTCGTCAGTGGTCGCCGTGGCGGCCCCGAATAACCTGGTTCAAAAAGTAGATTCGGCAGAGCAAAGCCTTTCAAGAAATCAAAATTCACTACAAGAGTTTCTAAAAAACTTAGGTTATCGGGATCGTGTTAGCGAAATTGACAAAACACTCGCTGAAAATCCGGATCTAAAGCAACACAGCCGAGAAGTTCTTGAGAGCAACAGAAAGCACTACGAAATTTTCAATGTCGCCCGCGATCTTGGTGTCGAGTTTGGCGCTCGTGCCATGTCTCGAATGCAAAATGCTGACAATCGTGCGGTGATTATCGAGTTTGTTTCCGGGCTTTTGCAAGATCAACCTCTCAGCTTGCCAGGTGAGTTGCCTCCTGGGGTTTGGAACACCCAGAACACGAGTGAACGTTGGTATTCAGAAAAACGATACTTGTGGGATCAGCTTTTAGCAAATATGCAGATCTCAAAAGATAAATTAGTGAGCGATATGATTTATTCACTCTACGGTGAAAAAGATGTGGTGGAAGCTCTGTATGGAAACTCCTCAGTCAGCGTTGCCGACCGCACTCAGCGAAATTCTTTGAACATTGAACAGATTGGTCCAACAAGTGAATTGGCAGAAAAGATCAAAGCGCAAATGGCGCGCCTCGATCAGTTGTCGTATGCATATTTCAAAAGAACCTATCAAGATCAAGAGTTGGGTCAAGGGCGCCTCTTGGGGCGTGCGTTGGCCGCGATTCTGGTTCGCGAAGCACGATTGAAAAATCACCCAGAATGGGAGTCTGAACTTCGTGAAGCCGCTCTAAAAAAGGGCGAGGTACTTGATAACTATATTTCTGACACGCTCTATGTGGCCGATGCGAAGGGGAACTATAGCAAAACAAAAATTGATCCGTTTGATTTTATTATGGAATATTCGCGCGGTCGCGAGGCATTTTCTATAACAGGTGGAGTGTTGCCGAGTGGATTCTTTGATCGAATTTATGCAGCTTGGAATGGCCTTTACACAAATTTGTTCGTGAGCGCTTTGGCTCCCGACGAAGATGATATTCAGTCAGCCCTGGATGAACAAAAAAAGAAAATTTCTCTTTGGGATCGGTTTCGTTTTTGGGTGATTCAACAGAAGGTTGCGCAAAAAGGCTATTCTCATGTTGGTGTCACCGATGTTTTTGAAGATTCAAAATCTGGAGTTAAAATGGTGTGGGCGTTTGACGCTTATCCTGATACCAATTGGGGATTTGTGCGGCAGATTTCGATTGATCGACAGTTCTCTTTGAGCGGACCTTATTCTCGACTCGGTATTGTCAAATACGATCACAAAAAATTATATAAAGAAGCCCGAAGGCAGTATCGTAAATCAGGCTATCGAGGCAATATTTGGGATGTTGACGTCTACCAAATTCAAGACGGTGATATGGTGCCAACCGAAGAGCGTTCTTTTTTAAGACCAGTCGTCACTCAGCAGCAGGTCGACAGTGTCTTTGCTAAATTTCCTGAGAATCCGACTGATGAGCAGGCTGAAGAGGTCTTCAAATACTGGTGGACGCCGGGTATGCGAGAGTTTGTAAATCAAGCGATTTCTGGAAGACAAGCTAAGGGCTTTGCCTATGGTTTCAAAAACTCAGATACAACTGTCTATTGTTCTCTTTTCGCAAAACTTGTTTACCTTTCTGGTGCCAACATTGATCCCCAAGCCAATCCAGATCGTTGGGCCTATCCGATTACGCTGATGCATAAAATGGGAGTTGAAAGGGTACAAAGATACAAAGTAGATCAGCCGATCATCGCGCCAGCAGGCTTCTCTTGGCAAACAAGTTTGCTGAAGAGTCATACGATGATAACCTATGGGGCGAGCGATTTTTCTGAGGCTGAAGCCGCCAAATTCACGGCACTTCGATCGCCATTGAATTTACGATTGACCCAAGCACTTCGCCCGAATTTATCTCTGGTCGGTGGAGGGTTGGACCAAGAAGAGATCGACTCTTTGTACACAATGCTCGACACAATTTTGGTTTGGCGAATGCACACCACCAATCCATTTTTAGCAAGTGGAGTTACCCAGCCTCTTGAAATTCAGAAAGTTGCTGATCGATTGAAGAAAAACAAAACAACCGAGCCTGAAGAGCGCAAGGATGTGGCATTAGAACTTGATCGTGATCTGGTGTCTCGTTCACAAAATGAAATGCGTCAGTTTTTGCGACGTCTTGGTTTTCAGGATCATGAGAGGGAAGCTCGTTTGTCACTGGCTCGAAGTGTAGAGGCAAAAGACTCTGTTCAAAAACAAAAAGCTGAGCGCCGGCTCCGCAATGAGTCCGCGCTAGCAGCAGCGAGAGAGCTAGCTGTTTTGATCGTCAGTGAGATCAAGCCCCGTCTCATGACCGCTGCTCGTGTTCAGGCCGACCCTGCACTCGCATCATCTGGGACTAACACTCCTGTTGTCGTTGATGCGAATGTGGAGTTCAATTATCTCGCCGATCTTGCGGGCAACCTTTTGGCATTGCAGCCTCTCAATCCACCGCTCAATACACCGGTTGAAATTCTATTGTTACCCGAAGAGCAGCGAGAGCTAGCATTGCAAAAATATTTAGAAGGATGGGCGCGCCTTGAAATGCAAAGGCATTCTCGTATGATCGTGGCCAATATCGCGGATGTGATTTATGGTCAAGAGGCCATCACCAGAGCTCTTCAAGCAGATTCTGCTTCTGCTTACAAAATGCAAGTGCAAGGTAAATTAAACAGAATTTATTCACTGGTCAGTGCTGTTGTTGAGAGAATGTACCTCGATGCAGATTCTGGTGAGACTCGGTTTCTTGGTCGCGCCGTCTTAGCTTTGGCTGCTCGGGAAGCGCAGGGTAATACCGAATTTATGACCAAGCTTCGAGAAAATGTGTTGCGACATGGATTTGATCTCGAAGTGTTTTTGGGGTCTACATGGGCAGTGCAAAATCGAGCGGGTCGTTTTGCACGTAGTCAGGTGCAGTCAGATGCTTCAGTTGTTATTGCAGATCGTTCCAGCTGGCGAACGCGTTTGTCTATTTTGGTTCCACGTTTGGGGCCCGATTGGGCAGAGCTAGCAAAGGTACAAATCAATGCAGATGCTGACTCCAAGATCGAAATGTCTTGGGTGAAAAGTTCAATCTCAGGGCAGACCTTTGGTTTAGAACAGTTGCTCTCGACAACGAATCAAGAGGTCTTTGTACTAAGCAAAGACGGCAAAAAAGCAGCTCAGCTTTACGTGCCGAAAGCACTTGGAGGTGATGAATCACTATCCGGAAGATTCGATACTCGATTTAGTCCCTATTATGTAAAGGCCCAAGAAATCTCTCAGGCTCTGCAGACGCTCTTGCCAGAGAGTGAGCCCATGAATTCTCGATTTGTACGTCTATCGATGAGCCCTGATGAGCTCAAAGCTTTGGGGCTGCGATATAGCATGAGTATGCTGACGGCCAAACAGGCTCGAAAGCCTGAGCGTTTTGGTCCTGGTTTGCAGGTTTTAAATGAAAAATGGAAGAGTGATGCGCCTCGCTCTCAGTGTAATTCTATTGTCGAAAATTGATGCCCTTTGGGCCAACTTGGTTGATCTGAAGGCTATCAGATTTTCAGATCACCAAATTGTCAGACCTTCAAATCACAGCATGGATCTCAATTTACTGTTGTCGATCCTGCTTTGACGGATCATCAATTTTTAGTGTAATCGGCTTTCCTTAGCGCAATCGATTGTGCAGACTTCGTTATCGAATTCAATCTCGATCGTGCTGTGAAAGTGTCCAAGGTGTTCGAGCTCATGCCGAATTTTATTTTTGGTTTGCGAGGCAAGTGTTTTGATACTTTCAGAAAGTCCATCTGTTTGGTTTTCAAGAAGCTTAGTGTTCAAAACCGCATGCAGAGAGATCACATTGTGTTGTCCATCAAGTGACCAGCAATGCAAATCGTGAATGTTTTGTACGGTCTCGATTTGACTTAGTTCATGTTTCAGCTTTTCCAAATTCACATCGTCTGGCGTCTTTTGCAAAAATAGAAGAAGCGTCGTTTTAATGTGTCCAACTACATTCCAAAGAACAAAACCGGCGATTGCCAATGCCAAAACAGGATCCACCCAAGACCAATGAAAGATATGAATCAAGATTGATCCGACCAATACAGCCAACCAACCTAAAAAATCCTCCAGGAGATGAAGCGAAATAACCTTTTCCGCCTGGGTTTTTCCCTTTGAAACGCGAAACGCGGCATAACCATTGACACCGAGACCGAGCACAGACAACCCTAACATCCCCAAACTATTTGGCTCATGAGGTTGCCAAAATCGCGATAATGCCTCGAAGACAATAATTGAACTTCCGCCGATCAAAACTCCACCAGTGATAAGTGCCGATAAAAGTGAAAAGCGTCGATAGCCGTACGAA
This sequence comes from uncultured Bdellovibrionales bacterium, assembly GCA_964405465.1. Taxonomy (GTDB): domain Bacteria; phylum Bdellovibrionota; class Bdellovibrionia; order Bdellovibrionales; family JAMPXM01; genus CAYONZ01. Next base: position 46,283 of record CAYONZ010000022.1, on the reverse strand, counting down.
AAATCTGAGGTTGCCTTTTGTGTCGAAACTTTTTCAAGGAACAGGGCCAATCCGATGCTGATGGCGTCACCTAAATCGTGCATTCCATCGGCCGTGACGGCAACACTTGAGGTTAAAAATCCTCCGACAAGTTCGATGATTGAAAAAATCAGATTGAGTACAAACGCCAAGCGAAGATTGTCAGAAATCGAATGATGATGATGGTGACCATTTCCGTGGGCAACCCCGTGTGAATGGTCAGCGTGATGAGATGAGCTGCCTTCGTTACTCTTTGGATGGTGTGAACAGGTGGATTCACTCTCATGTTTGGGCATTTTTCTTTGAGTCCTTTGCGTATTTTTTTTAAATCTTGGCTGTTTTGTCTCTCTTGACTATGATGACCTTATGGCTTTGATAAAATCAAGTTCGCGGTTGTTCAGCGTTCAAAATTTTTCTGTGATTTTAGGATCGGTTTTGCTATTTGTGTGTGCCTTTGGGGGAGGAATCATACGGACCATCGATCTTCACGAAATTCAAAGCTTTGAGTTTCTTGAACGCAATCAAACGATCATGGGAACGACGGCTCGACTTGTACTGCCGTCGCAATTCGCTGCACTTCACAATACAGGTTTTTCACTCCTTCAACAAATTGACAGCGAGCTTTCAACCTATCAGAGTGACTCTCCAGTTTCGATGCTCAATCGCACAGGTGCCGTCGAGAATCCTCCTTCGTCGCTACTTGAAATCTTGAAGCTTTCTCGTGAGGCCAACCAAGAGACACAAGGTTATTTTGATGCTATGATTGGTTCCGCAACGTTAGACGTCTACCACTTCGACCAATTGAACACAAAATCTCCAGAGCATGCCTCACCCCCCAAGGGATCAATCAAGTCCTGGTTTTCAGAAGGGCTGTCACTGGGTTCGTTTGATAATGTTGAAATATCCGAAAAAAGAGTGAGATTTTTGCGTCAGGGATTAAAGGTTGATTTCGGAGGCATCGGCAAAGGCTATGCGATTGATCGTGTGGCAGAATTGATGAAGGCACGGGGGGTACGAGTTGGGCGTTTTGGACTTTCAGGGGACATTCGTTGTTTTGGCTCCTGTGCAGTGATGATCGAAGATCCTCGAACGTTGAATCTCCCTGCCGAGGGCCGCGCACTTGCGGTCTTGTATAGTAAAGGTGATGAAATGGCCTTTTCTACAAGTGGGGTGAGTTATAGATATCTACAGAACAAAAATGTGAATCATTTGTTAGATCCCCATACCCTAAAGCCACAACAAAATATTTTATCGGTGACTCTGTTTGGTCGAGTCTCCAATTCAAAATTGGATGCTTACACTACTGCGGTGGCTGTGATGCCAAATGACCAGGCTCTGAGTTGGCTCGCACGTCACGGCGAATTGGGCTATGTGATCGTCTTAGCTGACTCAACTATTCGGGTGAGCCGCAATCTTGAGGAACTTCTAAAGTTTTTTGTGATCAATTCACAAATCTAGAGTTGGCTAAAAGTGAGGCCACCTTGTTTCAATTTCTGCTTCGAGTTGGTTTATCTCCTATATAAAACCAATAGAGGTGGGTGATTCGGCAGCATGGGCATTGGTCATAGAAAAACCAATTGCAATTGTCAGAGCAGAATTAGTCACGAAAAATGAAGCCACAAACGTCCTTCTCGTTGTCGCGCAAGAACCAGGACTCTTCTTCTGGATCTTCTACATTCTCTTTTTTCTATTGTGGCCTCACTCTTTCGCTCCAATCTCTGTCGATGTCTTTCATTGGAGTCCGGGCACATTCGTATCCACAGAAATTCTATTTTTGTTCCAAAGCAGTTATCATCTGTTGCCAAAGACAAACACCAAGCCAAATGAGGGCTCCCACAAAGGAAATTTCATAGACTACGAAACAGAGAAATTTCAAAAAAACAAAGTCTTCATTTAAAAACCGAATGAGGAGTCCCGCGAGCGAATTGCCAATGCCAGACGCAAATAGTATGGCGATCCAAATGAATTTTAATTTTTGTGACGGGCGCTCTAGCATCATTAAAAAATGGCCAACAATGAGGTTGACCAACGAAATCGTGGCCAAATGGGGAATGAGGGAATCATACAGTCCCTCAAGAGAAACCGGGGGTTGTGAAGATGTACCTAAAAAATGAATTTTCATCTCAATAGGCATGATGCCGATTTTCAAAATAAAAAGAGCGATTCCCGTGGCAAGTTGAAAAACCAGTAAGGCCAAAAATAACGTGATCAACGCAATAAACAAATATTGTTTTCTATGCGGAAGGGTCTTCATGCTATCGGATCCTTCGCAAGAAACTTCAGCGCATAAGCCGTTACGAAAATTAATGAACCTTGCATGCCGAAAAACGCGATTGCTTTGAGAATCGAAAAGTTTTCTCCCAAATAGCGAATGGCAAAAAGTGAGGCGGAGTCAGTTAAAACAAAAATCATACTTCCCAGGGCGAGGACCATTTGGAGCAACAAATTCATTTCAGTTACTGCCAAAATTGAAAAAGCCGTAAGGGTAGAGAGTGAGTATAAAAATAGTCGAATATGGCTTTCGTTGATCAGGTTCTCAAGACTTAGAGGCTCTCTGAATTGATCTTTGTTTCCAAGTACCGTATCGGAAATCTGCGAGGGTAAGAGCCCAAATTTGGTCATCTCAGAGTGAAATGAAAATAGAAGAAATACAAAAAGTCCCATCAGATAGGCCGTCAAGATTAGTCGAAGCTGTGGGTTTAGGCGAACGTCGCGACTCACTAAAAATCTCACAAATTTTCCTTTCGAATTCGAGAAACTCTATTGGGGGCATTCTTGTTTCAATTTCATTTCCCAAATGCTCCAAAGCGCCCTCACGCTGTTTTGAATCGATTGCGAAGTGTAGGTTGCACTTGTCATCATCGAAACGCTCTCTGCAATTTTGGTTTTTTGCTCTGGGCCCTTTCCGGCAAATTCGTTAAGCCAATTCTTACGTGGAACATATTCAAGGGCCTCGTTAAAGGCGATGGTCTCAATTGCTTTGATCTTGCCATGAAGGTCTATCAAAAAAAGTGAGGTTTGATCTTTAGAGCGCACCTTTTGCGTCAAGATGACGGCCCAGTTTGATAACTTTCCATTTTCGCGAATTCGATAAAGGCTGATGTCTTCCTCAGGTAATTCAACCCCAGTTTCCGTTTTGATTTTTTTTATTTCATTCTCGTTTAGGTGTAGCGTTTCTTTTTTGAATTCGGTAATCGCGGGGAACTGAGACCTCAGGACCTCCTCAGGTGTGACCAAGAGTTTAGCCTGAGAAATTGCGGAGACCAGAATGACCTGTATGGAAAATAAAATTCGAATCATATTTTTGAGTCTAAACCTAGCTCATCCCCTTAGCCAAGAATGAACCTTCAAATCTTGGTTTTGTCAGCAGGCTTGCTTGTCGAAAGCTTTTCGGTGAGTTGGTTGAGTTTGCTCGCGAGACTGTGAAAATGATCTTTGTCGCGCAAAACGATCCTGTTTGCAAAGTTCCCTTCGAGCATTTGATCGATGTGTTTTTCAAACTTTATCATCGGCCCCAGAATTCGATGCGAATACACAAAGGTGATCACCATCGAAATGATAAAGAGAATCAATAGGCCAATAAACAAGGCCATGGCAGAACTTCGCACGGCTTCAAGGGCAACGAGCCCCCGCTCTTCTGGTCCATCCATCCAAATTGTCATTTGCATGAGCACTCGAATCACAAATGCGCCAACTAAGATGATTGATCCGATCACACTGGCAGTTGTCAGATACAGGCCAAATTGAAGTTGAAAGGCTGGATTGAGCGAAATGTTTTTCAGTTTTCTTCGATGCTGTCCCATTGTTGTCCTTTTGTTACGAGCTTGTGAAAACGACATAAGCCACGCGAATTCATCTCGCAATTTTCTCGAAACTAATCTTATGGTGCGTTCTCATTTGCCTGGCCTTCTGCTTGTGACGTCTGGCCAATTGAGGACACACTTTATTTAGTCTGCCATAGGAAACATAAAATGCAATGCGACGCGACAAAGGTCGCGCTGCGATTGGGTCGCTTACAGTCTTAAAGATGATCGGGGACAAATCAGCACCGATACAAGTAAATCAACCTGGTATAGCTGTTGCTAGGTAAAATCATGTTCACGTTTTTGGGGAAGATTTAACACTGGTCAAAAAAAGGGGGAACCTATGAAAAGTTTTGGTCTTGCGAGGCTGCTTCTAGTTGGAGCTGCATTGATCGCAGTAATTGGTCAAGCTCAGGCACAATCGGCACCAGCGGAGAAGCCGAGTGTTGTTTTGAATAGAACGGCGGGCAGCTCTTTGCAATTGCAAGAGAGTTTGAGCCAAAATCACTTTCGCACTGAAACTGTGAAAGTGCCGTACACAGTTAAGGTTCCATATCAAGATACAGAAACTTACGAAGAACAAGTGCCATACGAAGTTTCAGTGCCTTACCAAGACACTGAAACATATTATGAGAACGAGTACCAGTGCCACGATGAAACAAGTTATGAGCGTGTTTGCGCCCGTCATCCGCGTTGCCATACAGAAACTGACTTTCGCCGAGAGTGTTCCAATGAAACCACTTGTTCTCCTGGTTCAAGTCCTACACGCCAGTGTAACGTCGAGCACATCTGTCGTACGGGCCGAGATGGACAGCCCGTATGTATCGATAAAGAAGTTTGTCGTGAAGTGGGTGGAGGAGCTCCAGAGTGTCGCACTCAACCAGTATGTCGAAACGTGCCTTACGAGCGTCAAGTTTGTAACGACGAAGAACGCTGTGAGAATGTTCCACGTATTCACCAACGATGTGGCTATGAAAACGTCGCGAAAACTCGTGTTGTGACCAAGTATCGAACCGAAACTCGGTACCGTTCAGAGACACGCACACGCACCGTGACTAAGTATCGAACTGAAAAGCGTTGCTGCCGAGATGTTGCACAGCAAGTTTTTGATCATCAACAACAGGTGCAAGTAGAGCTCAATTTTGCAAACGACTCAGTTCTCCTGAACAACGAAACTGAGAGTTTTGATCTTGTACTGACTGGCAGCGAAGCCAACCCAAGTATTGCTCTTTCTGCACGAGCTACCGTGTTCGACTATGAAGTTCGGAACATTCAGGCAAGTGCGGGAGTGGTACGTGCTGAAGTGCGAAGACTTCCAAAGTTTAAGGCCGCAGATCTGGCTCAAGGTTCGATCTCTGGAATGGCTCTTGCTGAAAAGTCAGTCGGAGTGCACGTTTTAACTTTTATCGACAAGGGTGTTCAGCCAAGAGTTGCGTCTCTTTATGCACTGACTATTTCTGATGCTCAGGGAAAAGTGTTGCTGTCGCAGCAAGCTGCCGCACTTCAAGGGGCAGCTGTTGAAATAGCGCTTCAAGCTCAACTTCCAAAAGACACAGTTTTGACTGTGGACCTAAATGTTGCTCGTCAAGGTCTAAACCTCGATCAACCGGTTGCATTCCGCGAAACAGCGCAGTTAAAACTTGATGATATCGCGGCATTGAGTGCTGCCGATAAGATCGCTGCTATTCAGGTTAATGGGACTTTGGCAAAGGCTGTTCTTCAGTTTGCTGACCTTACGCCTGATCGTGACGATGTCATGACTGCGTACAAGGTGACTATCTCAAGAACTTCAACCGTTGCTTCGGGCTTTAAAGCTCTTGGCAGCAAAGCCTTAAAAAGAGCTGGGCTAGTTGTGGATGCTGATGGCAAATTCAATATTCCGCTCAATGCACTTGGAGTGACAAAGGCAAATCTTGTGGCCTACGCGAAACCAGGCAAACGACTTAAAATAGACATTCAGGTCGTACGTCAATCTAGCCGACTTCCTGCTCCGGCAAAATTCATGCAATCGAAGGTTGTTGAATTGAAGTAACAACTTGCTAAACAACCACTTTCTCTCAAGAGCTCTCCTAGGTGAGAGCTCTTTTTTTTACAATTCAATTCAATGACTTGGTCGAAACAAAGAAAAATTTTTGGACGAACTATTCGGCTAGGCCGTCACCACCACCAGACATTAAGCGGACCTGAAAGCTTTTTTCGAGCTGATGTTCACCAGGAAAATTGAGCGAATCTACAAGCTCATCCTCTTTTAAAAGTTTAATTTCACGAGTTGCACCGTATTGACTTTGCGGAGTTGTACGGTTGGAGAGCCATTCAAATTTGATCGTGGCATTTTCCCGCAGGCGAAAATTTTTGATCGTTCCATCGCCGCCATTTTTGCGGCCCTGACCAGCCGAATTGGAGCGGACATGCATTGAGATAAAATCAATCGGAAAAATCTTTTCTACGTCCTCAATCGATCGTAAGCGAGATTCGAATGGGGTCCAGGGATGGTAATATGATTTTCCTCCTCGATGAGGTTGTGCACCACAGCCACCAAAGACCAAGTCAGAAAAGACTAAACCGTTTGCAAACCGTAATTCATAGCGATTGAGCCCGAAATCACTGTCCGCCATCCGTTTGCTTTTATGAAGTTGGCCAAAAGCCTTCATGCCCATTTGACACATCAACGACACAGTTGTTCGCATACCCTTTTCAGTTGGATGTCCTTTTGAGTTTACGATGGTTTGTGTAGGTGAAATCACCTCCAAGAGTTGAAAGCTTCCGGCGTTTGGTGCAATATAATTTTGTGTGGCCGCTGAAATCAGAGCAAAGCAAGCGCCTAGAGTTGAAAGATCGGTGATTCCATATTCTGCAGAAAAGTCGCATCCAGTAAAATCAAAAACGGCACGGTCCTCTTTGATTTCAATCTTCAGTTTAAGCTGCGTCCCATCAGGCATTGTCTCGGTCATTGTTTGTGCGCCAAGGGGCAAAAGATTGAGCTTAGCCTTAAAAAGACTTTTGCTCTGTTCAAAATAATTCTTAATGTCTAGCCGGTCTTTAACTGAATTAAGAGCTCTCACTGTATTTTTTCGAACTCTCCCCATCATCGCAATCGTATTTAAAATCTCTGACTCTTTTGCTGGTGCCAGAGGGTGAGCACAAATGGAGCCTAACAGTTCCCTATTGATTTGCTGGGAATTGCCAAGAGGCATCGGAGGAATACGGATTCCTTCATCCTCAATTTTTTTGGCGTTCGTCAAATGGGGAGTGCCGCCGATGCGGCAAGAAAGTAACATAAGAGTTCCGCCGACAAGCCCAACTCCCATGACAAGAGTTAGATCTGACAGTCGGGTGCCGCCCGCCTGGGGATCATTGGTAATGGCTATTTCACCATCTTTAAGCGTGAGGTATTGGTGACAACTTCGAGCCGTCGCAGAAAGTGTAGCCATATCTGCCGGATGATGGGGCACGACATGCAGGGCTTGGCCTGAGCTCAAGGTCAATGCCGAAGCTCCAAGAGGGCGAATCAATTTGTCGAGCAGGTTTTGCATGGATTCAGTCTCGTAAAACGAAAAATTGTATCGTGACATCGTTACGCCTCCTCAGTCTGTAGACGACTCACGGCCGCCCGGGATTCAAGCCATTCGGACTGTAATACCTGTTCAAACTTGAGATCTGGTCTCAAAGCTTTGAGTCGAGTGATGAATGGCTTTGCTAACACGCCACTGACACTCACTGACCCGAATGCGCCACGAGCAAAGAGATCGTTTGAAACTCGGTCAACTGCAGACTGCCAAAGATCTTCGGCGACTTCCGAGACTTCTACGGTGGTGCCATCAGAGAGATCTTTACTTAGAGTAAAAAGCGCATCTTTGATTTTCGCCTTCGCTCGTTCAGAGATGAGATTTTCAAACACCTCAACTTTTGGCATCTCATCCTGGGTGACAAGAATGTCGATGAGTGTGAGGTTTAGAGATTTTCCAAAGCAAATCGGACCAGGTTCATACCCTCGACTCTTATCGCTTAGAGTGGGCATCGGCCAATTTTGTTGAGCCAATTCTGAGGTGGGTTGCAAAGAGAGTTCATTGTCATTATTCGGAGCGAAGACCTTAAATTTATTTTCATGCTCTTGGAGGAAACTATAATTGTTCGTCGATTCATCCTCATTGGGGCTGAGAAACAAAAATTTCTCGAGGCCGAAATGCAGGTGAAATTTAATGTCCCGATCCTTAAGCCAATTTTGAATAGATGTTTCGAGACCCCAACGACTTGAGTACTCTAAGCGCGAGTGTAGAGGGCGTTTCGTGTCTTGCCAAAACTCAAACTCAATCTGGCAGCCATTTTCATTGAGAAAATCTTGGATGTCTCCCATGATTTCATCGAGTGCAGGTTGAACAAAACCCAAGGCTAGTGCCTGGCTCCAACGTTCAACTTCATTGGCTGAACTTTGCGCTGAACTTATAAAGGTCTTGAACCCATTCTCTCTGAAAAAACTTTCGGCTTGCAACTCATGTTCTGCGTTTTGATTTGAATGCAAAAAACAAATCACGACATGTTCTATTTCTTTTTCTTGTAGTTTAATCACATGCTGTTGCAACTCTTCGATATTCAATGGATGGGTTACTTCTCCAAGGTGATTCACTCGTTCATTGACCGAACAGATGTGTTCCGAGTGAAGAGGAATCCAATTGCGTCGCTGGTAGTGGGTGGTGTCGTGATGTGGCCAGAGAGGATATATCGGTCGAGACAATGCGAGCCATTGTTCAAAACCTTTGGTCACCACAAATGCTGTTGGACCACCTACGCGTTTATTTAAAAGTTGCTCCACCGTCTGAAACGACACCTGAATTTTTGCGCTTTGGGCGTCGTGTTTTTTAAGCTCCTCGAGAATGCCCTCGGCAAGAGACTTTTTGGGCAAAAACCACCTCGTGCCTTTCGATGAGTCGGATTTGATAATCTCAGCAAATGATTCCCCAACAGATAGACCAAAACGGTGTGACATCGAGTTTACCCAATCTGAAGACTAAACTTCTTCAGCAAAATAGAATTTTAAAAGGGGGTCGTTTTATCGCAACTTCAATCGTTAAGCAAAGTCTTGTTGAATTGTGAAGATCGTGTGTTTAGAAGCTGAGAAAGTAAAAGCTCAATGGCGACGTGCTTAAATCTATGGCATGGCGACGTGCTTAAATCTATGGCATGGCGACGTGCATTTTATTCTTAAATTGTCTTTGCCTAGTCACCGTGAACTCAGTAAAAAATTTTGTTTTGCAAAAATTTGATTCAGATGAAAGGTTTTTTGTGAGCGAAATCCCAGTGGTTACTATTGATGGTCCTGCTGCCTCCGGCAAATCGTCGGTTAGTCGTGAGTTAGCAAAGCGATTAGGTTGGAGTTGGGTTTCGACAGGCGCCTTTTATCGTGGTTTAGCTTTTGTTGCCTATAAACTCCAGGTTGATATGCACAACCCAGCCAAGATTCTGGCGTTGGTTGATTCTCCAGATTGGACCGTGGAAATGAACGTCGAAAAAACCAGAGTCAAGTTTCTTGGCCTTGATGTCACCGACGAAATTTCCAAAGAAGAAGTCGGTAACTATGCTTCGGTCATCAGTCAATATCCAGAGGTACGTTCAGCGTTATTAAAGGCACAGCGCCGGTGTGTGCAAAACGTGAAAGGTCTTGTTGCTGAGGGCCGTGATTGTGGAACCGTAGTTTTCCCGACTGCCCATGTTAAGATTTTTCTGACTGCTCGAGCAGAGGACCGTGCTGCTCGTCGAGCGAAAGAGCAAGGCAAAGACGTCAAAGAAACTCGAGATGCGCAAAAGCTTCGGGATTCTCAGGATGCCACGCGAAAGGCTGCTCCAATGGCTGCGGCAGCTGATTCTTACCAGGTGGATACTTCGGAAATGGATTTGGTGGAAGTTGTGTCGACTGTCGAGTCATTGGTCAGAAAAAAATTGCGCGAAATCCCTCGATAGAGCCGCGAGATTAGCGATGGGGCAGCGGTCGTGTTTTCGACAGAGGGATTCGCAAAAAATCCAATAAAATAAGCTATTTCTCATGGTTTCCCTTTGACTTTGGGGTTTTCGCCCCGATAAATGGTATTTCGCCTATAGTCTGACCGACTTTATGTGAATTGAAAATGGGCCTGAGCCTGTTTTCGGAGGAGGAAACAATAATAATATGGTCGATAAAACAACGGTAAAAAGCCAAACAAAGGCACAACAACAAAAAGCAAAGGTTCTAGCACTTCTTGATGAGGTGGACAAAGTTATGCTTCAGGGGGAATCCCAAGCGAAAGACTTTGGCAATATGTTCGAAGCTTCCGTTAAGGAGCGAGATTTCAAAGTAGGAGATGTCGTGAGCGGAACGGTTGTAGAAGTACAAACCGATTACGTTTTGGTCGATATCAATTACAAATCAGAGGGCTTGATTCCAATTGCTGAGTTTCGCCTTGTTGAAGGGCAACCGAACGTTAAACCTGGTGACGTGGTTGACGTTTACATTGATCGTGTCGAAAACGAAAACGGCATGGTCGTTCTCTCTAAAGATAAAGCAGATATGCTGCGCGCTTGGAATGATATTTCTCGGGCACATGAAAACCAAGAGCTTATCGAAGGAACTATCATCGCTAAAGTTAAAGGCGGTTTGAGTGTTGATATCGGTGTCAAAGCTTTCTTGCCTGGTAGTCAGATCGATTTGCGTCCTGTTCGAAACATGGATGTCTATATCGGCAAAAAATATAAATTTCGTGTGATTAAATTCAACAAAAAGCGTGGAAACATCGTTCTGTCTCGCCGAGCCCTTCTTGAAGAAGAGCGCGAAAATCTTCGCTCTCAGACTCTTGATGCAATGAAAGAAGGTTCACGAGTCACTGGTATCGTAAAAAATATCACAGACTACGGAGCGTTTATTGATCTTGGTGGAATGGATGGTCTTTTGCACATTACTGATATGAGCTGGGGACGTATTAAACACCCATCTGAAATTCTCGGTATTGGTGATGAAATTGAAGTTATGGTGTTGAAGTATGATAACGAGCGTGAACGCGTTAGCCTTGGCATTAAGCAACTTCATGCAGATCCTTGGGAAACAGCGAAAGATCAGTATCCGCCGCAAACTCGCCTTAAAGGCAAAGTTGTCAGCCTAACTGACTTCGGTGCATTTGTTGAGTTGAGCCCAGGAGTTGAGGGTCTTATCCATATTTCTGAAATGAGTTGGACAAAACGTATTAAGCACCCATCACAAATCGTGAATGTTGGTGACGAAGTAGACGTGGTTGTTCTTGAGGCAGATGTTACAAATCGTCGTATGAGTTTGGGTATGAAGCAACTTCAGCCAAATCCATGGGTTGAAATGAAGACTTCTTATCCTCGCGGAACGATCATCGAAGGAGAAGTAAAATCTATCACTGACTTTGGTATTTTCATCGGCGTTGAAGATGGAATCGATGGTTTGGTTCATATTTCTGACTTTGCTTGGAACAAGCGTGTAAATCACCCGTCAGAGATGTTTGCTAAGGGTCAAAAAGTGAAAGCTGTTGTTCTTGATGTTGATGTTGAGAATGAGCGTTTCAGTCTTGGCATTAAGCAGCTTGATGCAGATCCATGGGCAACAATTGAAGAAAAATATCGTGTTGGCTCTCAACATGATGTGAAAGTCGTGAAGCTTGCTGACTTTGGAGTATTTGTTGAACTTGCTGCTGATATCGAAGGGCTGATTCACATTTCTGAGTTGACTACGGATCGTATCAACAAACCAGAAGAAGTGGTTAAGGCCGGAGACATCCTAAAAGCTGAAGTTTTGACGATTGATACTGAAGCTCGCAAAATTGGTTTGAGTGCAAAGCTTGTTAAATTGCGTGAGTCAAAAGCTGATGTTGACGATTATGTCAAAAAAGCAACTACGACTTCGCGAACAAGTCTTGGAGATCTTTTTGGTGATGCCCTAAAGGGTGTAAACACAGGAGATAAAAACTAAGGACTGAAGTTTACAGTTGAAGTTTGTGAAATGGAGAGCGAGAGCTCTCCATTTTTTTTGTGGGGACTGAAGTTTTTGGGAGCGTTCGGACTTGCCTTTTCGTTGGGTTTTAAAAAGACTGAGAGAGTATGAAATCTAAAAAGAAGAATCTTAGCGTTCTACCGGCAAAGAAAAAGACTTCGAAAGCAAAGCTGAGTAAGAGTTCGAGGAAGGCTCTATCGGGAAAGGTCGATTCTTCAGACCTTATGAAGGATATTTGGCCAAATGAGCGAGATGTCGTATTTCGACCTGACCGCCTCAAATACGTACGAAAGATGGTCAAGCCAGAGGGGTGTGTGTTTTGCAATGCAGCTCAGCGGGGCATCTCAAAGGAATCATTGGTTTTATTTCTTGGTGATCATGCCATGGTATTGATGAACAAGTTTCCTTATAATCCTGGGCATCTCTTGGTCTTGCCTAGGCGCCATGTCGGTGGTTTTTTGGATTTAACGGAGCAAGAAAGTGCCGAGATTCACCTTCTATTGCGGAAGTGCCTGAACGCACTTCATTCGACCTCCCAACCGGGTGGATTTAATATAGGATTGAATCTAGGGTCGGCTGCAGGTGCGGGAATTCCAGATCACTTGCATTACCATTTAGTTCCGAGATGGCATGGCGATACCAATTTTTTTCCTTTGTTGGCAGATACTAAGGTCGTGGTTGAAACCATAGAGCAAACCTATGAACGGTTAGTGCCCTGGTTTTCTTAGGGAGTTGAAAATGAACTTTGAGTTTGAAATTGATCATATCGGGATTGCGGTTGAAAGCCTAGACCAAGGTTTTGAGTTCTATCGCGCTCTGGGTTTCTCCAATATGGAGAAAGAAACTGTTGGAACTGAAGGCGTGCAGGTTGGTTTTTTGCCTCTTCAGAACAATGCGAACCTTGAGCTATTGGAACCGCTGAATTCTGATTCAACTTTGCGAAAGTTTCTTGATAAGCGAGGCCCTGGCATTCATCATATTTGTTTGAGGGTAAAAGACATTCGAGCTGTACTTGCTCAGCTGAAAGAAAAGGGTGTTCGTTTGTTGAATGAGCAACCAAAGGTCGGTGCGCACAACTGCCTGGTGGCTTTTATTCATCCTGCTTCAGCGGGCGGCGTGTTGATTGAATTGAGTCAAAAGTCAGAGTAGGTGAAAGATGAGTTACGATCGAGGGGTACAAATGCAAAATGTGATGCCTCTGACCCCTATGGTGAAGAAGTTGATCATTGGCAATGTGGTTGTTTGGGTTCTTGAGATGCTTGTTGACAAGCTGATTCTGGGACAACCTTGGTTTATGGCCAATCTTGGCCTTTTGCCTCAAAGTATCTTTGATCACTTTTCACTTTGGCAGCTGCTTTCCTATATGTTTTTGCATGCCTACAATCCCATGCACTTATTGTTTAACATGCTCTTGCTTTGGTGGATTGGCTCGGAATTGGAGCAGCGATGGGGGGGGCGATTGTTTTTGACCTACTATTTGGTTTGTGGAATTGGTGCAGCGGTTTTGTATTTGTTGGCACTCTTTTCCTACACCTTGATTTCTCATTCTGCTTTGGGATGGGGAAATCCAGTCGTTGGCGCCTCTGGCGCGATATTTGGTTTGCTTTTAGCTTTTGGCTTGATCTTTGGGGAGCGAGTGATCGCATTTATGATGCTCTTTCCAATGAAAGCTAAGTATTTTGTTATGATTCTTGGGGGAATTGAGCTTGCGAATCTACTCAACAACGGGCTGGCCTCGGATGTTGCCAATCTTGCGCATTTGGGTGGGATCGTGTCGGGCTTCTTGTTTCTGATGGTGTATACCAAAATTAAGCAAAAGAAGTGGCGAGGTCAATCGGGTGGCAAAAGAGGGGGTGGACGTGGGCTCCGCCTCGTGGTAAATAATGACCGTCAAAGTGATGAAAAAAGTGGCCCCAAATATTGGAATTGAGGAGCGTTGCAATGTTAAGTAAAGAAATTGAAAAGTTGAAATGGGATGTTCGAATGCTCGAGATCAACGTACGTAATGGCGTTATTTCGCGTGAGGAATGGGAAAAATATAAGCAGACGATGACTGATTCTGCTGAAAATGTTGAATACATTGAATTCGACGAAGATGATAAAAACGATTGATTAGTATTTGAGCTTATATATTTGTGTTTTCGATTATTTTAAAATCCAGGTCTCGGGCCTGGATTTTTTTGTTTAAACAAGCTTATGTTTTTTGGGTCAACGAGTTGAAACGGCAGGTGCTGGGTTTTACCTTTAATTGTGCTTGGTTTCAGTGGCTGGGCACTTATCTCTATCGATACAACTTGAAAGTGCAGTGGTTGTTGTGTCGATCTCTTGTTTTGCAAGAGCACTTGTTTCCTCAATCCATTCCTCACCAATTATTTTGTAAGTTCCATTTTCTTGTCCTAAATACAAAACTTTTTCGCCAAAATCTGAGTGTTGATCAGAGGTATAGGCTTGGAGAAAGCGTACCACGGCCTTTCCCTTATATGCATATGCAACTGGTTTGGAAAGCTTGATATTTAAAGACTGGTAGGTTTCATTGAGCTTAGTTTTGTAGCGTTTCCATTGCTCTCGATTCATACGCATAGAGTGAAATTCACTTCCATAGTTTTTAATGTAATTTTCGATGTCCTTCTTTTCCCAGGCTGTGCGCCACTCTTCGATCATGACAGAAATTTTTTGTTGTTTTTCTTTGAGCGCAGCCAACGAGGCGTAATCGACCTCTTCATGAATAAGAAGCGGCGTTTTAGCAAGCTTGATATATTGAGTGAGATTGAGAATGGCATCATTGCGAACGACGACACACCCCTTTGACCCGCGGGTGAGTGGTACTGAATCTGGAACCGCATGCAGCCAAATTCCTGAGCCAGTTTTTCCTTCGCGCTGGTCGAAAAAATTTGGATAGTTCGTAACGAATGCGCGCTTGCCGTACTTCTCAAAATCAAGGCCGTTGCCTTCCAACATGCTATTTAGAAAATAGATTCCCTCAGGGGTTTTGGCGTCTCCGGAACTTTTTTTCTCTCCGTTGTTCTTTCCAAGGTCTGCCGGAAACTCAGCAACTTTTGTGTAGGATGAATCTGTTTGTTCCCAAACGGTGAGAGTGCGTTGTTTTTTGTCGACCACGAAAGCAAACGGTGAGTAGTACTGCCCTTTGAATCCCAGCTGTAAAAGGCTTGCGGGGATCTTTTCTGCGGAACTATTTGTTGATGGAATAGAGGTCGCATCTGACGCTAAGCTTTGAACTGAAAATGAAAGTGCTAAGCCCAAAATAGTCTTTGTCGCAAGTTGAGACGCAAGCGGCATTTTTTCTCCCTGTTGACACATGTATCTATTATCGAACGAAGACTCTAGTTCTTGTCAAGTCACGTCTGCTGGACCGCAGGAGAGTTGGGGATGTCTGAACAAAAATGGGTCACTGGACCATCGTTGAGTTTATGTCGAGCTGTCTTTAGGTCAAGTTTTTAGAGACCGATAGGACTTAGGTAGAAGGGGGATACTTATGGCAGACGCAGCGGCACCCGCCCCAGCTCAAGGTGGGGGAGAAAGCAAGATTGCAGGTTTAATGCCGGTTATTTTTTTGGCGTTGAACTGTATCGTGATGGGAGTTCTCTTGATGCCTATCTATAAAGTGACCTTGGGGCATAAGTTTAAAGAAACCCGAGAGCCTGCGGCTCTCGAGGAACTTCAGAAGGATCGGTTGGCCGGGCTGGAGGAAGAAAGCGTGCTGTACACTCCTGAGAGTTTTACTGTGAATTTGGCTGGCAATCCGCGCAGGATCATTCGTGTCCAAATGAGTTTAGAGATGTTGGACAAAGAGGGATTTGAAGAGGTCGTCAGGTTAGGGCCGGAAGCACGAGATGAAATTGTGAAGCTTCTCGGCTCAAAGGAGTTTAAGGATGTTGAATCCATCCAAGGAAAATTGTTTCTAAAGGACCAAATCACCGTAGCATTGAATCACTTTATGAAAAAAGGTGTCGTAAAGGATGTCTATTTCAGTGAGTTCATTGTTCAGTAGAGAAACATCTCGTGAAAAAGTGCACGTTGGCGATGATTAATTTTTTGAGCGTCAGCGCAGTGACTGTTTAGGTTGGTGCTGGATACTTTCATGCTGGGATGCCAGTTGACATCTCCGAGCGCAAGAAGCGACAATTTGAAGACGACTCATGATTGAGTCGTTTTTTTTGGTTCGGGGCAAGGAGGCAGAATGAAATGTATATGGGCTGCTGCGCTTTTGTTTTCAGTCTTGGTTGCGCGCGCGGATGACTCGACGTTAGATTTCAAATCTCAAATTCAGTTGAAGGTTGAAAAATACAAATTGCAGAATGGGCTCACCATTTTGTTGCATGAAGATCATTCTGCGCCACTAGTTAGTTTTCATACTTGGTTTAAAGTTGGATCCAAAAACGAGGAACCAGGTTTCACTGGAATGGCGCATCTCTTTGAACACCTTATGTTCAAAGGAGCCAAAAGGTATTCTGGAGAACAACTTGAGAGCGTGTTGCAAAGTAATGGTGGGGTGAACAATGCCTTCACGACTCATGATTATACTGCCTATTTTATTGAGCTCCCTAGCTCGAAACTAGAGCTTGCACTAGATATGGAGTCGGATCGAATGCAGTTTCTGCAGGTGAACGCCGCGAACTTGAAGAGTGAGCGCGAAGTAGTTAAAGAGGAGCGTCGTTTTCGAGTGGATGACAGTCCGATGGGGAGCTTGATGGAGGCGATCTA
Organism: uncultured Bdellovibrionales bacterium; assembly: GCA_964405465.1. Taxonomy (GTDB): domain Bacteria; phylum Bdellovibrionota; class Bdellovibrionia; order Bdellovibrionales; family JAMPXM01; genus CAYONZ01. Next base: position 29,762 of record CAYONZ010000022.1, on the reverse strand, counting down.
TGCGACAGCGTATCGCGTGCATCCCTATCGTTGGCCTGTGATCGGTTTTATGGAGGATTTAGATAATATTTCATTAGAAAAATGCATGGATTTTTACCGCGCCCACTACGCGCCGAACAATGCTGTATTAGTATTAGCTGGTGACTTCAAGTCTGATCAAGTTAAGCCACTCATCGAAAAATACTATGGTGCAATTCCGTCGCAAACAATTGTTGAGAGGGCACGTCCCTCTGAGCCTGTGCAAGTTTCGGCAAGAAGCCAAGTGATTTCAAAACAAGTTGAATCTCACACTATGGCGATGGTGTATCACACGCCAAAAGCCGGATCCCCTCAGGTCTATGCCTTAGACCTTTTAGCCAATATTTTGGGAAGAGGAACCTCGAGTCGCTTGTATCGCCGTCTTGTTTATAAAGATCAATTGGCAAGTTTGGTTTCAGTGAGTAACTCAACCAATCAAGAGGGTGGACTATTTGAGGTGGTTGTAAAGTTAAAGGCCAAAGCTGATTTTGAGCGAACCAAGCGGGCTACTCTCGGTGAGATTTGGAAGCCTCGCAATTGGCTTGTGACCCAACAAGAGTTAAATGCTGCTAAAAAACAAATTATGAAGACTTCGGTAGACTCTTTAAAGACTTTGAATGGACGTGCAGAATCTTTGGCATTAAATGAAGTTCTCTTTGGAGATTACAATCAATTATTCGAAGATTTGGATCGATACAATCGGGTAACAGCTGAAGAAGTTCGCTCGGTGGCGAGTCGCTATTTAGCAGTTGAACATGGATCTTTCGTCACCATGAAGCCAGCACCTCAAGCCATTGTACCGTCAAAAAAACACAATTAACCAAGGTAGAGCGATATGAAAATAAATACCTTTAAAATTTTACTTTTGGTTTCGCTAGTTGCAGGTTGTTCAACTTCCTCGAAAGTTGGAAGAGAAGAAGAGGCTGTCAGTCAAAAAGCCCCAGAACCAACACCGGGGGGAGCGGCGGATGTGGCGGCAACAGTGAAATTGACCAAATCTATTGCCAACCACTCTGTTCAAGAGGTGGTGTTAGGCAATGGGCTAAATGTTTTGTATTTAGATGATTCGAGTCTGCCATACGTGAGTTTGGCATTGATGGTGAAAGCCGGCAGTTCTTATGATCCAGATGGCTTAGAGGGGTTGACGAAATTCGTTGCTGAGTTGGTTGATAAAGGAACAAAAAAGAAAAAGGCGACAGAAGTTGCGGAAGCGTTTGCGGGAATTGGGTCTGATTTTAATGCGTCAGTTGCAAATGATTATACGATTTTCTCTGCAGGAAGTCTGTCCGCAGATTCACAAAGGCTAGTTGACGAATTTGCAGATATTATTATTCAACCAACAATGACTGACGATGAGGTTACACGAGTGCGACAACAACTCTTGGCGGAAATTGTCGCACGTCGGGATCAACCCGAAGTCATAGCAGATCAGAGCTTTATGCAATTGCTTTATGGTAAACACCCCTATTCGAAGTCTACTATTGGGCAAAAGTCGACAATAGAAGCGATAAAAAAGAAGAATATCATTCAGCACTATCTAAAGTACTTTCGGCCAAACAATTCCTATTTGGCTGTAGTAGGTAAAGTGGACGACGCGCTTAGGGCGAAGATTCAGGCCAGGTTTTCTGAATGGATTAGGCAAGACGTTACGCCTGTCAATGTCAATCAGGCCGTAAAGAATGAAGGACCCAAAATTCGCTTGATTACTAAGGGAGACTCACAACAGGCGCAGATACGTTTGGGCCATCTGGGAATCCAAAGAAATCATCCTGAGTTCGTTACTCTCAGAGTGGCCAATACTGCGCTTGGAGGAGCCTTCAACAGTCGATTGGTCAATCGTGTTCGTCGTGATCTTGGTTTGACTTATGATATAGCCAGTGAGTTTGACGCAGACTTGGGAGTTGGGCCGTTTTTAATTTCTACATTTACCAAGTCAGAAACCGTTGGAAAGGTGATTCGCGAGGTTGAAGCAGTTGTTCGTGAGTACTGTGACAAAGGAATCTCTTTAGAGGAGCTTGAGGCAACTAAGGGATATTTAAAAGGGATGTTTCCTCGAGCCATTGAGACTTCAGAGAAGCTGGCTCAGAACCTTCTGCTATTGCGACTCTATGGCGTTAGTGACAACTATCTTCGTGATTACCTCGCCAATGTAGATGAATTGACGGTGAGAGAAGTCAACAAAGCAATTCGGCAGTATATTAAACCAGAACAGTTCAGGATTTCTGTTTTTGGGAATCCGAGTGTTGAGACCCAATTGAAAGAAATCGGGACATTGGATGTTAAAAGCAGCAAGGATGTTCTTTAGGGAGTTCAGTCCTTATCAGGTTAGAACTGCAGAGGAAATTGTGTTTGAGTCCCAGTCTGTGTCGGATTTGATGGAACAGAATCCGAAGACAAAGCTTTGTCCTGAGCGACAGGTTGATCTAGAAATGAAGAGTCGATTTTTTGTTCAATGGTCGATAGGCGATTCTCGATTTTTTTAAGGTCGCTGTGAAGGAGCGATAGTGATTTGCGAATGGAGTTGGTTTTAAAAAACCAACTGCTCATTTCGCGAACTCCAAGCAAAATAAGTAGGCTAGCTACAATTGCGATACCAATGATTTTTGGAGCAGTGAGGTTGTATTGTTCGAGAAACGCATAGGTCATGCGTACAAGGTTTTCGATCTGATCGTCAAAATTCATGAAAATTCTCTTCTTTTAAAACGGGCGTTTCGTCTTCTTTTTCTTGTTTTTCATAACAAGGTAAAGGCCAATCGCAATAGCGAAAATGACAATCCCTAAAATCATTTCAACATTGATTCCTTGTGAGCCAGCCGGTGGGCCTCCAGCTTCGCCACCTTCATTGGGGTCATTAAACTCCGGAGCCAATATCGTTCCAGAACTTCCAGGCATCTCCTCATGTCCAATGAGATTTTTGACATTCAGAACATGCAAGCTGCGAATAGCCGCCATAAAGTCGTTTGAATACTCCGCATAGTGTTTACCGTGGGCCGAAAAGGTGACGGCAATTGCAATTTGGTCTTTTACGGTGGCCAGGTAGCGAGTGATAAAGTTGGGAATTTCGCTGCTTTGGTGGATGGCATCGACCCACTTTTGATTGTCTATAACCACTTCGTCCGCATTTTTTCGAATCACTGAGGTGATCATTTGTCCGGAACTTGATGGGGTGGCTTTGGGTGTATTGAGATATGATTTGTAGGCATTGAGGTTGTCGGATGGGCCGACCTCTTTGGCAGTTAAAATAATGACGGCCTGTTTGGCTTTGGCCGCATTTGTTTTATGCTGACAAACCCATGAGGTTTGTTCCAGTGCACACTCCCAGCCGTCCGGCAGTTCAAAGCTCACGTAGGAATTTGAAAAGAGTTTAGCTTGGGCAGGGAGAGTCATGCAGGCAAGGAGAGTTGCAAAGATCAAAGGGGAAATAGGGCGTGACCAGATTTTCATTAATTTTACTCCCATAATTCAGTGTAATGATTCATTTTAAAAAGCAAAAAGTGGAGAAACAAGGGCTATGCTTTCAGCAGGTGAATTCAGGACCATCGCCTAGAGGGACCATTGATTTTGTGATGACTTCTCAGAACCTGGTTTATATGCTTGAGGCAATTCTATATTTGCAGGTGGAGGCCCAATGAATTTGCAGCAGCTGTTGACATTTTCGACCGTTATCGCTGAAGGAAGCATGACCGCAGCGGCTGAGCGTTTGTACCTAACACAGCCCGCAATTAGTCAGCAGATTCGCAACCTGGAAGAGGAATTGGGAGTGAATCTTTTGGTGCGTGGCACGCGGCAGGCAAAGCCTACTATGCAAGGGCAGATGTTGTATGAATATGCCAAAAAAATTATTGCGCTCACTCAGCAAGCCCAAATGGCAATTACCTCTGTTGGCGAAGGGGTTAAAGGATCGCTGCGAGTGGGAACGCTCAACTCACTCGGAATGTACTTGATTAGCCCTGTCGTGGGCAGTTTCCTGAAACACAATTCGAAGTTACATATTAAGTTGGTATATGAGGATGGTCCTGAAATTTTGCGGCTTCTCCAAGAGGGAGAATTAGACATCGCCATTCTTCCTGAGGTGTCGCAAGAATATGGAGTTGAGGCCGCCGGTGTTGATGAGAAGCCATTGATCAAGGATGAAATATGGTTAGTGGCCTCAGGAAAGGAAGTCGGGACTCCGACGAGTATTTCGATTGCAGAGTTAGGGTCTCGGCCGGTTGTGCGGTTTACAGAAAAATATTCAGGATTCGAAAGAGATCTCAATGCCATTTTGCAAAAACACAAAGTGAAATTTAATCCAGTTTTTGAATCGAACAATGTAGGAACCATGAAGCGGGTTATCGAATCAGGTCTGGGTTGGGGATTTCTTCCTGCACACAGTATTAGAAAACAAGTCAGAACTGGGCGAATGATTCAAGTTGAAGTTGAAGACTTTAAGCACGTTGTACCTGTGGTTTTTTATGCTCGACAAGGTGAAGCCATTGCTCCACTTGCCGAAATTTTTTATAGAGCGCTCAAACAGCCTGGCGTTTGATCTTCAGCGATTCTTTTGAGCAAAAGGGCGACATAAAAATAGGCCAAGTGACATAGCCATGGCCTTATTTGGGAGCCAAGTCGTGGCTCTAGTTAAAATCAAATAATGATCAAGAGAGACGCTTGAAAACAGCAGCGTAAAATCCGTCAAAACCGTCTTTTTCAGGAACAAAAGTCTTTTGCTCAAGCAATTCCCAGTTGTTGTTGGCGCTCAAAAACTTTTCCACTTGGCCCTGGTTTTCAGATGGCAAGATGCTGCAGGTTGCATACACCATGAGTCCGCCCACCTTGAGGATCTTACAATAATTCTGCAGGATCTCGGCTTGAGTGGATCTTAGGGATTCAACTTCAGATTCTTTGAGTTTCCATTTGCAGTCAGGGTTTCTTCGCAAAACGCCGAGTCCAGTGCACGGGACATCTAGAAGAAGGCGATCAGCCGAATTTTCCAAGCGCTTTATCGTTTTTGTTCCTTCAATAATTTTGGTCTCAATGATGTCCACTCCATCACGAGCTGCACGCTTTTTAAGTTCATCCAGCTTGTGTTCGTGAAGATCAAGAGCCAAGATCTTGCCTTTATTCTGCATCAACGAAGCAATGTGCAAAGTCTTGCCCCCAGCACCTGCACAGGCATCGACCACTCGTTGACCTGGTTCAATCTGAAGCAGGGGAGCAATCATTTGGCTGGCGCCATCTTGAACCTCAAACGCACCTTCTTTAAAGGCTTCAGATCTAAAAATGTTTTTGCGCTCAACCATGACAATTCCGTCTGGTAGTTGAGGGACAGGCTCCACAACGAATCCAGCTTCAGTTAACTGACGAAGTAAGGCTTCTCGACGGGTTCTGAGGCGGTTGGTCCTAAGAAATACGGGAGCTTGGTTGTTGAGTGCCTGCAGTGTGGGTAACCACTGGGCTCCCAATTCTTTTTGTCCAAGATCGAAAAGCCAATTGGGTACAGACTCCGCAATAGCTGGTATTCGACCGGCACTCTCCCAACGCTCGCGAATTTTTTTTGAGTTCAAGGCCGCGAATTCTGGCCAACCGGGAGTTTCAAATTTATTGATGACTAACCATGCGCCAACCACGAGCCAGTAGTGCTCTTGAGAGGAGTCAGGTTCAATACCTATCGAGTACCAAAGTCGTCTCCACCAGCGAACGCAGTCGTAGGTCGCTTCCGAAATCAGGCGACGATCTCGGGCGCCCCATTCTTTGTGAGCTTTAAACATTCTCTCGATCACTTTATCGGCGTAATAGCCTTCAAGAAAGATTTGTTCGAGAGCAAGGACAACAGATTTGATTATGGGGCGATGTATTTTCAAAAGCTAAAAACCGTTCCCGCCGTGACAAAGGTGCCGGCGAATTGACCATCATTTGGAAACATGAGGTGATTCTTTAGCCCAGCTTCGAGAAAGAAACCAGTGTTTTGAATAACATCGAAAAATCTTGCACCCACTAAGAGCTGGTAATCGAGAGATAGATCTGATTCTCCAGATATTTGTTTCACAAAAACGCCCAGGCCCGCACCCAAGCCAAAATAGAGAGGGAATTGGCTGGCAGCATCGGGAAAGAGAACAACCGGTAAAAAGGAAAGCTTGCTCGCAGCTTGCTCCGCAAGGCGATAGGTCGAGTAATCAATTCGAAGCGCAAGATCGGCAGAGTTGACCCATTCGCCAAGTCGATAGGTGACGCCAAAGTTTGCCTTTCCAACTTGCCTTTCATGTTCAGAGCCCCATTTGTACGCATCATCAGAAGCGTACGCACCAAAGTGAAGAGCAAGATAATGGGATCCGGGCCCAGCTTTACTGGTGGCCGCTGGTTCGCGACTGACCATGTATTTTTCAGCCGCCTTTCGGCCCGTCTTGGGAGTTTTGGACGACTTTTCATCATTTTGCGAAACCCTCGAGTTTTTGTCGGGGCGGCCGAGTTCGGTGACCTCGATTCGCCCCTGAGGCTCGAGCTCTTCTTGGGCGGCAGCTTTTTTCATATTTGCCAAACTGAAAACTGCAAGGATGCACGAAAGGATCAACATCTTGATGAAATCTTGAGGTTCAATGCTAAATTTAAAGTTAGGTTTATGCATATTTCTCCAAGCAAGTTTGAATTTTTTTTCAGTTTTATCGTTGTTCTTGTTATTTTGTCATGTCGAAAACCATCGACTCGCGTGCTTGTTGACGCATTTCTGATTCTGACTTAAAACACTAAGATTTTTAGTAAATTTAGCTCTTTAACGCATTCACACTCACGGAAATTTCGTGGTGTTGAGGCAAATACATATGAGGTTTTTGATGGGTTCGCGCCGGCGCTCAAGGGAAATGGCTTTGCAGTTGTTGTTTCAGTCGGAGTTTTCACCCAAGAATGCTCCCGACGAATGGCTCGAGAAGGTTTCAGAGCATTTCGAAATTTCCCCTGAGGAGAGAGCCTATTCTCAACTTCTCATTGATGGATATTACAGGAATAAAGAAAAAATTGATTCAACCATTCAGAAGTGCTCGGCGCACTGGAAGGTGGCGCGAATGGCTTTGGTTGATCTCAATATTATGCGTTTGGCGACTTTCGAGATGAAGTATATGGAACCACCGTTGTCCCCAGGAGTGGTTATCAATGAGAGCGTTGAGATCGCAAAGCGATTCAGTGAGGTAGGAGCTGCCTCCTTTATCAACGGAGTTCTAGATCAAATTTCTAAAACTTGACCCTGTTTGCAGTGATGGTCATAGTTAATTATGGCTGTTGTACCAATATCAAAAGAGTTAGCTTGGACCCCAGGAGATCAGTTGTGGGTGGTTTGGCCACCGAAAGTGAGTTCCTGGGCAAAGAAGATGGATTGGTATGTTGGCTTCTTGATTTATCGAGAGGGTCTCCATGTGCCATTGGTTCAATCATCGGCTTTGAAAAAAGTCATGAGCCAGTGGGAGATTGATTTTTCTGATCTTGGTGTGCCCAAGGACTCTCCTCTTTTGATTTCTCCTGAAGGTAAATTGCCCTGTCATTATCTTGTGGTGCTCCGAGCTGAGGATGTACCGAAGGCGAATAGTCTGACTTCAATTAAAAAAATATGGAGGGATTTAGGGAGACCTAGCTGTCGTCTTTTTGTCCCTCCGCAAATTTCTATACGTGACGTTGAAACTGAATGGCGAAACGAGGCTTGCGATTTACATTTAGTTTTGGAGTGAGCCGTTTGAGTAGAATCGTGCTTGTATTGAATTTTCCGCGCAGCGAGTCTGGACTGTTTTTTCTACTGCATCGCAGATTACAATTTGAGTGATGGAAGTTTTAAAAAACCGAAAATATTTTGAGTGGGCGAGTAAATCGAAAGAAGTCTATCAGTGGCTTGAGTCTGTTCTTGATGGGCATTTGATATTGATTGAGCCTGCCCAAAGCTCGACGTTTGCAATTGAGCATGATTTAAATAGAATGTGTTTATCTGGGGATTTAAAAAAGTTACCTCGACAGGAAATTGACAAAGCTTTTTTTGAGATTTTGTCACGGTATTATGAATTTGGTTTTGAATTGCGATTTGAGCGTGATGAATGGAAGTTGATTCGTATGGCTGCATTTGGCCAAGTGTTTGTGAGTGAAAAAGGGGCTGGGGTTCGTGCGCCGTTTCAAATACCTGATATGTCTGAATCACAGGTTCTCAATGGGCGAGGAGCTGGGGTGTTGAAGGCATTTAAACTCGGCAACATCGACGCCTTTCTGGAATCCGATTCCTTTTTGTTTAAAGCGAATTCACAGCAGTGCTATTTGGTGGTGACCAATTTAGCGCGGCCATGGACCGTAGGACGAATAGAGAAAACATTTGAACTGTTGACTGAGATTACGCAAACTCTCAATTCGAGAATATAAGGTGAGGGGCGAATGATCGATGCACAACGGGGCACAATTTATGTAATTTCAGATGGGACCGGAGAAACCGCTGTGACAATGACTCGTGCAGCACTTGTGCAGTATTCGCAATTTGAAATTAATATTGTGAGATGTAAGAACGTGAGGACTGAAGCTCAAGTTGAGGCCGTTATCGAGGAGGCCGCTGCAGCAAAGGCGATAGTGGTTCACACTATGGTTAGCCCTTCGGTGCGGAACAAGATAATTGAGTTTTCTGATCAGGCCCAAGTGCTCACTGTAGATTTGTTGGGACCTCTTTTGAATCGACTGGATGTTTATTTTGGTGTGGCCTCCGAGGAGCATCAGGCAGGGAGACTGCGTTCGGTTGACGAGAAGTATTTTAAACGAATCGAGGCCATTGAATATACGGTGAAGCACGATGATGGAAAGTGCCTGACGGATTTGGATGATGCAGATATTATTCTTTTGGGAGTGAGTCGGACCAGTAAGACTCCTCTGTCTATTTTCCTGTCCCACAAAGGTTGGAAGGTTGCTAATATTCCATTGGTCGTCAGCTCTCCCGTTCCAGATGAAATATTCAAAGTGGACCAACGAAAAATTATTGGATTGATCATTGATATCGATTCGCTGAGCAAAATTCGCAAAAATCGGCTGGAAAAATTTGGTCAAGACCCAGGGGGTGAATATGCGAGTTTTGGATATATCGAAGATGAAATTCAATACGCTCAAGAGTTATTTCGAAAAAATCGCCGATGGCCAGTTTTTAATGTCACCGAACGTGCTCTTGAGGAGACGGCCAGTGAGATAACTAAAATTATTGCGAGTCGAGTTGGTGTTCCTGAAGGGGCAGGAGCAATCAAGCCAAAAACTCCAGTTTTCGATATACCAAAGATCAAACGCAACGCGACGACGCATCTCTGCGGGAGACTGCACTTCGCCACGGCTGCCATTTACCTGGGCCCAACCGGTAATAC
>CAYONZ010000022.1:0-20393 GCA_964405465.1 uncultured Bdellovibrionales bacterium | reverse complement strand
TGCGTAGCACCAAGTGGATCTGTGACAAGGCCAAGGCACGGGAAGAATACGCACAGAACATCTATGCGGCACTGTGCAACCAAGACTGGCAACGCAACGAAGTTTGGCCGTTGTTGAAGGGGCAAACCTATAGTTCAAAATGCAAATGGTTTTTGCGGAGGTTGGTGGCACAAGAAAGCTCCGTTGGCCTTAAATTCTAGAATGTTCCAAAAGAGAGATAGAATGCAAGAGGCTCTTCTGAAGGATCTCGGTCGAGCTTGAATGCAATATCAGCAGCGATCGGTCCGAAGGGTGTAATCAGACGAGCACCAATCCCGATGGAATCTCGGTAACGGTCAGGGATGATAATCTCAGGTTGAGTGAAAAGCACTGAACCACCATCATAGAAAACTGCAAATTGAAATTGATCAAATATTGGAATACGAAATTCAGATTTTAAAAGATAAAATTCACTTTCGTTGGTTACCTTGAAGTATCGAAGTTTTGCAACTTGTAGTTGTGAGATATTGGGAATTTTTTCGATGTCTTTAGAGCTGTCGAAGCCGCGAATGGTTGTTCGACCTCCTAGGAAAAATGCTTGAGATGCTGGCACCCCTGAATTGGCATCATGACTGAGATTTTTTAGATATCCTGCGCGAATAGAATTGGCCCAGACCACTGCTGTTGTTTTCACTGGCTGCCAATAGTGTGTATAGTTGGCCGTCGACTTGAAAAAATGAATCGTGTATGGATCATTTTTCGAGCTACCAAACAAGGGGTCTGAGTACTCGAAGTTGAGCTGGCTGTAAGAGCCTTTGGTTGGCACAAACTGATTGTCTCGGTAGTCCAGCTCAAAGAGTGGTCCGATTCGCGCAATATTTTGTGTCTCTAGGTTTTCAAGGCCACGCTTGGCATATTTTTTTTGATTGGAAAATGACCAAAGAGTATAAGTCATTTTCAGGTGTTTGCTGAGATCCCGTTCAAGTGTAAAATCAAAAGTGTTGTCTTCACTAAATACCGAACCTTTTTCGGCATCCATTTCAAAATATTTTTGTTCACGAGTGTAACTTGCTCGACCTCTATTTTTTGCTCCAAATACGTAAGGCTCATAATAGCTCAGTGTTTCTTTGTTGAGCTCTAAATATTCTATTTCGGGATTAAGTGAGTAGTTAAACTCAACTCGTCCGCTAATTGCGCGCGCAGATCCACCAAGGTTGCGGTATCCAAGTCCAATAAAACCCCTGTAACCTGTTGCTCGCTGTTGTTGAAAGACGCCAACACCAGATACAAAAGTTCCTGGTTTCGCTTCGGAAACCTTAATGACTAGAGTGCGTTCGGCATTTTTTGTACCTTCTTCTAGAGTACGGACTTCGACCTGCGAGAAGAGTCTCATGTTCATTAGAACGCGTGTAGTTTCGGCAATCTTGTCTGGTGTGAGAACCTCTCCTCGCGCAATAGGAAGCTCTCTTGTGACAACTTCCTCTTTGGTAGTTTCAAGGCCTTCAAAGAGAATTGAATTGATGATAACCTTTGGGCCTTCGTCGATGCGCAGATAAATATCAGCAGCCGTGTGCGTGTCATTGTAAGTGACGACATTGTCATTTTCGTTGGTGATGCGCATTTCGAGATATCCATTCTCGAGGTAAAGGGCCTTGATTTTTTTCAATCCCTCTTCGAGTCCCTTGGGGCTAAGCGGTGAGTTGGAGTGAAAATCGAGGGTGTCGAGTAGGGTGGATCGACTAAATGCTTTTACTCCGTCCAGACGTATTTGCCTGGTTTGGGTTATAGGCCCTTCGTCTATTTCTAAAAACACTTTGGCATATTTTTGGTCTTTCGAAAGTTCAGTTCGAAGGGGTTGTAGTTTGGCCTGGAGGTAACCGCGGTTTTGTAAGTCGGTCATGAGTGCTTCAAGTCCAGTGTCGAGATCCTGTTTATTATAGTAGCCCATTCGAACAATAGATGAACTGTTCTTGATTATAAATTCGCTATAAGAAGCTGGTGGCCTTGAAATCAAACCTGTCACATTGAATTCTTTGATTTTGACTCGAGGTCCCTCGTTAATTTTAATTTTAACTCGCTTGATAAACTCTTGTTCGAAAGTTTGTTCGCTATAGTAAACGGTGGCGTTTGTGTAGCCCATTTTTTTATAGATTTTCAAGACTTGGTCGCTGAGGTCGGCTGAGGGATTGGATGAAATTCCAGTTAGTTTTTCAAGTTCGAGATTCGGGAAAAGGTCAGATTCGTCAAGCTGGTGGCGTCCATAGTAATACAAATCGAAGCGATATGGGTTCTCGACCAAATAGGTCACCTTCGCTTGTGAACGATCAGCATTGTATGCAATGGTAGGTTGCGAGAGATGGGCCAAAAGAAATCTATTTTCAGCGAAATATTCTGCTGCGAGTTTTTGAAATTCAAGCAGGCGTCCGTCATTTAAAATCTCATTTTCAAAACTCTTTGCTTTGCGCTTCAGGTCTTTTGCTACTACGGAGTTTGGGGATTCAATGTGAATTGATAAAAGTTGGCAGGAGGCTCCTTCCTGCACTTTAACATTGACCCGAATTCCATCAGCATTCGAGCCATTTTCAAATTCAATTTCAATTTTAGAATTGAGTAGGCCCATTCGAGAGTAAGTGTTTTGAAGCTCTTGAGCTTGCTGGGCTAAATTCTTGCGAATGAGTACCTGTTTTTTTTGAATTTTGAGAATATTTGATATTTCTTGATCTGAAAGGGCTTTGTTGCCCGAGATGTTGATTGATTCAATTTTTTTATAGGATAAACCGACCACCGTGAGTTCATTGGTTTCTGGGTTTTTGGTGACTTCGACTCTAGAGAATTGGCCTGTCAACATGAGTTGACGTAAAAGCTCGTCAACTTCACTCTGTGCCCATTCATGGTCAAACCCGCCAAAATTTTTTTTAATTTTAGGAAAACTATTTGGATTGAAGCCCTCAAAACGAAGCGGATATGTTCGGGCTTCAGCTGAACGAAGAAATACCAAAAATGCACAAAGGAAAAATATTCGTCTCATTTAAACTCAAATTTATATTCAAGATCGACGCCCATTGTTTGCGAACTCCCTGTGGCTTTCTTCGTTTGGTCGGTGTTCTCTTCTTGGTCCTGAGACTCGATGCTGCCCACGACCGAAACGCCTTTATTGAGCTGATAGCTTGCTTTCCCTTCTGTCTTTCCATTCTTTCCAACCGAGCGGGTCCCTGTCACTCCAAATTTAGGTGTGATTTGACGCGATACTGTGATTTTTTGAACAGCTGCAGAACTTGAATCATCGATGCTCTGAGATAACGAAAGATCAAGGCCGAATCTGCTCTTCAGCTCTTTTCCGACTGGATTTTTCGATAGCAGAGCATTTACGATTGCTATAGAGCCTGAAGAGGCTTGTTGTGTCGAATCGACATTGCTGTCGAGTTGGCTTGAGGTTGCGCCCAAAGCAATCAAGGAAATGATGTCTGGTTCTGTTAAAGCGGGCTCTGAAGAGAAACGCAGCAATGGCTTGGATGCAAATCCTTGGACATTGACCGTGATATCATAGCTCTGCGTTTTGTCTTGAACTTTTGCTTGAGCTAGAATTGCCAGCTTCGGGTCAATTTCGATGGGGTTGACAAATTCGAGACTTCCCAATTGTACATCAAAGGTCTTGTCGTTAAAGGTCACTTTGCTGTTTTTTTCAATGTCGATTTTTCCGAGCAGTGAAGGCTTGCTAGGTGTGCCCTGAAAATGAACGTCGCCTTTTACTTTGGCCTGAACACTATCGTTTTTTACATCAATTGGGTCGGGAATTTGAATTTGCAAGTCAAACAGTAGAGGAACAAAGGCCTCTTTGAGAAGTGTTTGTGGAAGAAATGAACTGCGCACCACTGATTTTTGTTTGTCATCGTCACCACCCAATTCCTTCGAAATCAGGCCTGATGAGATCGTGTACGTGCCCTTCATGAAATATGGGAACCAACTTCCAGCAATGGTCACTGAGGCGTCGCCTGTAGTTTTAAATTTATCAGGAATATTGAGAGTTGCTTTTTCGAGATGTCCAGAAAGCTTAAGAGGGAAATTGTGAAAACCTTTGAGCTCAAGTTGTCCTTCACCAACCAGGTGCCCACCGGCAAATAGTGACGAGTAGGAGTTTACTAGTATCTTTTTTTGGTTGAACATAACATCGGCACGCAACTCTTCGATGGGATGAATGAGATTGAAGAGTTTGATAAATGCCTTGTCGATAAAAACTGAACCAACAATGTCGGAGCGATCAGGGTTGGCTTTGATCGACGATGTGAATGTAAGTACACCCCGTATGTCTTCAAAAAACGGAAGAAAAATTGACATTAGGTTGAGATCCAATTTGCCGTTTGCTTGAAGATCAATCGGTTGCGAGTTCGAAGATTCACTGGTGAGTTTAATAAAAGAATTTTCTCCTTTGAGTTCGAATTTTTGAATATTGAGATGCCCTTGACTTATTTCGGCTACGATAGGTTCGTCAGTGTGAAGAGACTGCGTACCACGGATCAGGCCTAAATTTTGGATGTTGATCAATCCACTTGAGTTCCAAAATCCACCTTTGGGGGAGTTAATATCAAATTCTCCGGAGACATGTGCCTGGTAATCGCGCCGAAGTGCTGAACCACCAATGTTGTAGAGAAACGGAGAGAAATTCCAGTTTTTGAATGAGGACTTGAGACGAAATGGTGCATGTTCTTTGAGTGGATAAATAAAAGATGTTTGTACAATATTCTCGAAGACCTGAGCCTCACCTTCAACGGTTGAATTGGTAATCTTAAGTGAGACCTCAGAATTAGGTAGGACCTCTTCGCCGAGTGTTGTTTTTGTGATGGTTCCCTTCAAAAGATTGTCAGGGCCCAAGACGTATCCGAAGACATCCATATTGAAATCGAAATACCCGGCGAGACCGAGTCCCAATAACTTAACGTGGGGTGAGTCTTCAATTCGTAAATTACTGCCGCGAACTATAGTTCTGATGTTTCCGTCGGGGTGGCCAACCCCCTCCATTGTAACACTGCCTTCACCGCGAGTGATTTTGATCAAATCTGATTTTACCTCACCATTTCGAGAGTGAACGTTGAATCTGGCTTGATCAAAAGGCTCGTCCATAATCGAGCCTTTGAAGACTGCTGATTTAAAATCGTAGTTGAGAGCCGTAAAGGCAAACGGGCCCCAGGCTTTGACGCTCATTGAACCAGTGCCGTCAACCTTGAACGGGAGTTGCACGCGGCGTGATAGAGCAAAAAGCAAGTCGCTCATGTCAAGAAATGGTGATTGTGCAGCAACTTGAAGCTGATGTTTCAGCAAGTTCACCTCGAGTTGTGCTGAGTATCGCGATGTTTTATAGTTTCCGTTGGAATTCGCAAACTTCAAAATTCCGCTGCGATAGGAAAGATCGGACTTGAAATGTCCAAGCCCGTAGTTTTCAAACCAGACATCTTCTCCATCGAGAGCGATGTCAAAGATTGCAGCGTGGCTGTCGCCAGAAACAGTACCCTGAAGCGACCCTCTGCCTTCGATTTTTAACTGCGCAAGATCTTGAATGTCTTTGAAATCAAAATGATCGGCGGCAAACGAAACATCGAAACCCTTTTCGATGTTGATGGTGCCTTTTGATGTACCGTGAGAGAGAGGCATTTGCACTTGTCCAGAGTAGCTGACTTCAGTTGGAGTGATCGTGACGTCTCCTTGGGCCGAAACATCAAGTACTTTGGCAATTGATTTTGTATCTGTCATGCTTCCGCGTATATCTAGATTTTTTCCATTTAGTTTTGGGTGGCAAGTGAGCAAAAACTGCGGATAGAGTTCTCCCTCACACGGCATTTCACTTGTGACTTGCCAAAAGACGGGTATCGTGCCAACCCCAACTGTCTTGAAAAGTTCATGCAAGTTCAACTCTTCGATGTGTGCGAGTCCCGAGAGTGTAACCTTGTCCTGTATTTTGATTCGCAAATTGCTGCCATCGGCACGTACGCCCTTGTTTTCGATTTTAAAACTTTTAAAACGGATTTGTTCCTGGTTGAATTGCCCAACTGCCGCAACCTTATCTAGAAAGATTTTGTCGATCATGAGATTGTCAGTTGAGGCTTTGAATTCAGTGGTGGCAGGTTTATTTGAATCCTTTTGAATATTGATCTCGGACGTGAGCTTGCCATCTAGCTCTGGAATCTTTCTGTATTTTGGAAATGTTTTTACAATCCAGGTGCGGAGATTTTTGAGTGCAAGCGAATTTCGACTCGCAAAGTTTATACTTTGAAATTTAAGCGCCTCGATATCGCCACGAACTGTACCACTGGCGACAAAAAATGAATCATCTCGCCTGACCTTTAGGGCGGAAAGCGTGAGCGTCTTTCGTTCAATGAGGGCTCGCGTTTCAATAGCAAGTTTGAGTTTTGCTGTCGATTCTTTGTCGGAAAGTAGGACAGCCGGCAGATTGATATCAATTGCGAGATTGTCATTTTGAATTTCTGCCTGCAGTGTGGATTTTGCAAAAACTAGATCGGCCTGGGGGTCATCGAGGTGGACCTTTGCCGATAGATCTCGAAGCCAAATTTTTTGGATTGGAAGTTTTGGTAAGAGTTTGAAGAGAGTCGCAAGAGGCTTGTCGGATTGGGAATCTGTTTTTGGAACTCGAAGAGTTAAATCGGCTCCCTCAATACCTATACTTCGAAAACGAATTTTTCCTTGGAGCAGGCTAAGGAAGCTGAGGTTTAGTTGAATATGATTAATTGTAAATGGATCTAAATGGTCTTTCATTTCGGGGTTTGGCAATATGCGTACACCTTCGACGTCAATTGCAACCGGGACAAAACCAATTTTAATAGAGGTTGGCAAAATTCGAACAGGCAGTGTCTCACGACTTGTCTTTTCAATCTGAACGAGTAGCCAGTTTTGTAGTCGGGGCTTAGTATAGGCGGAGAGCGCGCCCAAAAGAAAACTCACCAGGATAGCGAGCATAGCGATAGAAATTTGGCGCCTGTTAAGTTTCATCGAGTCATCTCCCACTCGCTCAGAAGTGTGGCTGCCGATTTATACGTGGGCCGGTACTTGATGATGCTTTTGATAAGTTCAATCGCAAGTGCTTTTTGTCCCAAGCCCCAGAGAGCGATGGCGCGAGTGTACCAGAGTGAAAAAGTATAATCAGGATTCTCTGCGTAAACACTTTCCATTCGGTGGGTCTCTTCAAGTGCCTCTAAAAATAGACGTGCCTCGATTTGCAATTCAAGGCGCAGCCAATCTTTTTGTGGCGAGTCTTTTGCGAAAGCCAGTATCTCCAAAGCTTCTTTAGGAAGGTCTAAAAAATAGAATTGCAGGGCGAGATCAATTGCCAAGTGCTGTTTCTCATTTGCTGTCTTCAGTGCTTGCTCGCGCATGACATCTTTGGATGCCCTTTGATCCTCTGGTAAACGATCGAATCGAACTCGCAACTCAGCTTTGCTTTCAAGATCGGAAGCACGTGAAGAGATGATTTCGCGGGCCCATCGTTCTTCGAATTTTTTTTGCTCTTTGAGTGCTCTTGGATCGTTTGGATAGATCGTGAAAATTTCTTCAAGTTTGCGACGTTCCTCTTCAAACATTCCTTGGCTACGTGCAAACTCCAATTCATCAAAGAGCTGGGAATGCCTCAGCTGCCATTCTGCCTTTTTTTCTTGGTATCGTGCGTGTCGAGCACGACTGAATTCTTCACGCCAAGAATCGATGCGACCGCAGCGTATGGCATCTCCCATGGCCTCCTGGGCGTTAATGCCCTGAAGTAGTGCTGTAATTTGATGTGCATTTGGAATATGGCCCAGAGACAAAATGGCTTCAAGATATGGACCCCAGGGAATCCATTCATTCTCTTTGAGAGCCCGATCGACTTCATCAAAAAGAGCTGCATATTGACCGCTGTGGAGCAGAAACAGCGCGACGGAATATTGCTCTTCACGCGAAAGGATCTTTTGTCGCCATCTCTCCACAAGGTTTTGGGCGACGAGCTCCGGTTCTTTGAGCTCACCCAAAAGGCGATGAATTTCATGTTCAAGTGGTGAGGTCAAAGATCCTCCGTAAATAGTTCAAGCACGCCACCATTCTATTATGCTAAAAAATGAAAAGGATGTCGACAAGTTGCATTTCACAAACTGCTTCACAGGAGAATCCAGTCTTAGGTGAATGGTGGTGAATGGTCACCAACCAAGACTTCATCTTTGTCGAGCTTATAGTTGAAAAAAGAGAAGTGGCATTTGCTTGATACTCAAGTGAGCTTTTTTTTGGCTGGTCTGTAGGACCATCGGATACCTTTTAGGTAATTTTTTGTTCTGGTCTCAGGGGTAGGAGCGAGGGACGTGGAAATGGGTACAAGATCGAAAAATTCTTCTTTGGATTCAAGTTCGCAGAGCAATCCCAGGCGAAGGGCCGCCTGGGTTGTAAAAACGGAGTTCTTATTTGCGGTGTTCTTATTTATTCACACGCTCGACATATTCACCAGTGCGAGTGTCAATTTTTAGCAGATCGCCTTCGCTAATATGCATTGGCACATGAACGATATGGCCAGTCTCAAGAGTTGCCGGCTTGCTGGCTCCGGTCACAGTATTGCCTTTGAAATTTGGATCAGTTTTGACGACTTTGAGTGCGACCGAGTTCGGAACATCTACGCCAATCGGTTTTTCATTATAAGTCATGATGACGACTTCCATATTTTCAGTGAGGTAATTGACTGCGTCTCCTACATCTTCGGCGTTCATCAAGATTTGCTCGTAATTTGCTTGATTCATGAAATTGTAGCCGTTGTCGTCTTTATAGAGAAAACTCATTTCGATTGTGCTGATATCTGGAATTTCGAACTTTTCACCTGATTTAAAAGTGCGCTCGAGATTGGTGCCAGACAAAAGATTGCGAAGTTTGGTTCGTGTGAACTGATTACCTTTACCTGGTTTCACGTGTTGAAAGTCGACCACGACATAGGGTTGGCCATCGACAAGAATTTTAGCTCCTTTTCGAAAGTCACTTAGTTGCAACATAATAACCTCACATGTAAGTATGCAATAAATTTGAGTTTCAAGTTTTAAGGTTCATTTATGAAGGACTATAAACAGGTCGTCAACTCTCGAGTCTTCGCTCACTAATGCGCTGTAACAATGTCTGGAGTTTGGTCTCTTTGGC
The DNA here is from genome assembly GCA_964405465.1 of uncultured Bdellovibrionales bacterium. Classification (GTDB taxonomy): domain Bacteria; phylum Bdellovibrionota; class Bdellovibrionia; order Bdellovibrionales; family JAMPXM01; genus CAYONZ01. The sequence goes on along the minus strand of CAYONZ010000022.1, from coordinate 11,264 downwards.
TTCTCTTCTGATTCGCTCAATGGAGGCCGTAGATGCTGATGGTTCAGGTCGTGCTCGTTCAATAAGCATATTTAAGCGGTTTTCAATTTCGGCGACAGCGCCGAGTTGTTTTCGGGCACGCTCCAAAACTTCAATTGCTCTTTCAATGTCATTTCGCACGGTGAAGGCGTCGGCCAACGAAAGGGCGCGCTCAATTTCTTTGCGCATTTGAATTTTAGATTCAGGAGTTTTTGAGTTGGACGTGGCTTCGAATTGAGGCTTTACCGAAAATAAATCAGATTCGTATTCATCGGCAGTGAGAAATTCCCACTTTTGGACAGCAGAGAGCGCGCGCTCGTCTTCAGGGTGAAGGTACAAAACCATTTTGAATGCTTTCAACGCCTCTTTCGGTTTGCGCAATTTGATCAGTGTTTCGCCCCTTAACGAATGAGCCATAAGATTATCTGGAGAAATTTGGATGGCCATATCAAGCTGCTTCAGAGCTTCATCGAAACGATCCTGTTCAAGCAGGACTTTGGCATAGGCCACGCGGCCACTTGCGAACTGTGGGTGCACCTCGACTCCATGGGCGCAGACTTGCAGAGCCTCCTCGATGAGGCCCATGCGGCGATAGGCCTCAGCTAAGGGTGCAAAGACTCTTGAATTCGGATTCTTCTCGTATTCGTTTTGATAGCGTTCCACGAATTCAGGGTTAATTGGTGTGCTCATTTGCTTAAAGTCTGACATCTTTTATGCATAAGGTAAATCAGAATGCGGACTTGAATCTCACAATTTCGCATAATTAAATGATCCCACAAAGTGCGAGGAGTCGTGAGTATGCTGATTCTAGGGATTGACCCAGGAAGTTATAATACCGGATATGGTATTGTCGAAGTTGATGGCGGACGGGTGGTTCATCGTGAGCACGGCGTGATCGAGGTGTCGAAGGGCCTGGAGTTTTCGGCCAGGCTGCAACTGATCGGTGAAAAAATTCAAGCTTTGATGGCGCAGTGGACTCCTCACGTGACTGTGGTTGAAAAGATTTTTCTTGGGCGCAATGCGGACTCAGCATTTAAGCTGGGGCATGTGCGAGGCGTGTGTCTGCTAGAAGCTCTGCGGGTGAAAAGTGAAATCAGCGAGTACACCCCGCGTGAAGTCAAAAAAGGAATCACCGGTAGTGGTGCTGCAGAGAAAGAGCAGGTGCAGATGATCTTGTTTTCTATTTTGGGAATTCGTGCTGCAGCGAAAGTCGATGCTTCGGATGCTTTGGCATTGGCCTATTATCATGCTGTGCAATTGGAAGTGGCAAAAAGAATGAAAAAAAGTTTGAGGGAGTCATCTCTATGATTGGTTTTTTACGGGGACGAGTAATTGAGCAAACCTTTGAGTCCGTCATGATGGATGTTAACGGCGTAGGTTACGAACTTTGCTGTTCGACACAAACACTTGATGATTTGCTTTTTCAGGGAGATGCAAAACAGGAGAGTCAAGTTTGGGTTTTTACCCATCTTCGCGAAGATGCGTTGGCGCTTTATGGATTTTCGACGCCGTTTGAAAAGAAAATGTTTTTGTCTCTTTTGAAAGTCAATGGCATTGGACCGAAGATGGCAATTAAGATTCTTTCTGCGACTCAGTTGTCACAGTTGGTGGCAATGATTGATGAAGGGAATGTCAAAGGGTTGTCGTCGTTGCCTAAGGTCGGCAAAAAGACGGCCGAGCAATTGATTTTGACGTTGAAAGGGCAGCTCGTTTTGGATGAATCTGACAATGGCAAGAAATCGAAAGCGGGTGGCGCAAATGGCGTTCAGGCCGAAATTATTTCGGCGTTGGTTAATCTTGGATTTCGTGCGGGAGATGTCGAAAAAGTAGTAGAAACGATGCCGAAAGATATTGATCTTCAGCAAGGGATTCGTAAAGGGTTACAGTCGCTTTCTGGACAAGTCTAGAGCAGTGATTCGCGCATGGTGAAAAATTCAGGGAGATGAAATGAGTGAATTGAACTTTGATATGGAGCAGGAACGGCTTGTTACTCCAGCAAAAGGCGAGAGTGAATCCAGTTGGGAAGCCGGTCTGCGACCCAAGAATTTTTCGGAATTTCCTGGTCAAGATCGTGTGAAAGAAAAATTGAAAGTTTTTGTAGAGGCTGCACAAAGACGTGGGGAGCCTCTTGATCATATCTTGCTGAGTGGCCCTCCTGGATTGGGAAAGACTACTCTTGCCCACATAATTGCCAACACCATGGCCGTCGAATGCAAGACGACTTCTGGACCTGCCCTTGATAAAAAGGGTGATGTCGCAGCAATTCTGACCGGACTGACTCCTAATTCAATTTTGTTTATTGATGAGATTCATCGCTTAAATCGCGTCGTGGAAGAATATCTCTACAGTGCGATGGAGGATTTTTATATTGATATAGTGACGGGCGAAGGGCTTGGTGCGCGCTCGATGAAATTTCAGTTGGCACCGTTTACTCTTATTGGAGCGACCACGCGCTCTGGTCTTATCAACGCTCCATTGCGTGATCGTTTTGGAATTGTCGAGAGGTTTTCTTTTTATGATAAACCAGCTCTCGTGACCATTCTCAAACGAAGCGCCAAACTTTTGGGGATTGCGATGGATGAGGAGGGCGCAATGGCAATGGCTAGGCGTTGTCGGGGAACTCCGCGTATTGCAAATCGGTTGTTGAAGCGAGTTCGCGATTACGCACAGGTGAAAGGCCAAGGTGTCATCACCGATGAACTAGCGCAATACGCTCTCGATCAACTTGAGGTGGACCATTTGGGCCTAGATGAAATGGATCGAAGGATTTTGACCCTAATCAGCGAGAAGTTTGCTGGCGGACCAGTAGGAATCGAAACAATCTCTGCGGCGTTAAGCGAAGACAAGGGAACTCTTGAAGAGGTCTATGAACCTTTTTTGATTCAAGAGGGCTTATTGCAAAAAACTCCGCGAGGTCGAGTTGTCACGGATTTGGCAAAAAAACACCTGAGGGAAATGGATCCTTTGGCTTGAGAGACATTCATTGAAGGATTTTATCGGTATTCACAAGAGTAGGCAGTTCGTGAGTATGAAACTCGTCGTGAATTAAGCTCACACTGCTTGAAGAAAACATCGCTGGTGACGGGCGGACGAATAGGCTGCTCTTTGCGAAAGGTAAAAGCATCGGCGGCGTAAGCAGCCCCTTCAGCTTTGGAGAGTTCGCTGACATCGACCTCCGACCCAAACTGGGTTTGCTTCGGAGAACTAGAGCAAGCCGTGATCAGCAAGATTCCAGCCACTAGGCCAAAGAACGTGTGCAGCTGCAAAATGGCACGATTTTCAAGTGCGTTTTGATGATTTACAGCGCCGAAGGTCTCAAACTTCGAATCTTGCCAAAATTTTATTTTCGAAAAAAAACGAAATAGTTCGAAAAGGTTTTTTGCGACGGTCGGCATGAATTGATTTTGCCATAAACCGTGACGAAACAAAATCAGTAAAATCATAACTTCGGCAACTGCTACTCGCGAGGTCTGATTGGATGACAAAGCACCTTAATTCATTCAATAGCTAAATTTTGATGAAGTTTGGCTTCTCGCTTTTCATTCGCAGTGCTTTTCTGTATTCTGCCAAGTATGTATCTACAAAGAACCATCGGAAAGCGAGTAACTGTCGAGGGCATAGGCCTTCACACAGGAAAATTAGCTCGTATGCATTTTAAGCCGGCACCGGCAAATACGGGGATATACATCATTCGTCATGATTTGCCAGGGAATCCATCCGTCAAGGTGGTGCCCGAGAATGTGCAAGCGACGTCGCTTGCGACCACATTGGGCTGTGCTGAATTCTCAGTGTCGACTGTTGAGCATTGTCTATCCATGCTGGCCGCTTTTCGTGTCGACAATCTCTTTATTGAGATGGAGGGGCCGGAGATTCCGATTGGTGACGGGAGCGCACGAACGTTTATGGAAGCACTTTTGAGTGCGGGTCTTTTTGATCAGGATGCCCCTCGCGAGTATGCCTATGTGACTCAGCACGTGTTTTATGGCGATGGTGACAAGCATGCTTATGTGGTGCCCTACAACGGATTACGAATTACTGCGACAATCGACTTTGCTCACCCGAGCATTGGCCTGCAGAGGCTAGACATTGATATCAATGAAGAGTCCTTTATTAGGGAAATTGCTTCAGCACGAACCTTTGGCTTCTTGAAAGATGTTGAGACGATGCGTTCACGAGGTTTGGCCTTAGGTGGTAGTCTCGACAATGCAATTGTACTGGACCAGGACACTGTGATGAACCCGGAAGGTCTTCGTTGGCCAAATGAGTTTGTACGCCATAAAGTGCTAGACGCACTTGGTGATTTGGTCACTTTGGGGATGCCTCTTATGGGACATGTGGTGCTCTATAAAGCGGGACACGATGTGATGAACAAGCTTGTTAAGAAATTGCTGGCATCTCCGGACTGTTATCGAATGATGCAGCTGGGTTCAAGTGTGCCTCCCAATGTGCTGAGTATCACTCGCTGAAATTAGTTATGTTAAAATCTTGCCTTGCTCTAGGATATTTGCTCCAATTTGCCCTAGTTGGAAAATGACAACCAATGGTCAAGGGTGGGCTTCTTTTCTGTTTTGGTCGCTAACTTGGCCTTGATCGTAAAAATTCGAATCGCGGGTGCGAAGACTAAAGGAGACAGTGATGATTATTGGAGTGCCTAAGGAAATCAAGATAAGTGAAAATCGCGTGGGTATGACAGATGCTGGTGTACGGCAGTTGGTGGCTGAGGGTCACGAGGTGTTTGTCGAAAAAGATGCGGGATTGGGAAGTCGAATCCCCAATGAAACCTATCTTCACGCAGGCGCGAAGATCTTGGACTCAGCAAAAGAGATCTATGAAAAAGCAGAGATGATTGTAAAGGTAAAGGAGCCCCTTCCAGATGAGTACGAACTTTTAAAAGAAAATCAGATTTTGTACACATACTTGCATTTGGCTGCTGAGCCAAAACTCACGAAAGTTTTATGCGAGCGCAAAGTGAAAGCAGTGGCCTATGAAACAATTCAAAACTCTGACGGGTCCTTGCCGTTGTTGACTCCAATGAGCGAGGTCGCCGGGCGGATGGCTACCCAAGTGGGGGCTTTCTATTTGCAGAAAGATCACGGTGGCAAGGGTATTTTGCTTGGGGGAGTGACCGGAGTCCAACGCGGAAAAGTGACGATCATCGGTGGTGGTGTTGTGGGTATCAACGCAGCCAAAATGGCTGTGGGTCTGGGAGCTGAGGTCACTATTTTGGATGTGAATCACGCGCGTCTCGAGTATCTTGATGATGTATTTCAAGGACGTGTGAGCACGCTGTATTCAAATATGCAAAACATTGAACGTTCGGTTCGAGATGCTGATTTGGTTGTTGGTGCTGTTTTGGTCGCAGGAGCGAAAGCTCCGCAATTGGTGAACAAGGCGATGATTGAAAGTATGGCGGCCGGGAGTGTCGTCGTCGATGTCGCTGTTGATCAAGGCGGATGCATTGAGACTTGTCGACCGACCAGTCACTTGAACCCGACATTTGAAATCAATGGTGTGATTCATTATTGTGTACCGAATATGCCTGGTGTGGTTTCTCGCACTTCCACTTACGCCTTAACAAATGCGACATTTAAATATGCTTCAATGTTGGCGCGCATGGGAGTAGAGGATGCTGCCTCGAAAGATGCGGCTCTTTATAAAGGAGTCAATGTCTACAAAGGATATGTTTCGTATGAGCCCGTGGCTCGTGATCTCGATTTGGAGTATCGTCCATTTCGCCCAAGTTGATTTGAAAATTCCCTCAGTACTGGGGAAAGTGCAGACTTCCCCAGTCTTCGGTTTTCAATAAGATTTTTTTTGCTTTCGCAATTTTGTTTAAAGTCTGACTGTGCGGGTGTCCATATTTTTTAAATCGACAACTGGCGATGGCGTATTTAACACTAGTGAGTTTATTGAGAAGTTCTTTGGACGTACTTGTACGACTGCCGTGGTGCCCGAGAACAAATAAATCTATTTTATTTTGCTTGGTGATTTTTTCTCTCCAGATTTTTTCTTTGGCTAGAGGTGAGTCACCAGCAATTAAGATGTGTTGATTAATGAGCCAGACCCTACTGTAATCATTGGCTAAAATTTTTTTCGAATTCTGATTTTGAGAATTCGAGGGCGTGTCGAGAAATAAATCTACAAAAGGCTTTCGGCTTTGCTCTGGGCAGAGGGGCCACCGGCGAAATAGATTTTGTTTTTTTGCGCCCGGGTCTGGGCCCTGAGGAAGTTCTTCGAGGCAAAAGTGGTCGAGATGGCGAGCAATGACCTTCGCAAAACTAATGTGATCGAGATCCCAGTGAGTATAAAGAAATCTATTCTGGCGTTTTTGGCAGATTTTTTTTAAACCTGACCAATCCATTTGCTCCCCACCTGAATCAAAGTGCCAACAAGTTTCTTCCTCGAGGAGTGTTAGCCACTGTCCCTGGCCAACATTCCAAACAATGAATTGGTTGCCGACAGGTTCGAGACTAATTGGTGAATCGAGAAATAAAAAAAACAGAAATGCAAAAATCATTGTGGACTCCGAGTGCTTGCAAATCGGTGGTGTCGATTCCATATGACTTGCCAGGTGTAGCTAGCAAGCTGGATCGCGATAAGGTAGCCCCAAGCGCCAAGCAGAGAAACCTGCAAAGAAATTGTTGGATCAGAGGTCAAGCGGGGTGCTTCTTGTACCAAAAACTCAAGGAGCCTTTCCAGCATCTGCCAGCCTAAATCAACGAAGGAGTGAAGGATCGGTATAAAATAGCAGAGTGCACTAAGTGGAAACAGTATGCCGCCAATGAGTGGAGCCAGTAACCAGTTGCAAAAAATTGAGAGTGGCTGAGGACAGGTCAATGTCAGCAGTGGAATCACCAAGAGCCAATACATCCAAAAATGAAAGCGGAGGTGTCTCGGATGAATTTTGGTTCGCGAAATCGTCATGGCAAAAGTCGCGGCCCAACTCAGAAGAAAAGAGTGTGAGTTCCACCAGCCAGGAAACAAAAGCAAAGTGAAAAAACCTGTCATAAAACAACAGAGCAGGTCGGGCCAATGCCATTGCAGTTTTTTATTTAAGGCTGAGAGTAACCTCTGGAGTCCTGCTCGAACGCTTGGTGGTTGTGCAAGGGTCATTAAAATATAAAGAACCAAGACTAAATTAATTATGTTTTTCCGATACTTTACCTTGCGCAGCAGAAAATCTAGGGTGCCTTCGAGAAAAACCAAATGTGATCCAGAAACCACGATCAAATGAATCAGGCCACTTTGCTTAAACAGATTAGCAAGGTCTTGGTGTGGAAGGTTTTCACCACAGACAATTCCCTCATAGATGAAAGAATAGGCAGATTCAGGGGTGTGCTTCAGGCAGATGGCGTGAAGTGGGAGTGTAAGAGATGCCATGTGTTCAGGCAAATTTAGGTAAGTCATAATACAAATTGAAATCATACAAGCAATGAAGGCCTTCATACCTCAGGGAAAATTGCAAAAACAGGGACGGTCTCCAAAGCAACCACAGCAATAGCAGATTCTGTAAGGTCCGGGTTTGCCGGATTTAAGATCTGTAACAGATTTTTCTCGGCAGAAACTATAAATGCGGAAAACATAAATAAATACAGGCAGTTAACTGTTGTGTAAACACTGTGCAATTCGCTGAAACCTAGTCCAGGACTTGAGTTGGTGGTGTCAGACTGTACACAATGCACATTCATTGTGGATAACTGGGGATATCTTGTCCCGACCTCGTTCTAGATTCGTGAGTGCCCTCTTTGCAGGGCGCAGCAATTTCCATAAACTAAGTAGGGGAGTGTCATGAAAAGATCTTCGATAGTATTGCTGCAGTTGTGTTGTGTCTCTCTGTTTTTCGGAACGGGCTGCTCCAGCTTGATGCCAAGTATGACGCAACTTCAGCAACAAAAGCAGAGAATTTTTGAGCTGGAGTCTGAATTAAAAAAACAGAAAATTATGGCGGATCAACTCAAAGAAAAAAACTTTGTACTGTCGAGCCGAGCGACTTCTTGTGAGCCAGTGGCATTAAGAAGCCCAGAGGTACCCGTGGCATTTTCATCATCAGTGGAATTTGCGAGCCAACCGCCTTCTCGCGCAATTGGCTCAACTCCCCCTGAAGAGAGAAGTTCTGCAAGTGTGATGGGGACTCGTTTGCCTGAGATTGAGGTCAAGTCGACTGAAGAAAAAGGCGAGCATTATCTATATGCAAAAGCAATCGAGACCTATCGCAAGAAAAGTATTAGTGAGTTGCGAAAAACTCTCACGCTTTTTTCAAAGACCTATCCACAAAGTACATTTTATGACAATGCACTTTATCTTTTTGCTTTGCTTAATTTTGAAACGGCAGAATATGCACGGGCCAATAGTGCATGTGATGAACTTCTCAGTCGTTTTCCGCAGAGTGAAAAAATCGCTTCGGCACTCCTATTGAAAGCTCGAAGCCAGATGAAACTAAAAAATATGGCTTTAGCAAAAGACTTTTATTTGAAAATTCAATCGTATTTTTCTGGGAGTGAAGAAGCACAAATGGCTTCGCATGAAATAGGAAGCACTAGGAACAAACTATAGAGGAGCATGGTGAAACAACAAATGAAGAAGCAAAATAGAACTCAAGGAAAACGATTCAAAAGTGCGCTTATCATGTTCGCTGTGTCGGCCGTAGGTCTTCAGGTTCTAGGGCAATCAGGTGGAGAGTTCGATGACCACGTGAATTCTGATTTAGAAAGAAGACTGTACAATATGTTTGTGCGAGCAGGAGCTCCGGTGTCGGATGAAAAATGGGCGACGGTTTTAGGTACGCACGCCAGTGAGGTCTACAAGATTCAAGCTGGTGATACCTTGTGGGAAATCAGCGAAACTTTTTTTGCGGATGGTGGTTTTTGGCCGAAGTTGTGGTCTGAAAATGGCGCCATTGAGAATCCTCATGTTATTGTTCCAGGTAAGATCGTGAAGTTTGTGGCTGGCACAGAAAGCGACGCTCCCTCCTTGTCAGTTGTCGAGGCCAAACCAGACACCAAGGTGAGTGCTGAGGTGCAAGTTGAAGAGTCATCGAGCAGTACAAGTAGTGATTCAGTGGGGGCTGGTGCAATCAACGTTGCCGGGAACAAAAATGTCTTTGTTGAAAAATCGAATAAATCGATTCAGGCTTCATCGGTGGTCGATGACGCCGAAATGGTCATTGAACGTCCTGAAATTCCACCGCCTCCTCCTCGTTCGCGGTTTTTGGCTACAATTCCGCCTAGTTTCATTTCTCCAATTCCAGTTTCTGAAGCAAAATTTGATAGCACTGGCTTGAGTGTGATCAAGGGGCGGGCTCAAACTGAGCATGGCCGAGCCGTCATTCCATATTATGTGAGTGAAACTGAACCAGAGGGAATTGGTACTGTTTCTGAGATTGAAGCTTCAGAATTGATGGCGTCAGATATGCAGTATGTTCTACTTCGCTTGCAAAAAAAGGTGGAAATAGGGACACATTTGATGACAGCTGTTGTGAAACGGCCAGTTGAGTTTCGTAAAAAGAAAATGGCTGAGATGATAGAAGTTGGGGGCGAAGTCGAAGTGACCGAACTTTTGAGCGCAGATGAAAATGTCTATCGTGCTTTGGTCTTGCGATCTGTCAATGCTGTTGCTCGTGGATCTCTGGTATTGACTGAGGCACTTCCAGAAACTGACTACTCGGTGAATGGGCGACGTGTTGATGTTGAAACCACCGTCATCGGCGGTGAGTTCGATGAAAGAAAGACCCTGCATGGATCGGGCGCATTGATCTATTTGGATGGCGGGAGTGACAAGGGGCTGCAACCTGGAGATTTGTTGGCTATCCGAGCTTCACGGGAGTCAAGACTAGGAGCCTCAACCTATGGTTCGATTCGTACGGCGGTGGGAGTCGCAAAGATTGTGCGTACAGAAAAATCGGTCGCCACTGCGGTGATCGTAGACATGCAAGATCGAATCGAATCGGGCGATACCACTGGTGGATCTTTTCCTGTTCCACAGGTTAGAGGAACTCATATTGTAAAACCAAAAATTATTGACATCGATATCACCGATAACACTGCGAGTGCGAAAAGCAAATAAGGGTTCGTTGTTCGGATAACAATTGATTGTAATCATATAGGGGGCTGTTGATGCTCCCTTTTTTTTTGCAGTGCTGGAGTTTCGCGATGCTTCTGCATCGGGTTCCACATGGCAAAGAAGGTAGATGATGACTGAAACACAATGGGCCCTTTATTTTTATTTTAAAAAAAAAGAAATGAGTATCGAACATTTCCTGCGTGGTCCAAAGGAATGGGGAGAGGTTTTTGGATTTGATGAAAGACTATTAGAGCAAGCAGATAAAATCGAAAGTCTTTGTACATCTGAGGGAATTTCACTCACCTGGCCAGGACATTCCGAGTATCCAGAGCTCTGTTTGCCAGCGAGGGATTGGCCACGAGTTCTTTTTTATGAAGGTCAGTTGAAGTGTTTGAATAAACCACGCGTAGCAATTGTGGGAGCACGTGAGCCTCTGCCCGAAACCAAACGTTGGCTCGATAGGTACCTTGTGGATTGTCTGCTCGATTATGACTTGACGGTCGTAAGTGGCGGCGCTCGAGGTGTCGATCAAACTGCGCATTTTTCTGCCATCCGCGCTGGAAAACCCACCGCAATTTTACTGCCGACAGGATTGCGCAACCTTTATCCAAAGGAGCTGGACCTCTGGAGAGAGAGTGTCGCGCAGTCTGGCGGAGTTTGGCTGAGCGAGTATCCGCCCAATTTTGAAATCTATAAGAGTGCCTTTCATGCGCGCAATCGAATAATTGCGGGGTTGGCGCATCTCCTTTTTGTTGCGGAAGCGGGACTTCGAAGTGGCACTATGATCACCGCCAAGTGGGCGATGCAAAACGGAGTCACCACAGCGGTGCTGCCTATGTTTCCTCATGGCGAAAAGACGCGAGGCAGTTTAAATTTAATCAACGATGGAGCCTTTGGTATTCGCGATGATGTCGATTTTCGGGTTTTGTGGGACTGCCAGCTTGCGAAGTATTCAATGAGCGATCCGCAAAAGAGATACAGCTATATTTGACTTAGTTCCATGCGCGTTTGAGTGTCCAGATCGAAGCTCCGCCAAATACAATATTGGCAAGCCACATAGCCAAACCTGGCGGCAGTTTGCCGCTTCGAGCAAGGCTTTCGCTTGCGACATAAATCACCCAGTATACGATGATGAGACCTAGGCAAATCACCATACTACCAGATTTTACTGCACGTTTATTGGTTGT
>CAYONZ010000021.1:56673-62850 GCA_964405465.1 uncultured Bdellovibrionales bacterium | reverse complement strand
CAAGAGTTTTGATTGCCAATTAGAGCAGAGGGAATTGCTATGGAAATGTTGAGATTGAAATTGGATGGATCAAAGACAATTAAGAGAAAGCTCGTCAGATGGATGGCTCTATTTGCTTTAGTTACACTTGGCAATGTGGCTGCCGATGCTTGTCGAGACTGCCCATTTCCGTTGCATGTGATTGAAAAAGGCCATTGGATCAATGAGAAAACGAATGTTGAAGTGCTTCTAGATTCGACAAAATCTCAAGGCAAGATGATTTACATTCACATCGTCATTCGTGACATGAACACAAAACAGATTGTCGCCGAGGGACAGACCTCGCATTTAAAAACATCACGCACGCTTCAGGCTTCGATTGTTGATTCAACGGGGCGACCTATGAATGTCGTGTTCAAGTACAACCCAGAGACCCAAAGAGTCTCGATGGCCGTTCGATGTGCTACTTGCCAAAAAGGAGAATTTCCGTCTGGTGAGCTCGAGATGATACGCGACTAAGAACCAAACAAGATGGCCGAGGCGAATCTGCAGTTTAGGATTTCAAGGAGTCTAAACTGCACACGGTCATTTAGACCCCAGGCCGAATACACCATCTTCCGCAAATTGATTGTCTCAAAACGAAACACACTGAGTGCCTTTGTCTGTTTTTACGGCAAAGATCTTAAGCTTTGTTAAGAAACATCGCTTCGAGTTAACAGAAACTGAAGACTTCATAAAATATTGCAATCGCCCCTCAACTCGACTCTTGTCTGGCCGATAAGAAGACATGTTTGCACTCAAATTGCGAAAATCAAAAAAGAAATTCCAGGGTCTACCTAAATTAAATATTGAATCAGGCGAGTTTCGCTTTCCACACGAACGTCGGGGACTAAAGCCAAGAATTGAGGCAGCACGAATGAGCCAACTTCGTGAGCCTTTAGATCATCGCCTCATCGTTTCAACTGCAAATACCAAAGTGTTTAAGTTGGCGATGACCCAGGCAGACTATCGATGGGTCGCACACTTGCATTTTTTCGAAAACCAACTCAGTAAGATCGTTCTCAACGTTGTGGCCAATCTCAAACCCGAAGACTGGGTTAACACAGACGACAACGATTCAGCTCTTGATCTTCATCAAGAAATTCTTTGCGACTATTGGGACGCCGCTCGAAAAAACTTCGACTGGGGCAGGGTCACGAGTGAGATCGATCCCAAAACCAAGTCCACAAATCTCGTGATCACTTACAAATAATCGGTGTTCCAAATCAATCAATCGTGCAGATCAAGCCAATCCCACCTTGGTTCACCAGTCTGCTCAGCGGTTAATTTCAAAACTTTTTGTTCATCAAACCATGATCCGAGATTGATAGTTCGGATTTTTCGGCCGCCCACTTCCAGTTGCTGATCATGCCGAACATGAACATGCCCAGAAATTAAAACGTCAAAAGACTTGGGTGAATGCATCTGGTTGTTTGCAGTATCTCCAGCATTTAAAAATACTTGCGCCGTATGCGCATGAATCATTTTAATGATCTCTTGATCATGCACAAACTTTTGTGTCGAGGTGTAACGACGGCTGACACGACTGGCGCGATCACCAATCCAGGCAACCATGCGCTCTGGCAAATGATAGGCGACCCATTTCATGCCGGCGGTTCGCAAAAACCATCGTAAAAACAAATACCCTCGATCGTTCGGATTGATGAGATCTCCATGTTCAACACGGACACGAAGCCGATCTAGCTGAAAGACCTCGACGTCGGTGTGAACCTGAACACCAATTTTGTCATGCCAGAAATGCTTGAGATAAAGATCGTGATTGCCCTCAAAGAAATGCACATGCACGCCTTTTTTTACCAAGACCTCAATTTGATCGACGATCGGTCGAAAACGTTCAACAAAATAGGAGTGGTGCCCAATCCAAAGATCGAAAATGTCACCGACCAAAAAGAGATGGGTGATATTCTCACTGGCCAGAAAAACAAGAAAGCGCAACAGTTTTTGGCTGTTGCGCTCTTCCATCGTTTTAAGATGTAGATCAGAAATAAAAAACGCAGAAATCATGTCAACGATTGTTGATCGATGTTTTCTCCTTCTTCAAGTCTATTTTTACGACGCAAGTAGGTTGGCACATCAAGATTCTTCGTATCGAATGGCGACTTGACGATTTCATTTGCCAAGCGACGTGCCATTTCCAAAGAAGACTCGGTGTGCTCAACTTCCAAGGCCAATTGCTCTGGGTGTTGAATGCGTGAACGCTGAGCTTGGCTCTCGCGATACGCTTTCACTTTCGCAAGCAACAAATCTCTGGGAAGCGAAGCCGACTTGTCTTCAACCTGTTCACTGGCCAAATCACTAGTCAATTCAACATTCGCATCTGGAACATACTCAGCCTCTACCGACTCCAGCTGTTGTTGATACGGATTGTTTTCATAGCTTGCTGTTTGCATCTCAACATTTGGCAAAACCTCTGGTGAGGCAGACTGGACAACAGGTGCCATTGGCGGATTTTGAAAAACCTGAGAATTCAAAGTCGGCGCAACAGGCGGAGGAGGAACTATTTGGTTCAAGCTTTGCTGTAGACTCTGTTGCCCAAGATTTTGTTGCCCAAAACTCTGCGGGATATTCTGCATGGGGTTTTGCCCAAGCCCTTGTTGCATCGGCTGCATTTGTGACATCTGCGACACCTGTTGCACCTGCGGAGCCTGTTGCATAGATGGAGCAGAAACATACCCAGGGGAAATCTGTTGCTGATTTACCTGAGAAATCGACGGATTTTGTACGTAACTCTGGGGTGCCATCACTTGTTGCTGCTGCTGTTGCAAGTACTGCTGCGAAAAAAACTCAGGAGTCCGTGCCGACGAGTTGAGCTGCTGATTCAAAGGCTGACCCATTTGCTGACTCAGCTGTTGATTTAGCTGTGGGTTGCTCAAGTTGTTTTGATGCATGCTTGTCAACAAGCTCATTTGTTGCGACGAACGCACTTGATGAGCCAGTGTTTGCATTTGATTGTATTGATCAACTTGAGTGTGACGAGGATCACGGCCAAAACCAGTCGCAATAACTGTAACAGCGACATCGTCTCCCATGCTCTCATCGATCACGGCTCCAAAAATAATTTCAGCTTCTTCATGCGCAGCCTCGGTAATGAGCGTTGAGGCTTCGTTCACTTCCATCAAACTCATGTTTGGTCCACCGGTGACGTTGATAATGATTCCGGTTGCACCTTCAATTGAAATATTCTCAAGAAGTGGTGACGAGATCGCGGCCGTCGCAGCTTCAACTGCTCGGTTTTCTCCGGAGGCTCGACCTGTTCCCATGATAGCCATCCCTTTGGCCGACATCACTGTGCGAATATCCGCAAAGTCGAGATTGATCAATCCACGAATATTGATCAAATCTGAAATGCCTTTCACGGCTTGCAATAGAACTTCATCAGCCTTGCGAAAAGTTTCAAGCAGCGGAGTGCGCTCATTTGAAATTGAAAGCAGCTTTTGATTTGGAATCACAATCAATGTGTCCACATTATCTTGAAGCTCTTGAATTCCAAGATCGGCTTGACGTTGACGTTTTTTTCCTTCGAATACAAAAGGTCTTGTGACCACACCAATCGTCAAAGCACCAAGTTCACGTGCGATTTTTGCTACGATTGGAGCTCCACCAGTGCCTGTGCCTCCACCCATTCCTGCGGTAACGAACACCATGTCTGCACCGTCGATTTGCTCGACGATATCGTTGTACGATTCAATTGCAGCCCGTTTACCAATCTCTGGGTTAGCTCCGGCCCCCAAACCCTTCGTCAACTCTTTACCAAGGTTGATCTTTTTTGAAGCTTTGTGCGCTGTCAAAGCTTGGCGATCGGTATTGGCCACAAGGAATTCTACTCCCGTAAGGCCTCCTTCAATCATGGTGGTCACAGCGTTATTTCCGCCTCCACCGATGCCCACCACTTTAATGTTAGCACCGATATTGATGTTTTCTTCCAATTCGAACATTCTGTCCTCCCAACTGCTTTAAAGTGCCCCACCAAAAAAATCTTTTACTTTTCTAGACCAACCATTCACCACATCATGCAATCCGTGATCTACAGACTGCGTTGCCAAACGATGTTTTTCTTGGTTGAGACCATAGAGCAGAAGACCCACGGCCGTGGCATAGGCCGGTGATTTTATAATATCTGTTAACCCACCCGTTCGCTCCGGTGTGCCTCGACGAACGGGGATGTCTGAAATGAACTCCCCCATTTCAATCATTCCTTCGAGCTGCGAAGCTCCACCGACCAAGACAATTCCAGAACCAAGATGATTCATGAGATTTGCTTGAGTTAATTCCTTTACAATCAAGGCCAGCGTCTCTTCGGCGCGAGGCTCAATCACTTCGCACAATGCACGCCGAAGAATCGCGCGTGGTTTTCGACCTCCAACACCTTCGACCTCAATCGTTTCATTTTCATCGATTAAATCTGAAATCGCACATCCATATTTCTTTTTGATTTTCTCAGCAGCAGTTTGTGGTGTTCGCAATCCCATCGCCACATCTTGAGTGAAATGAATTCCACCAACTGGAACAACTGCTGTGTGCGCCACACTTCCTTGTATATAAGTGACGATATCGCATGTGCCGCCACCCATATCGACAACCGAGGCTCCTAGTTTTTTCTCGTCTTCACTTAAAACGGCGAGAGAGCTTGCGAGTTGTTGCAAAACCATACCCTTCACACGCAGCCCTGCTTTTTCGGTACACTTGATGGCGTTATGAAGTGCGGTACGCCCAGCGGTCACAATGTGAACATTCGCCTCAAGACGCACGCCACTCATGCCAATTGGATCAAAAATTCCATCCTGCTCATCGATCTTGAAATCGCGAGGTAACACATGAAGCACGTCACGGTCAGAAGGAACGGCCACAGCTTTCGCAGCTTCAATGACCCGATCAATATCTTCTTCTTTTACTTCCTTATTACGAATGGCCACCATGCCGCTTGAATCAAAAGATTTGATGTGGGTTCCACCGACAGCCACATAAACATTTTCTATTGAGTAGCCCGCCATCAACTCAGCCTCTTCACGGGCTTTGCGAATCGCTTCGATTGTGGCTTCAACGTTGACCACGACACCTTGGCGAATCCCCAAACTGGGAGCTGTTCCTAAACCAACTACATCGATTGTCATTTCTGGAAGTGGAGAGCCAGGAAGCCCAGGCTGCATCTGCACGGTTCCTATCACGATAGAAACTTTGGTCGTGCCAATATCAAGACCCGCAATAATCTGCGGCTTTTTTTGAGCTGCTTTCGTCATCCTTAACCTCAACGCGGTCCTTCTGTGGACCACAAAGCACTTAAATAAATTTTATTTACTATACCCCAACTCAACCATCGTCATCCGAACCTTGGTCTAACTGGACCTTACTTTAGCCTAAGAGTCCTTACGCAGCCTGACAAGAACTTTTTTTGAGAAGCTTGCGTCGATGACGCGACTTCTCATTTTGTTTTTTTGCAAGTACTCGATCACTTGAGACACTCGTGCCGCTTTCAATGCAATTCGATCTTCACCCATTTTGACATTCGATTTTGGGGACATCAAAAGAAACGCGTAACCTTCATCCGCGGAGTAGGTCACCTCGGCAATATTTTTTACAGCAAGCGGACCATCTTTGGGAAGTTGCCTAAGTACATCCAAAACTTTTCCACGACGAGAAACATCTTGAACAAATAAATCACCTTTTAAAATCGGAAGATCAGGAACCAGCGACGCCTCAACTCGCGAAAGCAATGTACCATCTTCCGTCACTGGAAAAAGTTTTCCAGATGAAGAGACTAAAAGCATTAGAGGCACTTTTGGCGTCACTGAAATTTTAATTTGATTGGGAAGCATGCGAACAATCTTAACTGACTTCACCCACTCATCTTGATAAATCAAACTTCGCAGCGACCCAAGATTGATCTCCCAAATTTTTACGTTTTCAAAACGGCTTACCGTATCTTGAATGCGTGCCTGAAAATCTTTGGGAGCATAGGACTCCGTAAGCGCAACATCTTCTTCTTGTGACTCCACAATTTCGACCGGTATATGATCAATTCGAAAAATTCCAGTTTGCATCGAAAGTGCGGTCAGGATGCCAAACCCCAAAGCAAAAGCTGTTGTAAAATAAAATACACGTTTCATTTTTTTCAAACTAGACTCCCTCACACAAAATCAA
>CAYONZ010000021.1:48210-56573 GCA_964405465.1 uncultured Bdellovibrionales bacterium | reverse complement strand
GAGCTACCAAACGCTCACTCGACCAATTCATGTGTGTTTCAATCTGAGACAGATCAAGGCCTTCTGCTGTTCACCACATGCCACAACTTTTCTTCTTCGAGTAAAATGCATCAGGCGTGCAATGAGGACTTCGTCTCAAGATGAGCCTCATGTTTCTTAAACAAGTGTTAAGAAAATGCCGAAAAGTGACTCATGAAAAAACAAAAAGGTTTCTCGTTAATCGAGACACTCATCACCGTCACTTTGATTGCCGTCTCAGGTTTAGCCGCCGCAAGTTTTGCCGACATCGTTGGCCGCATGACCAAGCAAACACGCAACAAATCTACGACTGGAGTTTTAAAATCCCAAATCACCTCGAAACTTTTTAGCGAGCAAGCTTGGAATCAAACTTTCCTTGATCCCGCCAACGCCAATATGCAGTGTCTTCGTGATGGTGCCGCGGGGGATTGCTCTACAGTCGGTAGCAATCTGTCGTTTCGCTTACTTGATGCTCGAGGCGATATTGTCTCTGATCCATCAAACCCGAACCTTGGATTCACCGAAGGCGGGCTGAAGTGTTCGACTTTTGTCTCAAGCCCAAATGATTGCCCGTTTCGCATCGGCTTTACATGGACACCCATTTGCCCGGCAACAGGCACCTGCCCCAACCCCCAAGTTCTTGTCACCGGAACATTTCAACAAAACCTTGTGAACGGCGCAAAACTTCTAGATGGCAAATCTGCAACCTTCAATTTTCTGGTTGTGCCACCGACAGAAAATTTCTCCAATCCACTAGCTGAGACTGATACTTTTTTTGTCGACTTCAATAATAGCGCAAACCCTGCACCAAGCTACACGTTGGATGTCCTCATCAATGACATCACCGAAACCGGAATGCCTCTTAAGCTCGGAACCCTACCAAGCGCCACAAGCACCAAAGGTGGATCTCTCACGGTCTCCTCAAACAAAGTTGTGTATGTTCCACCACTTGATTTCTATGGCGTAGACACCTTTCAGTACGTCGCCCAAGATATTCATGGTCACACGGGAATCGGTGTCGTTTGGATTCGGGTGATGACTCCATTTACCTGGACCGGCGAAGGAAATGGCAAAGCCTCTAGTGCCAACAATTGGTGTGGCACTGTTACAGCTAACTTAAAAGCTTGTTCACATCTTGGTGTCACCACTGCCCCCAAATTCACTCGCTATTTAATTTTCAACGAAAACTGTATCGGTGCGAACTGCAACCCTGATCTCGATTTTGCTGTGACCAATACTACCACCGGCAATGACGCCGCCGAAGTTGGCTATGTTCACATCACCTCAGGTTTTAGCGGCAATATCACGCAATCACAAAACCTCATCATCAAGCATGATGCAAGCAACTCGGTACTGCCTAAACTCTCTGGCGGATTCTTGCAAGAGGGCGCGACCTTCACCGGTGGTTCAAGTAATTTTATCAAAGTCTCCGGGTTTCAATATGATCCCGATGGTTGCGGCGCAGGTGTTCCTGGGGATCCAGCAAAAGCCATTCGCATCAATGGAGGAACTTTTATTGCCCCCGGGAAACTCTATTCCAATTTGGGAATAGATGTTGCGACAAGTGCAACATTCAACCCGGCCAACGGTGAAGTGATCGTGGCCGGGACCAACTGCACCGCTGGCCAAGGCAATTCCGTAAATTCGCCAAATGCAACTTTTCATCTGCTCACGCTTGGCAGTAAAAATGGAACTGTCGCAGATTTTTCAAGCAGTGACACTGCTGCACTTTCAATGAGTGGTGACATCAACACGCAAGACCTCAATTTCAACGCGACCAATGAGAGCTTTTCAGTGTACTCCGTTTCACCTAGTACAAATCCTCCTGGGGCACCTGCGGTACTTTACAATATCAATGTCACTGGACAGATCACTATGGCGGGCACTGGAGGCACACATACAACTGGCTCTTGGGGATGCTCATCGTCTGGGCCCGGAGCTTGTCGGAATTCGGCGATTCGCTTAACTGGATGTGGCACACAGACGCTACAAGGAATTCCTCTAGCAACACCTGAACAAAATAGATCTTATTTACCTGGACTTATCGTCGATAAAACTTGTGGCAATGTTGATTTCAAAGATGCCGTCGGCGTAAAAAGCCTTTTCTGGCTCACACCTGCTGCAGACACTTATCTCGTCGCCAACCCTGGGGTATTTAATACAGCCGGAAGCACTTTTGATTTTATGAGTAGTTCCGGCGATAACAACCCAGAATGCGGAGGCCCTGCTGGATGCGTGATTCCTCGCTCTCTGGCTTTTAACAACCTCGAATTACATAGCTCACAAAACAGTGATGTGATGTTCAATCAAAGCATCATCAAAGTCAGAGGAAATTTTAGACTCAATCCACGAATGAACAACGACAATGGTTGGGGTGGACAAGCCTTGCCAAATGCCAACACAATCATCGACGTCGAAGGCGACTACGAAGTCGACGGATCTTCTGGGGACCAAACATTTCCTAATCTAAATAACCCTCCGATTGTTCGCTTGTCAGGATCTGGAGATCAAAAAATCATTGGTCACTATCACCAGATCGAAACAAGAACCGGATTTCAGGAAGGAAACCTCTGTGCAACTGGCTGCCAAGTGCGGGCAGAAACACAAGCCAATATTCACATCAACAAACCTTCGGGCAACGTCACCCTCGTCGGGAGTATTGCGTTTTCTCGAGAGTTCAAGCTCATTTCTCTGGGCACTCCAATTATTGCCAATACATCGAAACTAATCACAACCGACACCCACGCCTATGGTATGGCCACCATTAGCCTTCCGGGAGTGAATTTATACGATGTACAATTCGAGCAGGAAGCAATTCTCAATAGTGACCTGATTATCAAGAATAACCTGACTATCGGCAACACCACAAACTCATGGACAAATGTGTTTGGAAACTCGCACCGGCTGTATGTATCAGGAGATGTGACTTTTCTAAATCAAGCGCGACATTTCTTCGCCACTTTTGTTCTAGATGGTCCGGCCACGCAAAATATCACGTTCACCAATTGGACGCGTGGGCCAGCAAATTTCTCTAACAACGAAACCCCGGCTCGAATTGAAATTAACAAACCATCTGCGACCGTCAATTTTTATGGAAACTTTGACAACTCCGCGAACTATGCAAATCCGTTTAATGTCAGCAGCTTAAATATTGTCAATGGAACTGTGAACATGGACCCATCATCGGTGATTGCTGTAAAGACTCTCACTCTCTCAGCGGGAACGACGCTCAATAGAAATGGCGCACCTTTGGGCTATTCGACGCTATCTGGAACCGGCACGATTAATCCCTAACCGTGCTGGCTTCGCTGACCTTCACGAAACACATCGATTTAAAAAAATATCAAAGCGCCCGCAAGGAGAGACTCTGCAAACCTATCGCAGAGTATCGTTGCGACGGAGGCATATAGAGCACGCGAATATTGGCAACACCAGCAGGAGCAACGCTCTTTATCCCCTTGGCAAATGTAAAAAAATGCAAACCGTTTTGATAAAACTGCACTCGCCCGCGATCGATTTTAAAACTATAGAGATTTCCATTGCCATGTTGTGGATTAAAACCGGCAGATGGAAAAACCAAGGTACCAGAGGCATCATAGAGTTCCCAGCTGTCAGCTGAGATCGCCGCTGAGTAAAAGTGATGCCAGCGAAACAAACAATCCGCCAAACCAGGAGAGGCAACGCTTGCATCGACCAAACACACATCAGACTGATTCTCTGCTTCGGTGATAGGTCCCGCGACTGCAACCTGCCACTCCACCATCGCCGACTGACATGCAGGGATATTCGCCGAATTGCGTGCGCGCCCCGCGGGATAGACCTGTGCCACAGAGTTGCTCACCACCGTCCCGATTAGCGGAGGTGGGGGTGCTGAAACCGAGGTGGTCGTGCCACCTAGATCAAGCAATCCAAAACCCGGCACTGTCCCTGGGCAATAACGCGCAATCTGATCAAGCTGAAAATTCAATTTCGGAATCGGCGGATCTCGCCGACCTGGCATCACGGGTGCATTGTAAGAGAACTCGGCATGAATGCGAACCAACGGATCAATGCAATCTCCAATCGTCGGGCAAATCGGCTCCCAATAAAGATTCAAACCTAAAACACAATTCAGATCTGGAACTCCAGGTGCCGCAACAAATGCCGTACAGGCTTGACCATTCGTTTGAAAACCGTTGGTCGCAACCGTCGGATCAAAAACGACATTATTGCCAAGGTCACGCAGCACAAACTTACCATTGGTCGCGGCTCCTGGTGCGGCGAGAATCCCAGCGCAATCCGTATGATTCACTAAACAGGCCATCGATCCGCTGCCGTTGGCCGTCACTGTATTTTGCCAAGATAAAGTACTCTTCAAATAATTCAAAACATTGTTACGCACGACAAGCACCTCAACCAAGGTCTCGACATGGGTACGCTGCGCAGATGAAGCTGTGTAAATATAAAAAGCAGAGCTCATTGAAATCACAAGAATCAAAAGCGAAAGAAGCGCCTCAGCCAAACTAAAACCATTACTCTTGCTTCGTTGCTTTAACTTAAACTTTTCTTTCGTCAAAATCATCACTCCACACTCAGTTGAGTGTCATCGCAAACGGGTATCGAGTCGGATTGAAATTCATTCGATTTAACCCTGGGTTGTATTGCAAGGTCGCTGTGACCGCTATTTTTGGATGAACACATGGTCCCCCAATCGGACAACTTGGTTGCCAACGAAACTGATATTGAAAAGGACAATCGTCACCACCAAAGGGAGCACATGTTGAACCCGTTGTCGCTCGCCAATCTGCGCGAAGCCCCTGATTGGGATTCGCTAGAACACTACCATTTGCAAGAACGACTGTCAGATCATGAGCACCCGTAGCACAATTATAAGTAGGATTATTCATACAGTCCTGAAGATTCGCTCCTCCCCCAGGATTGTTTGCAGCAGCTGTGATCGTTGCCGCCAAGTTTTCTGGGTGCAAAAGGGCGGCACGCACACTGTTCTTAAACGCCTCAAGATTCAAGACCGACGACTGCAACATCATCACCTGCCCCTGCTGTTGGAACTCACGCTCTAGCAATAAAAACGCAGTGATAAAGGCAATTGAAATAGAAATAACAAGCGGAATGATGATGCTGCCACGAGATGAATGCATATCAACCATTGTAGAGGTCCGGTTTTATAAATGCAAAGCAAACTGGTAAAAGAAAAGTAGACGGAAAATCGCAAATCCACCAGGTGCAAACCAAACACATCAACACGGATCAACTTTCAAAGGATTGCCCTTGTTTGATCTACCTCGCTCGAACCGCCGGCTTGATCTGTCAGAGACTCTTACTAAACTTGAGCCCGACCAAAGTCGCTCCAACCAAACAGAATGAATCACATTGCCGCTTTTGAGCCATAAGCCATGTCAAAAGTTTTTACAGAACTGAAAACAGTGCAAGATTTCGAACCCGTTGCCACTGACACTCGCAAACAAACTCTATTTACCGAAAGTTGTGTGGTAAATTCTTCGCAGTGACGAGTGATCAGCCCATTGGGGCTGATCGCAGTAGCCGTTTTCTTTGGTTTGCTTCTGTTGGGTGGCTGGCCCATGGGGCCGGCCAAAAAAGACTGACAAGAATGCTAACCAGTGAAAGCTTCTTCGACAGTCAGAAGCGAACAAATTCTTTAATTTAATTGATGGAGCCACCTCATGCACAAATATGATCAAAAACGAATTGAGTCCAGCCCATTGAAGCAAAATTTTTCAAGGAGGGCCTTTCGAAATATATTTTCTGGCACCTTGAATACCGTCTTGTTGGTGGCGTTCGTGTCGACAGGCATGGGCTCGCTAGCCTACGGCGAAGATCAGTTGACCGAACAAACACAAACCGATGCCGCCAAACTTTTTGATCAACTTGTACAAAAGCGATGGGCTCTAGCCAGATTTCAAGCCCAACTTGAGAACGCAAAGATAAAAAGAACTACCCACATCACAATCCTCGTTGCAACCAGCATTTTTGCGGTAGCTTCCGGAGTTAAAGGTTTCAAAGTCTTGTTACAAAAAGGTAGAAACTATCTTCTAATAAAAGAAAATCCGCATCTTCAAAATGATTCAGCAACACTCTATCTCTCTATCGCTGCCGCTAATGGATACATCGCAAACGAGAATCGCATAAAACTGACAATCGATAGCCGACTGATTGAAGATTTGCAGAAAGCAATTCAAGAAAAGCAGATCGAAGTGGATCATGCCATCGCAGCCTATGAGGCCACGCGTGGATTTTAGAAAATTGCACTCGCTTATTTCGTAAATCTAGAAGTCAACGCACGAGGAATGAGATGTCTAAATTCACTGCCAGCTTTGTTTTGCCTGTTGTTGCATGCTTTTCGATTTCATTCGCACACGCCGATGTTTGGTCACCGCTACCCAGTGACTCTCGAACAACAGCAGCATTGCACACCACAGAACCCTCAGCAAAAAGCTTAGCCCATCAAAGCTTTAGCGCTGAAGAATACACTCAATATCAAAACACTCTCGCACTTTGCAGCTCAAATGGCCTATTGAGCTCAGCACGAATTGGATTCGACGCCAAGATCATGAATTCAGCAACTTCGAATCTTCTCGGTGTTCTGTCGTTAGATGTAAACGCTATGCTTGAACGTCATCGTGCGGGCTATATTTCTCCAGAGGCCAGTCGCCTGATGCACTCCCCTGGATTTCGCCGAGCTGTTCAAGATTGTTTTGGCGATCACCTCTCTGGCTCTATCTACAAAAACATGGTGACTCTCTATCAGCTGGCCTCAGAGATCACAGGAACACTGGGTGGAGGTGCGGTCACGGCCATGCTCGGCACTCTTGCAAACAAGTTTCCCATTGCTTTTCGATTTTTAGTCTCATGGCGCATTTCTCTTGAGCTTCAAGCGTTGCTCCAGGTTCTTTATCAGGAGTATCTTGCCGAGAGCACTCCCGCTGAAAAACAAGCCACTCTTGCCCTAATGCAAAACATCTCTGGAGATGTCGATGAGACTTGCAAAAAAGTACTCGCACTGGCCTATCAAAAAAAACGTGAGACGGCAGCAAAACTCTCAGCACCTTCAATCACTCTAGAAGAGCGGCAACGACTACTCGAAAAATTGAATAAACTCAATGCCGCCATTGAGAAAGTCGAAAAAGACCTTCAGCGGTAAACAGCAGCAGAGAGCCCAGGTGCAAATTCCGATTAGCAAAGCGTTACCAGTCTCCGAGATAAACAATTTCTGTTTTAAGATCGACGCCTTGTTTTTCTTTGACGACGGCTTGAACTTTTTTGATCACGCGGTCAATATCTGTGGCGGTGGCATCGCCAATATTTAAAATGAAATTGCCATGCTTTTCAGAAACCTTCGCGCCACCAATTTGCAAACCCTTGAGACCTGATGCTTCAATCAGCTGTCCAGCTTTAAGCCCAAAAGGATTCACAAACGTCGAACCACAACTTGGCAAATCTAGCGGTTGTTTACTCGCGCGAACCCGATTGGCATCGCGAACTTTTTGCATCACTCTTTCGTCAGGCTCATATGGCCAAGAAATTCCGACACGCAAAATAATTCCCGGAAGCCAGCCGTCACAATGACGATAACTCCAACGCAAATCTGTATTCCAAAGACGAACCGTTTCAGCCTTCGTACCACTCACCCGTAAAACGTCGATCCAATCTACAATCTCGACAAACTCGCGCGGCGCAATCATTTCACCCACGCCAGCATTCATGGCCACTCCACCACCCACATCGCCAGGTATTCCGGCCAGAAAAAGAGCAGGCATGAGTTTCGCTTTCAAAAAAATCTTGAGTAGCTCTACTTTTGGTGTTCCAGCCCAGCACTCCACCTCAAATCGCTCACTCATTCCAAGCTCCGCTCGCAGAACACCACTGAGCTTAGCCATACTCACCACCAAACCCCGTACACCTTTATCGCTCACCAAAACATTGGTTCCACCGCTGATCACTGTTACAGGCAATGCTTGCGACTCAGCCCAAAGCAACGCCTCGATCAATGATTCCGTAGTCGAGGGTTCCACAATAAATTCGGCAGGCCCACCGACTCGCCAGCTCGACCAGTTGTCGAGCAAAACATTTTCTTCAATACCTATGGGAGGACCGACTTTCTTCAAGTTGCCATTCCGTTCTTGATCTTTCATTGTTCTCTCCAAAAAAATTGTAAATCTGTTTGGTGCGATCATCACTTACAAACAGAGGTCAATTTTTCTCCTCTAAAATCTTCATGCCAAGTTTCCAGATATCTCCAGCTCCAAGTGTCACCAAAACATCACCTGCTCGTAGGGTTGAGCGAATCACCTGAGCCACCGGATCAACCGGCAAATCTTTACGAAAGT
>CAYONZ010000021.1:46915-48110 GCA_964405465.1 uncultured Bdellovibrionales bacterium | reverse complement strand
GGCTTCTCCTGCGGGGTAGATGTCGCAAATAAAAACTTCATCTGCTAAAGCAAAACATGTGGTGAATTGTTCCCAGCAGAGCTGGGTTCGCGAATACCGATGCGGTTGAAACACGGTCACCAGACGCCGATCTGGAAATTTTTCTTTGAAGGCCTGTAACACCGCCACGATTTCTGTCGGATGATGACCATAATCATCGTAGACATCTATTCCTGCAACGGTCCCTTTGTGCTGAAAGCGCCGGTCAACGCCAACATACGAGTTCAAGCCATCCACACATGTTTGAAAAGTAAATCCCGCCTCAAGACCAACCGCCAAAGCTGCAGCGGCATTGAGAGCATTGTGTCGTCCCGGAACCTGAAGGTGAAACTCACCTACTGTTTCAGTGACTGTCTCTCCCGACATCAACACCCGATAGACACCTTTTTCACCAAGAATTTGTAAATCGTTATGTGCTTCAAATCCATAAAACAAAATTCGTTTAGGAAAGTCTTTAAACACCTCACGAATAATCGGATCATCTCCACATACGATGGCCAATCCATAAAAGGGAACACGGAGGGCAAACTCATAAAAACTACGTTTCAAATTTTCTAGGCTCCCATAATGATCGAGATGGTCGTTATCAATATTGGTAATAATCACGATCTCAGGGGAGAGCTTATGAAAACTACCATCACTCTCGTCGGCCTCAGCAATCAGCCAGGGCCCCTGGCCCAAGAGTGCCGTAGACTTAATCAAATCCAAACGACCTCCCACAACAATTGTGGGTTGGGCTTTCGCATGCAAGAACAGCGCGGCTGTCATACTTGTTGTAGTGGTTTTGCCATGTGAGCCGCCAACTGCGACCCCTCTTTTGAGACGCATGATTTCGGCCAAAGCTTCAGCACGCGGAATCAACGGAATTTTTTGCCGACGTGCCTCTTGAAATTCAGGATTCGAGTTTTTGATGGCACTAGAAAAAACCACGACTTCGGCATCACCAATATTCTTTGCCTCGTGTCCAAGATGAATATCCACTCCTAGTGCACGCAATCTCTGAATATTTGAGTTCTCCGCAATATCACTTCCAGAAACCGTCGCTCCCATGTTTCGCAAAAGCTCTGCCAAACCGCACATGCCTATTCCACCAATGCCAATAAAATGAACCTTCGACTCTGCTAACTTCACGTTAAACACCTCAACTCTTTTGCTG
>CAYONZ010000021.1:44780-46815 GCA_964405465.1 uncultured Bdellovibrionales bacterium | reverse complement strand
AACCTGGACCCAGAACTCGGATTCTTCAAAGCAGACCATCCTAAATTAGGATCCATCTAAATTAGATCTAGAGAATGCGACCGTCCAGAATACCCAACGGCCACCTCGAGGCAAATCTTAGCACAAATGGCAAAGCGAATTGAAACGAAAAAGCAAAGACTGCTTAGGGTCAGAGCTCTGGGAGAAAAATAGGTTCAAGCGACAAAAGCTTAGGCCCGAAAATTTTTGTCACCAATAAGAATTCTGTCAACGATCATTCGAGCCGCATCAGCAAACTTGAATTTTGCTACTCGCTCCTGGTATTGGCCAATCTTCTCTCGATGATCGCGAAAATCAACAACCAAGTCTTTAAATTTTGCAGGCGTAAATTCTTTCTGCACCACCATGACGGCCGCATTTTCACGAACCAAAACCTCGGCATTTTTTTGCTGGTGATTGTCGGCCGCGGTTGGAAGCGGAATAAAAACCGCCGCCTTCTGAGCCACACAAACCTCTGCAACTGTGCTCGCGCCCGACCGACAAACAATCAAATCTGCCCAAGCATAGCGAGCATCCATATCATGCAGATACTCAAGAACCTGCACAGCAGGCTTTTCCTGCGAATTTGACGACTGAACAGATTGATAAACCTTCTGAACTTTCTGAAAGTCAGCGGTACCGGTCTGATGCACGAGCTCCACACCGCGCAACCAATCTCCACCCTGCAAAACGGCATCACTCACCACCTGATTAATCGCCCGAGCCCCTTGGCTTCCACCAAAGACCAAAACCCTCAAAGGCTGCCCCTTCGCTCTCGGCACAGCATGAATACTAGAACGCACAGGCAATCCCACCGGCGTGATCACCCGGCATTTAAAATATTTTGCGGCGTCAGCGAAAACCACCAAACATTCATCGACAAAGCGTGAAAGAATTCGATTTGCCATTCCCGGAAACGCATTTGGCTCCCAAACAAGTGTGCGATAGCCCAAAAGTGAAGCGACAAATACAACCGGCCCCGAGGCATAGCCACCGACTCCCAGAACAGCAACAGGACGATACTTTCTTAACAAACGTAAACTCTGCCAAAATGCGAACGGAATTTTCAAAAGTGTTTTAAGCCGAGTTCCCAACCCCACACTGCTGTGAAGCTTACCAATATCTACAACTTCTAATGAGAAACCTTCTCGAGGTACGATTTTTTCTTCAAGCCCACCCCGTGCCCCTACAAACTGAATTCGGCAATCGGCATGAAGTGACTCGAGAGCTTTAGCTATCGCGACACCCGGATAGATATGCCCACCAGTTCCGCCCCCAGCAATGATAACGGTTTTCTTGAGCGAATCTGTTTTTTGGGGCATCTCTTTTTTTGGCATCTCTTGCTCTGGCATCTTTTGACCTTTACAAACTAATCAGACATCGACAGCAGTTAATACTGCGCGAACCGAAACATGCGCTCACCCTTACGACCCACTGGTAGCGCCTTATTTTCTTGCCTTTGAATATTGAGAAGTAGACCAAACATAAATGCGGTCATCAAGAGCGAACTGCCACCATAGCTTAAAAAGGGAAGAGTGAGCCCTTTGGTCGGAAGCAACCCGGTCACAACACCGACGTTGATAAAAACAGAAAATCCAAAAGTGAGGCTCAACCCTAAACTCACCGCCCGCGCAAAAATGTCTTCGGTTCTTGATGCGAGCTGCAGTCCACGCACCACCAAATATCCGTAGATCATCAGCACAAAACAAAATCCTGTAAAGCCCATCTCCTCACCAAAAATTGCCATAGTAAAATCGGTGTGCGCCTCAGGCAAAAAGAACAACTTTCCTTGGCTCTCACCCAGACCTGCGCCGGTTACCCCGCCAGAATGAAAACTCAACATACTCTGTATAACTTGAAAACCTTTTTGCGAAGGATCAGCCCAAGGATCGAGAAAGGCCATGATCCGCGCACGTCGATAGGGAACGTTCATCACCAAAAAATAAAAACTAGGCAGCGCCACTGCGATCGTAGCACCAATATATTTCCATGGCAGTCCAAACGCAAACAACAGCCC
>CAYONZ010000021.1:40812-44680 GCA_964405465.1 uncultured Bdellovibrionales bacterium | reverse complement strand
TCGCCTCGCGACTCAATGGCAAACATGAAACTCGAACTATAGATTTGAACTAGGCCAATGCCCATGAGCGTGAACACCGCCAATAAAATTCCCTTATCTAACCGAGCCATCCTATGCCCCCCCAATGCCTCGTCCAAAGGCATTGAACCATTTTAACGAAATTACAACAGCTCGACAAACGCCAATGTCGAAACAGGCTGCGGTCCAGACTTTCGCCTTGCACATCAATAATAATTGTTTAAGAATTTAGCATTACTATGACGCCTGCTGGTTTATCCCATCTCATTAAAGAAAAACTCGACTATCTTTTGATAGTCCGTTCGACGTGGTCAGCATTGCCTCATTTGCTACTCCTTGGCTTTCTTACCTATCAACTCGACTACGATTTTCTTTTTCATCAGAATCACGTGTACATAATTCTGGCGATACTTATTTTAACGGCCATTCGACTTGGAACTGGAGTTTTGTATATCAAATCCGATTCCCACTCGATGCTTACCAAACGTCAACTTTTTTGGTCACACTTTGCGGTATTGATCGGGATTGCAATGACATGGACTTGGCTCGAGTTTCGAGCCATTCAACTTCTTGGTTTTAAAAGCTATTCCACCCTGATGCTCACGATCTACATGATGGGAATATTGTCAGGAACCTCTATCACCTTTTCACCAGTGCCCTGGGTACGAACCATCTACACCACAATTTTGTTTATTCCTGTTGCCGTGGCCTCTGCGCTCTACACCGCTCCGCCGTTTGGATGGACCTTCGTGAGTTCATTGATTTTATTCTATATTTTTCTTTTCCAACAGGGCAGTCACTCACACAAAGAGGTTCGCTCGCGAATAGAATCAGAACTCATCGCACAAGCCGAACGTAAAAGACTGCAAGATGTCGTCAACTCGGTACCGGGGTTCATTCTTTGCCTCAATTCCGAAGGAACCGTTCAAGCGATGAACCAACAGTTACCACAACTCTTGGGCGGCGAGTTTAAAACCGGTGAAAGAATTCCAGATATCGTCTCTCCTGAATTGCGCTATCAGATTACACGCTTCAATCTTTCGCCCTATGAGATCGAAAGCCGCGAGATCGAAATCGACACAACCGAGGGTCGTCAGTGGTTTTTGATGAGCTTTCACCGGGTGACAGATCCAATACAGGGTTTAGTTGTTGTTGGTAGCCCGATTAACGAGCTCAAAAAAATTCGCGATGATCTAAACGAGCAAAGAGCAAAGGCTCATTACGCCTCCAGACTCGCTGCGCTTGGTGAAATGGCTGCAGGCATTGCCCATGAGATCAATAACCCACTCGCGATTATTACCTCGTATTCTGCAAATATTCGTATTCTCCTGGCAAGCCCAGAGCAACATCGGGAGAGTATCAACAGCAAGCTGCAAATGATCTCAACCACTTGCCAAAGAATCGCAAAGATCGTGTCTGGTCTTCTCGATTTTTCACGGGATGGCCAAAAAGATCCGTTTGTGCCGGTTTCGATTACCAAGCTACTCGACACGACGCTTGAGCTCTGCAAGGAGCGTTTCTATCGCAATGGAATTTTTCTTGAAGTGGTCATCACAGAAAATGAAGTGTCTGTGATGGGTCGTGAGACGCAACTCTCTCAGGTACTTATCAACTTACTCAACAACTCATTTGATGCCGTCTCAAACCTATCAGAGAAGTGGGTTCGAGTAGACCTCGAGTTGATTCACGGCAAAAGTGTCAGAATTAAAATCACCGACAGCGGCAAAGGGATTGATCAGACAGTCGCAGAAAAAATATTTTCGCCGTTCTATACAACAAAACCAGTTGGCCAAGGCACTGGACTAGGACTGAGTGTCGCGCGAAGCATTGTGCAAGACCATGGTGGGCGTCTTGAGATCGACCCCCAACACAATCAAACCTGTTTTTTAATTGATTTACCCATTACTTCTTAACTTGGGCACGATAACCTCGGCCCCGATCGGGGCCGATTTCATTACTTGAATCGATTGACGATTTCTTTAAAGTAATTTCCACGCTCTTCAAAACTATCAAACATATCAAAACTCGAACAACCAGGAGAAAGCAAAACGATATCTCCGATGCGAGACTTTTGGTAAGCAATTAAAACCGCCTCTTCAAAAGTACCGATCAAGAATGTTTCACTAAAATCACCGAGATCACGATTGATTCGCTCTTTTGCTTCGCCAACCAAAATTAAATTCTTAACTTTTTTCTTCACGACATCGCGAAGTGGCTCATAACTTAAGTTTGTGTCTTTTCCACCGGCAATCAAAATGACATTCTCATCAAAAGCATCCAACGCACGCAAAACTGCATGCACGTTCGTCGCTTTCGAATCATTAAAGAACTCAACTCCACCAACACGACGAACATACTCTAATCGATGTGCCATTCCTTTATATGAATCAATCACTTTCTGAATGGATTCATGAGTCGCTCCATGCTCGCGTGCCGCTAGCAAGGCCGCCATCAAATTATCAACAGAGTGCTTACCACGCATCTTCATACCCTTAATATCGAAGTTCTCGATTTCAGGGCCGGTGCGAACACGAAGTTCGTGCTTAATGCGAACCGCTCCACCAATATTCATGATCTGCGGCTCGAGTTTAGGGTTCTGCGAAAAGTAGAGAATGCGACCACGTTGTACCGCTGGATCTCTCGCCAACTCCAAAACTCCATTGTCATCAGCGTTCAACACGCTGGTCGTGGCCTGGTTGGTATTTGCAAAAATACGCCGTTTCGCATTGATGTAATCTTCCATCGACTTGTAACGATCCTGATGGTTCTCAGCGATGTTAGTGAAAACAATATTCTGTGGGTTGAATCGATGCACAAGCTCGAGCTGAAAACTCGAAACTTCAGCGATCACAACTTTAGACTTTTGCTCTCGCCCCACATAATCGATCAATGGCTCACCAAAATTGCCACCCAACCATACAGGCACATCTGCTGCCTTCAGCATCTCTTCGATCAACTTCGATGTCGTACTCTTACCGTTGGTACCTGTAACAGCAATGATTGGTTCTTTAATGAACCAACTTGCAAACTCGAACTCACCTGTCACCTGCACACCTTGAGCTCGCGCATAATCAAAGATTTTCAAATTCGGAGGAACTCCCGGACTCAGAACGATAAAATCCTGCTGAGAGAAAGTCTTAGGGGTATGACCGCCCAATTCAAATGTGACGTTCATTCCTTCCATCTGCTCGAGACTCGTTGCCAACTCTGCTTTTGATTTGTGATCACTCACCGTGACCTGAGCTCCAGCCTTAGTTAGAAATTTCGCAAGCGAAACTCCACAGCGAGCAAGACCCACCACCAAAACGCGCTTACCCTTTAGCTGTTCAACTTCTGTAATCGGTGCAACCTGATTCATTCTTTTTTTACCTCAACTTCAAAGTACTCAAAGCCAGAATGGCTAGGACTATCGAAACGACCCAAAAACGCACAATAATTTTAGTTTCAGAGAGTCCTTTTAACTCAAAATGATGGTGAATGGGAGCCATTTTAAATATTCGTTTGCCGGTGAGCTTGAAAGACAGAACCTGAGAGATCACGGACAAAGCCTCAACAACAAAAACCCCTCCGAGAAGAATCATCAAGAGTTCATTTTTGGTAAGCACTGCAACAATTCCGAGAAAGCCGCCGATACTCAAACTGCCGATATCCCCCATGAAAATTTGCGCTGGATGTGCGTTAAACCATAGAAACCCCAGGCCTGCAGCCACCATGGCGCCCGCCAAAGGAGTGATTTCACCAATTCCAGGAACATGGGGAATGTGGAGATACTCTGCAATATTGGCATTGCCCGCCAAATAAGTGAAAACACCAAGTGTTGCCGCCGAAATGACAACAGGCACAATAGCCA
>CAYONZ010000021.1:0-40712 GCA_964405465.1 uncultured Bdellovibrionales bacterium | reverse complement strand
CCCATGGTCGGCGTGCCCTGTTTTTTCTTGTGAGTTTGTGGACCGTCATCGCGGATACTTTGGGCGAATTGCATACCAATAATATGCTGAATGTATTTTGGACCAACCATCAGACAAACACTGAAGCCCGTCAAAAAAGCAAGAAAGGTACGAAAGGTAAGGTAACGAAAGACATTTAATCCAGAAACCTGATCGCGCAGTGAATATAACCATTGATAAAGCATTTAGATTCATCCTCGTTATTTGGTTTTAAAGTTTGTGGGTTTGCACTCTTGCAATGCTCGCTCTAGGCCAACACCCCTGGAACCTTTGATCAACATCGTCTCATCGGCATGAAGAATTGGCCACCACTTTTGCAGCAAGCCGACTTCATAGGAATCCGCGTGTTCAAACCGTCCGTGAAATCCACTCTCGCGAAGGCCTCGCTCGAAGTCACTATGACTTGGACCAACGAAACCAATCCAATAAAAATCTTGAGCGCCCACGTTTTTACCCAGCTCATAGTGACACTCTGAACTTGCTTCTCCCAGCTCCCGCATTTCTCCTAAGAGAACCATTTTTTTTGCCGAAGTCTGTAAGGCTGAAAAATTTTCGATCGCCGCCCGCATACTCTCGGGGTTCGCATTGTAAGCATCAAAAAGAATTTTCGCTCCCGACTCAGTGTCTACCCATTGGTTGCGTCCCCAAGCATTTTGACAACGATTCAATGCGGGCCAAATCTCTTCAGCAGAAAATCCGGCTGACAGAGCGAAACAGCAGGCAAGCATGAGATTGGTAATATTGTGGGCACCAAAAACCGGAATCACCACCTGATTTTTTACGCCGTGAATTTCACCCGTGACGGTCAAACTAGTTTCAGAGGCGCTGATGACCTCGAGACGCACATCACAACCAAATTCACTTGCCGTTTTAGTTTGCGATGAAAAACTCATGATCTTTTTGGGTGCTGTCGCATCTTTTCTTTCAACAAGTGATCGCGCACGCAAAAACATCTGAAATGTGTGAGGGTTGTCGAGATTGTAAATATGTTCGATGCCCGAATCGGAACAACGGTAAATTTCTTCTTTGGCGGCAGCCACACCATCGATTGATTGCAGCCCTTGCAAATGCCCGCGACCAACCATGGTCACAGCAACAACATTGGGCTTAGCAATGGCAACCAAATCGCGAATTTCTCCTGGGTGATTCATCCCCATTTCGATCACCGCAACCTGGTGCTCAGGATGAATCGACAACAAACTCAATGGCACACCCCAGTGATTGTTAAAGCTGCCCTTGCTGTATTGCACTTTCAACTTTGAACTCAAAATGGCAGCAGTAAACTCTTTGGTTGTTGTTTTGCCATTGGTTCCGGTCACGGCTAAAATTTTTGCCGACATTTTTTTACGCCAATACTGCCCAAGATTTTGCAAGGCTTTAAGCGTATCGGAAACAAGAAGAACACTTACATTTTTGCTAAGAGCTTCTAGTGCGGCATTTTTACTATGTACAACCAAGACCGCGGCATTTTTTGCCACGGCTTGCTGGAGAAATTCATGTGCATCAAAGGCGTCGCCTTTAAGAGCAAAAAACACTTGCCCAGACAAATCTAGGCGAGTGTCAGTGCCGACTCCAATGAATTCAGTCAAATGCGTTGACAGAATCTGCCCGTGAGTGGCTTGCGCGAGTTCTGATAATGTGAGTTTCCAAGTCATGATTCATGTTCGCCAAAACCCGTGCCTACGACAAGATAAAAAACACAAAATACTCTATTCAGCGTCGCAATCGTCTTCCATTTCCAATTCATTTGCCGAACAAAATTTTGCTATCCAAGTTGAAGCGTCATCAAACTGCGGAGGCACCCATGCTGGATCCTGCACGGGAATTGGTGTTGCACGAAGAGTTCTCCCGGTGTCTCTCCAGAGGTGCCCCAGAACCATCGCAAGTGTTGCAGCGCCATCAGCCATGCGGTCCATCGCTAGATCAAGCTGAGACTGGGCTCCGGATTGCCCACGGCCTAAGCGATTATCAATATCAAGAATGCGATCGCGAAACTGCACGGCTCGACCCACTTCACGAAACGATACATCCATTAAATCAGCATTGAACTGTTTCTGAAAAGAAGGATCAGCGAGTAAAACTCGAGCTCGCCTCTCCACTTCCTTTTGAACGGCAAGCATGTCACCGATAACATCGGTTTCAAAATATTTGTGAATACCATCGTTGCCGGTGTCTTTGCCATCATAGTTGTCTGTCGCGTGCAACGGCTGCGACATATCTCCAATATAATGCGACATTGTTCCTGCATACTGTAACCCTAGTTCCATATCCTGGGCTCGAAAGGCATCAACAGCCAGATTATAGAGCTGCCGAATTCGAAAAGGAGCGGTCCCCTTGGTCTCAATCGTATTTTCTCCATAAGTGGCAATGGCATTGCGATAGGACTTGGGAAACTTTAAAATGTCAGATGTGCTCAACGAAGGTGCGTAAAAATCAGCATGAAACCAATGATTCATCCCTTCGCCAGATTTGGTCGAAGGGCGTTTCCACACCCTATCTGGCACCGTCGTCAGTTGTTGCATCGAGCTTTTATTGGCTTGCCAAAATGCCTGCCCATCGGTCGCCAAAGCAGAGCCGGTGAGCGCAACGATTTCGTGGCCCTTTGCGCCCCATGCCCATGTGTTTTTTGTGAGAAGAAGAACGCCCAAGATCAGAATACGCTTCATAAACCCTCCGTGGTGAAGTCGATTCGATAACAAGCAAAACTTAAAACTCCATAAACATGATTGAAAGCAACGCGATTTTCTCAAACAGAAGCAGCAACCACCATGTCGCACAACCTGACCGCGTTGGTCTCAGGTAAAAGGCTATCTGATTTTGAGACAGTTCGCCAAACAATTGTTATAATATTTTAAAAATCGTCCTTTCACATACACATTATGCATTAAAACACCGACAAGATGACATGAGCTTATTTGATGAAGTCGGTGGCATCGAAATCTTTCGCAAAATCAATAAAGTCTTTTATGACAAGATCTATGCCCACCCATGGATGCGCCAATACTTCATCGGCGTTTCACAAGAACATATCGAAAATCAACAAACTGATTTCATGGCCACTGCGTTTGGTGCTGGCGAACGCTATACGGGTCGCTTTGTGAAAGATGCGCACACACACGTGATGATCACAGAAGAATTGTTTAACTTACGAGAGCAACTCTTAGACGAAGCCTTCAAAGAAGTTGGAGCTCCACCTGCACTTGTGGAACGTTGGAAAAAAATTGACAACGCATTTAAAAATCAAATTCTCAAAAAAGATATTTCCGAATGCAAAGGGCGCTTTGCCTCCGAGCCCATTCTTGATTTTCCAAATCCCGCGCATCGATTCAAACGCACGGGATGAATTGGATCCTTGGAGGCTTCACTTGGCTGATCCGAGATCCACAAATACGCTTTCGTTGATTGCTAATTTTTTGCTGAGTCTCCGTTAGCCACGATGTCCGAGCAAATGCCAACAAATGAAGTGACACCAGAGCCGCGTTTCTTAAGCTCTTCGATTTGCTCTTTAAAGGCAGTCATCTCTCGATCTGGTTGCCACTCTTTGGTGTCTTGAAGCATCCAAAACTGAGGGCCTGACTCCACCTGGCCATCACCGATGGGTCGGGCATGAGCCATCGCCAATTTAATCACCTCAGTCGGAGAGGCCATAACACTCTCGCGAAACTCACGAAATGTCATTTTATTCTTCTCTGCTTCTTGCCCCATCAACACAGTAAGCTCGCGAATCACGTTGGGCGTCGCCATTGAGGTTCCTGCGAGATACGCCAACTTCACCGGACGCGCAATTGCCGCATACTGTGTCGCTGCTTCCACGGCTGAAGTAATCAGATTCAGCGCGCCCTTGTATTGATCTTTGACTAAAGATGCCGGTCCTTGTCCTGGCGGCAATTGCAGACCTTGGCCCTCGCGCTCAAATAAAGGATCCAGTAAGTCATTCGAAACACTTAAAACTGCCAGCTCATCTCGGCCTACAAATTTATTGGCAACCAATTGCTTAAATCCCTCGGCACTCGTGCTTTTAATTCGAGCCAATACAGCTTCACCTTTTCCGAAGATCAGCGGTACTCTTTGCCCAAGTGGAACATTGGTAAATGAAGAAAGGTCATAAGTGGGGCCAACACTGCCTACAGCCAAAATATTTTGTAGATGATTATTCGGAGCGACTTCTCCTTTATCTGCTCGCTCAAATGGGCGAAGTGTTGGCGAATCCAAACTCACCGGAATTGCACTTCGCGATTTGCCATTAAACCAATTGCCCTCATTTCCTGCGGCAATGGCAAACAAGGTTCGCGGCGCATATTGTTGGATTGCTTGTGCGAGCGAGAATTTAAAGTATTCAAATTGAAAAAAGTTGAATGCATTCTCGATCAATTCTTCTCGACTCTCAGCCTCTGCCCGCATTACCGGAACTTCAAATTTTGTTCCGAGAGAAATATTCACCAGCGGTAGCTTCCGCCGTCCCAAATATTTCACCGCACTCTTGAGCTCGTCAAAAAAGATATAATCTAGACGACGCTTTTCAAAAGAAGCGCCAATGTTTTCAGCAAATTCACCCAGCAACTTTTTTGCGACAGCTGACCGATTTTCTTCGGACTCATCTGCGAAATTCAGTTCGCTCAAACCAGTTTTAAGCTTTGCACCCAACGCTCTAAAGACAATTGGATTTTTCAACCAAGATTCAAAGTTCTCAAGAAACTTCTTTTGCATGCGTGCGGACTCCTCAGGACTATTCATAACTCCTTGAGTGGTCACACGCACCGGAACGATACGAACTTTGAATTTCGAAGGCGTGGTTTCAGCTGTTGGCTTACCCTGAGAGTCGATTGAAACTCCCCCAGCAATCGTTGACGCCACATGTGTTGCGTGAATCGCCTCTGCTGAGGCTGTGCTCAAATAGGGATGCTGCTTAAAAAATCCAGAACGTCGATAGTCGGCTCTCGCCAGTTCATTCGAAGACAAAGTTGGCAGCGAGGAAAACGAAATTCCCCTGTCCTGCCGGAACCAAGCGACCAACTCTTTCGTTGCGCCCATTCTTGCCTTAAGAGAATTTAATTTCTTTCGGGTGTCGGAGTTAGTTTTCAGCTTCTCATATTCTTCTAACAAAGTCTGTGCACGCTGATCTGCTTTGGCGAGTGCCTTCTCAAGCATCGCCTGATCAATCACAAAATTTTCATCAAGCATTTCTGGTCGATTTGGATTTTCAAGCACAATGAAGTCGGTCAATTTTCTCCGCAAAGTCAAAAGCTCGTCAAAAATTCGCGAACCATAACGAGCAAAGAGATGCCCTTGGACCAAAGATGAATTTGTCTTCTCTTTTGCTGCCGACATATCTTGACCTGGTGAGGAGCTTCGCGAGTCATAGTATTTAATGAGGTTTGCCCGACCTGCAGCAAATTGCTGAGCACCATCGAAGGTCTTAAGGGTTTCTTTCAATATCTCCAAAAATGGCAACCAGCCCTTCAGCTGGAGAAACTGTGTTGGACTTGAATAGATTCCGAAGTAAGGAAGGCCAAGTTCGATCGCCATGTCCCATTTTTTTTGCGCCACAAAGAAGGCCTCGTTGAAATCAATCTCTTCAGGGTGCGCGAGATAGTCGGCCTTAACGTCGGAACCAATAAGTTTACCCTCTTGAATTAACTTTTCGTATCGTTTTAAAGAGTCTCTCAAGCCAGAATCTTCGAAAGCTTCCAAAACTGTACTCGCGCCATAGAGCGTGAGATTGTCAGGAGATATTTTTTTAAATTGGGTATCCTTCAAATCAGGACTGGCCTGGATTTTTGCAACAAGTGCGTCCATGAATTTCTTATTTAGAGTTTCCAACAATGCCAATGGATCCTCGACCGGATCCAGAATTTTTCCATCCACGACATCTTTAGCACCAAACGCAAAAAGATCAGGTCGTATCAAATTCGCGGACGCAAAACGATCATTTCCCATCGAATCGTGACCTGCACCTTTTAATTTTCCATCTTCAATATCGAATGCGATCACATCTTTGAGAAGACCTAGGTCGACACCGCAATCGATCACACCCACTTCGATGATATTGGGATCCTGTTTTTCGGCCTCTGCACGTGCCACAATTTCTTTTTCAAATGGCTCTAGCTCAAACAATTGATCTGCAAACTTTTGCAAAATCTTTGGCAGCTTCCCATCTACAAAGGCCTCACGACCTTTTTGTGTCTCAACGTCACACGCCGAAAGAAGAAGTAAAACCACCAAGGCGCCAAGAGACACGATGACCGAAAAAATTCTGAGCAAAAACCTCTTTAGTTCCCCTACTCCGAAGGAGAGAAGCCGGAGACTTTTTAGCTTAGTTTTTAGCCTACTCTTTAACTGAGAAGAACGAATTTTAAACAGCGACATGCTGAACCTCCGGCATTCATTGAGCAGGAGGCAATTTCATGTGATCGCACCAATTGAATCTCGGGGCATCCGAGTTCGACTCGCCAACCAATCCTGATTGCCTCATTTTTGATCTTAAAGACGAGCACTGTGGTGCAAATTGCAAACCAGAGCCAATGACCGCCCAAGGATACCCCATCCGACAGTGCTCTAAGAGGGTGCACACTCTATATAATAAAACGCCTTCGTTTGTAGACCGAAGAAATAAAGTGTCTAGAACATAAACAGTTTTTATTTTATGCATCTGAATAGACTAAAGAAAATCGATATCGACAGTTCCACGATGAGCTGGCATCAGAAAACATGGAACCACTTTAGGACCGGCCCAAGTGGTCCACAGACTATTCGCCTTTCGAACTCAAAACCTCTCGAACGACCTCAAAATCACTAAATGGGTATTTAACAGTGCCAATTTCTTGTGTCGTCTCATGCCCTTTTCCGGCAATCAAAACAACGTCTCCAGCCTTTGCTGATCCCAAAGCATGAGCAATAGCCCTTTTTCTATCAACCAGAGCATCTACAGGAACATGTTCCCCACTTTTTGGTAACCCAGCCAGTGCATCCTGAAGGATTTGGTTCGGATCTTCGGTACGCGGATTATCTGAAGTCAGAACCACATGATCTGAACCAGCAAGTGCCGCACGCATCATCATAGGTCGCTTGCCGCGATCACGGTCACCACCGCACCCAAAAACGGTGATTATTTTGTTCTTCAGCCCAGCTTGCGTTCGGACTTTACTCAACTGCCCCAAGACGCTTTGAAGCGCATCATCCGTGTGGGCGTAGTCGACCAATATATGGAGCCCGCGAGAGTTTCGCACAGCCTGCAGCCGCCCTGGTACTCCGCTAAAGGTCTTTAAATCTTCTACCAGTTGTGCCCATGGAACGCCTCGTACTCGAGC
This sequence comes from uncultured Bdellovibrionales bacterium, assembly GCA_964405465.1. Classification (GTDB taxonomy): domain Bacteria; phylum Bdellovibrionota; class Bdellovibrionia; order Bdellovibrionales; family JAMPXM01; genus CAYONZ01. The sequence continues at coordinate 33,366 of CAYONZ010000021.1, read as the reverse complement.
AGCCAAAATAGCGGCAACCGCATTCGCGGCATTATGCTCTCCTGTCATCGGCAGGTGAAAACTTTGCTGTCCCTCACGCGAGATCACAGAAAAATCAATTCCCGAAAAATCCATCTGCGAAAACACCAACTGGAAATCAGCCGCTTTGCTTTTCCCATAAGTCCAACAATTAATTGCGGTATGCCGCTGAACCTCTTGAGCAAGACGCTCTCCGTATTCGTCATCGATATTGATAATTGCTGTCTTGTTTTTTTTTGCAGAACGAAGCAAAAGATCAGTAAATAATTTTGATTTAGCCAAAAAATAGCGATCCATATCGAGATGATAATCAAGATGATCGCGGGTCAAATTGGTAAAAATCGCCACATCAAAATCGACAGCATCGATGCGCGCTTGATCCAATGCATGACTGGTCACCTCTGTTGCCAAAGAAGTAGCTCCATCTTGCAAAAATTCAAACAAACGCTCTTGAAAAATCACCGGATCGGGAGTGGTCATTGATGTCGGCCACACTTTTTCGCGCAGATGATGATTGATCGTTCCAATGACACCCGTAGCATCTCCTGCAGAGTTCAAAAGGTGTTCCACCAAATAACTAGTGCTTGTCTTACCATTGGTACCAGTCACACCAACACAAAAAAGCTTGGAGCTGGGTCTATGAAAGAGCTCAGCTCCCAGCCAAGTGAGAGTGGCTCTTGAGTCACCGACCACCGCCACACCACTATAACCCGGCGGGACCTGCGAGGGATCCTCAACAACAATCGCAATGGGATTCTTGGAACAAACCTCAGGCAAATATCGATGCCCGTCAGCTTTTGTTCCTTTAACCGCAACAAATACCGTATGCTCATCCACTAAACGAGAATCCGAAGTCACCTTTTGAATGGGCAAAGTTAAGTTCGACTCAAGGGGTTGCGAAATCCATCGTGCCCCTCGCAAAACCAAAACACTCTGAAGCTGTGCCAGCTGAATGCCAGGTGAGTGGCCTACCGAAATTTCCATAGATGAATTTTCTTGATTTGAAACCGACATAGCTATCCCCTTTTAAAGAGAGCCCACACGCATTCTAACAATGAAGCTCCATCAGGAGACCATACAACTCGTCATCGATTATTCAGCGTGCTGGCCACCATCATTGGAATCATGAGAGTCATGGTCGTCATGATCATCCACCCCAAACTCCTCCTCACGTTCCTTTCGGTAGAGAGTTCGACGATTGATACCAAGAATCTGTGCCGCCTTCTCTTTGCGCCCACCACACTTTTCAAGAATAAACTTGATGTATCGGCGCTCTAAATCTTCGAGCGTCGGAAAAGACCCGGTCGCCTGGGCATAAAAGGCTTCTGCATCTACCACCTCGGAATGAGGCAGATCACGCATATCTATCAAATCTCCCTGAGCCAAAACCACGGCACGCTCGATGACATTTTCTAGCTCACGAACATTGCCTTCCCAGGTCATGCCTACAAGTTTCGCCATTGCTTCTTTGGAAAAGGCGTTCACACGAGAGCCATTTGCCGCTGCATATTTTTTTAAAAAATGCTCCGCTAAAAGAGGAATATCTTCTCGGCGATGGCGAAGTGGCGGTATCACAATTGGAATTACGCTCAATCGATAGTAGAGATCTTCACGGAATCTCCCCGCCTTAATTGCAGCCTTAAGATCTTTGTGAGTGGCCGCGATAATACGCACATCAATTTCACGATCAACGTTATCTCCTACAGCTCGAATGCGTTTTTCTTGAATAACACGCAAAAGTTTGGCCTGAATGGACAGATCCATATCACCAATCTCATCTAAAAATATCGTGCCTCCGTCGGCGTCTTCAAACATTCCGCGTTTACGTTGATGTGCTCCGGTAAATGAGCCTCGAGCGTGACCAAAAAGTTCAGACTCGAGCAATGATTCTGGAATTGCAGTACAGTTGATGGCAACAAAAGGCTTTGCCCGTCGTGGCCCCAAATCATGAATGGCGCGAGCCACTCTTTCTTTTCCTGTTCCACTTTCGCCCGTAATTAAAACGTTGGCCATCGCCTGCGAAACACGCCGAACCAAATCGAAAACCTCTTGCATTCCGGGACTCTTGCCAATGATATTCGCAAAACTATGTGAGTTGCGAATTTCAGAACGCAAAATCGTATTGTCTCGCTCGAGAGCGCGAAACTTCAACGCTCTTGATACAGTCACACTCATCTCAGCCAACTTGAACGGCTTCACCACATAATCAAATGCACCTTTTCTGATGGCATCTATGGCGGACTCAATACTACCAAAAGCAGTGATCAAAATGAGTGGTACTTCTGGATGAATACTTTTGAACTTTTCAGCAAATTCAATTCCAGTCATCTCTGGCATTTTAATGTCGGAGATCACAAGATCACCATCAAACGGCTGGCCATCTGCACTGATTTTCTCTAAAGCCAACCTAGCATTTGGAAAATTACTAACACGATAACCTTCCTGCTGAAGAAAGTCCGTGAGAAGAGATCGCATTTCAGCATCATCATCGATCACAATAATATGGGCATTTCGACCTGCCATGAAACTCTACTCCTTTGTCAGATCCATTTATTTTTTATTTTTTTTAGGCTTTTCAATTTTCTCATGAAGAGGAACCACAAGCACTGGAACTTTCGAACTCGCGATCACTTCTTGAGCAACACTTCCAACAAGCTGAGCGCCCATCACACTTATTTCAGTACCAATCACAATTAAATCGGCCTTTTTTTGCTGGGCAGTTTTCAAAAGTCCATCAGATAGAGCTCGGGTTGACTTATCTTCAACATATTCAGATTTAACCCCAGCTTCTTGTGCCAGCTTCTTCCATTGGTCGGCATTTTTTCGTTTATCTTCCCGATCTGCAACCATAACTTGTTCGACTGAAAGCCATCCTCCGCCAGCCAACGCCAAGCTTGCATCGACAACTGGCTCAAGCGGCATCATGAGCCGATGAGAAAAAATTAACTTAGCATTGAGTCGTTTTGCAATTGGCAAAGCCGCAAGAAAAACTCTCTTGGACAAAGACGAAAAGTCAGTGGCCAAAAAAATCGTTTTGATTTTTTTCTTAGAATCTAACTTTGCTGGCAACACCAAAATGGGCTGATCAGAGAGATGAATCAATTTTTGGGTAAAGCTTCCGAGCCAAAGCTTTTTCAAACCTGAGAGCTGCCTAGCTTGTGTGATCACGATATCCGCAGACTCCTCTTTTGCGAACTCCAACAAACTCAGAACATCCACTTTTTGTGAACTCTCGAATTGCGTAAGAATGGTAATCGGAGACGTTGCTTTCGCCACAGGTTTTAGATATTGCGAAACATTTTGGTGCGCCAACAAAGCGAACTCGCTCTCCCAATCATGAGACAAATCGGATGGCCAATTTAAAAAAGAGGGGCTCACAATAGACACTGGGTGAATCTCACTCTCGCCGCCCACCAAACTTTGTATGGTTCCAAGAAGAGCCTTTACTTGTGATCGTTTTTTCTCAAAGGGTTGGATGGCCCAAATCGCTCTCATAAATTCTCCTGTTTTTGAAGTGTAGGCAATTCGCAGGCCCGATTGTGTCTCATCCCTTAGCATGTTGCAACTCCAACGTATACTCAGGGCAGCCAAATATTCTGAACTTTACGAGCCACGTCGAACGGAGACAAATCATCTTCCACTCCCAACACAAACTCTGGCAAATTTCTTGCTTACACATGATTTCATGCCAGGCAGTCAATCAAACAAACATTCTTTACCGCCATTGGTTCGCATTATGGTCGTTGAGCCGGATTCTGATATGAAATCCTTGCTGTATGACTTTCTGAGCTCACTGGGACTACAAGTACAGGCATTTTCATCTGCAACAGAAGCTCTAGGCGCGCTTCGAACTGCACGTGACTTGACGTTATCTAACCCTCATGAACGATATTCTTTTTTACTCATGCAAACACACCTGCGAGACTTTCTGCCTCATCGTTTTTTTATAGAGGCAAAAGCACTTTTCCCTGAATTATTCGTGATTTTAACTTCGACAGGATCTCGCACCACACTAGACCACTTAAGAAAAAGCTGGGGAGCAAACGCTTCGCTCCTCCAACCCATTGCACTTGACGAATTAGAAAAAATTGTTAAAACAAAATTTGTTTAAACAAAAAAAAGATCCCTCTAGTCGCGCATTACCGATTTGATGACATCGTGCCAGCTTCGCTCCAAACGCTCACGATCCTCCGGATGAGCAATCTGCAATAGAGCACGCGCTCGCTCACCAAGAGTTTTACCATAGAGATCGGCAATTCCCCACTCGGTCACCACATAGTGAACATGTCCACGGGTGGTCACAACCCCCGCACCAACTTGAAGCTGAGGCACTAATCGAGACCGCCCGGTTTTACTACGGCTGGTGATGGCCATGATGGCCTTGCCACCTTCTGATAAAGATGCCCCACGTACAAAATCCATTTGTCCACCAACCCCAGAGATCACTCGCGAGCCAACCGAGTCTGCACAAATTTGTCCAGTGAGATCAATCTCTACTGCTGAATTGATCGCAACCATTCTCGAGTTTCGTCGAATCACGGCCGTGTTGTTAACATAACTCGCTTCAAGTCCGATGACCGAAGGGTTGTCATGAATAAAGTCGTAAAGCTCTTTTGAACCTTGCACAAATGCTGACACCGTCTTACCAGGGTGGACTGCCTTGCGCGAATTATCTACCGCTCCTAATTTGATCAACTCAAGAGCTCCATTCGACCACATCTCGGTGTGAATACCAAGATGGCGATGCCCTTTAAGTGATGCCAACACCGCATCCGGAATGGCTCCAATTCCCATCTGCAAAGTTGAACCATCTTCAATTAACGATGCCGCTAGACTTCCAATCTTAAGTTCGGCTTCACTCAGGGTCTCTCGTGGCGCATTCGGCAACGGCTCATCAATTTCAATGTAATCAGTGAACCGCGAAATATGCACAAATCCATCGCCATGAACCCGAGGCATTTGCTGATTGATCTGCGCAATCACAATGTCAGCCGTCTCAACGGCAGCTTTCGCCACGTCCACACTTGTTCCGAGAGTGCAATAGCCATGAGCATCTGGTGGCGAGACATGCACCAAAGCCACATCAATTTTCTTTATCTTCGAGCGAAACAACTGTGGCATCTCAGAAAGAAAGCAAGGCAGGTAATCAACCCGGTCAAAATCAATGTGATTTCGCATATTCGGTCCGACAAACAAATTCGTCACACGAAAACTTTCGCGATAATCATTGTGCGCATAGTGAGCGGCACCCACGGTGTGAAGGTGAATCAACTCTACGTCGCGCAGTTCACCCGCTCGTTGCAAAAGACCATCGATCAATACCTTTGGCGTTGCTGACGAACCGTGCACAAATACACGATGCCCCGACTTAATGTGTTGAACTGCTGACAGCGCTGAAGTTTGCCGAGCCATTTTTTTCCTTTCGAATTGTGACATTTCGCCATCACCGAGTCATTTCGACTCAGCTCAAACGCATTTTTTGCCAATAAACACGCATTTCCCTTGGGAACAACTATTGCTTGTTAAAATGCTTATAGAAAAGATGATCTCATTTAAGCAACTTGAAAATGGAGAAAAATTTTATGAAAGCCATTCCGACAATTCAAAAGTATATGACCGTTCTTCCACACACAATTGGTGCTGATCAAACTTTAGAAAAAGCAGAAAAGATGATGTCTGAACATAGAGTGAGACATCTACCTGTTCTTGATGGTGGAAAACTTGTAGGCGTGTTGACCGATAGAGATGTGAAACTCGTCGAGACCTTCAAGGACGTTGACCCAACTACAATGCAAATTTCTGAAGCCTATACTCCAGACCCATATATCACCACTCCAGATGCGCCTCTTTCAGATGTTTGTTCAGAGATGGCATCCCATCGCTATAGCTGTGCTTTAGTCTGTGACAACAAAAAATTGGTCGGAATTTTCACTTGGGTCGATGCACTCAAAGCGATGACAACCTTGTTAGATGGACGACTCAAACATTAAGTAAATAATTTTTAAGTCGAGTACTTTTGTAAAATACGAAAGTGCTCGACAGAGAACGCTCGACAGACAAAAAGAGACGCTTGAAAAAGTTTTCGCAGGATTCTCGTTCGTGCTTCGCGACTTCGTCAAAATGTCGCACGCATTTTTTTGGCGAGACAATTTGCCTCAGGCTGTACCAGAAAAATTTACGTGTATTTTTTATGATCTTCGGCATACTGGTGGCATATCAAAATTTTATTTGAAACGACGAATTTGAAGCGTCAAGAACGGCAAAGTGTTAATGCAAAAACTGCCGATCTGGGACGTAACGACTGAAGATTTAATACAGAGATGAAAATGGAACTCGCGCAAATTTCTTATAAACAATGTCTACACTGCAGGCGTGCTTATACTCCCGCTTCACTGTCTGCAGCGGGCGATTTTAATCGCGACACTTTTTGCTGTCATGGCTGCGCAACAGTTTATCGTATTCTGAATGAAAATGGCCTTAACCAATATTACACCATAAAAGACATGAACCCACCCAGCTGTCCTACGCCTGTCGAAATCATTGATGCTGGTGGGTTTAGTTATTGCGATGATCCGGAATTCATCAAAGAATATAGTCCTGATCAAAAACAAATTCGTTTTTACCTCGAAGGCATTCAATGCACGGCTTGTCTTTGGCTTATTGAACAACTACCAAAATTTTGTAGAGATGCAGAATCCGCACGCCTTCAGATGGCAAATTCCACAGTAACCGTGTGGAGATCTGAAAAAGGCGAGTTCGGAAAAATCGCGCAAGCCCTCAATCAATTGGGATATCGTCCGCACCCGATTAAAAATGATCCTGAAGCCGATCGCCTTCAGCAGAATGAAAACAAATCTTATTTAGTGAGAATTGGAATTGCCGGAGCTGGTACGGGCAACATTATGATTCTTGCGGTTTCGCTCTATGCAGGTGCCACTGGCGCTTTGGCTGAGCAATTTCGCTGGGTCAGCGGACTCATTGCTCTTCCCGTTCTGAGCTACAGCGCCTGGCCATTCTATGTCTCTTGCTGGAAGGCAATAAAGGCTCAACGTATCTCGATCGACATTCCAATTGTGGCCGCCCTTCTCGCTGGAATTGTGACAAGTATTTGGGGATTGTTTACCGGCGCTGATCAAGTCTATTTTGACTCACTCTCGACATTGGTTTTTTTACTGCTTTCGTCTCGGTATCTTTTGCGACGTATTCAACAAAATCAGTTGAATGCCAATAACCTGCAAGATCAGATATTGTTAACCACTGCAACTAAGGTGGATCGTGATGGCCGGCTTCTTGAGAGCATTCCGAGCTTTAAAATAAAAGTAGGCGATCTAATTCTGATTGCTCCTCAGCAGGTGATCCCGGCCGACGGGATTGTATTTTCGGGCGCAGGGTCCGTCGACGCCTCAGTGATCTCCGGAGAGTCTATTCCAAAAGCGGTTTCACTCGGTTCCCGAGCTGAAGCCGGCTGCAGAAATCTAACCGGAACATGGGTTCTAGAAGTGACAGCCAGCCAAAACGAAACGCGCCTAGCGAACATTCTTAAGCAGGCCGAAGAAACCTCCCGTCAGAAGTCAAATATTGAAAAGCTTTCTGACAATATTGGACAAGTGTTTACGTTGATCGTCATGACGGCGGCGGTGCTGGTATTTTTCTGGTTTGGAGTTGAGCAGTGGCAAGTCGGGCTCAATCGAGCCTTGGCGTTAATCATTGTGAGTTGCCCCTGTGTTTTTGGCATGGCAATTCCACTCACACTTACACTTGCACTTCGCAACGCTGCCCGCGTCGGAATCTTGATAAAAAATGGAAACGTCATTGAGCGCACAAGCGAAATTCGCGATGTCTTTTTCGATAAAACCGGTACGCTCACAGAAGCCCAGCTCCACATTGATCGATTCGAGACAGTCGACCATGACCCAACTCACCTTCAAGCGGCACTGGCCATAGAAAAAAATGACTCCCACCCCATCGCGCTCTCATTGGTTCGGTACTTAACCGAACAGAATATTACAACACCATATGAATGTAGTGCTTTTGAAAAAATCGATACCGGTGGAGTGCGGGGAACATATCAAAATAGAAAATATTTAATTGCACCAATTATTGAAGCATCTCACTCTGTTTCTTCCATAGACATGCCTTCAAAACAAAACAAAGAACATCAGCACTCAATGACATCGGAAAGCCTAAAAGCAAGTTATGGAATTTGGTGTGGCAGTCCGACCGCAGAAAATCTAATTGCACGTTTCAATGTTCGGGATTCAGTAAAATCATTTGCTCCCAAGCTTATTGCTGCTCTTAAAGACCAAGGACTGACAAGCTATATTCTTTCGGGAGATCAAAAATCGGTTGTCGAGTCCTGTGCTGCCATATGCAATGTCGAAAAGAAAAACGTGTTTTATCAAGCAACCCCTGAGACTAAAAAAACTGTCCTATCTTCACTTGGTCGCCCTAGCTTGATGATTGGCGATGGTGCCAACGACACGTTGGCTCTTGCAAGCGCCAGTGTCGGCGTCGCAGTGAGAGGCAGCATGGAAATGAGCTTAAAAGCCTCTGACGTCTATCTGATCGGTGGCGATCTAGGTGCTCTCACAAAGCTCATCACACTTTCGCGACTCACGATGCGCGCGGTGAAAACCAACCTCCTTTTTTCTGGAACCTACAATCTTATCGGTGGTGCGCTGGCGATGAGTGGCCTGATGTCTCCGCTCCTGGCTGCGATATTAATGCCTGTGAGTTCTCTCACTGTACTCGGGCTTTCAATATTTTCTTCCTACCGAATTGCAAATTTGCTCGAAGACAGAAAGACTCCCACCAACAAATCACAGACCGATCGATCACAAGAATTTTTGCTCTCTTCTGCCAACTCAACCATGGAGGCGCCGCTATGATAATCATCTCGGTTTTATTACCCATGGCCTTAGCACTGAGTCTCGCTTTCCTCGTCGCCTTTATCGTCGCCGCGCGAAGCGGACAATACGAGGATCTCGAGACCCCTGCTCACCGAATGCTTTTAGATGATGAAATGATTAACAACAAAGAAAGGAAGACATGAGCAACTCAAGTCAGAAACTAGAAACGTTTTCCTACGATGACGGCATCGTAAGAAAATTTATGGGAGCCACTGTGCTCTGGGCCGGCGTGGCCTTTTTGTTGGGTGTGACAATCGCCCTTCAACTCGCCAGCTACAAATTCAACTTTGGCCTTCAATGGTTAACTTTTGGACGCCTTCGTCCACTCCATACCAATGCCGCCATATTTGCATTTGCAGGCAATACGATTTTTGCGGGCATGTATTATTCAACCCAGCGGCTTTTGAAAACCCGAATGTGGTCTGATCTTTTTAGTAAGATTCACTTTTGGGGTTGGCAATTGATCATCGTATCAGCGGCACTCACTTTACCATTTGGCATGACTTCAGGTAAGGAATACGCAGAGCTGGAATGGCCTATCGATCTCGCGATAGCGGTCGTCTGGGTACTTTTCGCCGTTAACTTTTTTATGACTCTTGCTCGCAGACGTGAACGCCATATCTATGTCGCCATTTGGTTTTATATAGCGACACTGATCACTGTTGCCGTTCTGCATGTAGTAAACTCATTCGAAGTGCCAGTGACGTTCTTCAAAAGCTACTCGGCGTTTGCAGGAATGCAGGATGCGTTGGTGCAATGGTGGTACGGTCACAATGCCGTGGCCTTCTTTTTGACAACGCCATTCTTAGGTCTCATGTATTACTTTATTCCTAAAGCTGCAGGGCGACCTGTTTACAGTTACCGTCTTTCAATCATTCACTTCTGGTCATTGGTATTTATCTACATCTGGGCCGGACCCCACCATTTGCTAAATACAGCGCTTCCCGATTGGGCGCAAACGATGGGAATGGTTTTCTCGTTGATGCTTTGGGCACCAAGCTGGGGCGGTATGATCAACGGCCTTCTTACGCTTCGTGGAATTTGGGATCGTGTTCGCTCTGAACCTGTTCTTAAGTTTTTTGCTGCGGCAGTTACCTTTTACGGAATGGCAACATTCGAGGGACCTCTCCTTTCTATCCGCGCGGTGAGCTCACTTGCGCATTACACAGACTGGATCATCGGCCACGTACACAGCGGCGCTCTAGGCTGGAATGGTTTTATGGCATTCGGCATGCTCTATTTTCTTGTGCCCAAAATGTATAAGACAGAGCTCTTCAGTAAACGTTTAGCCAATATGCATTTCTGGCTCGGAACCGTTGGTATCTTGATCTACATGATTTCGATGTGGGCTGCTGGTATCACACAAGGCCTTATGTGGAGAGCTATCGATTCGAACGGACAACTTGCTTACCCAGACTTCGTTGAAACCGTGGTCAGCATCGCCCCACTCTTCTGGTGGCGCGCACTCGGTGGCTTAATGTTCTTGGTTGGATATATTTTGATGGCTTACAACCTCTACAAAACAGTGCAAATGGCTCCAACTGCGGCTGAAGACGAAAAATTCCGGGCTCCTGCTTTGGATCTCTCAGAAGCCTATGTAGACCACGAAGAAAAATCTAAACCACATCGTCGCCTCGAGGGAATGGTTACCGCATTCTCAATCTTGACCTTTGTCGGAATTTTGGTGGGAAGTGTGGCCGAGTTGATTCCAATGCTCACCATGCACAAATATGTTGATGGGCCAAATAAACAAGTTCCTTATTCAGCACTTGAATTGGCAGGTCGGGACATCTATGTGCGTGAAGGTTGCTATGTTTGCCACTCACAAATGATTCGTACGATGACTTCAGAAATTCTCCGCTATGGTCCAGCGTCTACCGCCGAAGAATCAATGTACGATCATCCGTTTCAATGGGGATCAAAACGCACGGGACCAGATCTTGCGCGTGTCGGAGGAAAGTACCCTGACATGTGGCACTTCCGTCACATGATTGATCCGCGTGCCGTCACACCAAAATCATTGATGCCGAACTATGATTGGCTCGTTGATCAGAAAACTAATTTTGATATTCTCGAAAAGAAGTTTTCAGTGATGAAAATGTTGGGCGTTCCCTACTCCGATGCTGATATTTCCGCAGCACCTCAAGCTGCTCGCGAACAAGCTAAAAAAATTGTCGCGGGTCTTGGTGCCCAAGAAGTTCCAGCTGGTCTAGAGGATCGTGAAATCGTTGCTCTCATTGCATACTTGCAGAAGCTTGGTAAAAATGGACAAGATAGCGCAGGAGTTACCAAGTGAAACACATCCTTCCAGTCTATCCCATTTCAACCTACTCGCTAATCGCGCTGGGTATTTTTTTAAGCCTTTTTGTTGGCATGCTCTTCTGGGTTTTCCAGAAAGGCAATACTCCGCGCTATCAACATGCAGAACAACTTCCTTTAGATGAGGCTAATCATGAGTGATATCAACAAACAAGATGAAAAATATTTACTCAGTCATAACTATGATGGAATTGAGGAGTTCGATTACCCATTACCAAATTGGTGGCTAGCTACGTTTTTTATCACCGTAATTTTTGCGGGAGTCTATCCAATCTGGTACCACTTCAGTGGAGTGCCGTCCAATCGAGAAGAGGCCGACACCGAAGCCGCCGCTATCAAAGCCGAGCTGGCCAAGGCCAACGCCAGCAAACAACTTGATGTTAACCTCTTGAGCGCAGCATTTGGCGACACTGCCAAAAAAAATGCCGGAAAACTTGTTTTTGCTGAAAAGTGCGCAGCTTGCCACAATTCTCCTTCCGGAGGAATCGCAGCCGGGAGCATCGGTCCCAACCTTACTGATGATTATTGGATCAACGGCAAAGGCACTCTGGCAGACATCGCACAAGTGATTCAAATGGGAGTTGCAGCTAAGGGCATGCCAACATGGGGCGGAGTTCTCAGCAATGACGACATCATCAATGTCACAGCCTATGTGAAAACTCTAAAAGGATCCAATCCAAAAGACGCCAAGGCTCCCCAGGGAGACCTAGTAAAGGAATAGACTATGAGCCTCGAACAATGGGAATTGCATTCAGAACGCCTTTCGACCACCGATGAATCCGGTGGTCGGGTTTTTCTTTATCCTTCTGAGGTGCGGGGCAAGTATCGCAACCGAAGAACGATCATACACTCAATTCTCATTGCGTTTTTTTTAGGGTTACCATGGCTTCATTGGAACGGCCGGCAGGCCGTTCTTTTTGATTTACCCAATCGCCGTTTCTCTTTTTTTTCGCTCACGTTCTGGGCACACGAAGCTCCGATGCTTTTTTTCGTATTAGCGATCGCTGGATTTTCACTCTTCTTTGCCACCGCTCTTTGGGGACGGGTCTGGTGTGGATGGGCGTGTCCACAGACAGTTTTTATCGATGGAGTCTTTCGTCGAATCGAAAAATGGACAGAAGGCTCGGCACTTGAACGAAGAAAAATGGACGCAGGCCCGTTATCTTTCAAGAAGTTCTTCAAAAAATCTATGAAGTGGCTCGGCTTTTTAGGAGCAAGTCTTGTCATCACCAATAGTTTTCTCGCCTACTTTGTTGGCTCAGAACGCTTGATCACAATGGTGCAACACTCTCCAAGTGAAAATTGGATCGACTTTTTGTTGGTTGCAATATTCACTGGAGTTTTACTCTTTGATTTTGGATGGTTCCGTGAACAATTCTGCACCATCATTTGTCCTTATGGTCGGTTTCAATCCGTGCTGATGGACCGTAACTCGCAGATCGTAGCCTACGACAAAACTCGAGGAGAACCCCGCCGTGGTCATGTTAAGGAAAACGAGAAACAAGGCGATTGTGTGAATTGTTACCGCTGCGTACAAGTGTGCCCCACTGGAGTCGATATCCGTCGTGGTACACAAATGGAGTGTATTGCATGCACCGCCTGCATTGATGCCTGCGATGAAGTCATGACGAAAATAAAAAAGCCCGTGGGTCTCATTCGTTATGACTCCGAACGTGGGCTAAGCGGACTCCAGAAAAAACATGTTACCCCACGGACAACTCTTTATTTAGGTGCAATTTTAATTGCAACCGCGTTCTTAACATACAAAGTGGGCAGCCGCGATCTAGTACGTGGAGTATTCATCCGCGCCAAAGACTCTCCCTACCAAGTCGTCACGCTTGAGAACCAAAACAAAATCGTGGTCAATCATTTCAAAGTGGACCTGAGCAATCACCGACAGAATATTGCCACAGCCCGATTGGAACTCACAGATGAACTTCATAAGCTAGGAGCTGAACTGGTGATGGCCCAGCCGAATATCACGCTTCAGGCAGGCCAACCATTTAAATCAGATTTATTTATTCGTTTTCCCATAACTATCCTGAAGCGCGGAAGTGCTTCAATCAAGATTCGCATTATTTCAAAAGACCTCGTCGATCAATCTGAAGCGGAATCACAAGAGGAGGTCACCCTTGTCGGGCCATTCACATGAGATGCATCAAGCGCTCCAGTTTTCCAACTGGAGCTGGATCATTCTTCTCTCAGTTTTAACCTCGAGTCTTGTCGGCAGTCTTCATTGCGTGGGAATGTGCGGCGGTCTCATCATGGCCTCGGCCAAGACAAAAGCGCAAATGATCGCCTACCATTTCGGTCGACTCTTTGCTTATGTTTCTCTTGGCGCCATTGCCGCAGCTCTCGGCCATCATTTTGCACATCAGTTTCCAATCGCCGAGATTCAGTATCTCTCGGTTGCGCTCATCTCAGGATTGTTTTTTTGGATGGGCTATCGGGCTTGGACCGGTCAAGGCTTGCACTTGCATCTCCCAAAGTTTTTTCAGAACATTCACTTCAAACTCTGGAAGCTGCTTTTTTCTAGTGAGCAACGAAGCAAAGATTCGGTTTTTTTCTCAGCAAGTTCAGGTGTTCTCACTGCATTTTTGCCCTGTGGCTGGCTGTACAGTTTTGTCCTTGCTGCCGCTACCGTCAACACCTGGTGGAAGGGCTCGCTCGTCATGCTTTTCTTCTGGATAGGAACCGTCCCTGCACTCGGATTTAGCTCCGCTCTCCTCGTTCCGGCGCTGCAAAAACTCGGCAATCATTCGCCAAAAATCTCTGGTGCACTTCTGTTTTTTGCCGGATTTGTATCGATCGCACTTAAGTTCTCGCATCACCATTAGAAATTTTTCTGAAAAATTTCGCGATCATGCCTCTGCCCTCTCCCAGGGATCTCGTAGGCCCCGCTCAGCAGAGAAATTCGTCGCGGCCTATTCGCAAAAAAATCTATTCAATGGCGTGTGGCGAAAGAAAAATCGTAATGTTCTTCTGCGGCCCAATGGCGTTACCAAATGGCGGTTCTGTGTGGGTCACCAAACCATTGCCACGAATATCGATTGTGACATCATGACCATTAACACGTTTTAAAACTTCACGCAGTGAAAGACCTGACCAGTCGGGTACCAACTCAGAGTTCAGTTTTCCACGTTCGGATGAATCCGCAATTGAACGCTCTGCCGATTTATCACCAATCTTTTCTTTTGGGTTGTGTCCTGAGTTCTGCGCGGCCAATTGAAGTTTCTTTTCTTCGTCTGTTAATACCGGAGGCACACCGGATTTGCGAATGGCATAGGCTGCCACTTTCGAAAATATGGGCGCCGCGACCTGTGAGCCGTAGTAGGTCTTTTTTGGGTTATCCACAGCAATATAGATTACGAATTTTGGATCATGCACTGGAATGAATCCGGCAAAGCTAGATATGTAGGCCCCCTTTAAATAACCACGCCCATTCGGATTTACCTTTTGCGCTGTTCCCGTTTTTCCAGCAACCGAGTAGCCGCGAACACGAGCATTAAATCCGGTTCCTTCTTTCGTCGTTGTCCCCATCAAAAGAAATTTCATTTTCTCAGATTGTTCACGGCTCAAGACTTGGCGAACGACTTTGGGTTGAGTTTCAGTGACCGTATCTGATTCATAGTCTTTTATTTTTTTTACGATGTACGGCTGATGCAACAAGCCTCCATTTGCTATGGCCGCGTAGGCATTCGCCATTTGCAGTGCGGTCACGCCAATGCCGTGTCCGAAAGAAATATTTGCCAACAAATGTTGATGCCAAGGTTGCGTCTGTATAAAACCTGAAACTTCACCTGGCAAATCAAGACCAGTCTTTTGCCCAAAGCCGAAATCCTCTAGCGTCTTCCGCAGACTTTCTTCACCCAATTTAAATCCAATTTTTGCGGCACCAACATTTGAGGAATAGGCCAAAATCTCTGCAACGGTTAAGCTTTTGAAACTGTGATGTGCATCTGCCTCTTTAATCACGCGCTTACCAATTTTTAAAATTCCGCCCTCACAATCGACTCGGGTATTGGGTTCAATTAACCCTCGTGACATTGCACCCGCAATCAAGACCGATTTCATGGTGCTGCCAGGCTCATACATGTCGGTGATCGCGCGGTTACGACGTGATGACACTTCGTAATTTGAAGCTTTATTTGGATCAAATGACGGAGCACTGGCCATCGCCAAAATCTCTGAGGTCTGTGCGTCTAAAACCACACCAACAGCTCCGTCGGCAGACTCTGCCGATACGACATCGCCCAATTCTTGCTCGAGCACAAACTGCAAATCCCGATCTATCGTCAACTGAATATCCGCGCCATCTGGAGCCTCATTAAACACCTGACCATTAACAATCAACGGTCGCCCACGAGCATCTTTTTTGAGACTGACTTTCTTTTTTGAGCCCTCAAGATAGTCATTGTATTTTAGCTCAAGTCCCTCAAGACCTTGTCCTTCGGATCCCATAAATCCAAGTGCATGCGACAAAAGTTTTTCATTTGGATAGATTCGACGCGATTCCTCGATCATGCCAAGCCCTTTGATTTTCATGGCCTGAATAGACTCAGCCTTGGCGCGATCAACTTGTCGCTGTAACCACACAAATCGTTTTTTCTTGGCTTTAAGTTTACTCTGAAAAACTTTTGGTGCCACGCCCAACTCTTGACCCAAAACTTTGGCCACGCGAGCAGCGTCTTCAACCAACTTTGGGTCGGCAAAAATTGAATAAGCCGTCATCGAGACAGCCAACTCGTGACCATCGCGATCAAGCACGTCTCCCCGTCTTGCCTGCAGAGTCACCACCGTTTCAAACTGTCTTTTTTGCAGCGCCTCGAGCCTGCTATTTGGCAAAATCTGCAAATAGACAGCACGAAAAATCATGAGCGCCCAAAGCACACTCATGAACATCAAAATAAAAATAATTCGTGCTCGCACGCAAATTCTCCAGTTACAAAATTATTGTCGGATGGCCGTACCGTTTTGTGCTGTCATCTGAATGATTTGTCCAACTTCGGCTTTTCTCAAAGTTAATTTGGTTTGCGCAAAAGTCTGTACTCGATCGGGCCGAGTGTATTTTGCCAACGCCACCATTTGTTCGCGTTGATGATCGCGCATTTTTTTTTCTTGTCGAGAAAGTGAGAGAATCATGTAGCCCTTGCTACGGACCTCCATTTTCATGAACACCAAGCTAAATAAACTTGTCACAATCAATATCACACTCAGAAAAGGCTTAAGCTCAGTTATCGTCTGTTTGTTCATATTTGTTCCTTTTGTGAAATACGCCTTTTTGAAAAGCTCTCAATTTTGCACTTCTTGATCTTGGGTTCTCTTCCATCTCTGCATCAGACGGCTTAATCACTTTTCGATTGATGAGGCTGCCTTTTTCTAACATCGACCGAAAGACATTTTTGACAATACGATCTTCTAAAGAATGAAACGTAATCACTGCCAACACACCACCCTGGGCAAGGTGCTCAACCAAAACCGGAAGAATCTCCTGAATATTTGAAAGTTCGAAATTCACCTGCAGACGAAGCGCCATAAAATACTTTGTCGCTGGATGCATACCACGCTTTTGCCAACCATCCACTCGCTCAATCAATGAGGCCAACTGGCGAGTCGTCGTGTAGGGTTGTGCCTTACGATCATGAACAATCGCTCGTACAACCCGAAATGGCCGTTGAACTTCGCCCATGTTTTTAAATAACTCAACGAGTTCATCCTCGCTCCAGCCATTAACAATATCAGCTGCAGTCACTTCTTGACGTACATCCATGCGCATATCGAGAGGGCCATCTTGCATAAAACTAAAGCCTCGTTCGGCCTGGTCAAGCTGCGGAGAACTCACTCCAAGATCGAGCAACATCAAATTGAAGTCTTTAGGAAACGCCGAATTCATTTCATATGCTTGTAGAAAATCACCGTAGCTTAGATGCAAGACATTCAAACGCCCACTTGAAATCAGCGGCGCTAAGTTTTGTTTCGCATGCTCAATGGCTTGATGATCCCAATCAAATGCCCAAGCCGAGCTTTCAGGATAAGACTTTAAAACCGCCTGCGTGTGTCCACCCCGCCCAAAGGTTCCATCCCAGTAGCGTAAAATAGGTGGAGTGGCTTGCAAAAAAACCTCAAGCACTTCGTGCAAAAAAACCGGCTTGTGTTCACTCATTGCCATCTCCGCCAGTTCCTTCAAGAAGTTTTGCAACCGAAGCCATTGTCGTTTCAAATGATTGACTTAAATTTCCGTAGATCTGATCCCAAGTTTCTTGGCTCCAAATTTCAAACTTTTCACCAAGCCCTACAAGTATGGCCTCGGAGTTCAGGCGAGCAAATTTTCGCAAGCTTTGGGGAATTAAGATTCGCCCTTGAGAATCAAGGTCCACAATCTGCCCGCCCGCTATATAGAACCTTTGAAACGCTTGGACATCTGCATTCAATGATGAAAGTCGGCCGATTCTTTTTTCTAAGCCTTGCCATTCGGCGATCGTATATACATGTAAACAGGAATTGTTTTGATAACGACTATTGGTAATCACCAGACGCGAGTTTTCTTTTTCTCGAGCATCGCGAAATGCCACCGGCAGCGACAATCGCCCCTTGGGATCTAGCTTGATCTCGAATCTACCGCGAAAACTGTGAATCATCCTGAATCCTTAAAAAAGTCAAAAGCCCCTCCGTGGGCTTCAGGGTCTGTAAAGTAAAGTCAGGTTTTCACCATAAATCTCCACTTTTACCCACCTTCTTCCACTTTAAAGCCCCAGGTGGCATGCGTCAAGGCTAGCAGATTGCCATTGGAATCTTATCGCTGCGCGTGATACAATCTGATTAAGCTAGTTATTTCAGCTATTTAACTAGACAAAAGCCTCGTACTTTAGAAACGTTTTGAGGTATTGAACGAACCCGGGTCAAAGCCACAGCCTTTGCTGTGAGCGGTGATCCCATTGCTCCCAGGACGGGACTATTTGGTGAGCCCAATGATGATCAACTGCCCAAAATGTGGGTTTTCACAGCCGCCTGATCGATATTGCGCCAATTGCGGTATCGACATGCAGGCCTACAAACCCGTGCCTCCGTCCCTTGGGCAGAAAATCCTTAAAAACCCGCTCACATTGCCTCTCTCTTTAACTCTATTGGTCTTCCTCGGCATTGCCACCTACCGCATTTTCTTCTCCCAGGGGGGCCCAGCAACATCCGATGCCGAGCTTGAACAAAGCATGCGATTGCCTTTTGCAGACTCTCCCAATACCCCGGCATCGACAGGCAGTGAGGCTCCCACCGCAAAGAGCACCTCCTCGCCTGAAAATGACATGAACTCTGCCGTCGAAAAATTCAGCGACAAGAATTCAGCTGAGCCTTCGCTCGAAATGACCGGCGTACTGGCGCCAGGTAAACCGACCGAACCCGACACCAAGGCCTCCGAAAAAGCCTCTGAAAAGACGGCACCTTCACATCTTCAGATCACGTTTTTCTCGATTCCGCGCGCACAACTCTTAGACTTCGCAAGTGATCTTCACTCTCCTGGATCTTCTGGGTCGATATTTTATGGGGTGATCGTTGAACTCGAATCACGACTCAAAAAATCCGAGGGCATGCAGCTCACGCGCCTCGAGCAAACTCCAAAATACCAGATTCGCGCCAATCAACCTATCGTCAGCTTCAAAGGAGTGCGAGACCCGGCCACCCAACAAATGCTCGGTATCGGCGCTCAAATCACACCACTGCGCTCAGACGAAACTGCAACTCACCTACAAGTCGAGTTATCGAGAACACTGCGTGAGGCCGGAGGTGGAATTGCAGAGCAAAATATCAGCGAGCAAATCACACTGTCTAAGGACCAAGCCTTTTTTGTCGGAGGACTTTTTCCACACCGAACTCTCGAACCAGAAGATGCTAAATTTTATAGCAATTCAGGCCTTCTTAAAATCTTGTCAACACCAGATTTTCAAAATAACGAAACCGAATTCATTGTCCTCATCGAGTCAAAGTAAGCTTGCTAGTTGACGCCACCAATACCCTCTCATTACGCTCGCTAAAAGCATTGCCCATCGCTATTTAGTAAGCTCGTTTTCGGAGGGGAAAACATGTACGAAAGTCATTTGATGGGACGAAGTGGGTCCATCGAAGTCATTGTTGGAAGTATGTTTAGTGGTAAAACCGAAGAGCTCTTGCGGCTTCTTCGACGTGCCGAGTTCGCTAAACAAGCTTGCCAAATTTTTAAACCAAGAATCGATGACCGCTATAGTCCCGATAAAGTTGTTTCACACAATAAAAACCTGATGCCATCCATCGTGATAGACAGTGCGGCTGAAATCTATTTGCACCTAAAACCTGACACTCGAGTGGTTGGTATCGATGAAGGTCAATTTTTTGATGACGAGCTCGTAGATGTTGCGAACGAACTTTCAAGCCGAGGCATTCGAGTTATTGTGGCCGGGCTAGATATGAATTGGAAAGGCGAACCATTTGCACCCATGCCATCGTTGATGGCCATAGCCGAAACCGTCAAAAAACTTCAAGCCGTTTGTGTGACATGTGGAGCCTCGGCTTCCCGCACCCAAAGACTTGTGGCAAGCCACCGCGATGTTTTAGTAGGCGACAACTCAAAGTATGAGGCAAGATGCCGCTCTTGTTTTGATCCCTACCTTGGACTCGCCGATGAAGAAATCGACCCACTCACCACAGCAGAGGATCTCAATGAACTATCGTTTGAGTGAAGTCGAACATCTCTATGGCCCCAACATTCACATTTTAAATGATCCCTGTCTGACCTCATGGCTCGCTCGCTTGTGTTCTCCTGAGACCTATCAGCCACAGATCAATATGCTAGTTGATTATCTCTACAATGGCTTACTCAAAACAGTGGTCAATCGAGAGCTTCCAACTGAGGTTGTGACTATGGCGACTCGAATGACCGAGGCGCATCCAGACTCCCCCTACCACGGAGAAATACTCAACCTTCGCCAGCGAGTGGTCACAGTGAATCTCGCGCGAGCAGGTACCTTCCCGAGTCATATTTGCTATAATCTTCTCAACAATGTTCTCGATCCGCGACAAGTTCGACAAGATCATATTTTAGCTTCGCGCACGACAAATGAAACAGATCAAGTCACAGGCACCCATTTAGGGGCCCACAAAATCGGGGGCGACGTCAACGATGCCGTGGTGCTGTTTCCAGACCCAATGGGTGCCACAGGCAACACGATCATTTCAGCACTTCAACATTACAAAAAAAATGTCGAAGGCCGAGCTAAAAAATTTATCGCGCTTCATTTGATTGTGACCCCAGAGTATCTGAAGGCCGTACAGGAGATTCATCCTGATTTGATCGTCTACTCCTGCCGACTTGACCGCGGACTGTCTTCTCCCCAGACTCTCCAGGCCACACCAGGTTTGCACTGGCCCCAAGAGAGAGGTCTGAATGAAAAACATTATATTGTCCCTGGCGGCGGAGGTTTCGGCGAGATCATGAACAACTCCTATGTTTAATTTCATCGGGTCGTAAAGACGCCCCGGTCGATTTTAAAAATTTCTCGCCCCTCGCACTTTTTTCGTATACGCTTTGAATCGAAAACGACCCAACCGTAAGGAAGCACAATGAAAGAAAATTTTGCTGAGCTGAATCTCACTACATTGATCTCAGAAAAAGACATTCAAAAGAAAGTCCAAGAGCTTGGAGCTGAAATCACAAAGCTTGCGAAAAAAACAGATTTGGTTGTGGTCTGCGTACTTAAAGGTTCGTTTGTTTTTTATTCTGATTTGATTCGTGCCATCGATGCTGATATCCGCTGCGAATTTTTAGGGGTTTCCAGTTATGGCAACGGCATGAAAACGTCGGGTGAAGTTAAATTGACAATGGATCTGACCAGCTCAATTGAAGGTAAAGATGTTCTTTTGGTCGAAGACATTGTCGATACAGGCCTCACCATGGACTACCTGATTCGCATGTTGAAATCCCGCAAGCCCAAATCGGTTCTCACATCAACGCTATTGCTCAAGCCAGATGCACTTAAAACCAAAGTTGACCTCGATTATATTGGTTTTAAAATAGGCAATGAGTTCGTGGTGGGCTATGGCCTCGATTATCAAGGTTTTTATCGAAACCTTCCCTATGTTGCACGCGTCAATAACATGAACTAAGTAACATGTATTTACTACCCTGACAGACTCCTAATTTGTTTGGTTTCGACAATCTATGATACTATCCGCCCTTATTGGTTTTTGGGGGGATGTAGAAAATGTCGGTATCTTGGGAGCGGCTACGAAAACAAGGTGTTCTTTCTCGTCCAATTTCTTCCCTATTTTTTACCTCGATGATGCTCACAGTCCTTGCCTTACAGGCAAATGCCGAAAGCATTTCCAGTGAAACCTCAGCTGCGAATACGTTAACGACTTCTGCCTCCGCGGCAAAAAAGTACAGCCTATCTCTGAATACCAAGCTCGGCGCCAGTCGAGTTGAAGATATCTACGTCAAAAGCACTGTCGCAGGTGCTGAGCTAGGTTTAGATGGCAAACAGTTTTTGCTTCCGTCCATCACATCGCAAATTTCTCTTGGAGTGAATCTCTACACCGGAAATGCCAGTTCTTATTTTACCGATGAGGGACGTCCCAGCTCGGGAGTCTCTATTCGTGAGGCAAGTGTATTATTCAAAGCCACACCCAACCTTTCGGCCCAAGCAGGGGTGATTCGCACTCGCTTCTCTCCTGGAAACT
The DNA here is from genome assembly GCA_964405465.1 of uncultured Bdellovibrionales bacterium. Lineage (GTDB taxonomy): Bacteria > Bdellovibrionota > Bdellovibrionia > Bdellovibrionales > JAMPXM01 > CAYONZ01. Next base: position 11,416 of record CAYONZ010000021.1, on the reverse strand, counting down.
CAGTACTTGCCAGAAGCTTTCCTGGGATTTCTGAAAAGATGAAATGGGGCGACGACTTCACATCAATTCGGCTTGAGGCATCTCAAGCAATGCCAACTTCGGGAACAGTTTCTCTTCGCGTACTTGATGACGACACAAGCCCCTATCTTTTGGTCCATACACTTGCGACCTCTATTGGCAAAGATCTGTCTGCAAGAGCAAATCTCACCCATTTCAAGTTTGGAGAACTGGGTTCAGGATCCGCGCAAGACAGTCGGTTTTACGGTAACACTGTTGATGGTTACGGAAAACAAAATGCACGTTTCGTTTATACCTTTGAAGGATTTGAAGCTGGGGCAGGAATTGACTATCGAATTTCAGACAGCTTTGCCATTTCATGTGATGGTTACTACACCATGAACAATGAGGCACCGATTACCAAGCGCGCAGCCTACGCCACTGCGCTTGAAGTGAAATACCTAGATTCCACCTACGAAATCGCTCCAAGCTTGAACTACTTCAGAGCAGAAAGCGATGTATTGCCCGCAAGCTATTCAAGCAGTGGATTCGGCAGCAATAACCGTCAGGGATTCGGCTTCGGGTTGAGATTGAATTTTCCCAAAGACCAAATGGGTTTTTCTGGATCTTGGGCTCAGGCAAATAAAATCGAAGATAATCCCTATATGGGTGATCGCTCTGTCATTCGCTTACAAATGGAGGCTAAATATGACCTTCTCTAAAAAGACAACTTTACTCAGTTTCACGGCTTTGGTGACGATGCTTTTCGTTTCGTGCAAATCAGCCGAAGACAAAGGGTCGATCAGCTCAACTTTTTATGTTGATTCAATCAAAGCGTCCGAGGTGGCAACACTTGAGTTCAATTCTTGGGGTTATCCAAAGAAAAAGCTCTTCAACTTTGTTGCCTGTGTAAAAGATAAAGCCTTGATGGCCCCCATCACCGAGCAAGCATTTTCGGTAAGCGATGAGCAAACATCAAAAGCGCAAAAGACGGACTCAAGGGGATGTTTCAACTGGAGCGAATCTCACGACTTCGATTTCTTTGCTCCTGAAGCTTTCATCGAAATCAAAAGAAATATCAGCGCACTTGGCAATCACACAGGATCGATAGATCTCGCACTCGCCATCAACCCTTGGCGCGACGGTGCAAGTTCGGTCATTGACCTTCGCTATGATCGCGTGGTGCAACTCTCCAAAGCTGTCGAAAATTCTTTCGATAAACCACTATCCACATCTAACAAAACCAGCTCCACTGCCGAAGCAGCGAAGCTCGATCTCAAATCCCTACGCATTCAATTTATGGGTCAAGATTATGAACACTACTCGATCAATCCAGGCTTGACTCTCAATATCGCTCACTCCGTACGAGTTCGTTTACAGCCATCAATAATTCGCAAGACCATCAACAGAAAAGACGTCGTCGAAAATCCAAACTCCGGTCGAGTGCATGTTACAGCGGTATTTCTTAAAGACTTAAACGAGTCTGGCGATGCCGCTTTTGATCCCAAAAATTTCGTAACAGCAATCGAACAGGATATGGAAATCGGTGCTGGTGGGATTGTGGAAGATCTCGTTTTGAAATTTTCAGATGCCTCAGCCGTAGCGAGCCGCATGCAACTGTTGGTGCAAGTAGTGCCGTGTGAAGATGCTCAGTCCATTGCTTCAGTGATGGGTATTGGCCCTATTGGCCCGATGCCAAGCATTCTCGAGTTGGGACCCAACTTGCTTCCGACCAAAGTGAGTGCCGTTGCCGTCTTACAAAAGTACCGTGCTCAACAGGCAGAAATAAAAAAACGCGAGCGCTCTCCTCTGCAATTGTTTTCGTTAGTCTCGGGCTATCGTGCTCTCAACTCCCCCGAATTTGTTGAAGGATCAAAGCTGAGTGCAAATTCCCTTGTTCCCTACAATACAGCTCTAAAATATATGTCGGGTTCTGCCACTCCACCCGACATGCAAAAGCTTTATGAAGCTCTTTGCTACAAGTTCTACGCTCGACAAAATTCTTTGACTCCACCAAGTGGAGTTTCCAAGTCGGCGGCATCTGCTTGGGACAAATTTAAAACTTGGGTTTCAAGCAGCGAGATGCTTGCCGACGCGGGAGCAGCGATCGGATTAACCAGAACCAATGACCTAAGCAAGATTGAGCCAGAAAAAGCACTGGGCTATTGCTTGATGCATCCTGAACAGGTTCTCTATTTGAGTGCCCGTGATCTTGTCGTTAGAATATTGAATGAAAAGCCTCGGCGTGCCGGTGTGGCTCAAATAGAAAAGCTCACCGTGACCTCTTCGATGACACGAACAGAAACCAAGAGCAAAACCATAGGCACTTCCACCAAGTTCAACATGGGCGGTAATATTAATGCAGGAGTATCGGCCACAGTCGGCGCAAGCTACGGTGGAGAATACAATGCCGACAACACTCGTGACTATGCTGCCGAAAGAAAAAAGGCAGCTGATGATGCAGCAAAAGCGGCAGCAGACGCGGCCAAGGCGAATGGTCAACCAGTCCCGGTAACTCCACCTCCGAGCCCCTGGAAAGAGGGCGAAAAAACAGCAACAAAATGGGGAGGCAAAGCTGGCGTTGATGCCCGAGCCGGAATTGAAGGAAAAATCAGCCTAGGCAAAGATTGGTATTGGACATCAGCTCAAGACTCTAAATCAGACACAACAAAGTCTGTGTCAGCATCTCGACAGATGATTTTAACCTCTGAAGCAAATCCGTTTGAGATTGAAGTCGAATCGAAGCGATGCCTCTTGATGAAGCCTGCGCTCGAAACCGCGAATACTGCTGATCGACAAGGCTTTTATCTTTGCTCAAGGCAAAATCAAAAAGAAGTCCGAACAGAAGTCTATTACCTCATTACCTCACAGAATGGCCTTAATGGATCTCCACTAGCAGACAACGATGACTTCTCGAACAACCCCTGGAGAATGTTAATTCGTGGGTCTCAGACCTACAATATGTTTAAAGATATGGTGAGTGATGCAACCTTAAATCTGAACTTAGAAAAGATCGACGATGCCACAGAAAGCATGATTCCCAATCAGCTTGATTTTCGCGTGACCCAAGAGTTTCCGGGGTTACTGAGCTTGCAACCTTAAATCTGATTCATTTACTTGTGGTCATCAAAGCAACGACGGCGCTTACAAATAGGCGCCGTTTTTTTATTGAGGAATCATCAAAATTTGACCCGCACGAATGCTGCCTCGACGACTCAATCGATTGATCTTCTTTAATTCACTCACCTCAACACCAAAATTTTTTGAAATCTTCTCGAGATTGTCTCCGCGAGCGACAACGTATCGTTTAGGTTTTGTCGGCCGAGAAATCTCAGTCGGCGCCTTGTCTTTCTCTCCTGTGTCTTTCGCTGCGGTATCTTTAGCGGTATCTTTAGCTGCATCTTTAGCAGTCTCTGGTGCTGTTTTTTCGGCGGCCACGGTAGGCTTGTCTACACCAAGTAAAGAGGCTTTCGGAGTCTCTGCAACAGAAGCTGTAATCGCGGCAGATTGATTTTTTCCAGCTAGGACGGTCTCTGCAGAAGGTGTCGCGGCCGTACCTGCTGATGCTGCACTTATTGGTGCCACCACTTTCTTTTCAGCTGAGATCTCAGCTTTAGTTACTGTACCCAATACAGCTGGCTCCTGGGTCTCTGCAGAAGCTTCTTTAAATGAGCTTGTAGCACCCACCTCTGAACGTTTCGCAGCTGCCTCACCACTAGGCGCACTCAGGCTAGGCTCATTGGAGGCAGCAGCCCGCATCTCAGGTGGATATGCCATCGCCACCATTCGATTTAAATCGGTGGCTTTGAGCTCACCATTTATAAATCGAGAAGCAATATCTTTTACCTGAGGGGGAACGTAGATTGAAGTTTTTGTCGGTATGCTCTGCCGCCCACGCCTGACACTTGGTAAAAAATGTGGATTGAAGAGTTCAACAAGATCTTCATCACCGCGAAACAGCGCCAACAATGCAGAATAGGCTATAGGTTTGGTCACCTTCACTTCCTCAGATTGCAGAGGCACGCTCCATCGCGGGTTCGCAAAATACTTATCCGCATTTTTTTCAACCTCGATCGCGGCCAAAAGACAGGCATAGAAATTCTCAGAGGCAAATCCAAAACGAGCAGATGAATATTTATTAACGATTTCGACAATATCTTTAGTGCCTAAGTGATTGACGATATTTCGGACACCCGCTGGTCCATGATTGTAACCAGTGATGGCAAGTGGCCACGATTCCAACATTTCGTAGTTTTGTCTCAACATTTTTGCGGCAGCCCTGGTTGCCCTCAATGGGTCATTGCGCTCATCGACCTGATTATTGATCTGCATCCGAAATAATTTTCCCGTTCGACGCATGAACTGCCAAATCCCACTTGCACCAACTTTTGAGCGAGCCATCAGATTATAGGAACTCTCCACAAATGGAAGCCTGGTCAACTCAAGCGGCACTCCTTCTTCTTGAAAAATTTTTTCGATACGATTCAAGTACCGTCCTGAATAATAGAGTCCTAAATAAAAACGATCTTTCTGACCCAATTGAAATCGAATTCGTCCATTTTCTGTAGCTTCAATAAATTTTCGCGGATTATTCACTGTCTCAAACATTTTAAAATACCGAAGATCTTCTCCAGTCAATCCCTCTGCGGTGGTAACGCCCTGAAGGCGGCGAAGACGATCTTCAATGACCTTGCGTTTTTCTTTAATCAAGCTCTCACGAGCTTTTCTTTTTTGTCGATCACTGAGGGTTTGGTCTTTGGCAATCGCCGTAAAATCAACTGTGTCATAAATGACATCAACGTAAACGCTATCATGAATGACACCTTGAGAGGTTGTATACTTAGCATAAATATCACGCCAAAAATCGACACGTTCCTTCATTCCTCGTGGGGCAATAAACGCCTCTTTGGTATAACCTAGTGCTCCTTTTTGATCACCAAATTGTGTGGGCTGCCAAGGGCGGCTTGGGCCAAGGCGGACGGGTACCTGCTCCAGCAAATGCCCCAGGGCTCCCTCACCCTTTTGTTCAAGCTCCAGAGGAATTCCAGCTTGTGCATCTTCAGCCTGATCTTTGCTCGGCCCATCTTTTTCTGAAGACTTAAAAAGATTGTGAAAAAACTCTCCAAACTTCGAACGCGATTCAGAATCCTCCTGCAGTTCTTGTTGCTCACTCTCCACCGAGTCTGGAGCAACTCCTGAATGTGCAGGAGAAACCGAGACACAAAGAAAAGTCAGCAAACCTAGGTTTGCAATCCTAAATAAATATTTTTTATTTTTTAAACAACTCATTTATTACTCTCTAATCCATTGGGTTCATCTGCAATTGCGGCCGCAAGTTCATCGAAGAAGTGACGTGCTTTTTCTTCGCCACCTCCACCGTTATAAAGAAATGTGAAAGTCACAATGGATCCATCTTGATGGCCAGCATATCCAGCCAGACCGACGACCCCATTTAACAAACCAGTTTTAGCTCGCACCCAATTTTCTGCAGCTGAATTTTTCATTCGACTTTTAAGTGTTCCATCGACACCCGCAATTGGGAGCGCCATCAAAAACTCTGGATACAAAGTGAAATTGCCATGCATCAGCTCCAGAAAACGCCCCAGCTGTCGCGCGGAAAATTTATTGTCTCGAGTAAATCCAGAAGCATTGGTGAATCGATAGCCACTGTCTTTGAAACCAAGACCGTCTAAAAATTTTTGCGCTTCACGAAGACCGTCATTCATTGATGCAGGTAGATCAGAGTTTTCACGGCCCTCAGCTGCAAGATTTTTAATGAGCATTTCGGCAACATAGTTGTTCGAAAACTTGGCCATGTCCGCAACCAATAACGAAAGGGGCTTGCTGTCGACACTGGACAAAACCTTGGCATCTTGAGGGGTTTTACCTGTCTTAACGACCCCTTTAACCTGAATTCCCCTTTGCTTGAGAAACTCGATCAAATTTGCTCCGGCCCAGAGGTCCGGCTGAGAAATGGATTTGTAAACGACGACTTCCTCATGGCCCAGAGCCATCGAACCCTGTACTCTGATGATGTCTTGATCTTTTTCGGTTATCCTTTCGACTTCGACACTTTTTCCGCGTCCACCACCAACTGTTTTGGTCTCGTTTTTGAGTTTGATAAAGCCATTAATTGGATCAGCAGTCACTTGAAGTGGATCACCCACTTTTTCTCCTGGTCTTATGTAGACATTCACCGAATTCCAATTGAATGACATCGCGCCAATTGGCGCATCGTAGGCTCGATCGACACGTACACTTTCACGATCCTCCCCGAATCGAACTTTATCAAAACGCGTGTCATCAACTACGACATCACCTTCTATGGTTCGAACGCCTGTACGGGTCAAATCATTGACCAACACCCACATGTTTTCAGATACGAATCCAGGATCTCCGCCTCCCTTAAGGTAGAGTGATCCTTTTAAGGTACCTGCAGATAGACTGGCAGAAGACAAAAGCTGAGTTTTAAACTTGTGGGTGGGCTGAAGCTTCGAGAGAATCGCTCCTGCCGTGATCACCTTACTCAATGAGGCCGGAATGAAAAGTGTATCGCTATTGTGAGCAAACACTGTGGCCAGGCCCTCGTGGGTTTTGGCTCCCACCCATAGACCCAGATCATTCTTATTCAGACCACTTGATGCCACCATTTTATTCAAGCGTTCAGTCAAGGGCGTGGAAAGGTCGATTCCCTGCAACTTTGAAGCATCAGTTGCCCTGGCTCGCTTTGAGGTTTTGCCTCCACCAAAATGAGACTTCGCCTGAACTTGAGAGCCAAAAAGTCCCGCGATTAAACAAATTTTGATGAGTGTAATCTGCCTTTTGTTTTCAAAAATCTTACGCATAGAGGAAATTATGTTCGAAAAAAACCAGAGACTCTAGCTAGATTAGTGACTTAACTCATATTGGCAATTTTCATGATCTTCATCCCTTGCTGAAAATTCAAAAATTGCGACCTCGACTAAAGTTGGAACGGAACATGCAATTCTAAACTTTGTTATTCGCATTTGATTGTCTAGCACCTAGGCACTAAGCAATGCCTATGGATGTGTAGATGGCACTGAGTGGCGCCAGCTAAAAAGTGCCACTTGGGGGTGGCACCAGCTAAAAAGTGCCGCTTGGGAGTGGCACCAGCTAACCAGTGCCACTGTAATGTGGACGACACTAACCAGTGCCGCTCGAGATTTTCAAACGAAATGGCTCTTTGTTTTGGGGGAGAGAAACATCATGAATTTTCAAAATTTTAAGTACCTAATATTGGCTGGGGTTTATTTCTTTTTTATTTTTCACGCTCCTCGAATTTCGAATAGTGAAGGACCAATGTTTGCCGCGGTGTCTGCAACGGAGGCCCGGATGTCATTTTCTCACTTTGTTGAAATTGCGGGCTCACGCCAACCTTCAGAGGTTTGGGTCAATCAAGTGATTGAGAGACAGGTCGCCCACCTTTTTGGAGCCTTCAGCCACTCAGCGCCAATCGGCACTCCAAAAAATGACCACCAAATTCAATTGATTAAAATCGAGCAAGTGAAGCCGGGCTTGTTTCGTGCGTTTTACAACTACATTGGTACAGTCGTTGCCCAAAATGTTCCGGGCCTGAATACGATCAATCTGTTTTTACCACGAAACCCAGAGTCGGTCTTTAATGCGGGCGCCGTGATCAAAGATGGTCATATGTCTTTTCCATGCACAGACGACCAGCACCCTGAAGAGCAATACTTTTGGTATTTTTGGTCGCCCAACCGACCTGGATGCCCACTCAAAGCCGGCGTCGACTACGACACTGTTGCAGCTCGCATCGAGCGGACCGCCAACACCAAACAAACTTTTCCAGAATACAACCGTCTGGTCGACCGCAATGGCGACATCCAGATATTTTTATTGTTTGGAATGGATAATCCCAATGAAAACTGGAATCCAATGGTTTCACGGGACATCAATGCCGAGACCTATCGACGTACCAAAATGCTTTTGGAGCGCAATGGATTCCAGTCCAAAGTCTGGGCCACAGCTGACTTGCAAAAATTTACGACGGATTTTCGCTACGGCACTCCCTATGTCGAAACACTGGATCGACCGGCAGCACATGGCCATCTCGTCATCAATATGTTCTTTGGGCCAACAAGTAGTCCAACGAGCTATGCCTTCGCGCAGTTCTTTAACGCAGCTCTCTCCAATGCTGCTGTGGTGATTTACTCTGGCCACAGTGGTCTAGGTGCTTATGTTTCTCCAACGGCATTTCAAGTTGATTACGGAGTTTCAATGACTCCGGCCAAAGAACGCTATCAGATTTTGTTTTTCAATAGTTGTAGCTCCTACTCTTACTACAATCGGGAGTTTTTTGCTTTGAAGGCCTCGGCTCTGGATCCGTATGGAACTAAAAATCTTGATATTATGGCCAATGGATTGGCGACCTTGTTTAGCTCACTGACTCGAGCGAACTTTGCCCTGCTCAACGGCGTGATCAACTGGGCAGATCTTGGCCGCGCCACTTCTTGGCAAGACATAGTCTTGCAAGCCGATAGCGGAAATCTTCTTTCCGTCAATGGCGACGAGGACAATCCGGTTACGCCTCCCGGCATTTGAAATCTGCGAGGTGGCAGCTCTCCACCTCCGTTGTCGAGAAAACTCGTCAGCTTGCATTCGCGCCTCTCCTCAGCAACAATTGCTTCAGTAGCCCTTGTTATGGAGCTCACCTGAGGAGAGACTATGAAACGAATTAAACATTTAATGAACATCGCACTTGCCGCTCTTTTTTGTCTGTCTTGCACCAAAAAAGCAGTCGACAAAAACACTCTGGTGGTGGCGCTTGGCCAGGCACCTAGCACTCTAGATCCGCGATTTGCAACCGATGCCGCTGGCATGCGGATTGGGAACCTGATTTTTAGCTCAATTGTTCGCTTGGGTCCTGACCTAAAAATTATTGGGGAGATTGCCGAAAGTTGGACCTACAATGAAAAGGAAAAAACCTATGAATTCGCACTTAGGCCCGGAATCACTTTCGCTGACGGCTCACCACTAACTGCAGAGGATATTTCATTTTCCTTTGATCAATATCGAGCCGCTCAGAGTCCTTTTGCGAATGCCTACAAGATGATTGAATCGGTTGAAGCACGATACGACGAACAAGCAAAATCACTGCGAATTAAACTCAAAGAATTTTCAGCAACCTTTTTAACCGATCTCACACCACTCAAGATTTTGCCAAAAACAAAGGTCAGCGCTATGGGGCAAGACTTTCAAAAGTCACTTGTCGGAACAGGACCATTCGAGTTTGTAAAACAAGACACCGCAGAGATTGTTTTAAAGGCAAGAGCGTCCCATGTGTATGCAAAGCCAAACATCCAAAATGTGGTGTTCAAAATTATTCGCGATGAAAATACGCGCTACCTTAAAATGCTGAAAGGCGAAGTGGATCTGGCTCAATCAGAGTTGCCTCTCAACAAAGTTTCTGAATTCGAAAAAAATGAGAAGTTCAAAGTGTTCAAGTACCCTGGCCTCTCAATGACCTATTTACTCGTAAATATGCAAGATCCTCTTCTCAGCAAACTGCTCGTTCGCCAAGGAATTTCCCAAAGCCTCAATCGAGATGAAATCATTAAATTTAAACTCGATGGCCTCGGCACAGAAGCGACTTCAATCTTGGGGCCGACAAGCCCGTTCTTCAATTCTGATTTAAAAAATCTACCGATGGATGTGGACAAAGCAAAACTGATTTTTGCTAAAGAAAAAGCGAATGAAAAAGAGATCATTTTGAAAACTTCAAATTCGCAAGTGGCAGTTGAAAATGGAAAAGTTTTGGTCAATCAGCTTGAGAAAGCTGGACTTAAGATGAAGCATCAAAGTTTTGAATGGGGCACCTTTTATGGCGACATTCAAAAAGGAAATTTTCAATTGGCCACGATGAAATGGGTGGGCAGCACAGATCCAGATATTTACCGGACCGGACTTCACTCGAAAGAGGTTCCTCCTGGACGTAATCGCGGACACTATGTGAACCCGGCGCTCGACAAACTACTCGAGGATGGACTTCGAATTTCAAATGAGGACAAACGTCGAGCGCACTATCTCGGCGTACAAAAAATCGTTCTAGAAGACTTGCCAATTATTCCGCTTTGGTACGACACCGAGGTTGCTGTTATCAATCAACGCGTCTTGAATTATGAACCATCGAAAAACGGTGATTTTTCTAGTCTCACGAAAGTACAAAAATCGGAGTAGTTACCGAAAAAACAAGGATCCTCGCCCCATCATAGGTCGGGGATCTTTTTTTGTATCTTAATCCGCAATTTTCTCAATTCGCCACCCCGTCTCTCCGATAAATTACATAGTTGGTTTTTTCGGGGGTCACTTGGTTAAAAAGCGTGAATGGTTTTTGATTATCTTGCCACTGTTCTTCACATGGGGCATTGATCGCTTAAGTAAGATATGGGCAGAGTCACTTCGTGGCGTCGAGTTTCACGGACCAATTGGCTTTGTTCTGCATCACAACCACGGCGCAATGCTTGGCCTATTCTCGGATCTCCCCGCAGTTCTTAGAATTGTTTCGCTATCCACCGGGGGCGCATTCCTACTCTGTACATTCGGCATTCTACAGTACATCCTACCCATTCGTTCGATCAAACTTCGAACAGGAATGTCCTTTTTGTTGGGTGGCATTTTAGGCAATGTGACGGACAGAATTTTATACGGCTACGTTGTTGATTTTATTTTGATTGGCACTCCAGAAAAAACTTCTCCCGCCTTCAATCTTGCTGATGCGCTCCAGTGGGTTGGCTACGGCATGATCGTTTGGGCACTCCAAAAAGAAAGTGAAAATCTTTGGCCCTCTTCCAACACACGAAAAGCCTATTGGGTAAACTTGAAATTTCAATTGCGCTATATCTTTACCCTGGTTGGAATTGGCCTTGGGTTTGCCGCGATCGCTGGTGTCTATTCCTACACCTTTCTTCGCGTCACGATCATCGAGTTGATTGGCCACAATCAAGCAATTCTTAGACAATACCTCTGGCCATTTGTGATTACATTTATGATGGTCAGCATGATATTTAGCTTTATCATGTTTCTTACAGGACGCCTGCTTTCACAACGAATTGCAGGACCTATCTATGCCTTCGAAAAATATATGGAAGATGCGCTCTCTGGCAAACTAAGACCTCTCAAGCTACGCGCGGGCGATGAAATGAAACATCTTGAGGAACTGGCAATTCGAATCAACGAAGAGCTATTGAAAAGACATAACCAACACATTTCGGCCAAGATTCTCCAACTAGAGCACATGAGTTCCTATGATGGAGAACTGAAATCGGACTTACTCCCGACAGGCAGTGACCCGGTATTTAAGCGGATCACCATCCAAAAAACATCCTAGGGCGTGTCCTCAATTGGTCGGACGTCGCGAGCGGAAGCAATAGAAATGAGT
>CAYONZ010000020.1:38564-63671 GCA_964405465.1 uncultured Bdellovibrionales bacterium | reverse complement strand
AAACACTGACGAATTCTTCTACCGTCTGCCAAACCCCGCTAAAACCCGGAGATAGGGGTATTGCAGCCGAGCTTTGGCACCCACTTTCAGCACAGGTGACACTTCAGGCCGATTCTCTTGGCCTAGAGCGTTTATATGCCTCGGTACTCGGGCCTCGACTTTGCTTTTCTATATCGAGAAAGTTCATTCTCAGCATAACCCCCAACAAGGGTCGTAGGAGGCATGGTGACAGTTCAATCAAGAATGGCGTCATCTTTGAGTCAACGAGAAAATCTATCGAATCTTTCAACAATGCTTTTAGTGTCTAATTTTTTGACAGTCTCGCCGGCGCCGCAGGATCATCCCCTGAAAACAGATCTTGTCAATCCCTTGGCACCGATCGATGACAAAACAGCATTTCTCGCCCAAAAAAATTTATCTCTGGAGAGATTAAATTCTTCAATCAAGCAGGCGATCAAAAGATGATGAAACTCCACTCCTGCCAAATAGTTCAAAAGAGTTGGAAGCCTGGCCTTCTGCCTCTGATCATTTTGGTGGCTTCGCTTTTTTTGGGAGGGAGCAATTGGGCCCAAGCACAGTCTGCGACAAACTCAGCAGAAAAATCATCAACAACTGAGTTCGATCGTCGAGCCTTCGTGCAAGACGCACTCGATTGCATGGCCTACTACTTAGCCGAACTTTTGCCGATCGCGGTGACCGCCAACAGCACCACTTCTGATTCTGTTCACTTAGAGCCATTGACAATGCAAGAACAAGAGATTGCTGGAAAAATCTATAAGATTGCGCTTCATCGCTCACAGCACCCCTCAATACGCAGTATCGCAGCCCCGGGCAATGCCCAAGACCCCTTTTACCGAAACTACCCGACGTTTCCTCTGGTGTTTTCGAAAAATCGCGAATTATTCAAACCGCCAGGGCAACCTGAGCGACTTGCAAAAGTCTTAGAATCAGGAGAAATGATTTTCAACCAATCAATGTTGAATGATCCCAACAATCAGTTTGGCTTGGCAGATGCTTTCGAGATCTTGATACATGAACTGGCGCACAAGATACCGAATCCCGTAACAGGTCAGTGGATTCCGGCTCCCCGCCCTGATCAGCCCATCATTGATAGTCTCGCAGCAAAAATGCGAATCATTTTCGAGCACACCATTAGTTCATATAAACTTCCGCGCGGTGGAACAGTTCACCTCGTGCGATTGCCAAGAAGATTTTCATCAGCTGAATTCATGTTTGCCTTTCGTAATCGTGAATTCAATATATTGTTCGAAGGTCAGTCTGGCGTAGTCTCTTTTTTAGACGACATTGCCAAGTTCGTCAGCGACTTCAGTCTTCTCGAGCCTGCAGACTCAAGAGTGAAGCACGGAGTGATGTATCGTGACTTTGCAGATGCCACTTTAGATGTTGAGAAGGCTCGCGTTGATTTTTTGGGCGACAACTATGGTGAGAGGCTGCGGTTTGAGGTTGATTTAGTTACGCATTTGCGCGGCGGCTCCGAACTGACGAGTGATTACATGCAGGCGAGACCAGAAAATATCAAAAACAGGAGACATATTTTTGGCGACACCCAAGAACTTCGGGAACGCCGAACTCGGCTTGATCTCATCGTCTCTCCCAATGCACCAAGTTCTGGAAACCAAAAGAACTCTCTCGAGGGCGCACGCCTCAGTATCACACGATTATACCCTGAGTATCCGCCCGATCAGCTTTCATTCATAAAAACGGCGTATCAATTCTCTGACGACGGCACCGTGCGCTTGACCGGCGAATTTAGTACTGACGTTCAGGCGCAATCAGTTCACGCAATCGTTCGGTTTTTTGGCGGCGACATTGAAGTTTTAGGGCAGAAGCTAGAGGCAACTGGAAGCAGTGAACGAACGCGATACATTTTTAAATTTAAAGTTCCTGATGTTGTCGGAGTTCCGGTTTTGGATGTCGACAGTGTTATTCTTGATCGCCAATCTCGGGTGGTGCTCGACCGCGCAATTCGTGTTGATGTCCGCAATCGCTATCAACCTCTCAACTCAAATACTGAAATAGATCTCCAAATTCTTGGCCCCGAAGGTTGGATGCAGATTCAAGACTCCAAAGTGGATCCCGGTCATTTGGTGCTTAAATTTCTTGTTCGCTCAGCCAGTGATGTGCGTGAACTTCGCCTCTTGATGAGCCAACGTTTGGCTTTAATGAGTCATGACAATGACAATTTCGAACTCAAAGACTCACCGATGATTGATCTTGAAAAATATGGTTTTGACTCTCCAGTTTTTGAGGAGCGACCGTTGACTGAACAAGAAGCGGCACGCCTATCAGATCGAGAACTCGGCGACTTTACACCCAAGAATCACAATCCAGTCGGGGCCTATGCTCGAGACCTTGAGTTCTTACACCTCAGCAATAAAGAATTCACGCAAACACGTGAGGGTGATCTTGTCACGATTGAGGTTCCTCTCGAAATCGTCTTACGCCACCAGCACTCAAGGCCATTCGTTGCCCCTATGTCATCTGTTGCTAATGATGGTATTGCGGAATTGAAAAAAAGTTTGGAACCATTCATGGCATTTTTTAAAGCCTTTGGAATTAAGACGCCAGAGCTCGAAGATCTTCATATCAATAAACCTGGTTTAGTCGGACGCGTACGGCTAGGTGATGATCTCGGAGAGCGCATGATCAGACGAGTGCAAGTCATCAACGAAAGTTTTCAAGTTCTCGAGCGCCTTGAACCCGCAAAATTTCATTTGAACATCAAAGCAGAACCCGAAACAACAAAAGGCGTGCGGGTGTCCACTGGAGATTTTTGCGAAAGCCTAGTACCAGAGAGAAATAATGCCCGGGCACAACAACCTTGAATTTCACCCATAGGGAGGGTTTCGGTGCATACCTGACAACCGCGCTCCTAAGCTTAAGGCCAACTGGATTGGGATTGACGTCCAACCCAGTCAGAGCCTAGCGGACCCCTCCGTTGATTTGACTTAGAATAAGTACATAATAGGATTTTTAATAGGTGAAAGATTTCGGCAGGAAGGGATCCGCTCCAGATCACCTTTGAAAATACCAGAGAGGATCTGCCTAGCATCATCAAAGGCATAATAATACGTCCTCTTATCCTGCCAGTAGTACGGCTGAGAACCTTTTTTTGAAAAAATCTCAGTGAGCGATACATATGTCACTCCGGCGGCCACACCGAGTGAATCAGACTTAAAAATTGGCCCGTCCATTTCAGCAAAATAGACCAATACATTTTCAGCAGCATCGACTCCCTCAACAACTTGATAACCTTTTGCCGAAAGAATGCTGATGGCTTCGGCCAGTTCTTGAGATGGGTTGGCCCAATTCACCCGGGCACCTGAGACCTCATTAATAAATATTGTACAGCCATGTTGTGACATCGGCTGTTCATTCGAAGATAACGTATCACCAAAATCACTCGCAAAAACTGATTGAGATATCAAAACACCAAACAGAACCAAAGAGTTGCGAAATTTGACCATAATGGGGCCTCCTGTAGAAGAGGAGCTCAAAAGCTCCTGAAATTGCGTGAGAGGAATTTCCCACGAAGGAATACTAATGCGTTCGTTTGCTGAGTGCATGATATTCGCAATTTCAAAATATGCTAGATGTCGGGATTTTAGACGTATAATAACCCTAGTGAAAATTTCTTCCTGTCGAAAATCCTGACATCTCGGCTTGAGGACCGACATCAGTTATGATGCTCACTCGAAACAAAAAAGTCGGTGGTCATGTACGGAATGAAGCAAAATGAGTATTTTAAATCTTATGGTAAAATGATGGGTGTCTTTATCGCCGTGGCTTTTGGTTCGTCTTTGACTATAGCGAGCGAGAGCTCGACTGAGGCGCCTACTTTGGCAAGTGGAACTACTGCCAAAAGAATCGAGTGCGAGGCAAGCAACCAAGTGCGAACGCAAAAACAAACTCGTGATCTTGGTGTGTTCTTTCTTCGCGCTGAAATTGTAAACCACCAAAGCGGATCCAAAACACGCACTGAGCTCACATCGCTACAGACTGCGTACCAAGATCATGCGGCAATCAAAGCGGGAACCAGCAAAGAATGGACGCCGCAAATGAAGGCCATCTCTCTGGGTCCGAAGCCGGGCCCAGCTTCAAACTTGACTCGATCTGAACCCAGCCTCAGTAAGTTTCGTGCGCATATTTTTGGCCCGGCAGGAAAGCTCACCACATTCTTGATCCCGTCCGATGCCATTCAACAATCAGAGTTTATCGCGCTCAATAATATCGAAGCCGGTGACGAAGCCCATGGTGGCCCATTCACGATTCACCAAAAGTTTCGCTGTCGAGTTCACGCTGAAAACTAAAATTTAATGACCCAACAACAACCCAATAAGGAGTTTCAAATGAAAAAAGTAATCGCTCTCACACTGGCATTCAGTACCTTGACGTCGGCTGCCTTTGCTAAAACTGTCGACTGTACTGTTGGTGCGAACAACACCGTCGTCTTTAATGGCGCAGTCACAATCGAGCATGAGGCCGGCGAGCCTGAAGGTTCGGGCAGTGGTATGATTTACCGAAATGGTATAGTGCGTTTTTACGTGACCACATATCCAATGCAAATCATCGGGCAAGTTTTGACATTTAACGATGTAGTTGAAAAAACTGTGACCGCAAATCCGATCGGGCAGCTAGTTGACTTTGTCAGTTCAAACGGTGGCCGAGCAGCCGAGCTTTCCAGAAACCTTGAGGAAATCGACTACAATATTATTTGCAAAGAATAAAAAAAAGCGCGCTCTTTTGAAAGAACGCGCTTCAATTTGCAACTTCGTCCAGTGGGTGCTCTAGCACCTTTGTCCGGCTGATGCTCTAGCACCTTCGTCCAACTGGTGCTCAGGCACCAGACTTAAAACAAAGCTAAATTACTGCTGCATCAATCCTGCAACATTGAGTTTTCCACCTGTGACTGACTTTCCGTTCAATGAAGAAACAGGTTTTGCCGAGTTCAAGACCGCGGACTTCACGTCTTGCATTGAAGCATTCGGATGAGCTGACCAATACAAAGCCGCCGCCCCTGCAACGTGTGGAGTCGCCATCGAAGTTCCATCCCAAGTCGCGTGAATGCCATACATATCGATCACAGTGTCACTGTATTTTCCACCAACTGTTGTTGAAAACACCTGAACTCCAGGCGCTCCGATATGCACAGTGGTACGTCCCCAATTCGAGAACGCTCCCAATTGATCGTTCTTGTCGAGTGCAGCCACACTGATGATATTGTCATGCTTGTAGCTTGCTGGATAGCCAGGCTTAGGATCGGTGTCATTGTCATAACCAACACCTTGGTGTCCGTTACCAGCAGCAGCGATAAACAATGAACCATGTTGACGAGCGTTTTCAATCGCATCATGCAAGGCTTGGTTCGAGGCGCCATCATTTGGATCTTCTCCTTCAGAACCCCATGAGTTAGAAGTCACCTTCACACCCATCTTCACCGCATAGTTGATTGCTTTCACTGCGCCCGCCGTATCGCCCTCACCTTTTTCACTCAAAAATCTCAATGCCATAATGCGAACATCTGGAGCAACACCTGCGACTCCTTTGCCATTGTTGGATCGTGCTCCAACGTTACCCGCGCAGTGCGTACCGTGGCCAGGGTTACCCCCGCCCATAAGAAGCTGAATTGGATCAACTGCGAGATCAAATGGTTTGTTGTCGTTAGAAACAAAATCCCATCCGATCACATCATCGACATATCCGTTGCTGTCGTCGTCAATTCCATTCGAAGATTTATCCCGACCCTGAGCATCGGTTCCGGTCTCGCCAGGATTTCTCCACATATTGTCGACAAGATCTTCATGAGTATAATCTACACCCGTATCAATAACCGCGACGACCATGCCAGTGCCATTGGCCTTTTGCCATCCCTGTTTCACACCGATATCGTTCATTCCCCACTGCTCAGAAAATTTCGGATCTGCACCTGACCCGCCCGAACCTCGAGTTGGGAGAGGTGGATTATCTGCAGCAGCAGTTGCATGCACTACCCCTTGTGCGACAAGTTTGCGTAATTGCGCTCGTGCCGACTTGTCTTTCAAGCGATAGTCAGTCAACAAATGAATTTTGTAGTTTGGTTGAACATAAAGAACATCTGGATGTTGGGCCAAAGACTTTAAAGAAAACTGTGAGGCATTTTTCTGGTCAACTTTGATATGGACCCATTGATTCCCAAGGTCTTCCACTGCTGATGCTGACCCTTGCATCATCGACTTGAATCGAGTTACTGATTCGGGATGAACCAATTTAACCAAAACGTCGTTTTGTGCTGTCTTTGTAGAAGCGGCCGCGACCGAACCGACTCCAGCGACTGCCAAACTGGCAAGTACCACGATCTTCTTCATTATCTCTCCTCCTTGATTTTTTTGTCATGACGACTTTTAACAAGCTTCCTTGCTTACGCCTCGATCAAAGTGCGAACTCATCCGAGACTCTCAAGTTGTTTTCTGGAGCGAACGAAACTCTTTCAGAATTCGAACTCGTTCAAAAAGTCTGACAGGACCAATGTTGCGGCGGCAAAGCTTTTGGCTAGTTTGTTTTCAAAACCAGACCAAAGGCCGTTGTCCGAGCAAAGACAATGCTAGTCTGCCTTATGGTAGATAAAAGAATTTGTTTTATGTCATACCACCCAAGGCCTAGACATCACGAAGCATCTGAAGTCAAAATATCGAATGCAAAAATATCAAAATCTATTTTCAGAAAAATTCGTGGGACGATTTTCTGAGCAAACACCTCTTTTATTTTACATGAGCAAATTCAAAAGTGTTTTCGCAAAGAGCATGCTCGCACTTCTATTTACAAATATTTTTGATGTCGTCACTCCATTGGTTTTAAAATTTGGAATTGATCAAATCATCTCTCATGAACAGCGTGCATTGATCCAAACAATTGCACTCTACCTGCTTGTTATGGTGGGTTTGGCTGTCACACGATACTACTGGAGATTGTATATTGGTGATTTTCAACAGCGAGTCGCCCACGATCTTCGCGAACGCCTATTTCAACATCTCACACTGCAGGGCCCTAGTTTTTTTCAAAAGAATTCCGTCGGAGAGTTGATGTCTCTCATGACCTCCGACATCAATTCCTTTCGCATGGCAATTGGACCAGGAGTATTGATCTTCGTCGACGGAATTTTGATCACAGCACTTGTTTTACCCGTCATGATCTGGATGTCTTGGAGTTGGACATGGAAGACGCTAATTTTGATTCCAACCCTTCCGTTTCTTTTACGTCGAATGGAAGGCGCGATCAATTTGCTATCAAAAGAATCCCAAGAGCGACTCTCACGGGTTTCAGCCAAGACTCATGAAATGATTTCTGGAATTCGAGTAATCAAATCGTATGCCCAAGAAAAGAATCAACTTCTG
Organism: uncultured Bdellovibrionales bacterium; assembly: GCA_964405465.1. GTDB lineage: Bacteria > Bdellovibrionota > Bdellovibrionia > Bdellovibrionales > JAMPXM01 > CAYONZ01. The sequence goes on along the minus strand of CAYONZ010000020.1, from coordinate 56,280 downwards.
CAGTACAACTTGAAAAGTCACGAGTACCAGAAAATCTCCGATGAAGTTGCAAAACTAGATGGCGCTTTTCAACCCGTTATGGAAGCGGGTGTAGGCTTTGGTGCCGTCATTCTTTTGTATTTCTGCGCACCTGAAGCCTCGATTTCAATTGGCACCTTTGTCGCCTTTCACGACTATATTCGCCGTATGACCTGGCCGATGAGTGCGATCGGAATGGCGAGCAGCATGTTCGAACAGGGCCGGGCCGCCTACAGCCGAATTCTGCACACCTTGGAAACACAGACGGATATTGAAGATCGAGGTCAAAAATCTTTGAGTGAGTTTTCAAAACTTGAAATCAAGAATCTAAATTTTCGTTATCCCAATAGTGATAGACTTGCTTTGGCAAATATCAATTTCACCGTTTCCAAAGGAGAAGTGATCGGTCTCTTGGGGCCAATCGGCTCAGGTAAATCTACCCTTTTACATCTTTTACTACGCCAATATCCTGCGGAGTCCGGCACTATTCTCTATAATGATATTTCAATCGAGCAGATCAAACAAACCTCTCTGTACGAAGCGATTTCATGGGTTCCGCAAGAAGCTTTTCTTTTTAGCCAATCGGTGTCTGACAATATTACCTTTGGCCTGTCTCGTGAACCTTCAGCAGAGGAACTCTCCCAAGTCACCTCTGCAGTTAGTCTAGAACAAGAAATAAAGAATCTTCCTGCTGGATTTGCATCCATGCTGGGCGAACGAGGCGTGAATTTATCGGGAGGCCAGAAGCAACGCCTCACGATCTCTCGAGCTTTAGTTAGAAAATCTCAATTCATTATTTTAGATGACTCACTCAGTGCCGTCGATGCAAAAACAGAACGTGCACTCATTCAACAAATCAAAAGTAACTTACAAAATTCAAATTCAAAGACGGTAATGATCGTTTCGCATCGACTGGCCGCTTTGCAGAATGCCAATCGGATCATCGTCCTGAACCAAGGAACCATAGAAGCCATTGGTAGTCCTGCAGAACTGCTCAAAACAAGCCCGACCTACCGAATGCTTTACGATTTACAAAGTGAAAACAACAAACACTCCAACAGCCAAAACAACGAACCGGTGCTATCATGACCGAACAAATGCAAAACGAGGATTTAGTAAAAACTAAGACCACTCTTGGGGATCTCACCAAGTTTCTTTGGCCCTATTTTTGGAAACAGAAAACACGCCTGGTACTCACCGCCGCTTGTGTTCTTGCTCTGACTATCACTGGCCGACTGTTACCTCAACTTTTTGGACAGGCCATTGACCAGGGACTGATCAATAAAGATCAAAGTGCGCTCATTCGTATTTCGGCTTACTATCTTTTGATTGAAATCGTCCGCCTCACCACAACTTTCTTTCAGTCCTATCTGTTTGCAAAAATGGGAAATCGAATTCTCTATCAGCTTCGCGAAAGACTGGTGCAACACACTCTGCATTTACCACTTTCATTTTTTGACAAGAACCCATCTGGCCGGGTTGTCACGCGCCTGACCTCAGACATCGTGAGTCTTGGTGAACTCTTCACACAAGGCATAATTACTCTTTTTTCAAGTATGCTTAGCCTGGGAGTCATCACAATTGCCATGTCTTTGATTTCACTCAAACTCACATTGTTGACCGTGAGTATCGCAATTCCAGTTTCTTTTTATGCATATCGCACAAGCCAGACCATTCGGGAAATCTTACGAGACTCGCGCAAAAAACAAGCAGAGATGAATTCATTTTTGGCAGAAAATTTAAGCGGCATGCGAATTGTGCAAATTTACAATCGACGAAAAAAAAATAGTGCCCTCTTCAGTGAAAAATCAGATGCCTATCGACTCTCCCAATTTGATTCACTAAAACTTAACGCGCGTCTGTGGCCAGCAGTAAATGGGTTCAATGGGGTCTCTATAGCTGTCGCCCTATATTTCGGTGGCTTACTTACTCAAGAAAACCACAATACGCTCACGACGGGAGCAATGGTTGCGTTTATTCTCCACGTACGCGACTTTATTGCTCCACTGCGAACAATTCTTGAGAAATATCAAATATTTCAAACCAGTCTTTCCGGTGCCGAACGCATGTTCACCCTACTTGGAGAAAACCGCGAAGCCGACATTAAAAATCGAGAGACAAACGAACCTGATTCTGGCTCAGCACATCCATTTATTAATGCCCAAAATATTCACAATGTTTCTCAAAAAAGTGGTGAGATCGAATTTCGTAATCTCAAATTCCGCTATGCCACCCATCTGCCATGGACACTCTATGACATCAATCTGCAGATCATGCCGGGGCAAAGTGTGGCTTTGCTGGGCCGAACTGGGAGTGGAAAATCCAGTCTGATTTCTCTTTTGCAAGGATACTATGACTTTGAAGAAGGCGATATTCTAATTGATCACACCTCAATCAAAAATTTTCCGAAGGACCGCTTACGAAGAAAAATTGGCGTTGTTCTACAGGATCCATTTCTTTTCAAAGGCACAGTGGCCGAAAACATTAGTCTTGGTGATCCAGAGATCACCCAAGAACGAATTGCCGAGGCCGCACGTCTTTCCTGCTGCGATCGCATTCTGCAAAATCGACCGCAAGGGCTCGACACTGAAGTCGAAGAACGCGGATCCAATTTTTCCTTAGGGGAACGTCAGCTGATCTCCTTTGCTCGGGTTCTGGCGTTTGATCCCGAAATTTTAATTCTCGATGAGGCTACAGCAAACATAGATTCTGAAAGTGAACGATTAATTCAAATCGCAACAGAACACCTGACCAAGACTAGAACTAGCATTATTATTGCCCACAGGCTTTCAACAATTGCCCATGTCGACCGAGTTGTGGTGCTAAGCGAAGGAAAAATCATCGAAGAGGGTGCCCCGCATGAACTGCTCAAACAAAGAGGGCACTTTTATGAATTGCATCAGGCGCAAGCTAAGAGCTTAAACAATGAAGTTCTGCCAAATTGATTTTGGTCTTTTTGTTCTTAAGTTTTGAAGTTAGTCTTCAAGTTCTTTGAAACTCGAATACGAACGCTCAGCCAAACGGAGCTGTTTCTTCCATTTTGATGCCTCTTCATCATAAGAAGCTCGTTTTTCCACAAGCTTCTTTTGATCCGCCTGAACGTCGGCAATTTTCTGTTTCAAAGCAGCATCAAGATCAGCAATTGAGCGTTTGCGTTCTTCAAAAGAGGCCACTTCGCCATCGATTGTTGCAAGTTTCTGCTGGTACTCTGCCACATTTTGTTGGCGTTGCTTTTGGTTCTCTTCTAGTTGCGCAATCGTTTTCTTAAGATCATCGATTTGCTTTCTTTCGGCGTCCACCTTGGCCTGTTCGGCAGTCATATAACCTTGAATTTGCTTCTTCGTTGCATCAACGCCCTCTTTGCTCTTCAGAGCTTCGCTCGATGCCTTAGTCAAAGCCGCGCGCTGCCGCTCAAGCGACTTAATCGCCTTTTCGGTCTCCTTGATGTTATCGCTAATGATGCGAAGATTTTCTTCATACTGATCGAGATTCGCTTTGCTATTGTCGGTATTCTGCTTCAGTTGTTCGACTTTCTCTTTGACGTTAGACCTTGCCATTGCGACGGAAGTGCCAAATAGAGCCACCAAAAATAGTAATCCAATTTTTTGTTTTGAATTTTTCATATTACTCCTCCGCCGCTTGTTTAGCAGCCTTAGCACGCTTCGACTCAGGACAGTTATTGGTTAACGAAGATCGGTAATGACCAATTTCATCCTCCCAATATTCGCCATCGAATTCCCATTGTAATGCTTTGGTCTTAGGCACAGCTGAAGCTGGCACGCGCTTTTCTGATTCTCCACCAGAAACATGGTATCGAATGTTTTCTCCACTTCCTGCAAACACTTCGTAGCGGAGAAGTTCGTTATTCTCGAGCACTCGGTCCAAATCTGCCTGCATCTTTTTCAGTCGAGCTGTGAGAACCGACTCTATCTTAGATTTTGTACCAGTCTGACGTTGATCTGCTTGAGCCAGGGCCTCAGCTTTGTAAGGACCGAGATTCTTTTTGGCATCAGAATAGAGATCGATCTCAAAAAAGTAATCATTCAATCGATCCATCTCTTTCTTCAGAGAGCTCTCCCAATTGTTGCGACTCTTTTCGAGAGTCGGATTTTTTGCAATCGACAATAGTCGAAGCTTTAAATCTGAAATTGTCTTTCTCGAATTGGTGACATTGGTCTGAGCCCGTTTCAAACTCTTTTCCACTTCTTGATCCAACTTCTGATAGATTTCTTTTTCATCAATTTGTCGATTCAAAGCATTCTGCAAATTCGTATAGTCACGGTGTCGGGCCATTTCTCTTACCACACTAGGGGCAAGACCATCGATTTCTTCGTTCCCTTTGGATCGCAAGAATGACTTTACCGACTGATAGGCTTTTTTATCGGGTGAATTCAAATACCGCCCGATGGCTTCGTTCCATGGACGATATTGTTTTTCTAAAATGCTGATCGTTCGATAAGCGTCACCATACTGACAAAGATTGAGGTACCCAATGGCACGAATCACAAAAGACTCAGGTTTGAACACATTCTGAAAATAAGGTGACTGAATCGAGTACATATTTCCAATTGCACCCTCAAAGTCTCCGGCTTGCACTTGTGACCACCCCAGCTCATGAAGGCTCTGTATCCAAAGTGGGTTCTCTTTGCTGACTTTCACAAACGCATCTTTGGCCTCTTTGAATTTTCGGTCTTGAAAATACATTCGACCTAAATTAAGCGAAACCACAGGTAGCAGCTCCTGCACCATTTTGTCTGAGGTTGGAGCATTTTCGAGAATGTCATCTTCAAGGGCAACAGCTTTGTCTTTATGTCCGTTTTGATATTCAGCCAGAGACAAAATGAACTTTGCGTGCCACGACCGAACATGTTTCTCAGGTACAAGTGCTGCGTGTCGAGCTGCCAATTGCCAATCACCAACACGCACTCCATAGTTCGCCAAATGAAAATTGATATTTCCAGCAACTTTAGAATCTTCAATTTGAGTCAATAGCGAAGCCGTATTCTTGTTTTGCACAAGACCCTTTAAGGCTTTGCCAATCGGTTCAACATATTCATATGGAAGTTCTGGACCCAACTGTTTAAATACTTTTTTAGCATAGGATGGATCTTGAGTCTCAAGCACACGTCTGGAGCGTTCAAAGAAATCACCCATTAGACCGAGCTCTTTGGAACAAAGCGAAGAATAGTAGTCAGCTTCAGGAGAATAGTTTTTATTTTTGGAAAGCGAGTGAAAAAGCCCAATAGCAACAGAACATCGATTGCCCTGTTTAAATAGAAAAATACCACTCAATAACCTTGTATCCTCTTCACTCAATGGTTGTATTTTTTTGAGGTCAATGTTCTTTTCTAATGCATACTTAATGACAAACTTTTCAAACTCATCGCGACTGATCTTTCCCTTTGGCTGAAACACTGCCATTTTAATCTTCGGCATTTTATCTTTTGGAAGAGGTACGGCAACTTCTGGCTTCATCGCCTTTGCAAGATCTGTTTGTTTCATCAAGTCGGGAGAATCAAATTGATAGGCTATGTGTTTTTTGAAGAGCTTATCCATTTCGAGGTTGAGCTTATAGCCCTTGGCACGAACTCGCTCTTCACGTCCAATATCTAGACGCGGAATCGACTCACCCTTTTTGATTTCATAGTATGCAACACCAGACTGTTTTTTTTGCAATTGATCGGCCTTGATAGCTGGCACAACTGGTTTCACAACCACGGCAACACCCGGACTCACTGGCGCTGCCGGTGCAACAGAACTTCCCGTTGTGGATGGCGTAACAGCGGGAGCCACTGCTGTCGGTGAACTCTTGTTGACTGTCGAGTTAGCAACAGGAGCACTGGACTTTGGTTCACCAGCGAATTTATTCCATGCAGAATTGAACCAAGTTTTAACGGCACCCACAGCTTTCGCTGCCACACTCTCATCGGCTTTCTTAGTGACCGAAGAATTAGCCTTAGCTGAAGTGTTCGAGTTTGCAGTCGGTACAGCCACCCCTTGGCTTGGTGTCTTTGTGTCGGCCACTCGAGGTGTTGGCTGACTTGGAGGCGATGCAATTTTACCACTTGGAACATCAGCAACCTTTTCGGGTGCATTAGGTGACGACGCCTTGGTACCCTTTGTGTCGCCATTTGCCTTGGTATTTGCGTCTGTCGTTGCTGCTGTCTTTGGTTCGCCCGCGTCCCCAGCTTGAGGTGGCGTAGGATTGCTATTTTTGGCGCTCCATTCGCGTACTTCAGACTCTGAGTGTAGTCCAAAGTTTTTCATGACCTTCGCATTTGAATTCTCCGCGAGGACGATCAAGAGGGCCGCAACAAAAGCTAAATGATTTTTCGATACATTTTTAAACATTGTTCGCCCTCCCATGCTCAGAAGTAAAAAGTGGCTCCAAAAATAATTTCAGAGGTTCGAGAAAAACTTGAATCGATTTTTCGATCTGGATATGACGCTGCTGTCGAGTTTCGATAGGCCGCAATATCTTCCTGGTACCATCTATTTTTGAAGTCGCCACGTAACGCAAAAAACTTACTCAAGAAGAAATGCTGAGTGATATCGATACCAATGGTTGGAGAAGTTTTACGTCGTCCGCCATCTTCGGTTTGCTGTTCATAGGTGGTCATCCCGAGCGTAGGAGAAAATGACATATCAAAATATATAATACTCTTATTCATGACCGACATTTTGGCGTAGATGGGAACCCAGTTGAATGCTCCTCCGATGTAGGTCTTTACTTTTCCATGGTTGGGAACTCCACCCTGAGAAATTAAACGATCCGTTGAAGCACTGTTCTTTGTGTCAGTGTAGCTGTACATCAACTCCGCACCATAACGATCACTAAAATAATAACTCGCACTCGCGTTCAAGGCGACAGCCTCAGACCAGCTGTCATTGAGCAAAGGTCCAAAACCAAGCGAGATCGCATATCGTCCAGCTTTGGTATAGGTTCGGTTTTGAACAACGTTGAAGTCCGTATCCTTAGCAGCCCAATATTTTTTTTCGAGATCTGAAACATCGAGTTTATCGCTCTCGGGATTTACTTTATCATCTGATTTTCCAGCAGTAGCTGCCTTCGCATCTGCAGATCCTTTGTCTGCACCTTTATCGGCAGGCGCCTCAGTCGCAGCCTTGGTGTCCACTTTATCATCGTTTGCGGGAGGCGCTGGCTTCGTCTTTGCCAAGGACAAACTTGAAGTCAATACTATTGCACACAAGACGATCATCTTTTTCATGAACGTCGAAGGTGATGCCGATGTTAAATCTTTTCTTGGTCTCATTTTATCTCCCCTGGCCCCGTCGCCGAGTTCACTTAATGTACTCAACCGACTCTTTTATGTTTTCATCAAAGTTGTTTTTCACTTTATAAAGCGGAACAAAGTCCATCCCACGTTTTTGTAGTAAATAGGCACCGTCAGGATTTCGAACAGTCCCATTGATGTCTTGCTCCTCAAAATTCACGTCTTGTGTTTTTCTATACCGAACTTTTTTAGCAAAAACCGTCGAACTCATAAACAATGAGATCACCAAAACGAATGTGTAAGAGATTTTCATTTTTGACCTCCCTGCTTAGGCTTCTTATCGGTTGTTTTTGGTTCTTCAACAGACGTTTGCTTCCTTTCAATCTCCTTCTTCAACAAAGTTTCAAGATTGGTCACTTTTGCAACCACATCAACGTCGGGTTTATCTTTGAGACGTCCTTTTTCAAGGTCTTCTTTAAGACCACGATAAAGTGGCAATGCCTTTTCGGGTTTCTTCAACTGCGTTTCGTACAACTGGGCAAGTTTCACTCGTGCCCACAAAACACTTGGCTGTACGACCAACCATGCTTCCAGCGCCTCAGATGCAGCCTCAGGTTTCTCCTGAATAACTCTCACTTGAGCCAAACCTTGAAGTGCCACGAGGTTTTTGTCGTCGGTTCGCAATACAGCTTCAAAATGAGACGCAGCCTTGTCCCACTCTTGATCTCGATAATAGGATTGAGCTAAAAACACATGCCCCTCTGCCAAAGCGCCATCAAGTTCTACGCCCTTGGTGATCGACTCAAAGCCCTGGTTGATTTGCTTTAGCTGCAGAAGCAAACGGCCTTTTTGATAATGTAAAAGCCCGATCTGCCCTTGCGATTTTTTTAATGATTGTTCAATCATCCAAAGCGCACGCGTGAGATCTTTTTCATGTTCGGCATGCAGGCTCAAATAGTAGGCCGCCCAGGGTGAGTTCATTTCAATCCGTGATATTTGATTGGCAACGTTTTCGACGTTCTTCCAGTCTCCGTCTTTAACACAGGCATGGCCCATATTTACTAAACCCTGCCAATTCAAACTTGAGATCTGCGAAGGCAAACAGCTTTGCTGCGCTTGAGCCTGAAGGTTTACATTCTTTAAGCCTTCACTGTATTTCTTCACATCCACATTTGCTGACTCTGTTGTCTTATCATCTGTTTTCTTTCCAGCAGATTGGCATCCGATGAGAGCAAATACCATGATGAGTATACCGAAGTTTTTCATTGTTCACCTCTACGAGTTGCCGACATCGATGCAGGGAACCTTGGCAGGTATGGCGGCGGAACCACAATCTTTACTGAAATATTGGTTGCAGCTTTATGATTCAATTGATCTATTTCATTCTGAATTTCACCGATCGTGCCGTCGCGAATCTGAAACTTTTTCGCCGCCTCAAGAGCCTGTACCATTGTATCGATGCCCTTTTCTTCCATGGGAATTGCAAGTTTATCCATTTCATCTCGAAATGCGTTGCGATCATTTTCAGGAGTTTCATCCGGAAGTTTAATGGCCTTTACTGCTTGTGCGTAGTGCAGGTAACATCCTGAGAGTCGACGAAGAGCTGCTACACTCACCCTTGCATCTCCGTACTTGATTGCTGACTGAAAAGCCTTTTGCGCTTTATCAAGCTTATCGGTCTTAAGCCCCAAGACAATCGTAATCCGATCAACTTGTGCTTTTGTACTCTGTTTGCGAAACTCATCTTCCAAAACAGAGGCCTGAACGAATCGTGCTCTCGCTAAAAGATCTTTTGCAAGATAGTCTTTTGAAATGATCTTCTTGCTCGTATTAAATGCCTTATTCAAATCACCTGAGGCCAATTCGCTCTCTGCCTGTTCAACGGTGATCTGACTAGCGTAGGGTTCAACGCCGTTTTGCAATATTCGCGTCTGGATGGACTTGATACCTTTGGTATTATTTTGTTCTTTTTCAAGTGCCCAAATTTTACGGATCAATTCAACTTTCGTGGCCTGCGAAACAGCCTGAGGCCCCGTCGCATCAAGCAACTTCGAATAAAACTCAATTGCTCGCTCACGATTTCCACTCAAGGCAAAGAAATCAGCCGCGAGTTCTTTCCACTTTACCGCCTGAGCACTGTCAACTTGGGCAAGGTCCACCAAAACTTTTGCTGCAAGCTCCACACGCGCCAATGCTTCAAAGGACTGCGCAGCTTGAGAAAGACAATTCTTTATATTGGGTGAACTCGGAAACAATCTGTACATCTCGTAGCAAGTTTGAGCCCCACCTTCGGCATCCCCAATTTTAAATTGCAACTGACTCGAATTCCACCATGCCTTCGCCGCCAATTCAGAACCCTTTTCGGACTGAGCAAACTTCTTATAGTCGGCGATCGCTCCCTTGAAATCGCCTTTCTCTTCACGCTGCTGAATTTCAGAGAAATAGGCCTCACGATAGAGCTTTTCCATGTGAAGTGATCGTGCCTTGTCAGAGGTTTTTCCAACTAAAGACTTTGCTGCTTCTTTTAAATTGGTAAAATCTTTTTTCAAATTCAAAATATCAAGATAGAGATCTTGCGCTTTCAACACACGTTCGCTACTTGGATAATTCCATCCAATCTGCTTAAAGCCCGCCGCGGCCTCATCGTAACGTTCATTTTCATAAGCGATGAACGACTGTTTAAATCGAATATCAAGAGCATATTCACCTTGCGGATAAACGCGAAGATAAACCTCTGCCAACTGGACAAATCTCTTCTCTTCTTTCTTTCCCCATTTTCCTGGTACCGATTTTTCAAGACCGACGATGGCGCCATAGGCTGCATCATGACCCATTTGCTTGTCGGGCTTGTGATTGGCGATTTCTGCATATTCATCACTCGACTGCCGAAATTTCTGTCGCTTAAATAAGAGTTCGGCAAAGGCAAATCGATTTTGATTTTCCTCGGGGTCATTTGGTTCTTTGTTGCCGAGATAGATCGAATAGGCTTCTTCAGCCGAATCTGCAAGTTCGGGTGGAATCATCTTGGTCTTCCAAAGTGCATGCCACTTGTTTGCAAGAGCTTTCGCTGCTCCACCTAACCGTGTTTGACACTCAACCTTGCGCTCCTCGTTCTTAGCGCAGTAGCGCGAAAACTCAGCCATCTGGGCCACTGCCTCAGGGCGTTTACGCATTTTTTCATTGTTCCAGATGAGTTCCTCGTAGGCCGCTGGTACCGTATCTGATTTTGGATAGCTTGAAATGAATTCTCTAAGCACCACTTCAACCTCGGCTGTCTTGCCGTGATGCCCATAGAGTTTGCCAAGTTTTAAGATATAAGGAGCGGCATCAAGAGGACCTGCTTGCTGAGTGAAGTAAGCCACTGCGCGGGATGCTGGCATAAACTCTGCAAAAAATAATGTCATGTCACCCAATGCTTCTTTACGCAAATCGAGTTTCAAATCGACATTCTGCTTAGCCATGGCGTGCCCATAGCGGACAACCTCTTCAAGCTCTTTCAAACCAGAGCTGGCATTTTGCAAATTGTAGTAACACCAGGCTCCTTTGTACATCGCATAGGGATAGACACGCGCCTCAGGAAACTGACGAATTTTTTTGAAGTACTCGAGTGCATCTGCAAATTTCTTTTGATCGTATCTGATTTCACCAATCGCTAACAGTGCATCTGGAACCAAACTTGATTCACTATGCTGATTAACTAACTTTTGATAAAGGAGGTCTGCACCTTTATCATCACCAATCTGTTGCTTAGCATATGCTTCATTAAATAAAACAACGTCGATGGCGCGAAATTCAGGAAACTTTTTTTGAATGCTCTCAAATATGCCGATCGCACTACTGACCTCTTTTTTCTCGGAAGCTGCCTTGACCATAGAGGGAGCAAATTTTACGACGTTGTCGGATGTCTTGTGAATTTCAAAGAATCGCTCTGAGCGCGCACGACGCATGTACAACTCTGCTTCTCGTAGCAGCATTTCGGGCTCCATCGGAGTCCCTTTGTATTTGGCTTTGAGTTTCTGCAGCTGCGCCAGTGCCTGCTTCTCCGCGTTGATAACAAGAATCTCGGTTTTCAGTGCCTTGACCTCGTTACCGTCTTCGTCGCCCTCTTTAAATTTTAGATCACCTTCAATTCCATTTTCTACTTTTGCCTTTTTCGGTGTTTCGCCAAAAACACAATTCGGCGCCACCACCAGGAGCAGCGCTGTCAAAATAAGAATTTGCATCAAAGGGCTTTGTCTCATTTGAATGTCTCCGGATCAAAATCCACCTGAATCTGCGAATCCGGTAGCGGAACACCTTTGCCATAGAAATGGATCACATTACGTTCACGAATATATTGCCAGCCATTTTCTGGATCCTTAGGAACAGTCTGTCCATTGACTAGCACGCGAATTGAATCAACTCGCGGAACTCGTTTCAAAGGATACTCCGAAACAATTTCCATCACACGCTTGCGGAGGTTGCGCACGCCTCGTGAAAGTTCCCCACTGCAAATGCTTTCGACAACTCCACCTGATTGGTTGGCAAGCTCAATATACTTGGTGCCGGCTGCCGGAGTGGTTGGTAGACCTTGCCCACAAGTTCGATCCTGCGGAGTCACCCCCATAAAACTCACAATCCAACTTCGATCACCCGCTGGAGTGGGTGGTCTGAGGGTGTCGAGAAATTTTGCATAATCTTCTGGGCTACTCTGATCATCTTCATCAGAGACAAAGATCACCACCAATAATGAACTCGGGCGTAAGAATCCCTTGTTGAAATCAAGTGAGTTGGGTTCAGTCAAGGCCATCTTCATCGCTTGAAGTCCACGTTCAATTGGTGACGAACTCAATGATGAAGTCATACGCGCTTTCACAAGTGAACGAAGTCCTGGAGTACCGGCCGTCAAAACCGACGGCTCGCCTGTTCGTGAGATAAAACGACCTCGAAGACCGCTACCTGAACAATCGAGATTTGTAACGCCCATATGATAATTCAACCGTGTCGAATCGAGCGCATCGAAAAGGTCATCCACCTGATTAGCCAACTGTTGCTGATAAACCTCCATCGAACCCGACGTATCGAGCACCCAAAGAATATCAACATCAGTCGAGTAAACCACCTTTTGGCTAAAAACATCTTGTTGAGGCGCCAAACCAAAGTTTTGTTTCGAACATCCAGAAAGACAGATTGTAACAAGGCAAATATATGCACCCAATACCACGTTGAGCTTTCTCAATCCCATTTTTTGTTTTGCTTCTGCGGCTTTCATAAATATTCCTCCCCGTCCCTTTTCAGGAGCGTTTGTTTTGCTCGGAGAGTACATTCTAAAGATCGAGCCGATCTTGTTTTTGAAAACCATCTTCATAACCATCATTTCTCTTCGCTATCCTAATCACGCAAGCATCATGCGTCTCATCAAGCTGCTGAATTCTTTTTTGTAAACTCGTCGAGTTCCTTCTGCACCGACCGACTGATCTGAATGAACCGCAGTCCATACTGAACTGGTGCATCCGGATCATTTTCCACCTTAAATTTTTTGTTCACGATTTCACAAACAGCATTAAACGGCGGCACCCCGTCACCAGGCTTAAAGTGTAAAAACACTCGCTGCCCTGGAACAAATTGAGCTCCTTCGAGAACCACTCCAGCACCACCGGCACTGATCTCAACACTTTGGCCTTTCCAAACTCTTTGATTGTCATGCACCAACACCGAAGCTCCATAATTGACACGCGCGTGCCGCCGGCGAAAAAACGCCTCATTTACCTCAGGTAAATCTGTATCTCGCAAGCGCCTAATTTCATCTGGATGAAACATCGACAGCTCAGCAATACGCGCCCATGATTTCATCTCTTTGTTCCAGGCATAGTCATACTCAAAAATGCTCTTCTCTTGTAAGAGCTTCACAACTTCCATATGCGAAAATGGACCAAAACGATTGTCACCTTTTAAAATGAACCACTCCACCTCAAGAATTTCTCCCGGAAGGTGAATGACTTTTGGAATCTCAGTCTTAGTTTTCTCATCAAAGAGCACCGTCACCTGGGTGATCGCTTCAACCCCGCTCTGGGTAAGCTCATGCCCCGCAAACACTTGAGTGACCTCCATCGCCTGCGCCGTATTATTCACCGGGTCTTGTATAGAAGCTTGTACAAAAACTTGGCCAGAAGCTTGATCGGTAGTCTGCGATGACAAATCAATCACCATTGGCAAATGCAATTCTGCAGAAGCTGATGGCAAACTCAATGGGCCAACTTGTACAAGTTTAGCAGACAACACTTCTGTACTGCTGACCGGAGAGTGCTCCACTTGAACTTGAGATTTTATTTTTGGAGGAGCCGTAGGTTTAGCTCGCTTCAAGATTTCGAGAAATGGTTGATACGAGACCAAAAGAACCCAATCGTTTTGCTCTTCAGCAAAAATAAAATCGGTGAGATCAATCTCCTTGGCTTGAACCTTTTTTTGAATCTCCTCGAGATACATTGGTTCAAGCTGCTCTCCATTGTGGGTCACAATGAACTTATTCTGCATACGTCCCTCAAAATGTTTTCAGAACGAGTCGCTTCACGGGCTAACCCGGTCTCCTACATTTTTCGGAGTATCAAAGACTCAACTTGAGTGTAGTTATGAAACGACCGCGACTCGACCAGCCCATCGTCTGGCTAGATCCTCTGCAGAATCTAACCAAAGTCGAGTGCGAAACGTGAAAGTACCAAGGAATGTAAAAAGAATGAGCAAGAGCACTGGCGAAAATCTACAACTAAAAATCAAAAACCGTAAATCTACGGCCATAGCTTATTTTACGGCCTCACGCACATATGCAGAAAAAGTGTCCATTATCCAAACAACAAAAGAAATGACCACGATGATACATCCCACTTCACGCCAGTGAGCCTGACCCTGATACTCGATAAGCATCGAACCAATTCCGCCGCCTCCGACAAAACCAATGATCGTCGCCATACGTACGTTAATATCCCAACGATAGATCGTGTAGCTGATGTGAGGCAAAATCACCTGTGGCACTATCGCAAACCAAATGGTCTGTAAGCGATTGGCTCCAGTCGATTCAATTCCTTCGATGGGTCCACTTTCGACAGACTCCACTATTTCGGAGTATTGTTTTGAAAGCGAAGAGATTGAGTGAATCATCAAAGCCATCATGCCAGCAAATGGTCCAAACCCGACCCAGATCGAAAAAATAATAGCCCACAAAATTGGTTCAATGGATCGCGAGATATTAAAAATCAATCGCAATAAGGTGTAGATCAACATTCCCACTTTTGATCCACCCATAATATTTTTTGCGCACAAGAAACTCAAAACAAAGGCAATCGGAATGGCCAAGAAAGTTGCCATGAAAGCGATATAGACTGTTTCGATAATCTTCGCGATCGCCTTTGGCAAAATCTCCCAATTAGGATCAGAGATAAACCCAAACAAGCGCATCGCATGATCGAAGGATTCTTTTTCTAACAACGCAATTACATTAACCTTGGTGACAACCACACCCATTGCAAAAGTCAAAACAACCGTCACGATGGCCTGAATACCCCATAGAGTCTGGTGCCAGTCTTTCGGATTTTTTTCTGTGACCCGCTTGTTGGCCGGGGCAAAAATCACTTCTCCCAAAGTCTTCATGCCATTTGCGTTCAATAACAAACTGACCATTGCGCCGAAGAATCCCATGCCCACAAAGATATAAAAATTGGTCGACATGTTTGCGACAAATGCATCGACATCTGGATGTTGAATCGCAATGAAAACACAAAACAAAATATAAGCTACGCAGCTCGCATCAAAAATCGTTCGCCGAATAGTATAGCTATTGAATTCCATTTGCCCCTCTTTAGTCTCAATCAATTGATATGCACTTCTTTGGCGCCTTCGCCGTAAATACGCTGAAACCATGCCTCGTCGATTTCATGCGGACTGCCCTCGTACACCAACTCACCACCCTTTAGCGCAATCACGCGTGTGGCGTATTGGCGAACCAGGCTTAAAAAGTGCAAATTGCATACGATGGTTAAACCAAGCTCCTGGTTTACCCGACGCAAATAGTCCATCACCACATGGCAGGTCGCGGGATCAAGGCTCGCCACTGGCTCATCAGCCAAAAGAACATCTGGACTCTGAGTCAACGCTCGTGCAATGGCGACTCGTTGCTGTTGACCACCAGACAATTGCGAAACTCGCGCGTGCGCTTTGTCTGCGATTCCAACAAGCGAAAGATACTTCATCGCTTTTTGTCGATCCTCATCCGAATAGATTCCCAAGATGCTCTTAAATGTGGAGGTGTGCCCGAGTGCTCCCATTAAAACGTTATTTAAAACCGATCGCCTTTGCACCAGATTGAAGTGCTGAAAAATCATTCCCATTTTTTCGCGAAGGTTTAACACACGTTTGCCACGTAATCGCGTGACATCCTCACCCTTAAATAAAATCTCGCCCGAGCTCACCGTATGCATTTGGTTCATACAGCGTAACATCGTCGATTTACCCGAGCCACTCAGGCCAATCACGACAAGAAATTCACCAGGATAAACATCAAAACTCACTCCCTTCAACGCTTTCGTGCCGTTGGGGTAAGTTTTAACAACATTGCGAACAGAGAGGATCGGATTTTTTTTATCCATGTCGTTCGTCACTTTCAAAAAATTACTTTTTAGTTTCAACTAGTTCGGTCGTCTTAACACCCAGCTTCGAGAGCAAGGTGCGAACTACATCGTAGTCAGCATCAGAAGCCTTACGCAAGTTATCAACCCCGTAAAGCGCGCGAAAAGATTTACCACCAGCATCGCTCTGGACAAACTTAACCATGCTATCGGCAACTTTAGTTTTAACATCTTCAGGAAGATCTTTACGAAACACAATCGGATCATTCACGATTTCATCGGTCAACTTCACGATGCGAACTTTTTGCTCGACATCCGGATATTGTGCCTTTACCAAGCGACGCGCATCCTGAATTCCCTCTTCATCAGGTGGTGAATAGAATGTCGCACCCGCATCCACCTCGCCCTGATAAACTCGAGAAACCACAGAGTCATGCTTCATAGCAAAAATGGTTTCGCCGATTTTGACTCCCGCATCTTTGAAAAGCTTCATTGGTAGCAAGTAGCCAGAACCTGAAACCGCATCAACAAAAGCCACGCGCTTACCTTCAAGATCTTTCAACTCTTTAATCGGGGAATCTTGGCGCGTGATGATTTGCCCTTGGTAGGTTGATTTCCCGTGGCGAATCACCGTCAATTTTGCTTGCGCACCATATTTTTCATTGGCCATCAAATAAGCCGCTGTAGTGAAGGCAGCAACGTCTGCACGCTTGGAACCAAAGGCCTCAACGACCGCGATATAGCTTTGTGGAATATTGACTTCGTATTTATAGCCGGTGTCTTTTTCAAGAAAGGCCACGAGCTCTTTCGAGCTGGCATCGATAACCTTGGCGTCAACCGATGGAGAAAAAAACAATTTTATTGGATTACCCTGAGAACCAAACTCTGCTTTTTTGAAGGTACATGCCGATTGCAAAACAAATACAGCCGCCAAGCACACCGCGCCCACAAATCTTTTCATATGAAAGACCCCTCTATGTTTCAAACGAACCGATTAATAAAATTATTTTGCGAAGTTTTAGCAAATTTGTAGAATAGGGCCAAGGGCAATCCTTGATATTTCGAAAATACCGGGTGAAAACAGGGTTTTGTCAGGATTTGGTCAGCGAAAGGGGAGAGTTATGACGCAAGATCGTCGAATTCTCGAAAAAATTTTAAATCAGGCTCGCGAGGCCCGTGACCAAGGAATGAAATTTTTGGCTGTCTTCGACCTTGACTCCACCCTCTTTGATCTCACCCAGAGAATCACTGAGATTGTACTTCAATTTGCTCAAGACAAGGGCAATCGAAGCAAATACCCTGAACTCTGCGAAATCATCAAAAAGATTAAAATCGAAGCCAAAGATTGGGGCATTGGGGAGGCCCTGACCCGCCTGGGTCTCTCAGCCCATGATCACCCGGAGTTCTTCAGAGAACTCCATCAACATTGGGCCTATTGGTTCTTTCACAATGATTTTCTTCACCAAGATCTGCCTATCCCCGGAGCCCCTCAGTTTGTGCGCCAGCTGGCCTCACTTGGTGCAGAGATTCACTATTTAACTGGCCGTGATGCTCAACGCATGGAAAGAGGTACGCGAGAAAGTTTGGCAAGATGGGGCTTTCCTGATCAGGGAAAACTTTTTTTAAAACCATCACTAGAGCTTGATGATGCTGAATTTAAACTCGAGGTTCTTCGCCAGGAAGCCGAAAACTTTGACTATGTTTGGCTCTTTGAAAATGAACCGGTCAATCTGAATTTAATTGAACAGCACCTGCCCAAAATTCAATTGGTATTTCTCGAGACCACTCACTCACGGCGCGCTGAAGCCAACCCGGAGCTGGATACGATCAAACACTACGTGCTTGATTTAGATTGAACCCCGCTCG
>CAYONZ010000020.1:0-38464 GCA_964405465.1 uncultured Bdellovibrionales bacterium | reverse complement strand
TCCAAGTTGGATGACTCTGCAACAGACGTACTCCACAGGTAGAATCTTCGTTATTGACCCACATCACAGCCACTTCAATTTCAAAGGCATTTTCCTCTTCTAGGTAGACGGCAATTTTCAA
Source organism: uncultured Bdellovibrionales bacterium (assembly GCA_964405465.1). Taxonomy (GTDB): domain Bacteria; phylum Bdellovibrionota; class Bdellovibrionia; order Bdellovibrionales; family JAMPXM01; genus CAYONZ01. The sequence goes on along the minus strand of CAYONZ010000020.1, from coordinate 38,343 downwards.
TTTCTGATTTCGCTCTAGACCAGTAAAACCGAACAAGCGCAATCCCGTAGCCGAACCATCAATAATCTTCGCCATTTGTTGGAGATCATGACCCTCAACTTGAAACACTTGGCCGACAAGATGAAAGCGCAGATTTCGGCGAACTCCAAACTTTCGATACTCTGGAAATGCTGTCACAAACTGCTCAAGAGGATAGCTGTTTGCAAGATGTAACTTCTCGAAATTTGAAAGTTGCTCCCAAACATTTACAGTTTCAAAGAAGAAATAGCGAAGCATAGCGGGAGTCATCACGGGAGTCATCACTTGTTTAGGGCTGAGGTGTTTGGGAAATTGAAGGTTGACGAATTTTGAAAGCAAAAAGAAATCGCGCAAATTGGATTCGTCCTCACGGTGTCCGTAGACCTCATCATATCGAAGATTGAAGGTACGAAAATCAAGGACCAAACCTACAGCCGGCGCTCCATTGGCGAAATCATAATTGGAAACTGTTTTGGCTTGGAGTTTTTCGAACAAAAGAAAACCTTCATAGAAGTCGACCCAAGATGGGTTTACTGCAATCACCGCCGCATCGACCTTCATATAGAGACGAGCATAGTCGTGAAAATACTTGCAAAGTGGCAAGAAAATAGAACCGCGCTGATGGCGAAAATCTCGATGAATCGCAAGCGATGAGACTTCGGCGATCATCGCTCCACTTTGTCTAATTTGGGACAAATCAAACTCTTTTTCGAGCGGTAGCCCCATAGTGGATTGGCGAATCAAAGACATGGTACCTACAACCTGACCATCCCAAAGAGCAACAAACGTCGTGGTGGTGGGAAGCGCGAAGTACTTGGTGATCCGCATACCGCACTCTTGCGGCTTAGCATAACCCATTTCAACATAGCTATCGTGTAGAATTCGATAAGCTTGCTCCAGCTCAGATTTTGTTTCCGCTACCTTGATGATCAAAGACTCTGGCAATACACTAGGAATTTTGATCGTCTGACGGATGAGTTCATGTTTCAATTTCTTCGGCAAGAAAGCCTGTAAAGTTCGCAATAAACCACGGCGTGAATTCTTTGTGTTTGCTTGAGCTTTCATTTTACACCCCACTCTGTTTTTCGCAGTGATAGATCCCGTAATTCATGCTGTGCATCTGACACCTTTAGAATACAAAGTTTACCCAGGGCGAGCGATTCACAAAGTTGGCCGATATCTGTTTCAAATTGAAACAAAATGGGACATGAAGAGCATTTAATTTGATTTTAGCGGTCGAAATGAAAAGTTTTAAAAACGATAACGGGTTGATTTTTTATGGCCCATCGCCTGAAGAATCCCTTGAGACACACCCCAATTTAGAATCCGCCGAACCGAACGAGTCGGTAAATTGATCCACTCCGAGAATTCAATAGTCGAAAAAGTTAAATTACCAAATGCATGCCTTGCATTTTCAAGCATGGATCTATAGCGGTGCATTGACTGCGGAACTGCATTCACCGGCTCTAGGCTTTCGGTATAGCGAGGGTTTTGCAATCGAGTTTTCAAGAGATAAACATTTGAGCCTGTGACGAATGAAAGACTGTAATTGTAACTAACGATCTTTAAATCAATGCCATGAATTTTAAAAAAGTTATTGATCCGAAACGCCAATTGCGCCACCCGCTTGGGTGAGGTAGTTGGATTAAAGTTTTCATCTGGGTACAACGCTCTAAAGACCCGGCCCAAGCGCGCCGGCACATAGAAGTCTTCACTCAAGACCTGCATGAACCGAAGAGGAAGGCCCCCCTGAGAAAACATTTTTTGTTTAATCACTTTGGAAAACTCGTTCTTGTTTTCCTTTTGCCCCTTCACTGCTATCTCGTTATGATTTGTCGCCTGCAGCTCTGTAAAACTCAGCTCCATTGAACTGAGATCTGCGAGTCGCAGCTCTGCTGCACTGAGATCTATTGCACTCAGATCGATACCCATCGTGATGAGGGTTATTTCTCCGGTCTTTAAATTGAACACTACTGTTTTATTGGTAGAATTTTTCGGCGCTTGATGAAGAGCTTTGTCGTCGTTGTTGTCAGCTTCGGCATTTGTCCGCTTTGCACCACGGGCTGGAAGACGATCATTCACCCCTGCAATGGACTTGTGAGGAGTTTCGTTTTGCGCATTACTAACCGATTCCGTCGAGTTTTCTAAATGACCAGGCTGCCAATATACACTTTCATGGACCGGCGGATCCCCAAATTGATTCTGTAATTTCTGTTGATAAGACCCCAGTGGAGTTCCGAGGCGAAGCTTGCCCACAAGGTCAGGTCGAAAGCCAAAACGCGCGAGTTGATAGTCCACATCGCGCACTCCCTCCCAAAGGCTCGCCTGCATAGCCTGTTCCCGCACTCGGTAAAGCTCCTTTGCATCATTCGATACAAGTTTTCTTTTACTCTGGAGTTTAATCACTTGCGCCCACTTCGCGGCAAAAATCGTATTGGGCAATGAACCCGACGCTGCTTTCTGGGCCGCGCGCAGACTGGCTCGCGCTTTGGCTTTGCCACCATAATGTAAATAAGACTGAGCCAAGTACTCATGGGCTACTTGTTTAGCAAATCTGTTTGAATTTTTAGTACTTGCAAGCTCTTTTAAACACTCATGCAGAATTTTTTGTGCATCAACATAGTTGCCAACAAAATTTAGTGCGTCCGCAAGATTCAGTTTTCCAATCAAACGCTGATAGACAGAAATCCTGGGATTTGCAATGTACTGCTCAAGTGGAGCAATTGCCTTTTGATAGTCCCAGCGCGAGATGTGGGCAAGGCTCGAGTGCAGTAAGACTTCGGGATACAATTCGGCATCGATCTGTTTAAAAATTTCAAAGCCTTCTTCGACGGCGCCGATAGAAATCAACCCGGCTCCGAAACAGGCTCTCTCTGCGGGAGATGCCGGCTCAGCGAGTTTACGTTCTGCTCTTACAATGGGTCGCAATAGATGTAGTGAGAGAAGTGGCTGACCACACCGACGTGCTATATTTGCCAATGGCAACCGCGCAGGACGTGGGACTCCTTTTTTGATCAAGGGTCGTAACAGACTCACAACTTTGGAGCCATCACCTTGCTTGATCATTAAATCAAATTTATTTGTTAAATTTTCGTACTTACTATTCACACTCAAGCCTAGTTGATGACCTTGACTTCGAGCCTATGCTTTTTTCCGGAACGCAAAAAATCAAACCGAACTCTTTCGGTTTTTGCTTCACTCAACGTTTGGTAAATTTGCATGGCTTGGTCAGGTGACGAAATGTTTTCACCCTGCACGGCTTGAAGAATATCATCTTCTTTGAAGCCGACTTTCTGAATGAGGCTTCCCTTTTCAATCGAGACAAATTGATAGCCCATCACCTTTCCAGCTTTTTTATCTTTTACTGGGGCAAGATTTGCTGACATAAGTGTGGTCATTAAGTCTTCCTGAGCCACCTGCACATCATGCCGCTTGACCTCAGTTCGAATCAACACCGGCATCGTGGGCGAACCGGCAGATTCCTTTTTTAAAAGCTGCCCAGCCAAGGCCAGTTGGCCTGCGACGATGAACAACATGATAATATTGCGACGGCGACGCGATTTGTGGACAAGCCGACTCCAGAATGTCATTTTTTTTCTCCCATTTCTTTTTCAAGCTTAGGTAGAGCAAAAAGTATTGAGGCCACCATCAACGAATGGCGAATTTTTGAGTTGTAGACAAGTTCCTTTAATTGCTCGAGCGAAACTAAATGAACCGCAAGTTCTTCGAAGGGGTCAGGTTCAGGCTCCCCAAGCAAATCACAATTCCAGCCAATAAAAGTATGCATTTGATTCGACTGCATGGCTGGGTTTGGCGAATGTGAAAACAAATATTCGGTGCGTTCAGGACAATAACCAGTTTCTTCACGCAACTCTCGCACAGCATCTTCAGCCATAGAATTTTTGGCAACAGCAGCAATTTTTAGAGATCGGTTTGTAGATCCATCGACTGCTCCACCACTAACCAAAACACCACTGGCCAAGCCACTCGTTTCTTTGGTTGCCGAAGCCGCTCCAAGTGCAAAGTCTTGACCTGAATCTTTAGGTGTGTTGGCCATACCTCCTGGGATTTCCAGCTCATACTCTCCACTGGCGTGCCGATATTGTTCCACCAATACAATCTTTCCATCTCTTGTCACGGGAATGATATTCACCCATTCAGGAAATTCCATGACATAGTACCGAGGCATCACTCGACCATCGGGCAACTCAAGTTCATCAGATCGCAACCGAAAAAGACCAGCCTGCATCAACTCTTTCGTGCTCTTTACTTTCCACCGTACACTGGAACTTTTTGCTAATGGCGTTTTGCTCAAGATAGACTCCCTCTAGGTGTTTTGGGGTGTAGCCTCATTGGACTGGCCTACAACTTCTAATCGCGACGTCAGACCAAGTGAGGACAAACCCTGCAGCCTCTTTCAAATCTACCCCTGACTACACATTTTACAACTAAGAAAACTTTGGTAAAACACCAAGGTGCATCTTCAGTGAGTTGGAGGTCGCAAGTGGAACCAGTACATCTGGGGCACATCTGGTGGATTAACTGTGGCATAGGTGACCCTCGGATCTTTACTTCTTCCCTTGATTGCGATAGGCCATCACCATGAATATAGAAAACCTTATAAATCCAGCTCATTCACCATCCGCAAATTCCAATTTAGGGGTAAATGAACCCCAGCCTGATTTTCTTGAAAGTCTGCAAGAGCTGGTGAGCGATAGCCTACGCCGTCGCCACGAGGCCGAGGCCAATAATCTGGCCAATAACAGCTCTACAAATATCGAGAAAGCTATTTCAACTGAAAGTCTGAGCGAACAATTCGAAAGTGGTCAGACCAAAGGTTCCTCCAGCGTCTCGGTCAAAAAAAATAAGACAACAGATCCATCTCTACCAAAAGTGTGGGATGATTTTACGCTTGAGAAACTTGAGATGCGCATTAATCGCTCGGTCGGTAAGGCCATCGCTCACTATCAGCTCATTGAGGAGGGCGATCGTATACTTGTAGCAATCTCGGGAGGTAAAGACTCTTGGGCCATGCTTGAAATTTTAAATAAACTCCGCAAGCGAGCCCCAGTGAAGTTCGATTTAGTCGCTGTGAATATTGACCAAGGATACGCAGGTTTTCGACAGGATGTTGTTGAGGACTATGTTCGAGATCGCGGCTATGAATACCATATGGAGTTTTTCAATATTGCAAAAATCATCGAGGAGAAATCTGAGGGCGCCACTCCTTGCTCACTTTGTTCAAGACTTCGAAGAGGTGCTCTCTATGGCCTCGCGGATAAATATGGTTGCAATAAAATTGCCCTGGGTCATCATGCGGATGATTTCATCGAAACACTTTTGCTCAATACATTTTTTATCGGTCGGTTAGCGGCTATGGCCCCCAAGCTTTTGGCGGATGACCAAAAGCATGTTGTGATTCGCCCGTTGGTTTATGTGACCGAAGGTGAAATTAAAGCCTACGTCAAAAAAATGAAATTTCCGATTGTCTGCTGTCAGTGCCCATTGATGTGTGGTGAAACTGTGCATGGCGATTACAAACGTCGCATGATAAAGAAAATGATCGAGCAGCTCGAAGTGGCCATTCCGCATATTCGCTCTTCGATCATGTCGAGCATGACAAATATACGCCCATCACACCTGCTGGATCAAAATCTCTGGGATTTTTCGCAGAATGCAGCACCCATCGAGGGGGCAACCTCCAACTGCGAGGCCACAACATGAGTCTGACTCTCGTTGCGACACCTATTGGGCACATCAAGGACATCACCTTGCGGGCCATTGAAAGCTTACAAGAAGCCGATGTTGTGATTGGCGAAGAATTTCGCGAGGTTTCAACTTTACTTAAGCGACTGGAAATTGTGGGCAAAAACATGGAGGTGCTCAATGAGCACTCCAAGGACGAGGATGTTGCAGCTCTGGCAGATCTCTGTGCACAGAGTAAGGTCGCTCTGGTTACCGATTGTGGAACCCCTGGATTTTGTGACCCAGGCGCACGTCTCGTTGCCGTCTGTCGCAAGAAAGGAATTGCGGTCACCACCAACCCTGGTGCTTCAAGCCTTATGTGTCTCCTGAGTTTGGCTGGCGACAACATTAAACAGTTTGTATTTAGAGGATTTTTACCTGCCGAACGCGAAGAACGGCAGCGCGCTCTAATCGAAATATCGCGCGAGACACAGGCGGTGGTCTTAATGGACACACCCTATCGACTAAAGAAACTTGTAGGAGAATTGGCTGGGACCATGCCCGGCCGACAAGCCTTACTCGCACTAGATTTGACCCAACCCACCGAAGAGATTCTGGAGGGATCGCTGCAAGAGATCGCAGGTAAAGTACAAGATCGAAAGGCAGAGTTTATGCTGCTGCTTTATTCGTCATGTACTCGCTCTGCGAGTACAGGGTCATTTACTACTCGCTCTGCGAGTGCAGGGTCGTCAGATGCTCGCTCTAATTCTCGCGCTGGAGCCCGCCGCACGGATTCGCACTCAAATTCACAATCAAACTCTCCATCAAATTCGCAAACACAATCAAAGCCGGTGGCCTCTGGACGTGATGCCAGTCAAAGAGACTCGCGCGGCCAAGCCAACACCAAACACGGCTTAGCAACGCAACATCAGCGGAAATTTAAAAAGCACAAATAGTAATTGCGATATTTTTTGAGTATTTTTTGAGTGGCAAAGAGTCTTAATCTGCCTCTGCTTCATCGTTTTGCTCAGCAATTGAGACAATCGGTGGCGCTTGGTTTCGCTCCAACACCAAGCCCAGTGGAGCAACAACTGTCTTTCCCGCTGGAATACTTTTGGTAACTACAGCATTGGCACCGACACGAGCTCCATCGCCGACCGTGATGGGGCCTAAGATTTTGGCCCCTGATCCGATCAAAACTCGATTGCCAATTGTGGGGTGCCGTTTGCCTTGATTGAACTTCACTCCACCCAAATTCACACCGTGAAAGATAATGCAATCATCACCAATTTCTGCAGTTTCACCAATCACGATACCCATTCCATGATCAATCACGAGCCGCTTGCCAATTTGTGCTCCCGGATGAATCTCCACTCCAGTTAACCAGCGAGAAAACTCCTGAACAAATCGCGCCAAAAAGAAAAGATTCTTAGTATAGAGAAAATGCGCCACACGGTGAAATAAAACAGCCTTCGGCCCTGGGTAGAGCAATGCGATTTCGATAACCGATTTCGCAGCAGGATCATAGTTCTTATATGCCTTTAAAAAATCTATCACTCGCCAGACCTCAAATAAAAATACCGTTCAAACATCTGATTGAATTTGCTCCAGTCCTCACCTGAGGCACGCTCAGATTTCATAAACATATCAATCGTATTGATCTTACTATCAAGATCGTCAATCGAGGCAACGAGTACCGCCTCGAGAAACATCGGCAACTTCGGTGATCCATACTCAAGTTTTCCGTGATGACTCAAGATGATGTGCTTAAGCAAGACCTTGAGATCTTCGGGAAACGCCAAAATACGTGAGGCCTTTTTTTCAACAAGCTCAACCGCCATAACCATATGACCAATTAACTTACCGCGATCAGTATAAGAAATGCTGTTCTCGTATTGCAGCTCCCAAATTTTACCAATGTCATGGTAGATGGCACCAAAATAGAGAAAATCAAGATTGAGCTTCACATCGAAAAGACGATAGTGCATGGCAAGAGCCTTCATCACTCCACAAATACTAATGATGTGTTCGAGCAATCCCCCTAGGTACGCGTGATGAATTGTCTTGGCGGCAGGAGCTCGCAAAAGTTTGCTGCGAATTTCGGGATCAGTGAGCGTATCTGACAAAAGCTGTTTGATGTGATGATTTTGTACTTCCCCAACATATTGCATGAGCTGCTGAAACATTTCTTCCCCAGACCGAGCGGATTGAGTTACAAAATCGGTCATATTGACTTCCGATGAGTCAACGCGCTCTAACTTATGCACAACAGCCTGCTTACGGTTTTGAAAAATCTGAATTTGCCCTTTGATCTTAACAACATCACCACTCTGAAAGACATGAGTCAGCGAGTCGACGTTATCCCAAATACGAGCATCAATTTGCCCTGAGCTATCCGCGATACTCATACCGATGTAGGACTTTCCCTTTTTGTCGACAAGCAAGGTTTTGTCTTTAACTAAAAACGTCGAATGAAACTGTTGTCGATCTTCAAGATCCTTAACAAAGACCTTTGCGCTTGGTACCGCCGGTTGACCAGATTTGGACTCTTCACTCGATTTTAAATCAGATTCTAGACTTTCAGATGACATTTTATCCTCGCAGTTAGTGTCCTAATTAATGGTTCATTTACGGCAGTGCAAGTCTTTAAATCTTGAGTCTTTAATCGTGACTTGGCTTAGATTTAGCTTGGTATCGTAGTTGAAAGCAAAGATATAGGTTCCAACGAGCGCCGAAACGTGACGCCGATCAGTCGAACTCACAAGAAGGCCCCGATCAAGCATGGCTTTATTAAAATAACTGGAGATTTCATAAAAATTCTCACAGCCTGAGCCGTAAGAATCGTAGCCAACCTTACGCCGACGCGAATTACTCAAGAAAAAAACTCTCAGCGGAGCCTCGCCGTGGGGACTGCTAATTTCGAATGCAACACTAAACGTTCCACGATCTAGTTGAACATAGTCCGCCAAATCTAGCTCGCCCCCTCCTGTACCAAAAGCCAATTCTAAGTTCTTACCTCCAAGAATCCCTGGAGTTCGCTCCATCAAAAATACTCGAACTCCTGCAAAATCAATATCTGGCTTCTCAAGTTGCACTTTCTTACCACCGTGCCCACCAGACTCTCCAGATTTTTCTTTGCCTGTTCCATGCTCGGCAGGAGGAGCACCGCCATGTTCAGATTTTTTTTCTTCGCCCTTACCACTTTCTTTTTCTGCTCCCTTTTCACCTTTTCCCTCGCCCTCTTTGCCCCCCTCCTTAGCACCTTCTTTGCCAGCCTCGCCGGAATGTGATTTCGTGGCAACAGGGGTTGGAACATAGGTTTCGTCAATTTTTTGCCAGAGCGAAAGCGGTAAGCTCACATCATTTGCCGATTTCAAAAGACTTTGCTTTTCAAAATGAAGTGTTTTTGCAAGTGGCTCTTTTTTGCATCTTAGATTCAATACGCAAAGGGGAAGTAGCAAAATTAACCAAACATATTTTGTTTGCATCTGGCTCCCCTTACAAATCAATTGTCTTTTTTGGCATCGGCGATGGCATCCATCTTCTCATCCAAAACCAAAAGAGGACGATAGTTTGGCGACAACGACCGCGCCCGCTCAACTTTGGGCCCGGCATCTCCGACCTGGCCCTCTTTAAGAGAAAGAGTTGCTAGGCCGGTTAAAGCAACGAGGTTACCGAGTGTGAGGCGCACACGTTCGAATTCTTTTTTCGCACAAGCATAGTCCTGAATCTTTAAACAATAGCGTCCCAATAGAATATTGGCGACTTCATAGTTTCCACCGGTGGTGCCCTTGAGAATTCCATAGGCCTCATCCTCTTGGCCTGATGTCCAAGCCAGGTAGGCCTTCATACTTTGCACCAGAGAATCGGTGGGAATCGAATCAAACACCTCTTTTAAGATTTTTTTGGCCTCGGCACCCTTGCCCACTTTGTCTAAACAAATCGCCAAGAGTGCTTTATTGTAATGGGCTTTTCCATCAAACTTCGCGGTCTCCTCACACATCTGTAAAAGGTGATTCCAGCCCAATAATTCAATACCGTAGTTGGCGTCATGAATATGTTCGTTGGTTAAGAACGGGTCAGCAAGAAGTGCACGGCGCACATTGATGGCCACTTCTTGATTGTCATTTCTGAGAGTGGCCAGATAGGCTCCGATGACAGATGCCTCTTGGCGAAAATCTGCAAAACGATCCCAGATTTGTTTCATCGTGATTTCAGCAGAATCAAAATAGGAAGCTTTTTTGGTCGCCAGACCGGCTTGGAGATTGGTACGTAAAAGCATCAAATAGCCCATCGCTGGGCTACCTTCGCGCACTATTGATTTTTGAAAATACACGGCAGCTTTGTCGAATTGTTTTTGCAAAAACAAAACGCAACCCAAATTATAGAGCGCAGGTGCGAATTCTGCATCGATCGCCAGAGCATTTTCAAATGCTGTCTTTGCTTCATCTACATCATTGTCTGTCAGCAGGGCTAACCCTATCAAATTATGGGCCTGTTTCTTGTAGACTCCATCATGAGCAAAAGCGAGCAGATCTCGCATCATACTTTTCACCAGACCAGTCTGATTTTCAACTCGCAGAATAGAAGCCGCCAACTTGACGCTCACCTCGGGTTCAGTTGATCGCAATTCGTGCGCCAAGCGAAGAGGTCGAAGTGCTTGCTGGTACTCACCCAAACGATAGGCATGATTGGCCTCACGAATATAATGAGTGAAATCATCTTCCTTAGGCACCTCTTTGGGTGCTGATAAAAAACGATAAACAAAAAGTCCGCAGATCACAATTATCGCCCCCGCCGCGGCCCAACCCACTTTCGATGAGCTTCGCAAGTTTTGTTGGACAGTCCGATCACTTGAAACGCCATACTGGCGAACAGCATACGAAGCCGCATTCTGCCTTGGGATCGAAGATTTTTCGGAAACAACCTGCGCTTCTTGAATATTTTGAGAGGCCCCCTCGACCCAATCTGGAACTTCGGGAGAAGTGTTGGTTGGCTCTTGCATGGTGATGGTATCTGAAATCGTATCTGCTGCGGTCGTTTCAATGGTCACCGAAGTTGCGACCTCGGTGTCTTCACCTCGCCCATGTGAACCTCTGCGAATTTCTTCGATCACCGCCGAAAACTCAGCCTCTTCACGTAAGTACTTCCAACGCCGCCCAGGAAGAGTGACCTCATCGATCACCACAAGTTCTTTGGAATGTAATTTTTCAACTATTTCTTCTCGAGAGTATGGCCCGAGAATTCTCTCTCCTGTTTTCACCAACCATACTGCATCTGTTGACACTTCATTCACCGTTGAACTCCCTTTCAATGGCTTCGACAATCTGACACAAATTTTCAATGACGAAAGTGACGAACTCCCGTCAACACCAAATTGACCTTCAGTTGTTGAGCCCTCTCGATAACCAAATCATCCTTGATTGATCCACCTGGCTGAATCACCCATCTGATCCCAGCCGCCGCAATTTTTTCTATCGAATCTGCGAACGGAAAAAACGCATCACTTGCCAAGACAATCTGCTCACGATTCGTGTCTGTCAGTAGATTCGCGTGATGAACCTGCATTCGCGCAATCGCTTGCTCGACCGCATCAACTCGATTCACCTGCCCCATACCTAAACCCACAGTATGGGAATTCACTGCAATTGCGATGGCATTGCTTTTTAGCGAAGCGCAAACTCGCCAAGCGAGAAGAAGATTCTTTTTTATTTCGTTTGAAGGCGTTTCACCAAAAATTTTAAACGAACTCTGCCACTCTTCGACCTGATCTGAGGTCTGTATTAAGTAGCCACCCGCAATCGAACGAAATTCATAAACCGTCGATTTTTCGCTGACCGCTGACTTCGGTTCAGCATTAGCATTAGCATTAGCATCAGAGTCAGTACGCATCTCTTTACCGAGTTGTGGCCAACACAAAAGCCGAAGATCTTTTTTTGCTTGCAACACTGGCATGGCCTCGGGGGAAAACCCAGGCGCAACGATACATTCCAAAAAAAGTTTACTTAGAAATTTTGCGCCAGCAAAATCAAGTTCACGGTTGAGGGCGACAATCCCTCCAAATGCACTCATCGGGTCAGCACGAAGTGCACGGTCGATTGCCATGTCAATATCATCAGCCGAATCACCCAAACCCACGCCACATGGATTATTATGCTTGACCACGACAGCACATGGTTCGTTGAAAGAACGAAGCGACGCTGCAGCAGCCTCTAAATCAAGAAGGTTATTGTACGATAGTGCCTTGCCATGCAGAATTTTTGCATCATGCCAGCCTCGCTCACATGGATTTCGAAACCACCAAGCTTTTTGCTGTGGATTTTCACCATAACGAAGTTCTTGCACCAGGTTACCTGCGAGCATGTGATGCGACGCCAGGTCTGGATCTAAAGTTTGCGCTATCAAAGCGTCATAGCGAGCCGTGTGTGCGTACACTTTCGCAGCAAGTTTACGTCGATCTTGAAGAGTTAGCTCGCGCTTGTCTGCGATCCATTGATAGTCTTCAGGTTCACAGACGACGGCCACTCTTTGATGGTTTTTGGCAGCAGCCCGAAGCATCGAGGGCCCGCCAATGTCGATGTACTCCACAAGCTCATCACCTGTCAGTCCAGCCGATTTTTTTTCTTCAAATGGGTAAAGGTTAACGATGACAAGATCGAAAGGCTCAAGACCATTTTTTTTCAAAAGTTCGGTGTCTTCGGGATGGTCTTGCCGCGCGAGTAGAGCCATGTGCACCATTGGGTGCAGAGTCTTCACTCTTCCGTCCATAACTTCAGGGAAATGAGTTTGTTCGCTGACATCAACGACCGGAATACCGTTTTCTTTAAGATGCTTGTAGGTGCCACCTGTGGAAACCACACGCAACCCGGATGCAACAAATGGTCGCAAAAATTCGACTAAACCATTTTTATTTGAAACACTCACCAAAGCGTTCTTAAACATGCCGGTTCCTGCTGTTGTCATGATGGAAAAACAGTTGCAACTCCTGATAGTGTACCCTGGAGTTTTCGCTCTTTGTAGAAATATTTGGACATCGCCCAAAAATAGGCCTGCGAATCACTTCGACGACTTCTGCTCGCGACGTCCGAGTAAACGCGGAAACACCCTACCCTTTAGAAAGGCAATTTGGTGACAAGCATTTTTAGATCGTCATTGGTAAGGTAAAGACCGGCACCAACAAATCCGGTGATTTTTTTGGTGTTGCTCACCTGATCTCCGCCACCATTTACGTATAAACCTTTAAAGAAATTGTAGCGCGCTGTTGCCTTAAGATGCGTGTTAGCAAAATCAAAAGCATCCAGTGAAACGCGAAGTTTGCGCTTCATCATGTAATAATCAACCCCTAGACCACCCGCGTTTTCCATCAAGCCACCCTTGACTGTGACATTGTAAAAATTCTTGGCAAACAAGGCGTTGAACTTCACTTTACTGAACATCGTTTTTTCTTCACGAACATCTGTTACCGAACCACTGCTCGTTGTTCGCGTATCGACAGTTTGAGTCACACCTGATGGATCATCGACAATTCCGAGTTCATAGTAACGATCTTGACCTGGCTGCAGGGTTAAACTTAGATACGACTTCGCTTGCCCCTGTCTGCCAAGATACTCTGAGTGAAAATCAAAACCTGTTTGAGTTTTGCTGGCTGTATCTAAAAACCCGTTAACCCCATCGATCGCCTGATTCAATTGCTCAACCGTTGTTTCGTCATTGATCAACTTACCAATCGTACCCTCACCGCGATTCACTTTATCCGTGATCTCTTCCACATTCTTCAAGCTCTTTTCAACACGCTTAAGTGAGTGCATCGCATCTTTCCAAGCCGCCTTAAATCCGTCGTCGGATTCATCGTTCACCATGCTCGCAACCGTTCGCGAAACACTATGAATGTTCTCTACGATTTCACCCATTTGCTTTTTTCGATCTTTTGATAAATCAGCCAGGTCTCCGGTGATTTGTTCGATATTGGCGATAATTCGTCCCAATGGCTTATCATTTTCACCTTCAGTCGCCGCACGAATGTTTTCGGCAACTGAACTCAGCGACTTGGTGATCTTACTCACTTCACCAATCAGGCGATCCACCGAGGCACGATCGTCGACGACCAAAACTTGTTCATTATCACGCATCAACGGATCACGTGGGTCTCCAGCAATGATTTCGACGTGCTTATCGCCTAAAATTCCGTTCGGTCGAATTTCAATGCGTGTAGATTTCGTCAGCTTCACTTCAGATTTGATAATCATTTCAACGCGAGCAGCCCCATTTTCAAGCAGGATGTCTCGAATAATTCCGACATCAATACCAGCCATTTTAACGTTGCTGTTCTTCACTAAGCCCGAAGCATCATCTAAAAGAAACCACGCTCGCTTCGACCCACCGAGGTAACTTGGATCTTCACTCACCTTGAGCGACATAACTCCAATGATGACCGCCACGATCAAAACCATCGATCCAACTTTAAATTCTGGCGTCGTCAACCATTTCATGTGCGATGCACTCCCTTGCTAATGAATCGCTTCACAAGTTCAATATCGGTATTCATAAAATCTTGTGGCGTTCCGAACAACAAAACTTTGCCACTATCGAGCATCGCCATATAGTCACCTAACCGCAATGCCGCATGCAAATCATGCGACACAACCAAAGAGGTCGTGCCCTTTCTAAGATTATGAGTGCTTAAAATCAGATTATCCACCATTTCTGTCAAAATTGGATCAAGACCAGTCGTTGGTTCGTCATACACCAAAATCTCTGGATCTAAAGCCAGAGCACGCGCCAAACCAACTCGTTTCCGCATACCACCGCTGAGTTCTGATGGGAGCTTACGGTAGTGCTTTTCGTCAAGCCCTGACTCTTTGAGCCGTTGATAGGCTATGTCGTGCATTTGCTGTTTGCTCAGGTCTGGACGATGTTCTCGCAGGGGAAAATACACATTTTCCAGTGCAGTCATATCATCAAACAAAGCCGCATATTGAAAAAGCATGCCGTAGTGTCGTCGAAGCTTTGCTAACTCTTGTGCATCCAGTTGGGTGATATCCTGACCCAGTACTTTTATCGAGCCGGAAGTCGGTTGCAACAAACCGAGAATATGTTTGAGCAAGACACTCTTCCCCGTACCAGAAAATCCGATGATCACGGTGAGTTTTCCCTTAGGAATAGAAAGATTCACGCCGTTCAAAACAAAATCTCGACCGTCAAATGTCTTGCGAACATCTTTCACTTCGATGGCAATTTCTTGGTTCAAAAGTAAACTCACGTTTTACATCTTTCCTTGCAAAGCACTTTGAATGCGGTAAACCACTTCGATAATATTCGTTAAAAAGAAATCGAGAATAATAATCGTCACCATACTCTGCACCACGCCCTTGTTGGTGCTATCACCAACACCCGCGGCTCCACCTTCAGTATTGAATCCTCGATGTGTACAAATCACCGAAAAGAAAAGTCCAAAAACCAGCGCTTTAAATAAACCTTCATAGATATGGTTCGGGTTCACCCAAAGTTCAGTACGATCCCAGAACAAGGCTTCATCCATACCCAGCATTTTGATACACAAAAGGTAACAACCCAGCATTGCAACGAAATCAAATATCCCAGTCAACAAAGGCATCGTGATAACTGCCGCCAAAATTCGCGGAGAAACTAAATATTGCTCGGGTTCAACACCCATCACTTCAAGTGCATCAATTTGCTCGGTCACACGCATCGTTCCCAAACGAGCAGCCATTGCTCCTCCAGCTCGAGCAGCGACAATAAGTCCGGTGAGCACCGGCCCGAGTTCTCTGGAAATACCTAAGCCAACAGTCGGCCCCACCAATGAGGTGGCATTCACCAGCTTAAAACCTAAATAAATTTGATAAGAGAGTGCGAGACCTGTAAACAAACCAGTCAAACCAATAATACCCACAGACTTATTACCTATGAACTCCATATGAACCAAAAGTTCATCGAAACGATAAGGCTTAGTAAAAAAAAGTGTGACCCCGCGCCAGCCAAAACGCGCAACATCGCCAACTTCACTCACCAACTCGCCCAGCTTTTCAAAAACAAAAAACGCGGAGCGATCGATCACGAAATTCACTTTGCGTCTTACTTTTTGATAATTCCAGGCTTTTGCTTCAGACATGCTTACGTGGTACCCGTTCTGTTATGGAAGTGACGACTTCGTATGAAATAGTGCCCATTTTTTCTGCGAGTTCATCGGCAGAGATTTCGGCTTGGCCCTGTCGGCCTAGCAGCACAATCTCTTCACCATGCCTCACTTCACCAGTCTTGTTTTCAAGTGCTGTAAGATCAACCATAAAATAGTCCATACACACTATGCCGACGATCGGCACACGTTCTCCACGACAAAGTACCGTATGGCGATTCGACAATAGTCTTGAAAATCCGTCAGCATATCCAAGTGGTATCACACCAATCTTCGACTTTTGTTTGGCCTGCCAAATACCGTTGTAGGACACTCGCGCCCCTGTCTCCACAGTTTGCAACTGCATCACCCGACTCTTCCAACTCAAAACAGGATGTAGCTCAGTGACCTGGTGAATTTGGCTTGCCGGCTTCAAACCATAGAGTGCTAAACCCGGTCGCGCACCCTGCGGCCAAACCCAATCTTTGGCGAACTCTTTTTGCTGCGGACCCAACACCTTATTTTGCGCAAAGGCCAAGCTCACCAAGCCGGAGCTATTGAGCCCATGCGCTTGAAAACGCAAGCCTTGAAAACTCGCAAGCACCTGAGAAAACATCTTCATTTGCATCGCAGAATAACCATCGGCAACGCCCGCATCATCTCCCTGGGCGAGATGTGTCGCCACACCTTCAAGTTGCAGCTGAGGGTTACCCACAATAAACTCTCGCACTTCGCGAGCCTCGCTCACCGCAAAACCAAGACGATTCATCCCGGTATTGAACTTCAAATGAATAGGATAGGCACCTTGCACCGAAGAGTCTTTTTGCAATTCACGCGCGAAGGCACGTAGCTGAGCCCAATTTACTAGAACGGGCGTAATTTGATATTGAATAATCTGGCGAATCGAAGCCTCGGCAAAGGTCGAAAAAACAAGAATCGAACCATCGATTTTGTTTTCGCGCAGCTCAATGGCTTCTTCAAGCAGAGCCACTCCAAGAGCCTGAACACCTTGAGCACGCATTGTTTTTGCGACTGCAACAGCCCCGTGCCCATAGGCATTGGCCTTGATCATTGGACAATAAAAAGAGTCTTTGTTGACCAGACTACGCAGCCATGTGGCGTTCTTACTCAATGCCTGATGATCAATTTCAACCCATGACGGTCTCTGCCATTCACTCAATTCGAATCCCTCGCTAGTTCCTTCATTTGCACTCGCACCGAAAAGTCAGGTTGAAATCCAATCGGAGGACTGGAGATACACACTCGATTGCCACCCGCTTGTTTCACCTGAAATAGCGCTTCGTCGCAAGACTTTAGCAAAGACTCTGCATCGTTGCAAAAAGAAGGATATTCGCTGACACCTACGCTCACACTAAGATGATTCATCTCTTGATTTTCAAGCACTGGAAACTTAGTCGTTTCGATCATTCGCCGAATTCTCTCAGCCTTGACGGCTGCACCGAGATGATCTGTATGTGGTAGAATGAACATAATTTCATCAGGCCCTGTGCGTGCGATGATATCAGTTGCCCGAGTGGTCTTTTTGAGAATCATACCAATCATGCGCAAAATCGTATCGGCACTTCGAGCGCCAATTGCCGTGTTGAGTTTTCGAAATCGATCAAGATCAATCACCACAACTGAGACAGGAAGTTTGATTCTTCGCGAGCGCGAAACCTCTTCATCAAGCTTCTGACGAAAATATCGGCGATTAAACAAACCCGACACGGGATCATATATTTCAAGAACATGTTTTTCTTTGAGAAGTAAATTTCTCTTGTACGCAATCTGAAAAGCCTGCTTATAACTCTGCACCAAAGCCCTGGTATTTTCGTCTTCAAGTGAGTCAAAAATCACTAAAAACCCAAGAGTTTCATTCTCATTCTGATGAGCAAAGCAGCTGAATTTTGAAATTCGAAAGACCTCACTCATGAGGTTCTTTAGTGGCTCCATCTGTTCGGGATACTGAAACAAGTGTGGAATTCGATTGGGATCTTCATTTTTCAGTTCAAAACCAATTCCCCGGATTTTATCAATTGGCAACCAAGCACATTGCGAAATCACAAGAGATAGATATTGAGGCAAATACCGAAAGTAAACCACCGGCACATTGCGAAGTTGGCGACTCACTCCGTCCATAAATGTTTGAATAGTGGGTTCAAGCTCTTTCGTGACGGCAAGTTTTTCAATATACAAACTGAACTCAATCAGATCAGCACTTCCAATGCGTAGCCTCTCATCATGTCTTTGTTCAACCTGCATATTCATCTTTTGTACAAATGAATCAGAAAGTACTTCTCGTGCCGATTCAATTGACCGAGCGGGTCCCTCGACAAAGTCTGCTGGAGAAGGAGCTGCGACATCTTGCTTAGCCGCATCTTCACGCAACTGTTCATTTTCATACATATAAAGGAGCTGCATAGCGCCGCGATCCACTTTTTGAATGATCTCAAGCGACGAGACAAATGGCTTTGCAATGTAATCAAAAATCAATCCCTGATTGATCATCGACAGAACCGGCAACACTTCTTTTGCCGACAACACAAAAAGCAATAAAATTTCTGGACTCACAGAGCGAATACGCGCCACAAACTCTTCGGTCAGTCCGGTAAACCCTTCCGGATGATAAACAATTAAATGTGGTGGATCCTCATGAGCCACAGCAAGCGCTGAATCAATGGTCGGAAAGAATCGGGTCAAATACCCAGCAGACTTCAGAGCCTCGACAATTGTTTCAGAAAAGCGAAAGTCTGAATCAATCACAAAGACTATGAACTCTGAACGAAACTGATTGATCTCCACAGGTTTATCCTCTCTTCGGTTTTCGAACTCGAACCTTCAGATCACCAGAGGGCACCGGTTCAATCTGTGTTTTTTCATTTTGCTGATTCTCTGCTTGTGTCGAGCTTCGCGCTTGTGCAGAAATGGCGCCGATGTCAGGAGAACTATCTTCATCTATCGCCATAGGTGCTTTTTGGACTTTCGGTCCCGACCCTTCATTTTGTTCTTGGGTAAATGCGGATAAATCAACGCTTGAAAACGTATCAGGTGATTCATCCATAAATGACTCGGGCACTTTGATATGACTCAAAGTCATATCAATCTGCGATTGAGTCATTTGTGACAAAGACTGAGGCGCTTCAGATTTTCTTTGCAACTCTGGCCGCACCGGTGGAGATGGCGGCTCTGTCCTTTTGCCGGATGCAGACCCTTGCTGCAGTTTTTCATTTAAAGTCTTAAGGCGCTCTGTAGATTTCACTGAAGACTCGTGTCCAGAATTGGTGATTTCAAATTTGATTGAGGGTTGCGAAATATCAAATTTTGGCTCTGGAGGCTTCACCACTCCTGGAGACTGAGGTGCAAATGAAAAATTCTTTCGCAATAATCCCAACTGCTCTTCGGAGGCTGGTGCAGGCTTAACCGGAGGCTTCGGGGGAGGTGCGGAAGGTGACCCCTTTGGCGCAGCCGAAGGCCCTGCTACCTTGGGACTCTGAGGTACGGTGGACGCTTTCACTTCAGGTTCAAAAACCACAGATGATTCCGCTTCAAAACTGAACCCCAAAGGGGCGCCATCTTGAGTGGCCGTCATCTCAGACATATCAAACCCCTCAGGCGCACCTGTCACTTCTGTCGATTGCATTTCATTTTGCTCATCTTGAGCAGGGGTCTCGTCAGAATTGAGATTCAGATCAACCACCCCACTGAGTGTTTCATCCTGGCGAAACGAAAGTCCGGCAGGCCCACCTGAAGACTGCTCCGTTGAATTTGCACCTGGCTTTTTTTGTTCTTGTTGTTCATAAGCTTTGATTTGCGCTTCCAGCTCATGCATTCGGTCGAGCTTGATTGTACGATCAGTTGTGGTCTCACCGAACTCCTCGACTCCAGGGGGGTTGGGCAAAAGCTTAAGCAAGTTGTGATCAACGGGTGAACGACCTGCGAGTTTTGGCTCACTGGTTTCTTCACGTTGCTTAGCAATTTGATTTTCTAGCCACTCATCTTGGAGTTTCTTTAAAGCACTACCCGTTACCTCTTCATCCTGTTTTTCATCATTGAATTCGAAGCTTACAACAGACTCGCTTGGGACTTCAGTTGGTGTGACATGGAGTGTGGCCAGAGGGCGATCGGTTTGTGGATTGGACGCAAAGCCAGGAGAAGCTATCGTCTGCACCGCCGAAATTGGAAAACTCAAATTGAATCGCGAACCCACTCCAACTTCGGAACTCACACTGACTTCGCCGCCATGGTTTTTGATGATTCCGTTACAAAGCGCCAAGCTCAATCCTAAGTTGCCGTCAACCAGAGTGCCTTTGAAAAACGGCTCAAAGATGTGGCGTTGCGTTTCTTCGTTCATACCTTCACCCGTATCAAGAACTGCCAACTGCACTCGACCGCCATCTAACGTGATCAAAACCCGCAATCGCTTGTCTTTGGTTTTTTTCATCGCTTGAATTGCATTTTGGGCTAACGTGACAATGACAGTCTGCAAATGCTCAGCATGCGCAAGCACCAAAGGAACATCATTGAACTGCGTTTCAACAGAAACTCCGCTCGCTTTCGCTTGCGGCTCCACCATTCGAAGTGCCGCTTGCGTCACCACCTTTAGTTCAGTTGGTTGCAAATCGAAACGCTCGGCTCCAGCAAACTGGGTCAAGCGATCCACGAGCTCCTTTGTCTTGCGGACTTCACGCTCTAAGGACGAAAGATGTTCTTTCAATGGTTGATCTTGGGTTTTGGTTTTTGCCAATTGTATGTGCCCCAGCATCGACGAGACTGGCAATTTCATCAACGAAACCAAACCTTCAGCAAATGTTTTGTATGCCGAAGCTCTGGCCTCGCTCAAGTCTTGTTGTTCAGATGTCGACGGGAGTGGCGGCATTCGCAATTCATTTTTTGGCGGCAACTGCGACACCACATTCAAATCACGTTCTGGCAAAGGAGGCGGCACAGGGATTAACGTGTCAGTTTTAAACGACAGATCCACCTTAGGGACTTCCAGTTTTGCCAAGGAAAATTCATCAGCTTCACGCGCTTTGTTTTGCGCTGCTTTACTCATCAAGTGTGACTGTATCTGGCGCAGCTGTACACCTAAGACTCCGACCTCATCATCACCCGCCTGTACAGGCGCGGCCTTGAAATTTCCACGTGCCCATTCGGCCACCACAACTTGGAGACTTTCAATAGATCCGGTGATGCGACTGCCAACAAAAAAAGAAAGCACCAACGCAAGTAAAATTGCGGCACCCCCAATGACCATCAACATCCGCAAAAATCCAAGGGTACCGGCCTCCATCCCTTGTAAAGCAAAGGCGTTGATCAAATACAAATTGGTGCGATCTATTTTTTGAAAAAATGAAAGTGTCGCACGACCTTCCATATCGTCGACCGCAGCTTCACCACTTAGTTTTTTATCACGCAAAATCTGCTTTACTAAGTGATCCTCGTTAAACAATGCGCCCACTTGATTCTTATCACGATGGGCCGCCACATAACCTCGATCATCAACCAACATAATCGAGTTTTCTTCACCAATGAAATCATCCGTCAACGAAGCCAGTGGGCTCTGCGAAAAGAGTCCCACCAACACCGCCTTGGTGTTGGCTTTAGTTTCTGATTGAATTTGCTCAGGTAAATTCGCCACTCCGTCACTCGCGGCCGAGTTCTTTTTTTGAGCCTCGACAAAAAACATCACGGCGTAGACCGCTTGCCGATTGAAGTCCACGGTGCGCACCCATGCCACCTCTCCATCAACCAACCGATCAAACGGCAACGCACCCAAAACGGTTTGGTCCTGACCAAGTGGCCACTTCGAAAAGTGCGAATCGATATTTTTGTCCACCCAAGCCGGAGTCCAGAGCTCTTGCGTTTTATTCACGAGGCTGACAGCCTCAAGCCCTCCGTGAAAGGTCGGAGCAAGTGAACCGTGCTTTTCGGCTCCGTCCAACATTTGGTTGCGTATGAGATCCAGTTTGGCAGCGACCAAGCGTTTGAGAGGTGCCAACTGTCGATAGGAGAGCTCTCGTGTATGTGCGGTTTTTTCTGAGGTCAGATAGCCGAGCGTCTTCCATGAAAGAGCACCCATTGTCGCTACTAATATAAATAAAACTAGAAATGTGACTCGCCATTGAATGCGCATAAAATCCTTTTTTAAAATCCCACTTCTGACTCGATCATCCTGCTCGAACATTCGGCTCGATCTTCGCTGGACTTCTGTATTTTTGCGTAACAGTAAGTCCTCGATAATATTCTAGTTTTGTCGACCATCACGAGGCAAGTGGCACGCGCTATTTTGCATGCACTGCAGGGCCTTGGTCGAGTTCAAAGTAAGCTCCCCCCGGTCACCCCTCCGAGCACAGGCGCAGCACAAGACAGCGCAACACACAGTGACTCGTGCCCGACCCTCACCTATAAAGACGACATGAAACATCAGTCTGATTTTTTAGTTATAGGCTCGGGTCTCGCAGGTCTTTCCTTTGCACTCAAAGTGGCTGACCAGGGGAAAGTGATTATACTTGCGAAATCCAAATCAACACTAGCTAACACAGCGATGGCCCAAGGTGGAATCGCTGCTGTCATGGCTCCTGACGACAGTTTTGAAGAACACATCCGAGACACACTTGTCGCAGGGGCAGGACTTTGCCATAAAGATGTTGTGTTGAAAGTGGTGCAAGAGGCACCGGCACGCATCGATGACTTGATCAATTGGGGCGTAAAGTTTGATCTCGACGATGGTCAAGGAGGCAAAGTTCACCTCACGCGCGAAGGGGGACACAGTCACCGCCGTATTCTGCACGTACAAGATCACACCGGCCAAGAAATTCACGCCGCACTTCTCGAAAAAGTTTTGCGACATCCGAACATTGAAATTCACGAAGAAAAAATCGCAATTGATTTGATTCTCGACCAAGACTGCGACTCGCATAAAGGACCATTTCATGTCGGGCAGCCACGCTGCTTGGGTGTTTCGGTTTTAGATAAAGCCTTGGGTAAACAAACTCAGTACTATGCACGATTCACCATGCTCGCCACAGGCGGCGCAGGTAAAGTCTATCTTTATACGTCTAATTGGAGTGGTGCCTCTGGCGACGGAATTGCGATGGCCTATCGTGCAGGTGCACGCATCGCCAATCTTGAGTTCATGCAATTTCATCCCACCTGCATGTACCATCCGAATGCTGGAAATTTTTTGATTAGCGAAGCCGTACGTGGTGAAGGTGGCGAACTCCTCAATGCCGAAGGCGTGGCCTTTATGAAAAAGTATCACCCTCTAGGCAGTCTCGCCCCTCGGGATATCGTCGCAAGATCTATCGATGCCGAAATGAAACGAACCGCTGCGAATTGTGTGTTTCTAGATATCAGCAAAAAACCTGCGGAATTTATCAAGGCGCATTTTCCTGTGATCTATCATCGCTGTCTCGAATATGGTGTGGATATGACGAAGGAACCAATCCCCGTTGTACCTGCGGCTCACTATCTTTGTGGCGGCATCGTCACAGATCTTAATGCTTGCTCCGATATTGCAGGTCTTTTGGTGGCGGGCGAATCGGCCTGCACTGGGCTTCACGGCGCCAATCGTCTCGCCTCGAACTCACTACTTGAGTGCTTGGTTTTTTCACACCGTGCAGCTGAATTTGCGAAAAAGAATTTTTCATTGTTTCCGATTCCGGAAGTTTCAGAAGATTCAACGGTCGCAACTGAACAAGGATCCCTAGAACAAAATCTCGAAGTCTCACCCGCACAAGCGCAAAACGATGATGAGCTCGTCGTGATCAAGCACATGTGGGAAGAAATTCGCCGCCTCATGTGGAACTATGTTGGCATTGTACGCTCCAACCGGCGCCTCGAGCGGGCGGCTAAACGATTAGAAAATATTTTGGCCGAGATCGATGATTACTATGGGCACTATCAGCTGCATCCTGACATCATCGAGCTTCGCAATATTGCCATGGTTGCAGATCTGAGCGTCAAGTGTGCTTTGCACCGCAAAGAATCGCGAGGCATTCATTACAATCTCGACTATCCATTTGCAGCAAAGCCAATCGATCTTTCGCAGTCGACGACCGAGGCTGGTTATCCCACAGTCGACATTCAACAAAACAGAAGTACCCTAGCATCATCTGACACCCCTCAGGACACCATCCTAGGCGGCCGTCGGTAATCCAAACAGCGAAGTTCACGCGCGCTTCGCCGCCGGCACACGAAAGTCTGTGAAGCTTGGGCCGGAACATAGACGTTGGTCTGTGTAAATAAGATGAAACATTAAGTTTTTATTCAGCGGTTAATGTTTGTTTCATAATGCCGAAACAATCAGTGTTTCGGAATCACGATACCATGCATGTCGGAAACCGACCTGTGATATGGGATTTCGGCACAAAAATGACAACAACAAAGGATAGACCGCATGCTCAAGAAAACCGTTTTTGTTTATTTACTCATGATCAGCGCTCAAGCTCTCGCAGCAAATGATTGTGTCCTACACTTTACTCGAGTAGCTTGCCCTGGCAAAGAAGCCATCAGCTTTGAAAAATGTGATGGCAAAGCTTCTTGTGACAAAGAAAAAGATGCAACCAGCGAAAAAGACTGCGCCAAGAAAGCTCTCAAGGAGTGCGAGAATGCGCGCCTGGATATCACCAAGTCAAAAGAGATCACCGCAACCTATAAGGGACAACCAGTAAATGGTGGCAAGAACTTTTGTGCAGCCGATCGCCCTGACTTCAACAAGTGTAAATGAATATGAAATTAAGTGTTAAACTCAAAATGATGTTTGCCTTTGGATTTATCGGGTTGATTCTTTTGTTCGTAGGTTTTCTAGGATACGACTCGCTAAAAAAACTAGATCAGAGCTACTCGATCATCGTCTCTGATAACTTCGCCAAAATGAAACTGGTGGGACTCATTCAAGGGTACGCCAAAGAATCGTCCATTTCGATTTTAACACTTTCAAGTCATGTCAAAAACAAAGAAAGAGCCAATGAGCTTGAGTCTGACTACAAAAGCTGGCTCATGAGGTTCAACGAAATTAAACAGCAATATGATTTAATGGCAAAATCTGCGGCTGAATCGGAAATCGCAAAAAATTTCGATAACAAATGGAAGGCCTACAACGATTTTTCAATGAAGGCATTCGCTCTCGCCAACAAAGACCACATCGATGATGAAGCCGCAAAGCAGATTGTCACAATCATCAATGATGATGTCGATAGCGCACGGCTAGAGCTCAATGAAGCCTTAATGCGACTTTCAAATTTTCAAAACGAAAGTGCCGACAGGCTAGCAAGCGAGGCTCAAATTACCTCAAAGAGTTTATCACGGGTTTCAATCAGCTCGGTCATTGCAGGTTTTATATTCTCAATACTTTTGGGTATGTTTTTTTCATATTGGTTAAATAATGTTTTTAGCAAAATCGCCAAAAGGCTAGGCACAAGGTCTGAAGAGCTAAAATCCTCAGCAGAAAATTTGCGACAGGACGGAGCTCTGCTTGCTTCGCAAATTGCGGCTCAAGCTTCGTCAGTTCAAGAAACCTTGTCTGCCACTGAAGAAATCGCGAGTACCGTCAGACAGACAACTCAAAGAACTGAAACCTCTTTGACCAAGTCATCAGAATGCCAGAATGCAATCATTGACGGAGTCAATTCTATGGAGTCATTGTCACAATCTATCGCATTGCTCGTGGCCCGATTTGAGCAAATCACCAAAAAGGTCAATTCCGGATACGAGAAGGTCGAAAGCGTTGCAACATTGATTGCAAATATTAAAGAAAAAACTTCGATCGTAAACGAAATCGTATTTCAAACAAAACTCCTTTCGTTCAACGCGTCTGTAGAGGCTGCACGTGCTGGAGAGCATGGCCGTGGATTTTCGGTTGTCGCTGAAGAAGTTGGAAGCCTTGCACAGCTCAGCGGAAAAGCGGCAGCTGAGATCAATGAAATGATCGATAGTTCACTTTTGACCGTAAAAAAGATTGTCAATGAAATGCAGGCCGAAATTGCAACCGAACTTGAGGCGGGGCAAGCCCAAGTTCACAAAGGACAAACTGAAACGGTTCTCTGCAGGGAAAACTTTAAACGTATTGAAACAGAAATGGCATTGATTCAACTCCAGTCCCAAGAGATCTCCACGGCATCGCAGGAGCAGGCTCTGGGAGTAGACGAAATCAACAAATCCATTTTGCATATTGACTCAGCCTCTCAAAATAACACATTGACCGCCCAAAGGATGCTCGAGCTTTCGGGAAAGTTCGAACAGATGTCAGAAGAAATCAGTCGAATTGCGGAAGTGATGAAACATACGCTTGCTGGTACCGTTGGCCCCAGAGATCAAGGAGATCTACACAGTGAAAAAAATCAAAACCAAGTCGACACTGAATTGCTATTGTCCGCTTGAACTTTTGGAGCGAAGTTCGAAACCGAAACCAATGTAGAGACTGGTGCCGGGGTTCATATTGAACTTCATTTCGGAGCGAAACCAAAGTGTATCTGAAACATGCATCATGATGCCACCACCTACGTGACCACCGATCACCGTGTTGCGTCCGGGATCATTGATTCCCTGATAGTAATGCATGTCGGGGCCGACATAGAAAATAGTCAAGAACTGAGGAATGGGAACCATTGAGCCCATAACACTCAATGAAAACATACTGTAATCGACTCCGTAGGCGTGAGAATTAGCCGCTCCTAGTTCGATGACTCCGGGATGAAGATTGTAACCATAACGAACTCCAAAAAAAGGCATGATTTCAGTGACGCCACCAATCTGATTCGGCAGAAGCGAGCCAATATGAAAGCCCATCGAGGAACCAAAGTCCTGCTCAGACCCTTCTTCAGACTGCTGGGCCTGAGCCGCGGCAGAACAAAACATAAAACCAATAACAACAAAAGAAGCCAAAATAGATCGATACATCTTAAGATTCATTCGTATATCGTAAGATAATCTCGCCTCGAGCACAATGCGACTTGACGGTTTTTTATATAGTGGTCGAGAATAGATCTATGATTACAAGAATGGAAGGCCACTTTGCTGGCTTCAAAAAAACGGATCTCTTCTATCAAACATGGACTGTTCCCCAGGCTATCGGGACCTTGGTCGTAACCCACGGGCTCGGAGAACACTCCGATTGCTATAATCTTTTTGCCAATGCGATGTGCCCCAAAGGATGGAATGTCATCAGTTGGGATTTGCGTGGGCACGGTCGATCAGAAGGCCGACGCGGATGTATAGATCAGTTCTCTGACTTCGCTCACGATCTTCAAATATTTTTGTATTTTCTCAAACAACATTCGAAACTTGAACTTCCCTACTTTTTGGTTTCGCATTCAATGGGTGGCCTGATTACACTTCGTTATGCAACCGAACTGGGTGTCGACGGCGCACTTGGAATTTGCTTGAGCTCGCCTCTGATTGGAGTCGCCGCAAAAGTCCCAGTGATAAAAGACTTCGCTGCGAAAGTTTTGTTCAATATTGCTCCGAACTATACAATGTTCAACGAATTGCAGTTTACCGACCTCACACGTGATCCTGAGATTTTGAAGACCTATCCAAAAGACTCGTTACGCCACGATAAAATCTCACCAGGATTGTACTTTGGAATTCTCGACAGCATCAAAGCCGTACACGAGAACGTAGAAAAAATCAGTGTACCGTTTCAGATGCAACTTGCCGGTGCAGATAAAGTCGTCAGCACTCCTGCAAGTCAAAACTATTTTGGCCTCGTGAAATCAGAAGTTAAAAAGCTAATTGTATATCCCGAGAACCACCATGAGATATTTAATGATATTGATCGTGAGCAAGTGTTCAAAGATCTCGATTTGTTTACTAAATCTCTTTTGCCGAAAGGGTAATTGAAATGCGCTTTTATTTGATTGGCTTATTGATGCTACAATTTTTGCTGAACGCTTGCTCCACAGCACAGACCGAACCCATTCCTGATTGGAGCAGCGAAGAAGAGCAGAGGGCTTTTTTAGCAACAATTGATCAATACAGTGACGGCGAAAAATCTTACAATGGCCCTTACAATCAATTCGAATTTCGCTCCACACTGCTCAATACCACGATTCGAAAGGCCCAACTTTCACGGCAGGCACGCTACTATAGGTGGGAAGAACCACGATTAGCTTCAGAGGTCGACAAATCTCTTCAGGAAGCGAATGTTGAAACGAGTGTGTTCGTGAGTTTTTTTACGCCGTTTAAAAAAAATGACAACCTTCCAGATGGCAACTCTATATGGCGAGTTTTTATTGAAGCCGGAGGAAAACGCTATGACGGTAAAGTTAAGCGCGATAAACGATTATTCGCCGAACTCGAAACTTTGTTCCCTTATCACGAGCGCTGGGGATCGGCTTACCTGATGAAGTTTCCAGTCTCCACAAGTTTACTTGAAAGTACAGATGCGACGATGACCATCACTGGACCATTAGGAGCAAAGACTGTTAAATTTCATGCCATCAAGCAAAGCAACTAAAAGATTCTGGAGCGGGGTTCAAGGGCGTGGCCTAATTGTCGAAGATTGAAGTCTGCTCTTCACACTTTGAAAGATCTTTTAGAGTCTTTGTATCTGGATAGGACTTCTTTTCACTGATCAATGAGGCCACGCCTGACTCAGTCGCAAGTTGAAAGACATAATGGTAACTCACTTCGAGGTCTTCAACCAAAACCTCTTTTTTACCTGGGCATTTTTTGCGATTGGCACAAGATAGCGGATCAGAACTGTTGACCGAATAAGAGCATGCAGTACAGACCCCATCATATTCACACGAGACCTTTTCAGAGTGATTGCCCTTTACCACTGTGTCTTCGACCCGGGTGGAAGTGATGGCTACATTTTGCCCCGTCACTTTTGCCGGCACCGAAAATTCTGAAAACTCGTGGAAATATTCGCTTGGAACACGAAATCTAAAACTTTGACCAGATTGTGTTCGCAACTCCAATTTAAATCGACTGGCCATCATTTCTTTTAAACCATCCGAAAGCTTCATGGTATCGATGTAAATCTCCAATGGGCCAGCACCATCATGCAGTTCCACTTTTTTCGCCGTCTGTTTTTCTTTGAGAGTCAAAGCACCTTTAAACTCACCTTGAACTTGGTAAATTCCAGCCAGTGCAAATTCTGGTAATAATAACGACGGCAATAAAACCCAGAAGCTCAGAAACAAGGAGCGAAGAAATGCGAAGACATTTACAGGCTTATTTACTGGCCTGTTTACTGGTTTTTCCAATGAATTTGCAACTGGTGACTTTACAACTGATCTCACGGTTTCCTACTTTTTTAATCAACGGTTTTTATCAGCAAATGGGGATTGAACTGGAACAACAAATTCAAAATGTCTGACTCCCATTGCACACGGCACACAGACATTAACGTAGGAGTTTTACCTAAAACTACACCTCAAGAAAAGTGACATTTTTGATTTTTCAATTGTTCTTGTAATGACACTAAGACCGTCAAAAGTTTTGACAGCTCCTAGGCCGATTTGCGAAGGATTTCACGAATATGATTCAAATGCGGAGACCGCTCCGCAACCGTTTGAACAAACCGGCGGAACAGATACTGGTTTCTTGAATCAAATGAAGGGAAAAACGTGAACAACTCACCGTCACGATTTTCAAGTTCTACCCCAGGAGAAACAGCACGCATTTCAACAATTTCATCAAAAAGCAACGCCACCCGTTTCTCGTTTTTTAAGTACTCAAAGCGGTTAGGTAAAATCTTGAGCAAAATTTCTTGGGCAGAAAAACCACCAGTCAAAAACTCAAAGGCCCATTGCTCACGACCCTCGATTTCGGCTTTCCATTTGGCCTCAAATTTTTCATTCAAATAGATCATCAATCGATAGACTTCGCGCCCATATACTGCAAAGCGAATCTTTTCGTCAGAATTTTTTGACGAGTGAACCTTCATTTCCCCAATTGCCGACTCATTGACCTCTACCTCTGGGAGCAAAGCAATTTGAGCAAAATAAGTACCATTGACTTGCTCAAAGCGAAGATTCTTAATTTGAGCGAAATCAATGGATTTTTGCGTCTTGAATAGTCGATCATGAAGGACCAAACCTTTTTCAGTTAGCTCAAAGTATCGCAATCTTTCTCTGAGGAGATTCAAAAAATAAGCTGCAAAAAGAACACTACCTAAAAACAACCATGGGCTGGCCACCAGGCCACCAACACCAAAAAAGGCGGCTGATAAAGCTGAGGCCATCAAAAGCAAATGCAATACTAAACCGTTGCTATAAAACAAATCTCCAGCTTTTGCACTGCTGGCATCGCGTGCCCCTGAATCTCGATCCCGCCGAACAAGGACTTGCATCATTATCATCACCCCCAGAACAAGGATGATTCTAAAAAATATTCCGGAATCCAAACTGGCATCAGTCATGGCATCTTATCGGAAAATACATCCAACAATTGAAAGCTGATCTTCAAATTCAAATCATTTGAGCTCAAGGAGAGTCTGTTAGGGCGTGTCCTCAATTGGTCGGACGTCGCGAGCGGAAGCAATAGAAATGAGCTGAAGGCACGAGGAGGAGAAATAGTGGTGCTATTTCGACGACGAGCAACGCCCAATTCATTTCTATTGCTTTTGCGTAGTAGGCTAGCCAATTGAGGACACGCCCTAAAGACATTTTTATAAACAAAAAACAGACGGCAAGTGAATCAATTTAAGACATCACTTCCTGATAGGCCTTCTGCAAAAACGGATAGAGCGCCAAAAGATGAATGGTTTCACCTGCCTGAGCCACCTTGGCTGCCTGCAGGGCACGCCCGTAAATTTTCATCTGTTGAAAGGCCTTCTCACGATGCACATCGCTTCCAGTTTTGTAATCGACAATCCAGAGCTGGCCGTCTCGATCTCGCCCCCAGAGATCAACTTGCCCTTCAATTAAAATCTTTTCGTTTCCTTGTTGATCTAGAAATGCGAAGCCCCACTCCACCTCTCCAGCATGTATCAATTCCAAAACTGATGGCGACGAAAAATTTTGCAAATAGCCAATCGCCTCGAGAATTTCTTCTTCGCGATTTGGAAACCATTTCGCAACCAAGAGTTCTAACTTTTCACGAGAAGGATATTTCATCAATTCCATCAATTTGTGAACCAGTGTCCCGGTGTTCGCAATTCGCAATCGATCAGCAATCTTGGTCGCATTTTTTTTAACCGTCACTTGCCCATTTTGGGTTTCGCCCTCAATAATTTGCGTGACCGACCTCGAGGTCAACCAGGAGGACTGCGCCGTCTTGAACACCTCACGCACCAAAGAGGAGCCTTCTGGGGCGGTTATAGTCACAGAACGAATGCCGTCAGCATCCGCACGATTGCTTACTGGATTTTCAAAATTCTCAAGCACCAGGTAACGGTAGTTTTTTTCGCGATGTTCACCGGGCTCAAGATCCACACCTAATCCATTCGCCCAAGAATTTTTCTCTACTGAATTCACCCAACTCACAAATATCGATTTCACCGCCCTAGTCATCGCGACGTACAAAACTCGGTGGTGCTCTGCCCTTTCATGATTGGCATATTTCTCAAGCCAACTCTTTTCGAGAAGTGAAGCGACTTTCTCTTGGTCCTCTCCAACTGGAGCGCGAAATGACCAAAGGCCTCGATCTTCGTGAAAAGTGAAGTCTTCAAATCCCGTGACTCGAGGAGCCTGATGTACACGTGGCAAAATCACATGCTCAAATTCTAAACCTTTTGAAGCATGAATGGTCATTAAATTAATTCTATTTGGTTCAACTGCAGCGATAGCATCGCCCTCCTCAGCACCTGATTCGGTAGAAAGGGCCTTCAGTGTCCCTGAAATAAAACTTAGATAATTGAAACCCACTTGCTTTTCTTCTTGAGCGAGTTGCGTGAGAAGCTTCCAAATATTAGACTCTCTTCTGCCGCTCACATCGTGCAAATGTGCAAGATCAACAAATCCATAGGCCTCAACAACATTCATCAAAATATGAGAAATCGATTTACTCTCTCGCTCCTTAAGAACCTCGCGCAGATCGGCAATGGCCAGAAGGTTCTCCTGCACATTGAGACGGCTTACAAAATTCCACATTGAACCGGGGTCTTTGCTTTTCACCCTGTCATGACAAAGTCGAATCAAATCCGAATCGTCAATTCTGAACCACGGCGACCGCAAAACCTGGAGCAGATTAAAATTGTCATGAGGATTAACAATAAACTTCAAGACCGCGAGAAGATCTTGTATTTCGCGTCGATCAAAAAAACCACTCGAGGCGTGCACATGGGTTGAGAGGCCGTATTGATTCAATACCTGGGCAATCTCCAACAAAGCGCGGTTGGTTCGGCCCAAGACACAAATCTCTCCAGCATGTGAACCTTCGCGTAAAAGCTTTTGAACATGTGAAACTATGGCTAGAGTTTCATTTTCGAGAGCACGTGCCATCTGTCGAGCTCGCAGCTCGGTACCGCTCACTACGGCCTTTGCTGTGGAATCCGCTTGGGACTCATCATGAGAAAGCTGCAAACATAAAAATGTGGCCGCAAGATGTTCGCCATCGGTCGCACCCTTAGCCACCATCGGGGCAAACTCGCATTCATAGCTTGCAAAGAAATCATTGAGAAATTCAAGGTAAGAAGGGTGTGAGCGATAGTTTTTTTGCAAAAAATCAAAGGCCTCTCCTTTGCTTTTATACTCTGCCTCTTTGGCCTGAAATACCTCCGATCGAGCTCCCCGAAAAAGATAAATGCTCTGTTGTGGATCACCAACGACAAAAGTAGGTCGATCGCCAATCAAGTCGCGCATAATCTCAATTTGCATAGGACTGGTATCTTGAAACTCATCAATCATCCAATAATTCCATTGCGAAGCAAAAGAAGACGCCGTCTCCGGAAAACGCTTCATCAAAAGGCGCGCGAGAATTTCGAGGTCATGAATCTCAATCACTCCCTTGGTCATTTTTTTTGCAAGCAATGTCTCTGAAAATTCTTGAGCTAATAATGAAAACTCTTGATAGACCGCACTCAGCTTCTGCCATATTTCGGGGTTGTAAATCTCTTCACGGAGCTCTTTGAGATCTTTCAGTGTTTGAACAGCCAATTCATTTGTTTCATCAGAAACAGGAGGCGCCTTGGAGCTGGTTCTACCCTTGGTCACTTCATCCAATTGATCCAGAATATTTTCACGACAACTGAGCCACAAACCCTCACGCAAATCACGTTTGATTTTGTCAAGCGCCTCACACATCGCGAGCCAGTCAGTCTTGTTTGTCTCTGACCTAACTTGAGAAACAGTATCCTCAACTCTACTCAAAATAGCGTTGAGTTTCTCAACAAATAGCGCCTTAAAATCATCGACGTGCAAGACTCTAACTTTCTCATGCAGATAGACCTTTTGATTGAATGAACGACAAAGGTCCATCAGCTGCGCAAATGAAAAATCTTTGAAGTTATAGCGGTCTTGCTCAAACAAAATGGTCTTCAAAACCGACTTACAAAGTTTTTCGGCCTGATACTCATTCAAGATCTTATACGAGGGATCAAGCCCCATCGCACCGCCATAGCGTTTTAGATACATGTCCAAAACACCATGCATAGTCGAGACAAAAAGGTAACTTCTGGAGGTCACAAACTCAGCCAATTCGGGCTTTTCTTTGAGTGCCAAAAGCATCAATCGCTCGCGTAACTCCTGCGTTGCCTTTCGTGTAAATGTGGTGATGACGACGTGAGGCCATCGTTGGTTCTCAGCAAAATACTTCAGCGCAGCGCCAGCCACTTGATGTGTCAACCGATAGGTTTTACCTGCTCCAGCACCTGCCCTGACAATTTCATTTCTCATTTGCTCAAATGCGGCGCTCGACACAATAGACTCCATTGGCAAGTGGTACAAGTTTTTTTGTCTTTGGGAATAGCTTGAAAGTATCCGCGCTTCATATGTTGAACGACGTCCGCAACCTTTTCATTCAACTGCCCAATTAACTTTTCTTTTTCGATTTTCGACAATTTGTTTTTCTTTCGGTCATCGGCCGAAAACAGATTCTGCTCTTGGTCAGTGACCTTAAATCCCATTTCTCTATTCAGAGATCGAGGCACATAATAAAATGCACCTACGACTTCTCGCTTCACAGCACTTGCGCCCAACTCTGAAGCAACTGTCTGCCCCAGCCCATGCTCAAGTGCTTGGGAATAGAAAAGCAGCTGCAGTTGATCATTAGCAAGCCAAGATCCAAATTGGCTTAGGGAATTCGCCGAAGATTTGTAATCAATAATGACCGCACGTCCAGCTTTATCTACGTCCACCCGATCTATCGATCCAGAAACGCGCAATGTGCCCTCACGCTCATCTGTGCTGAGCTCACCAGTGGTCAGATCCAGAAAGCCCTGGATGCGCAACTCGGTAAACTCGGTCTGAGTTTCTGGCCAATTCTTTCGCCATTCAATTTCAAATGCGATCACCTTTTTGAGCAATTCTAAATTTTGTTGTTTTATCCGAAGCCATATTTTTTCTTCACCAAATTCTAGTTTCTTTTCTTTTCGAATGTTTTCGAATATTCCATCCAGCTCTGCATCCGATATCGCGGGATTGAAACTCTTGTGAATGACATTCTGTAAAATCGCATGCATTAAACGCCCGCGAGTTGCGGCATCAACATCAAGATCCAATACCGGGTCATCGCTCAATCTAAACAATCGAGTTGCAGCAAAGACAAACGGACACTCTAAATAGGCTTCAAGACCTGATGCTGATACCTGTGAAAGCGGCACACTCTGAAGAAGCGGCAGTTCTTCTTCGCCCATGTCCCAGCGAAGGGCCTTGGCCAAAATATTGCTGCGGGTCTCTGACCACCCACGAATCTCACCTATGACCGACAAACCTGCTTGTTGAACATCATCCCAGCGAGTTTTCTGTGGAATCGAAACTGCAAGCGTCGGGTCCTGTATAATTGCACCTTCGAGCCACATCCATGCTGGAGCTTGAACTGATCCTGAAAAATCAGTTTCTGGTACCATCAATAAATATTCACGCCTCTCATTATGCATCACCCATTTTGCTTCAAAAGCCAATTTCGATTGATCAGCGGAGAACATTTGAAATCCAGTATGATGCCGAATCGATAGCACGTCTGCAAACACTATTGAAGTGTCTATATGACTGCGTAAGGCTGGTTCTGTAAGCCCCATCATCACGATTTTTGAGGCTGGAGACGCCTGAGCCGATCCGATTGAGACGACGTTCACCCCATCTTGTTTGGCCTGAGTTTTTGCATCATCAACCACAACATCGATTCGTGAAGCAAGTTGCTGCAGATAATTGAGCCACTGTCGCAATTGCAATCGAGCTGACTCAGGAACCTCTGCCAGAAATCTTTTGAACAGAATTTCTAACCTCTCGACATTCACCATGTCATTGCGCATCTCACTTCTTTGTGGAAGCTCCGTCGCCTCAGACGCCGCCCATTTCAAACTCCAAGCCACGAATTCATCGCGGGACAAAAGCGCTTCCTGCGAAAGAGTTTGCGAAAATATTTTTTCAATTTGTACTTCGCGCGAAAAATCTCGTTGATCATAGATATGTGAAAACAAAACTCGAAATCGCTCAAAGCTTAAAACCGGATTTTGATCGAAGACCACCAACTCCAAATCCACTTCATCAACTGACCCAGACTGCATACGCATCTGCGCTAGCCACCGAGAGAAGTCCAAAAATGTATGGAGCTGCGACTGTAAATCTTTGTTGACGGGAATTCCTTCAATCTCTAGATAGGGACGCAACACTGGCCAGTAAACTTCAATATCAGGTGCCACAATAGAAATCTCAGTGGCCGAGGTTCCCTGTTCAAGCCACTCACGCACTTGGACGATCGCCTCTTTCACTTCGCCCAACATAGTGGTCATTTTTTTAAATTTTTTCCGACCGATTTTCGAATTTTTAACATCTGAGAATTCACCATGATTTTTCGAATCCACAGTGGCCGCAGCCATCGCTGGCCATTTTAAATTTGGAATATTTGCGATGAGATGATCATAGGCCCAAAGCGTCTTTGCAAAATCTTTGCGCCAAACAGGATTGGGAACAAAAACCGTAACGTCGTTCTTTTTTGACAAGCGGATCAAAAGTTCGGATTCAATTTGATTTAGTTCAGCGCCAAGTTCTACATACAAATCACGACCCCAAACCTCTTCAAGTCCAGGTTCATTCACAAGAACCCCAGAGATCCATGGAGCCACCACGAATCCTTCTTGCAAAAAAATACTCCATAACTCCCGACACAGCTCATACCAATGGCCCCATCGAACATGGCTCTCCTCATTTTCGGTGAACCAAGTTTGCATGAGTTCATAAGATTCAACATGTGACAAAAGCGGCATCAATTGTGTGAGGTACTGGTAGGCCGTTTGCGGAGCACCAGGAGATCGAGCCCACCCAGAGGTCAAACGACTCATGTGATCGCCAATCAAAGTCAGTGCGAACTCTCGCGAAATCACCTGCAACTCTGGACGAACACGCAGCAAAATCTTTCGCCAAAGCTCACTGGCTCGCAAAAATGAGTCTCCCGGCAAAAAGACTTCATTTTGAATACACTTTTTTTGTAAATAGAGTTTCGACCGCAAATCCGAAACCAACCATGTCGACGACATGGGATCAAATTTTGCGAAGTGCAAAAGCACATCGTCGGCCTGTGCTAGAAATTCAAGTTTGAGCATCGTCTACGGTTACCGTCTTAGTTTTAGTTTACGACCAGCGCCACTACCGCCCGAACCTGATCCGGACCCGCCTTTTCCGTCTGCTCCACCGCTACCACCAAAGAGACTTGAATCAAAACCGATTTCCAAAGTCATCTGCGCTATGTAACGCCGATCTTCTTTTTGTCCAGGGTATTCCCCCAGTTCAACTCCATAAGTGGCAGCATCAAAACGAATCAGTCCAAGACTCAATCCTGCGCCGAGCGTGTAATAACCTTGGTGAAGTCCTGCGCGAATGTCAATGAGTGGCAAGTCAATTTCCACGCCCATGTGCAGCTTTTTTCCCAACTGCATTGATGGATCATTGAAGTGACGATAGTCAAAACTCGGAGTGATGGTCACCAGAGGCACATCAATCTCCAGAGCGGCACCAAAAATCATTTCATCCATGATTCTGTCAGGCGCCGTCGTGCCAGATTCAAGTGTGAATTGCGTCACCCCGGCATTTCTCCAGGTGAATGACAACGTCGGCTTGATGGGTGAAGGAACCGTAAGCACCAATCCAAGATCGAGTCCATAGCCAACGCCCCGATTGGCAAGCTGTGCTTGAATCGCAGAATTGGTAAGCGTCGCTAACGAACTCGGCCCCAAAGGCAAATTGGTCCCAGTGCGAGTGATACGTCTGGCTGTCATCCCCAAATAAAATACCTGAGGAATAAATGGAATAGCGCCGCCAGCTGCATATCCCAAGTCAGCAAAATAGTTTAAGTTCATATAGGGATAAGCTGGATTCGAAAGATCAACACTTGCATCAGCACTAGTGTAGATCGCGGCTGCCAAACTCGACACGCGCAAGACCGATTTTGCACCAGCACCAAGCCAAATGTGTTTGCCATAAAGATTATTGAGAAATGTCACAAAATTGGAGCTCGATTGATAGTCTTGCAGCGCCTGCAAAACAGTCAATCCATCAAGCCCGATGCGTGGATCAAAAATCGTCCAATCAAATCCGCCGGCCTTTCCCAATCCTGCTGGATTATAGAACAAGGCATCTCCATCACTCACGACTGCGGTGTAGGCGTTTCCCATTCCAAGTGCGCGCACCGAAGCCCAGCTGTCCACTGATTCCGAGGCAACACTTCTTGCGGGCATTACAAAAAGCACAAAACTGCAAACCAAACTCATTGCAAAGTTTCGATGAATTTTTTGAGGCAAATTCGCGCCGTTTGATGATTTGAAAAACAACGTGCCTTTGCTCATGGGCACACACAGGTCACGAGGGTTGAATCATTGCAACTCCCTACCCCAAATTGAGTGGACTTCACCAAACCATTCATTGCTTTAATATCATTTACCGAGAACGACGCCGCCACGACAGTGTTGCACAAAGAATTAAGCGGTTGTCCTGTACCACAGAAACTATCAAGTGATGTGACCAACGAGCTCAGAACCGAGGCATTGGCCGCCTTTATGCTTGTGTAGAGAAGTGTGAAACCAGTGGCGATTTCCCGTGCATAAGCGTCTGGCAATTTGGCGACGTTACATGGATCAAAAGTTCCATCCGCGACACCGTTGTCATCGGTATCTGCATACACCGCAAGTACTGCTCCGATTTTTGCCATTCCAATAAATGCCATCAACAGATTCTCTTCGGTAGTTCGCCCTGCAGCTGTCGCCGAAATAGATTTAAGATAGCCCTCTGCCGTCACACAGTCCGCCATCATCGATGCACTTGAACTTTGCATCACCGAAAGCAGATTCACCATAACAGCTGAGCTGCTGCCAGAGAGCGTGTTGGCAAGTCCAATTAGATTCAATCCACAGCGCCCGGCATAGGCTGATGCAAAGAGAGCCTGAATGTCACGGCCCGCTTGCGCCG